>NZ_LAJC01000094.1 GCF_000981225.1 Allosalinactinospora lopnorensis
GCACCGGCGACGGTGCGCGACCGCCGGCCGCCCCCCGGAGGCCGGGGCCGGCACACCACCCGGCCACGCCCTCACCACCATGGACAAGCCCCCGCTGGAGCTGGACCACGGCACCGGCGAGCACGCGAGCTTCTCCACGGTGCACAGCCCGCCGCGCCGCGCCACGGCAGCGGACCTGGAAGCCGCCGAAGCCGCGGCCTTCCGCGCCCGCCAGCGCTGGGCCGCCCGCCGCGCCGAGTGCGGGGAGTCCACAGAGGACACCGAGCTTCCCGGCGCCGCCGACAGCACGGGCCGGGCGGACGAGGACCAGCGGTCCCCGGCCGGCCCCGGCCAGGACGGCCAGGCCGGCGAACCCGCGGTGGAACAGCGCGCGGATCAGGCCCCCGAGCGGGTTGAGGTGCCCGGCACCGCGCAGCCCGGGGACGCCCCCGCACCGTCCGTGCCTCCGGAGAAGGCCCCGGACGACCCCGGCGGTTCCAGTGACCCGGCCCCGCCGGCCAGCGGCGCTTCGCAGCCGGTGGAACAGGCCGGTGCGCGGCAGCCCTCTGCCGCTCCAGCGGTCGGCGGCGGCTCCGTCCGGACCGATGGCATCCCCGACCGGCCCGCCGACCATCTCCCCGGCCAGGAGGACCGCGAAACGGTTTCGGAGTCCGGGGCGGGATCCAGCGCGCGCCCCGGAGGCGGAGCGGAGCGTTCCGAACGCCTTTCCCGCAGCATGCGGGCCACTCGCGCGCACAGGAAGCGGGTGCCGCCGAATCCGCAGGAGGAGTGGGACACCCAGGAGGGCGCCGGCACCGCGAAGCGGCCCGAGCCGGAGTCGGCGAAGACCCCGTCGGGGACCGCGTCCCCCGAGGACCCCGAAGAGGCCGAGGGGGCCGAGGCAGCGTCCCCGGCCGCCGCGCAGGCCGAACGGCCGCAGTCCGCGCCCGAGCGGAAACCGGTGGCCCGGGCCAGGATGGTGACCACCCCTCCGGGGGAGGACGGTGTCTTCACCCGTGTCGCGCAGAACGCGCGCCGGCTGAGCCACCTGTTCGGTCAGCCCGTTCCCGGAGCGGATCCGGAGGACGGCCGGAAGGAGGGGAGGGAGGCATCCTCGGCGGAGGCGGCCTCCGGCGGCGACAAGCCGGCCCTCCAGTTGGACCACGGGACCGGCGAGCAGCAGCGGCTCACGGACACCCCCAACAGCGGCGGGCCCGCGGAGCGTCCCAAGGAGACCACCGAGGACCCGCGCACCCGGGCGCAGAGCGAGGACACCCCCGGATCCGGCAGTACAACGCGGGGCTGGCGCCGCCTGGCGCGCGTTGTGAAAGGGGGCACCACCTCCCCGCCCGACTACGACCTTCCCGACGGGGACATCGAGCGGCTGCGCGCGCCGATCGACGCTCCGCGCCGCGTCGTGGTGCTGGGCTGCACGGGCGGGGCCGGGCAGTCGGTCAGCACGCTGCTGCTCGGGCACACGCTCGCCGCGTACCGCGACGAGCGCGTGGTCGCGGTGGACGTCAATCCCGGCCTGGGCGGCCTGTCGCGGCGGATCCGCACCGAGACGCCCGAGACCGTCACATCCCTGCTCGCCAACGCCGACTCGATCAGCGGCTACATGGGGATGCGGAGATACACCTCCGCTCAGCCCCGCAGTGGGCTGGAGGTCGTGACCACGCTGGACGACCCGTACGTGCAGACACTCGACGACCGCGACTACGCGGGCCTCACCAGCCTGCTGGGCGAGTTCTACGGGTTTACGCTGCTGGACCCGGCGGCGACCGGGGTGGCGCGGGCCCTGCCCATCGTCGACGCCTGGTGCTGGTGGCCCCCGCGAGTTCCGACGCGGCGCGGGCCGTGGCCATGACATTCGAATGGCTCGACGGGCACGGGTACGCGCACCTGAGGGCCAAGGCCATTGTCGCGATCAACGGGGTGAGCAAACGCAGCCTGGGAGATGTGGACGACGCTGAACGGGTCGCCCGCGGACGCTGCCGCGCCATCGTCCGGGTGCCGTGGGACGACCACTTGACCGTGCCCCGCGGCGCCATTGACATGAAGGCGCTCCGTTCCACGACCCGCCGCGCGCACGGGGCCCTGGCGGGGGTACTGATGCACGGCTTCAGCACGGCCAACAGCGCCACGGGCAACGGGGCCCCGACCGCTCCCGCAGACCCCCGCACCTCCCGGGAGGTGCAGCGGTGACCCGAACCCCACCCCTTCGTCCACCCCCGGTGCGCCGTCCCCACCCCAGTTATCCACAGCTCCCGGCCCGGAACTGGCACCAGGGTCTTGACACGGGCACGATGAATTTCCCGCGGTTCTTCTCCAGTGGGGCGGTTTGCCCCCGGACGGGGCGGGGCCTGCGTTGCGGCGGGGAAGAGGGCGCGCACGACACCACCCCGGAGCACGACACCTGACGACGATGGAGGGCACCGATGATCGGCCTTAGAGGCGCCCAGGGCGCGAGCCGCCTCGCGGTCCGCTACTTCGACGACCGCATCCTGCTCAGCGATTCCGAGGCCTGGGCCTACTTCCGGCTGCCAACGGTGTCTTATGAGTTCACCACCCCCGAGGAGCGCGAAGCCCTCGCCACCAACATCACCATCGCCCTCGCGGCCATCCGGATGAACGACGCCGAGGTCCACCTCCGCATCGCCCACCGCACCTACCCGGCCGCCGACTGGGCCACCGCCCTCGACGACACCTCCGACTCCGGCCCCGGCTGGTTCGACTACCTCGACGAGATGTACCGGCACGTCTGGGCCAAGGACTTCTGGACCAAGGAGGTCTACCTCGGCGTCCGCCTCGGCCAGCGGGGCGGCGTCGGCAGTCAGCTCACGCAGGGGCTGTTCTCCCAGTTCTTCACCGCCTACCAGCGCACGGAGCAGGCGCTCGGCATGGAGGACGACGCGATCGACGACAAGGAGATCGCCCGCTGGACCGAGCAGGCCGAACGCCTCGGCCGTGCACTCGCCGCCAGCTCCCTGCACGCCCGGCACGCCTCCTCCACCGAGGTCGCCTGGCTGATCCGGCACGCCGTCACCGGCACGGTCGAGGACCCGCGCCCCTCGGCCGTCGGTCGCCGCACCTGGGGCAGGGGAGAGATCGAGCAGTTGGTCGAGGGGGTCGTCCACAACGGGCGCTCGATGCTGTGCCTGGCGCAGCCCCTTGGAGCCACCTACGTCGCCTACCTGTCGTTCTCCCGCTTCCCCGATCTCATGCCGTTCCCCGACGGCGAACCGTGGCTGCACTACGCCGATGGACTGCCGTTCCCGGTCGAGGCGTCACTGCGGATGAAGCTCGTCCCGCCCGCCAAGGCCAGCAAGGACGTCGGCCGCAAGCTCGCCCATGCCCGCGACATGGACGCCCACATCCGCGAGGCCGGAGTCGAGGCGCCCATCGCGCTCGCCGAGCAGATCGACGCCGCGCGGATGCTGGAGCACGGCATCACCAAGGAACGCCTCCCGTTCGTCTACGGCTGGCACCGGCTGATGGTGTCGGCCCCCACCGAGGACCTGCTGGTGCAGCGGGTGGAGGCGGTCGTCGAGCACTACCGCGACATCGGCATCGACGTGGTGAACTCCACCGGCGACCAGTTCGCCCTCTTCTCCGAGTCGCTGCCCGGCGACCGCATCCGGCTGCGCGCCTACGCCCAGCGCCAGCCGCTGCGCACCATCGCCGGTGGTATGCCCACCGCCACCGTGGAGGTGGGAGACCGCCGCGACACCGGCACCGGGGGCGGTGGCTGGACCGGCCCCTACATCGGCGAGACCCTGGGCCGCGCCCGCAACATCGTGCACTTCGACCCCATGGTGGCCGCGGCGCGCAACCGGCCTACCGCCATCGCCATCACCGGCGAACCGGGCGGCGGAAAGACCACCCTCGCCCTGCTGCTGATCCACCAGTTGGCGCTGCGCGGGGTGACCGTCGCGGCCATCGACCCCAAAGGCGACGCCGAATCCCTGATCCGGTTACTGCAGAACCGCGGACGCAAGGCGCGCATCATGTCGCTGGGCTCCGCCGAGCCGGGGCTGCTCGACCCGTTCGGGTTCGGCGACGACCTCCCGGCGAAGAAGACCATGGCCACCGAGACGCTGCGGCTGCTGCTCCCCCGCATGAGCGAGGAGCGCGAGTCCGCCATGATCCAGGCCGTCGCCGCCGTGGCCAACCAGCCGCGGCCGAGCCTCGCCAAGGTCGTCGACTACCTGGAAGGCTCGGACGACGCCGCCTCCCGCAACCTGGGCGCCGTTCTGCGGTCGATGTCGGAGATGCGGCTGGCCAGCCTGTGCTTCGACCCGCAGGGAGAGACGCAGATCGACACCGAAGGGTGGACCACGGTCTTCACCCTCGGCGGCCTCACCCTGCCCGACTCCGCCATCCAGCGCGACGACTACTCCTACGAGCAGCGGCTCAGTGTCGCCCTGCTGTACCTGGTCAGCCAGTTCGCCCGAAGACTGATGAACGGGCTCGACCGCCGGCTGCCCAAAGCCATCTTCCTGGACGAGGCGTGGGCGGTGACCTCAACCCCCGAAGGCGCCAAACTCGTCCCCGAGGTGTCCAGGATGGGCCGCTCCCGCAACACCGCGCTGATCCTGGTCAGCCAGAACGCCGGCGACCTGCTGAACGAGCAGGTCACGAACTGTCTGTCGAGCGTCTTCGCCTTCCGCTCCAGTGAACGGGTGGAGGTGGAGAGCGTCATGGCCCTCCTCGGTGTGGAACCCTCCGAAGACCACATGGCCATGCTGCGCAACCTCGGCAACGGCGAATGCATCTACCGCGACCTCGACGGCCGCGCCGGACGCATCGCCGTCGACCTGGTGTCGGAGGAGCTACTCCACTGGCTCGACACCAACCCCACACGACAGCGACCCGACGATGACGGCGGCGCGGGCAGTGCCGGCAGCGCTCTGATAGGTACCGGGGACACAGGGCAGGAGCGGTGAGAATGGGCCGATGGGGCCATGGCCTGAGCTGGAAGGGCCTGTGGCAGAGGCGGCAAGGGGAAGCCGAGCGGCAGACCGCGGGCCTCCGCGGCCGGGAGGTGCCGGGTGGCGTGTCGGCCGCGGACAGCCTAGGAGAACGGTCAAAGACCCGAGGGGAGAGACGGGCGAAGCACCCCGATGGCCGCCCATCGGGCCTGCGCCGCTTCGCCATGATGGCCCTGCTCATGCTGGTCTTCCTGCTGGTGCCGACGGGCTCCGCCCAAGCCCAACCCGGGTGCGAAGGAGAGCCCGCACCCCAGCCGGAGGCTGCGGGAAGCGGCGCCGACGGGTTGCTCAGACCCCCGGACTCGCGCCCATCCCTCGCTGAGGGAACCGATGGACTCCCGCCTGATTCAAGTCTCTACGGTGAATACGGGACAGCCGGCCAGCAGTGGCACACGATCCGCGACTCCTGCGTGGACAAACTTGGTTCAAGCGCGATCGCCACGCTGAATACCAGCGCATGGGATTTGTCGAAAACGATCAACCAGTCGACTATAACGGTCTATGAGGCCGCTGCTTCGGACAGGCTGCTGAATAACTTTAATAGCCTGATCGAGAACGTTGTATCCGAATTGCGTGAAGGGGTGTGGCGTCCCCTTCTCCCGACGGTTATTATTCTCGGTGCGGTTTGGCTTGGCTGGTACGGACTTATCCGTAAGCGTGTCACGCTGACCCTTGAGAGTGCGATTTGGATGGTGATCGCCACGGCACTTGGTATCTGGATTCTGGTCAATCCAGGGCAAATACTCTCTCTGGCGGGTAACATCGTTAATTCAGGCGGTCAGCTGGTCAACACCGCAGTTTCCAGGGTGTCTGCCGATGGCCCTTCGACCGAATGTCCACCTGGGGCTCCGGCGGTCGAACAGGCGGACTGGGAGAGTGGAAGTGAGTTTGCGGTCAGGCAGAATTCGCACATGCTCTGGTCAGGACTAGTGTGTCAGCCCTGGATGGCTGGCAATTTCGGTAATGGGCCTGCCGCTGACGCGGCGTCTGAAGAGCACGGAGTTGCACTCCTTCAGTCTCAAGGGATCAGTCGAACCGAACAAGACCAGATCCAAAACGGCGAAGTGGATCCTGTGGAGCTTACAGAGCAGAAGCAGGAGCAGTACGAAGGCATCGCTTCCAGTGTCCAGGCGGACTATCCGGAAGTATATCCGGTTTTCGAGGGAAACCAGCAGGGGAGCAGGCTCAGTGTAGCAACATTGGCTCTGTTCGCTTCGGTCTTCGCTGGAGGATTGATTCTGGCGGGATCGGTCGCGTTGATAGTGCTCAAAATCGGGTTCCTGCTGCTCTTGCTGCTGGCTCCGATATTTCTACTTATTGGCGTCCATCCGGGGTATGGGCGTACGGTCCTCTTGCGGTGGTTTGAGATGATGCTCGGTCTGCTGTTGAAGCAGGTCTTCATCATCCTACTGATTTCGCTTTTGGTGATGTGTTATGGACTAGTCATGGCCACTAACCTCGGGTGGGGCCTGCAAATGATCCTGCTGGCGCTCTTCACTCTCGCATTGTTCATCTATCGTAAGCCGTTCGCGCATCTTTTCTCCTCGGTCAACGCGAATACCTTCACTTCTCGTATGGTGAGTGATGCGGTGCAGAGCCGAGCTCTGAGCAGAAGCGCGAACGTGTTGCCTCCCGTCGCCTATATGCGGGCGCAGAAGTGGGGTCTCAAGCGATCGCCGCAGCTGGCGGCCGCGGCCGGGGCCATACCGGCGGGTGGCGGCACCGGGTCGGGAGATGCTGTGGACGCGGCGCGGGGTGCGGCTCCGGGCGCACCCGACAGTGGTGAGCCCGACGGCTCTCCGACCCGCGAGGACAATGGGCGTGCCCGCGGTACCGCGGGCTACGGGCGTGTTCGTGGCCAGTCGGGTCCGCCGCCCCTGCATCTGGGACAGGGTGGCGCCAAGGGCGACTCCGCCCGTCCGCAGCAGGGCACATCCACGCAGCGCAGTGCTTCGGAAGCGCCGCGGCTCAGCGAAGCGGCTTCGGGGGGACTGGGCACTCCCTCGGCGTCTTCCGGCGGGCGCGGCAGCGGTTCCATTCCGCCACGTCCGGCAGGCGGGTACACGGGTACCGGGGACACCGGATGGGCCTCGATCTTCGGCACCGGATCCGCCGGCAGCGGCCAGCGTCCTCCGTCCGGAGGCGGCGGTACCAGCGGCCCTGCCAGTGGTGCGGCGGACCGAGCGGCTCCCAGCAGTGGCCAGGGAATCTTCAGGGGGCGTACGGCGACGCCGCCGCAGGGGAACATCGGCGCGGCGGGTTCCCGCTGGGGCGGTCCCCGGCCCAAGCAGCAAAAACCCGCACCCCCGCCGAGGCCGTCGCGCCCGGCCGCACCGCCGAATCGCGGTGAGGGAGGAAACTGGATCACCGGCTCCTCCGCCAAGTCCAACAAGGACACCCCGACCAGTCCTTTCTGGGCCGGTGCCGAAGCCCAGCGCCGGCGCGACAGCCGCCGCGACGTCCCCTTCTGGCTGAGGGATGAGGATTGATGCCGGTTCGGTTCTTCACGGGGATACGTTCGGCGGTGAGTGTTTTTCAGCGTGATACCGCAGGCCGCGAGGCAAACACATGGCTGGGTGGAATACCTCGGGCCGGGGAGCGCCGTCGCATTGGCGGTGGCGGCCCGGACGGTGTGCGCTCTACCGTGGCCACAGTCCACCGGTGCTCATCCCTTCCTCCATGGAGCGAGGACGGACACCGCCTCATCATCGCCCTGCCGGTCGCCCCAACTAGGACCCAGCCATGCCAAGGACTCTCTCTGAAGGTGCGCAGCGTCTCGTCTTCGGCGCTCTCGTCGCCGTACTCGTCGCCTTCGGCATATACCTGAGTGTGGGCGGGTTCGGCGGTGGAAGCGACGAGCAAGCCGAGCAGGGGCAGGATTCCGCGGACAGCGGCGAGCAGGACACCGGGGGACCCGCTACGACTCCGCCCAGTCCGATCCCGACTACGGCGACGGAGGACATGCAGGTCCTCGACTGGCTTCCGTTCGGTGAGGACGAACTCAAGGCCGCAGCGGCAACGGCCCAGGGCTTCGCCGAGGCCTACGGCACCATCGACTACTCGGAATCCCCCGAGGAGTACTACAAGCCGCTGGAGGACCTCGCGACGGAGGAGTACGCCGAGACCCTTGAGGAGAGCTCCGGTGCCGGTGCCTTCTGGCAGGAGAGGGCGGAGGACGAAGCCGTCGCCGAGGGCCGCGCCAACGTGAAGTCCATCCGCAGTTTCGACAAGGAGTCGATCGTTTTCGTCGTCGAGACCCAGTCGATTACCCAGGGGGCTGAGGGGACCACCGAAGACCTCGGGGACTTCGCCGTAACAATGCTGAAGGAGGGAGGCGAATGGCAGGTCTACGATTTCCAACCCGCTGACGCCGGCAACCTGGGTGAAGGCTGATGACTCCCCCATCTGTATTGGGCCTCCACGACCCGTCGGATGGCGTCACTTGAGCCCCTACCCCACCGGTAGGACCTTTGAGCAGGCAAGCGGTGTCAGCGTCTCGAACTTGTTGGAATGCCTTCAGCGACCCTGGCCTACGGGGCTCCACGACCACCACTCCGGCAGGTGACTGAATGATCTCCCTCTTCATCACCCCTACCCCCTCCGATGAGGCTCCTGTGCTACTCGTCTCGCCATCGCCGTCGGCCTCTTCATAGCCGGGGTGGTCGTACTTGCCATCATCGTTATCCCTATGGCAGCCCTGAACCCAGGGGCTATGAATATTGCCGGAGGCCTCCGATGCACCTCTGGCGAAGACTTGGAACAAGCCGAGAGCAGCAGCTACGCCGAGGACTCCGTCCCCGAGAACTACCTGGAGCTCTACAAGGAGACGGGTGAGGACAAGGGGATCCCGTGGAACATCCTCGCGGGCGTCGGCCAGGTGGAGAGCAAGCACGGCCGCTGGGACGGGCCAGGCATCACCGAGGGCCACAACGACTGGGGGGCGGCAGGGCCGATGCAGTTCGGCGCCTTGGACGGTTCCGCAGCGGGGAACAGCTGGGGCGGCGAGCCCATCATGAACGTCGAGGACCGCCCGGAGGACGGGTACGGCCAGGACGGCGATGATGACGGGGTCGTCAACGTCTACGATCCGGCCGATGCCATCCCCGCGGCCGCCGATTACCTGCTCAATCACGGCGCCGAGGACGATATGCGCCAAGCGATCTACGGTTACAACCACGCCTGGTGGTACGTGGACGACGTCATGGAGTGGGCGGATCGGTACGCCGACGGCGACTTCGACACCAGCTCTTCGGTCGAGACCGCGGTCAACTGCGAGCTGAACGAAGAAGGCGAACCGATCGCCCAGGCCCCCGACGATCTGACACAGGCGGTGGTCGACTGGGCGATGGGCCAGCGGGGAAAGCCCTATGTCTGGGGCGGGACGGGGCCGAACGGCTTCGACTGCTCCGGTCTGACGATGAAGGCCTACGAGAGCATCGGTGTCACTGTCCCCCGTGTATCCCAGGCTCAGTGGGAATTCGGTCCGAAAGTGCCGCAGGGCGAGGAACAGCCCGGTGATCTTGTGTTCTTCGATGTGCAACGAAGTGGTGAACCCTCAGGACCCGGGCACATGGGCATGGTGATCGGCGACGGTCTGATGGTCGAAGCGTGGTGCACCAACTGCGGACCGATCGCCACCCGCGAGTACGACGACCCGAGCCGAGCCGACATCGTCGGTTTCACCCGCCCCCTGGAGCATCCCGACGTAAAGGAGCAGTTGGAGGCTCAGGGGAGGCTATGACGCCGATCCGAACACCACTTCCTGAACTCGAGGATCCGATATGCCTGAACGAGAATCTGTGGCACCGAAGAAAGAAGGGCTACAGGGATGGCGTGCTTGCCTCGTTATTTTTGTTGCGGGGACAGCAGCAGCCCTCTTGGTCGTAGGGGCGGCTGTCGGCGTCGCGAAGACATTTTTCTCGTCACTGCTTTCCGGATCGGGCGGGCAAGCGGGTGCAGAGCCGAGGGAGTCGCTCCCCCCCGGGCAATTGGACTTGTGCAGGCAGATGCATTCCTCTTTGGAGGGGGGGTATCTGATTGAACGAAAGGACTCGGGGGAGCCGAACGACACCGTTGAGGACGAATCGTCGACCGAAGTCCGCACCGTGACTGATGATTGCCGTTGGGAGATCGAAAGTCGCAGCAAACCGGAATCGGAGCGTGTGACGTGGGACTTCAATCTATCTTACCGGGCGATCGCTGACGCTTCGGGGGGTGACTCTAAAGAGAGTATCGCTGATGATGATTTTAAGTCCAGAAAAGAGAGACTGGACGGCTACTTCTCTGAAGTTGGTGTGGAGACCCAGACCGGCGAAGTCGGCGACGATGCGTACTATATGAACGGACTTTCGGGTGATGATCCTGACAGTGTTCTCTACGTCCTGCTCGTCAAGACCAACAGCAGTATTTATGAAATGCGTATGAGTGGAGGCGGTGTGGATGGTGGTGTGGAAAACATCGACCCCGATCATTTCGATGAGGTCGTCTACTCCGTGGACGAAGACATAGACTGGCGGCTCAATAATTGGATTAACTGATCGCTCCCCCTGGGTTTGGCCGTCCTGGGTGTGAGGGGGTTCGGAGAGGAAGATCAGCGCCTTCTCCTGGGGCCCCGAAGCCCCGCTCTGACGACGCTGATCCGGCAGTTCACGAAACGGGCGTCCGGCGTTTCGATATCTGTGGTCAGCGGAAGAACCTAATCTGCGCGACCCGGTTTTCCGGTGTTCTGTCCAGTCGAATGCTTCCTGCCCAGTGCTAAGAGTCAGGCCTCAGCGTTCAGGGAGGGGGCTGCTTCGCGATGGCAGGTCGAAACCAGTTGCGGTCATCGACGGCGGGGACGCTCAACAAAGCCGCCACACCGCGTTGCGGCACGAAAGCGGCACTCACACCCCGAACAGCCGGGCCGCGTTGCCGTGCAGTACGGCGCGCAGCCAGTCCGCGTCCAAGTCGAGGTCGGCCAGCGCTTGGAGCTGTTCGCGGTAAGGGTAGGGGATGTTCGGGAAGTCGGTGCCCAGCAGGATCCGCTCCCGCAGCTCTTCGAGGCGGGGCAGGTCAGCGGTGGGGAACGGGGCCCATTGTTCGGTGAAGCGGGTGAACACCATCGTGGTGTCCAGGTGCACCCGCTCGTAGCGTTCGGCGAGGTCCAGGAACTCGGTGTACTCCGGGGCGCCCGCGTGCGCGATGACCGCGGTGAGGGCGGGGTGCTCCCGCAGCACGGCGGCGAACGGTTCCGGGCCGGTGAACTCGCCGTGCTGCGGCCCCGAACCGCAGTGCACGACCACGGGCGTTCCCGAGTCGGCCAGCGCGCCCCACACGCCGGTGAGCAGCGGGTCGCACGGGTCGTACCCGCCCACCTGCAGGTGGGCCTTGAACACCCGTGCGCCCGAGCCGATCGCCTTCGCCACGTAGTCCGCGGCGGCCGCCTCGGGGTGGAACGTGGCGCTTCGCAGGCAGTCGGGGTGGCGGTCGGCGAAGTCGGCGGCCCAGGAGTTCAGCCACTCCGCCATGCCCGGCCGGTGCGGGTAGGCCAGGGAGGTGAAGCGCAGCACCCCGAAGGCGCGCAGCAGCTCCACCCGTTCGGCCTCGCTGCCGCGGTAGGTGATCGGCCATACGCCCTCGCCGAGCCCGTCGAAGTAGGCCCAGACCTTGCGCATGACGTTGTCCGGCATGAAGTGGGTGTGGACGTCGATCATCCCGGGCAGGCCGAGCTCCCGCCACACCTCGCGGACGCCCGCGATCTCGTCACCGTGCGCTGAGCTTTCGGGAAGACCTGTCACGCCGGCCACTCTAGAAGGTGATCGCCGCAGGTCCCCCTCAGAGGCGGCGGTGCATGATGTGCAGGCCGACATAGCCCTTGACCGGGTGTTGGAAGCCCTCCGGCAGGGTGCCGACCACCTCGAAACCGAGCGAGCGCCACAGGCCGACGGCCGAGGTGTTGGTCTCAACGACGGCGTTGAACTGCATCGCGCGATAGCCGCCGGCGCGGGCGGCGTCCAGCACGTGCTCCCCCAGCGCCCGCCCCACTCCGCGCCCGGCGTGCTCGGGAGCGACCATGAAGCTCGCGGTGGCGATGTGCGATCCGGGTCCCGAGTGGTTTCGCCCCATGTTGGCCGAGCCGAGGACGGTTCCGTCGGGGTCGACGGCCACGAACGTGCGTCCCGGGGGTTCCTTGAACCACAGGGCGCGGGCCCGGTCCTCGCTGACGGCGCGGTCCCAGGTGTAGGTCTCACCGGCGGCGACGATACGGCGCAGGAAGGGCCAGATGGCGGGCCAGTCCGCAAGGTCGGCGTCTCTGATCAGCATGGGGGAAGCATGCGGCCTGTTGTGGAGGACCGCAAACGAATTCTCCGGCTCCTCCCGGGCCGCCCCGGATGTCCACAGGCGGGCCGGCCGGGGGTGCGGACCGGAGGCCGGCGGAGCGAGGCTGGCCGGTGTGTTCCACACTCCTGAGACCCGGCTGCCCTGTAGCGGTGACGAGGCTGTCGCCCTTTTTGCCGCGTACCAGTTCGGGCTGGTCAGCGATGCGCAGGCGCGGCGGTCCGGTTTGGGGGCCGACGCTGTCGCCGGACGCCTGCGCGAAGGGGTGTGGGCGCTCACCCGGCACTGCGGTGTGTACCGGGTCGCGGAGTTCGGCGGTGCGGCGTGGACACCGCGGCGGGCCGTCATGTCGGCCATGCTCGCCATGGAGCCCGGTGTGTTCGCGTGCCGCGAGACGGCGGCGCGGTTGTGGCGGCTGGACGGGGTTCCGCCGTGGAACGGCGGCGCCGTGCACGTGGGCGTGCTGGCCCGCTGCGTGCCGCGTCCGCGCGAGGGGGCCGTACCGGAGGGCGTACGGCTCCATGCCGCCCCGGTGGCCGAGGCGGAGTTGGTGTGGCGCCCGCCGTTCCTGCTCACGGGGGTGCGTAGGACTCTGTCCGACATGGCGCGGTGTACGGACGGCCGGACGTTCGCCCGCATGCTCGACTCCGCCGTGCGCAGGCGGCTGGTGGTGCCCGGCGCTGTTCGGGGAGACGCGGAGCGGCACCACACCAGCCGGCCGTGTAGGGGAGGGAGCAGGAGGGACGATGCGCCCCCACCTGGTTCATGCCACGGGGTGAGGGTCGCACCGCTTCGGGAATCGGGGGCCGGGGCCCCGCCGTTCGCCGAGTGGTGCGCGCGTTTTCCGTGCTGCAGGGCTGGGAAGCGGGAATGAGGAGAACGGGGGACATACGGCTCACCGCGCACCTGGAGAAACGGCGATACGGCCTTGAAGGCCGCGGCTGCCCGCCTCCTGGGAGAAAAGGGCAGGACGGCGGGAAGCGCCGCTCGATTCGTGGCGCGTCCGGGTCCGGGGTGCCCGAAGAAGTGAATAGACGGAGGTTCTCTCGTGTATCCGCAGCCCGGTCAAGAACCGCCCGACCGACCATACGACCGGCCCGGCCAGCCTTCGCAGGAGCCGCCTCCTGGGCAGCCGGACCAGACCGGCCAGCCGGGGCCGCCCTGGCAGCCGCCTCCGCCGGGGCCGCCTCCCGGCCAGCCCGGCCAATCCGAATATCCCGAGCAGTGGCCGCCCGGGCAGTCCTACGGTCAGCCGTCGCAGGGGTACCCGCCTTACGGGCGGGATTTCCCGCCGATGGCGCCGGAGAGGCCGAAGCAGCCCGGAACGGTGATCGGCGCCCGCGTGCTGATGTTCGTCGGCGGCGCGTTCGGGCTCCTGCTCGCGCTGCTCTTCGCTTCCGTCGCGACGTTCCCCGAAGCCCTGGAGGGGATGGGGGAGGGCGCGACCGTTCAGGGGTTCCCTGTGGAGGACCTGCCGTGGGTCTTCGGTACGGCCGCTCTCTTCGTCGGCGGGTACGGCATCATCTCCCTGGTCCTCGCCGGCCTGATGGGGAGGCGGTCGCCCGGCCTCTTCTGGACGGTGCTCGTCTTCCAGGTACTGATGCTGCTCCTGACACTGGCCAACACGGTGTTCGGCGGCCTGGCGGCGATCCTGCCGCTGCTCTACACGCTCGCGATCCTGGTGCTGCTGCTGGTGTCGGCGTCCCGCCAGTACTACAGGCCGACGTGACGGTGGCGGGATCCCGCCACCACCGGTACCCTGGCGCGGGGACGGGCGCCGCCCGTCCCCGCGCCGCTGTTCGGAGCCGGCTCAGATGCTGCGGAACCAGCGGTGTTTCCGCGGCGGCAGGGGCTGCCGGATCGCCACGCTGTTCCAGTCGCGATCCAGTACACGCTGGACGGCGGCTGGCCGGTCGGCGTCGACCTCCCCGTTCTCACCGCCGACGAGGGTGAGCGCGCGGTGCAGGAGTTCGGTGGAGTCCGGACGTTCCGCGGGATCCTTCGCCATCGCGGCGACCACCAGCGCTTCGAGGCCGGAGGGAAGGCGGTCGAGGTCGGGGTCCTCGTGCAGGACGCGACGGGCCAGCTCCTTGGGGTGGCCGTGGCCGAACGGGTCGTGCGCGGCCGCCGCGAACGCGACCAGCGCGCCCCAGAGGAAGATGTCGGAGCGGCCGGTGACGGGGTGGCCGCGATACTGTTCCGGGCTGATCCACCGGGTGTGCCCAGGCGGTCGCGGGGAGCGTCGGACTCCCCGTCCGGTTCGGCCAGGGCGGGCGAGGAGGGGATGCGCATCGCCCGCAGCCGGCGGCGGAGCCGGCGTACCCGGATCCAGCGGGTCGCGTCCTCGGCGGTCGCCTGGTGCGCGATGCCGAAGTCCAGGATCTTCGGTCCGGTCGGTGCCATGATGACGTTGCTCGGTTTGAGATCGCGGTGCACGATCCCCGCGTCGTGGATCCCGTGGAGGGCCTCCGCCGCGCCGACCGCCAGGGCCGACAGCATTCCACCGCGTAACGGGCCGTGCCGCTCGACGTGGCGCCGCACGGTCGGGCCGGGTACGTATTCGGTGACCAGCCACGGGATCTCCGCCTCGACGTCCGCCCGGATGAACCGGGCCACGCACGGGCTGTTGACGCGCGCCAGCAGCCGCGCCTCGTGCGCGAAGCGGCTGCGGAACCGGGGATCCGCGGCGTGGCCGGGGTGGATCATCTTGATCGCCAGGTACCCGCTGCCCGTGCTGCTCGCGGCGGCGTAGACGGTCCCCATGCCGCCCGTACCGATCCGTCCCACAAGGGAGTAACCGCCGACGGAACGCGGATCATCGGGAAGCAGCCGCGCCAGCCGGCGCTTGCCCCGGGCTTTCACTGGGGTTCCCCGTGCGGTGTGTGGTGCGGGCCGGCGCTCGACCGGGCCGTACGGTCGGCGCGCCACCGGGAAGCTGTGACCACGGAGCCGCCCCAAGACTGTGTTCCGGATGTTCTGTGGCCAGGAGTCTATGGGAGCCCCGCACCGGTTGACGAGCGTGCGGCCGCGCCGCGCTGGAGGGACGCACCGGATGCTCCCCCGGCCGCCCCACCCGGGCCGCGGTGGCCGCGGCGCCTGGAACCCACCGGAAAGGCGGAGCGGGGCGGACACGGACGTGATGGTGTGCGCTGCGCGGATGTCGCGTCCCTGGCTGCGGGCGGAAACGCCCGCACAGCCGGCGGTTCGCGGCTCTGGCGCCACCCATGCGTTTCGGCCAGGATGGCCTTTCGTGAGCGAGCCCCACGACTCCCCGCGATCGGTATCCCCGCCAGCCGCCCCTTCCCCGCCGAGGTTCCTCGGCCGAAGAGGCGCGGGAACGGTTTCGGGATGGCGTCCCCGAGGCAGGGGCGGCGGAGGACCCGCGCGGGCCGCGCCTCGTCGTGGTCCGCGGGACGCCCGGTTCGGGAGGAGCGCGCTCGCGCCGGGGGACCCGACCGGAGGCGGACCCTGCCGAGCGCAGCACGCCGCGCTGGTAGCAGAGATCAACGAACTAGGCGGCTCGCGGGCGTTTGAGCGGGAGAGGACTGGGATGCCGTCACTGCAGGCGCTCCTTGACACGGACTACCGGAAGCTGAGTGGAGAAGGGGCGCGGATCTACCGGGGCGCGGGGGTGCATCCCGGCCCCGAGCTCGATGTCTGGGCGGTGGCCGCACTGCTGGAGAGCGACGCCCGCACGGCGGCGAAGCGGATGCGGGAACTGGCGGACCTCGGGCTGGTCCGGCCGGTCTCGGGCCTGCGCTACCGGCTGCCGGGGCACGTCCACGAGCACGCGGGCATGAAGGCCCGCGAGGCGGGCTCGGCCGAGGAGCGGGCCGGGGCACTGCACCGCTTCGCGCGGTACTACCTCGCGGGCTCGGTCGCGGTGAGTGCCTATCTGGGCGGCGGGGCGCCGTACGGGGCGCCTCTCGCCGCGGTGGACGGCCCGGCGCTGCCCGACTTC
>NZ_LAJC01000095.1 GCF_000981225.1 Allosalinactinospora lopnorensis
GACCGCGGCCGCCAACCCGGCCGACGCCCCGCGGGCGAGCATCCGGGTCGCCTGGGCGGCGACATCGGCGCTCTCAGCGGTGTTGGCGGCGGGGCGGGCGTGCTGGACCGGCGCGGCGAGCGCGGTTCCCCCACTGGACGGCGCGGCGTTCGGGCCCGCGCTCACCGGGCCGCCGTCGAGCGGCTCGTTCACCGGTACCAGGCGCTCGGCGCCGAAAGCGGCCCCGCGCAGCGCGAAGAGCAGGACCACGGTGAGGGCGCAGGCGATCGCGAACGGGCTGAGCGGGCGTCCGCCGCTGAGCAGACCGCCGATCGCCAGTCCCCAGCCCAGCGCCAGTGTCCAGCTGCCCGCCGTGATCGCCGTGTCCCACGCGCCTCGCCACGCGCCGCCGTCCACCCGGGCGCGCAGCCACAGCCCCGCGTCGCGCCACAGCCACCCGGCCAGGATCGCGACGAACACGGGCCACAGCCCGACGACGATCTCGCTTTTCAACGCGGGGAACAGCCCGGCGACGGTACCGATCGCCCCGACCAGCCACACCTCCGTGCCGAGAAAGTACGGGGCGATCGCGCGGACCAGGCGCCGACGCTCGCCGGAGGTCCGCGCCACGTATGGCATGAGCATGCCGAGGCCGATATCGCATCCCGCCAGCACGAAGTACCCCACCACCAGGCCGGTGAGGAAGAGTACGGCGACGATCTCCATGATGGTCTCCTCAGACGCGACAGGACTAGAAGGTGTGGACGGGAAGCAGCGGATCACGACCGGGTCGGCGGGACGGGGCGAGCGGACCACCCTGGGGACCTCGCCGGGCGAAGCGCACCAGGAGCCAGAGGGTGACCGTCGCCAGCACCGCGAACGCCGCGGTGAACAGGGTGAACGAGGCCACCGCCATACCCGGTGACATGTCCGTCATCGCGTCGGCCGTGGTCAGGTGGTGGATGACCGTCCACGGCTGGCGCCCGGTCTCCCGGAACACCCACCCGCCCACGCTCGCGGTGTAGGCAGAAACGGGCAGAACACCAGGATCCAGTGGAACCAGCGCCACCGGTGCAGCCGGCGGATCAGCCACAGGAACAGCCCCACCGCGGCGACGCCGACCATGGCCGTCCAGCACAGGAGCATGAGCAGGTGCCCGGCCACGCCGAACGCCTCCGCCGCGGCGCCGTTGTAGGACTCCTCGATGCCCGCGATCTCGGTGCCGCTCAGGGTGCGGCCGCTGGTCGGGGGCTCCTGACCGAACATCGCGTACTGCGTGCCCCCGAAGGCCGCCACCGGCAGCAGGGCCAGAGCCGCGACGGTGACCCCGCTGGTGATCCCGCGGCGGTACATCCCGCCGGGGTCGTTCCCCCTGGCGAGGTGATAGGCGCTCACCGCCGCCACCACCAGCCCGCCCAGCAGCAGGGCGCCGGCGACGATGTGCCCGAACGCCAGGAGCGCCGCCGGGTTGGCCAGCAGCGCGCGGGGGTCGGTGAGCACGGCGACACCGCCACGGATCTCGAAGCCGACCGGGTTCTTCAGGAAACCGTTCGCGACGAGCACCCAGTACGCCGAGGCGTAGGCGGTCGCCGCCACAACGGCGAAGCATGCGAGGTGCGACCAGCGGCCCATCCGGTCCCATCCGAAGATCCACAGCCCCAGGAAGGTCGACTCGATGAAGAAGGCCGCCATCGTCTCGACCGCGAGCGGGGCGCCGAAGGCGTAGCCGAACATGTCGCCCAGCCCGCTCCAGTTGGTCGCCAGCTGCAGCTCCATGACGAGACCGGAGAGCACGCCCATCCCGTAGTTCACCAGGTAGAGGCCGCCCCAGAAGCGCCCCCCGAGCATCAGGGCCTCGTCGCCGCGCAGGGTGGCCCGCAACTGGCCGAACAGGATGAACGGGGCCAGCCCGAGTGTGAGCGCCACGAAGATGTAGTGGGTGCTCGCGGTGAGGGCGAACTGCAGCCTCGCCAGGAGCAGGGGGTCCTCGAACACGGCGGCGACTCCTTGCGAACCGGTGTGGTCTGTGACGGGACCGATCATCCCCGGGCGCGGCGCCGCACCGCGTCGCCCAGCGGAGGGCACCTGCACTACGCCTGCGGGAGGCCTGACGGGTCGGGGCTGTTCCTCCAGGCGTAGGGACCTCCCCGACACCCCCTCCGGGGCCGGGACGGCCGGGTCAGGGGAGCCGCGGCGCCGCACACCGCCGGAGAGGGGTCAGCAGCCGGTCCACCCCGGCCGTACCAGGCCGCTCTCGTAGGCGACCACCACGAGCTGGGCGCGGTCGCGCGCCCGCAACTTCACCATCGTCCGGCTGACGTGTGTTTTCGCGGTCGCGGGGCTGAGCACGAGGCGCGCGGCGATCTCCTCGTTGGACAACCCCTCGCCGACCAGCGCGAGCACCTCGCGTTCGCGACCGGTGAGCTCGTTCAGCCGCGTGTCGGGTTCCGGCCTGTGCGGCCGGCGGGCGTAGTCGGCGATGAGCCGCCGGGTGACATTAGGGGAGAGGAGCGCGTCGCCGCGGGCGACCACGCGCACGCCCTGCAGCAGGTCCTCGGGCTCGGTGTCCTTGACCAGGAAACCGCTGGCCCCGGTCCGCAGCGCCTCGAAGATGTACTCGTCCAGGTCGAACGTCGTGAGGATGACGACGCGGGTCCTGGTGAGAGCGGGGTCGGACAGGATCCGCCGCGCCGCGGCCAGACCGTCCGTGCCGGGCATCCGGATGTCCATCAGGACGACATCGGGCCGCTCGGACCGGGCCAGCCGCGCGGCCTGCGCGCCCTCCTCGGCCTCGGCGACGACGCTGATGTCCGCGGCGCTGTCGAGCAGCGCCCGGAACCCGGCGCGCACCAGTGCCTGGTCGTCGGTGAGCAGTACCCGGATCATGTTTCCCCGATCTCGCTGCCCGGCAGCCGCGCCCGGACACGGAAGCCGCCGCCGTCGCCGGGGGCGGCCTGGAGCTCCCCGCCGAGCGCCGCGGCCCGTTCCCGCATGCCGAGGATCCCGTTGCCCAGTACGAAGCCGTCGGGCGCCCCGGCGCCATCGTCCTCGATCTCCAGGCGCAGGCCCGGCCCGTCGTGGTCGAGCCGCACGGTGACCTTCGTCGCCGAGGCGTGCCGGACGGCGTTGGTCAGCGACTCCTGCACGATCCGGTAGGCGGCGCTCTCGATGTTCGCGACGAGCCCCCGGGGCTCGCCCTCGTAGTGGAGCTCCACGGCGACGCCGGCGGCGCGGGTCCGCTCGGCCAGGGCCGGGAGCCGGTCGATCCCGGGCGTGGGGGAGCGCGGAGCCTCCTCGTCGGCGACACGCAGCGCGCCCAGCGTGGAGCGCAGCTCCCGCAGCGTCTCCTTGCTGGTCGACTTGATCGTCGAGAGCGCGTCGCGGGCACGCTCGGGCTCGGAGTCCATGAGGTACAGCGCGGTGCCCGCCTGGACGTTGATCAGGGAGATGTTGTGGGCGATGACGTCGTGCACCTCGCGGGCCAGCCGCACCCGCTCGTCGGCCGTTCGGCGGCGCACCTCCTCCTCGCGGGCGTGTGCGGCCTCCTCCTGGTGCGCGCGCTGCACCGTGGTGTACTCGGCACGCTTGCGGACCACCTCGCCCGTGATCAGCACAACCAGCACCCAGGCGAACGCGCCCAGCACGTACTCCGGGCGCGGCGCCCCGAATACGACGGTCTCCCAGACGTGGATGATCAGGAACTGGGCGAGGCCGAGCAGCCACCCCTGCCACCGGTAGCCCCGCGCCACAGCGGTGTAGAGGGCGACGGCGCCCGCGATGACGACGAAGCCGTCGGCGTGGTTGAGCGGGTAGTAGACGGTGGCGGCCGTCCCGGAGACCGCCGCCACCGGAACCGGATAGAGATCGCGCAGCGCCAGCGGGGTAACGGCCAGCACGATCAGCGGCAGTCCCCACGGCAGCAGCGGCTGGATCGCGTGCGGCGGCACCGACCACGTGGCGTAGAGCGTGCTGAAGGCGGTGGCGCAGCCGACGGCCAGGGCGAGGAGCACGTCCTCGCGCGGGATCCGCCGGAAGAAGCTCTTCATCGGGGTCAACGGTACGCCGGGAGGGTAGTGCCG
Source organism: Allosalinactinospora lopnorensis (assembly GCF_000981225.1). Taxonomy (GTDB): domain Bacteria; phylum Actinomycetota; class Actinomycetes; order Streptosporangiales; family Streptosporangiaceae; genus Allosalinactinospora; species Allosalinactinospora lopnorensis. Next base: position 4,059 of record NZ_LAJC01000095.1, read on the forward strand.
GCGCGTCCTCCCGGGGAAGGCGCTTCAGGGCGGTGGCTACTCCACTCGGAGTAGCCCGGCCGTCTCAGCGTACGAACGTGCCTCGGGCGGGACCGGGGAGTCCTGGGCGGTGGCGTCGCGCACCGGGGGAGCGCCCGCGGTGAAACGCTCCAGGTCCGCCCCCGCGAGCAGCCGCGCCATGTCGGGGTCGCGGTGGGCACGGCGGGCGAGCTCGTCCACGGGCAGCGGCCGGTCGGAGGCGGCCAGCACCAGGTTGCCGAACCGGCGGCCGCGCAGCACGCCGGGCTCGGCGATCAGAGCCGTCTCGGCGAAGACCGCCGCGGCCGTGGCGACCTGGGCCCGCGTGTGCCCGAGCCGCCGCCCGTCGCCGATGTTGGCCGCGTACACCCCGCCGGGGCGCAGCACGCGCGCCGCATCGGTGCAGAACTCCACCGAGGTCAGGTGCCCGGGGGTGCGCCCGCCGGCGAAGACGTCGCAGACGAGCAGGTCGGCGCTGTCGGTCCGGCGCCGCGCCAGCCAGGACCGCGCGTCCCCCGTGCCGACCCGGATGCCGGCCCGGCGGTCCCACGGCAGCTTGTCGCGGACGAGGTCGATCACCCGCTGGTCGTGGTCGACGGCCCGCTGCCGCGACCCGGGCCGGGCCGCGGCGATGTAGCGGGCCAGGGTGAGCGCGCCCGCGCCGAGGTGCAGCGCCTCGATCGGCCGCCCGGCCGGCGCGCACAGGTCGGCCACGTGGCCGAACCGCCGCACGTACTCGAAGTCCAGGTACGTGGGGTCGGAGAGGTCGACGTGCGACTGGGGCGTGCCGTCGACCAGCAGGATCCACGAGTCGGTCCGGTCGGCGTCACCCAGCAGCTCCACCGCCGGCGCCTCCGGCGGTACCGCCGCCTCGCGCTTCCCCATGCCCCAACGGTACGGGGCCCGGCGGCCACCTGATCCCGACGTTTCTGTGTCAATTGGTGGGGTGGTGGGGATCGGTCGTGTCCGCCCGCGGGGTTCGGAGTGCGTTAGCAGGTCGCGGCCGGATCTGTCCACCCTCACCGTGTTGGGGGCGCACCGGCCTCCGTGATGTTATTTCCGCCGTGGGGCCACTGGAGTGGTCATAAGAGCACGGCGGGGGAGAGGCGTTACCAGTGATCTTGACGAAGGCGGTCCTTCGGCGCACCGAAGGACCGCCTTCGTCAAGATCAGCGGGAAACCTGAGGTGCGTGGCGGTCAGGAACCGGCGGATTCGAACCGCGTGAAGCCCGCGTACGGTTCGTCCACAACCACGCTTCCGTTCTCCCCCAGCATCAGCGCCTTTTGATGCAGCCCGCTCAGCGCCTTGTCGCTCAGCCGTCCGTATGCCTCGATCGCCCGCAGTTCGATGAGGTCCGCGAACTTGCGGAAGACCGGGCCCGCGACCTCCATGTGGAGTTCCAGCGAGGCGGAGTCGGGGTGAACCGCGACGACGGTCATCCGGCCGGCTTCCTCGTTGATGTAGAAGCCGTAGGAGAGCAACTGCGGCTCATGCGTGTCGACGAAGTCGGCCAACTCAGCGGCGGCCTTCCTGACCTCCTCCAGCTTGCCCTCGCGGATCTCAGAGCGGTCGATGTAGACGATCGGCTCGGACATGCTCTCTCCCCGATGGGCGTTCCGCAGTCACCGCCAAAGCCGAGGCGGGCCCTGAGGTGGTGGTTTCCCCTCAAGCTACGCGTGCCGACGCAGCCGTGTCCATCCCTCCATGGGGTACCGGCGTCACGGCGAGGTGCCGCTGAACAGCGCGGTTACCAGGCCCGCGAGCCGGAGCGCGGGCGTGGTAACCGGGACCTCGTCGCCAGCACCGGCCATGGGTGGTCGGGCACCGCCTGTTCGGATGTGACCGTCGGTTGTGTTCCGGCCACAAGGCTACGCCGGCGGAAGCCTCTCCGCCTGGCCGGTTCCGGTCCCGGGCACCGGTGTTCTCGCCGTGGCCGGCGGGCAACCGGGGTGCGCGGCGGGTCGTCGTAGGGACGGGCCGGTTTCCCGAGCGAGGTGGGGTTCCTGTGGGTGTTTTCGTGCTGACGATCGTGCTGTCCCTTGTGCTCTTTCTTCCCGTGGCGATCCGTCCGCGGATCTGGTGGGAGCTGAGTCACTGGCAGTACCGGAACCCGGAGGCGAACGAGCCCAGCGAGGACGCGTTCCTGTTCCGGCGGATCGTCGCCGTTGTGTCGCTGCTCCTCTTCCCCGGTCTCGGGTACGCCTACCACGTCTCCTCCGTCGAGGCGGAGGAGCGGGCCGAACAGCGCGCCGAGGAGCGCGACGAGCGGCTGGAGCGGGTGAATGAGGGCGTAATCGAGGGGATCGAGAACGCGGAGTCGCGTGACCTGGAGCTGGAGCCGGGAGAGGGAGGCCGGTCCGGACACCTCCTCGGCTATGAGGGTGACGCGGACGCCGAGACGCTGACCGTGGTCTACGAGCTCTCGCCCTGCGGCCGACTCGACGAGGCGTCGGTCGAGGAGGGCGAGGACGAGGTGGAGGTCCGCCCCGTGGAAAGCAGGTTCTCGGGCAGCTTCGATGATGCGTGCCGGAGTTCTCACCAGACCGGCCCCGGCAGCAGGGAGATCGAGCTTGACAAGCCGCTCCGTGACCGGCGGGTGGTGCTGCCGGCGGGGAGGAGATTCCCGAATGCGGCGCGGCGTGCGAGGACGGCATCGAGTAACTCCGGCCGATCTTGAGGAAAGCGGTCCCTCAGCGCGCGCTGAGAGACCGCTTTCCTCAAGATCGGCCGGAATCGTGGCTAGTCCCGGTCGAGCCGGGCCAGGTCCTCCGTGCTGAGCTTGAGGTCGGCGGCAGCGCAGCTGTCCCGGATGGTCTCCGGGCGCGAGGCTCCGGGGATCGGGACGACGGTGGGCGCTTTGGCGAGCATCCAGGCCAGGCAAACCTGCTGCGGGCTGACGCCGTACCCGTCCGCGACCGCGGCGAACACGGCGTGGTTCCCGGCCAGTTCGGACGCGCGGGAGATCCCGCCCAGGGGGCTCCAGGGCAGGAACGCGATGCCGAGCTCGTCACACAGCCGCAGCTCCGGTTCGCTGGAGCGGAACCGGGGGGAGAACTGGTTCTGCACTGACGATAGGCGCCCGCCCAGGACGCTGCTGGCCGTGCGGATCTGCTCGGGGTCGGCGTTGGAGATCCCGGCCAGCCGGATCTTGCCCTCGTCCAGCAGATCGCTCAGCGCGCTGACGGACTCCTCGTAGGGGACCTCGGGATCGGGGCGGTGGAACTGGTACAGGCCGATCGCCTCGACCCCCAGGCTGCGCAGCGACGCCTCGCACGCCTGCTTCAGGTACTCCGGGCGGCCGTTCAGTGTCCACGTGCCGTCGCCGGGGCGCCGGTGGCCGCCCTTGGTGGCGACGAGGACGTGGGAGGTGTCGGCGCCGTAGGACGCCAGGGCCTCCGCGATCAGCGCTTCGTTGTGCCCGAGCTCCCCGACGTCGCGCTGGTAGGCGTCGGCGGTGTCGATCAGCGACACCCCGGCGTCCAACGCGGCGTGGATCGTCGCGATCGACCGATTCCGCTCGGGGCGGCCCTCGATGGACATGGGCATACCGCCCAGCCCGATCGCGCTGACGGAACGGTCACCGATGGTTCGCGTCTGCATTCTCTTCTGCTCTTTCCGGGGTTCGACGGTTGCGTGGGGCCGGGCGCGGTGGCTGTCGTGCCCGGCGGCCCCTACAGACTGCTGGCCGCGCGGTTAAGCTGTCCAACAGAAGAAAACGATCGCGTTATTCGCCTGGAGTGATCAATCGTGGAACTGCGGCAGCTCGAATACTTCGTGGCGGTCGCGGAGGAGTGCCATTTCACCCGCGCCGCGCAGCGGATGCGCGTCGCCCAGTCCGGCCTCTCCGCGTCGATCCGGTCGCTGGAGCGCGAGCTCGGGGCCCCGCTGTTCGTCCGCAGCACCCGCAGGGTCGGGCTCACCGACGCGGGCCGGGCGCTGCTGCCGGAGGCGCGGCAGGCGCTTGCGAAGGTGGAGGACGCCCGTGACGTCGTCGCCGCTGTGCGTGGACTGCTGCGCGGCACGCTGCGCGTGGGCACCCTGCAGTGCCTGAGCGGGATCGACGTCCCCCGGGTACTGGCCGGCTTCCACGCCAAGCACCCGCACGTGGAGATCCGCCTGCAGCAGGACGGGACGGCGGCCCTGCTGGACGGACTGCGCTCCGGACGGCTCGACCTCGCGTTCACCGCCGTGGGGGAGGGCGAGGGCGGCGACCTGGAGCTGACACCGATCGCCGCGGAACCGATGGTCCTCGCCTGCGCGCTGGAGCACCGCTTCGCCGAACGGGACGAGCTCGCCCTGGCCGAGCTCGACGGCGAGCCCTTCGTGGACTTCACCGCCTCCTGGGGGACGCGCGAGGTCTGCGACGGGATGCTCGCGGCCCGGGGTGTCGGCCGCCGGGTCGAGCTGGAGGTCAACGACGTACACACCCTGATCGACCTGGTCAGCCACGGCCTCGGGCTGGCGATCGTGCCCGAGCACTTCTCGGCCAAGACCGGCGCCGCCGCGTTCGTTCCCATCGCGGGGGCCGCGCAGTGGCGCACCGCGGTCGCTATGGCGAAGGAGCGCGCGGCGGGAACGGCGGCGCGGGCGCTGCGGGAGATGGTCCGCGACGAGATCGCGGCACCGAACCGGCTATGAGAGGTGCCGATGCCCGCTAGCCTGGACTGCACCCCAACTGCTTTTCGCGTCTCGATTGAGGAGTGGCCGTGCTGCTGCGGATGTCGACCCTGTTCCTGCGCACCCTGCGCGAGGACCCGGCGGACGCCGAGGTGCCGAGCCACAAGCTGCTGGCCCGCGGCGGCTACGTGCGCCGAACCGCGCCCGGGGTCTACTCCTGGCTGCCGCTCGGCAAGCTGGTGCTGGAGAACGTCACCTCCGTCGTGCGCGAGGAGATGAACCGCATCGGCGGCCAGGAACTGCTGCTGCCCGCGCTGCTGCCGCGCGAGTACTTCGAGACCACCGGCCGCTGGACCGAGTACGGCGACAGCGTCTTCCGGGTGGTCGACCGCAAGGGCGCCGACTACCTCCTCGGTCCCACGCACGAGGAGCTGTTCACCCATCTGGTCAAGGGCGAGTTCTCCTCGTACAAGGACTTCCCGGTGGTCCTCTACCAGATCCAGGAGAAGTTCCGCGACGAGGCCCGCCCGCGGGCCGGGATCCTGCGCGGGCGCGAGTTCCACATGAAGGACTCCTACTCCTTCGACCTCGACGACGAGGGACTGCAGCACTCCTATGACCTGCACCGCGACGCCTACGTCAGGATCTTCGACCGCCTCGGGCTGCGGTACGTGATCGTGTCGGCCATGTCCGGCGCCATGGGCGGGTCGGCCTCCGAGGAGTTCCTCGCCGAGACCTCCACCGGTGAGGACACGTTCGTGCGCAGCACCGGGTCCGGCTACGCCGCCAACGTGGAGGCGGTCCGCGTCCCGGTGCCGCCCGCGCTCCCCACCGAAGGGGCGCCCGAGGCGCGGGTACACCACACGCCGGACACCCCGACCATCGAGACCCTGGTCGACTTCTTCAACGGCGCCGGGATCGGGCGCACGGTCACCGCCGCCGACACGCTGAAGAACGTGCTCGTCAAGATCCGCCAGCCCGGCGACAGCGAGTGGGAGATCCTCGGCATCGGCGTGCCCGGTGACCGCGACGTCGACATGAAGCGCCTGGAGGCGGCGCTCGAACCCGCCGAGGTGGCCATGTTGGAGGAGGCCGACTTCGAGGCGAACCCCTTCCTGGTCAAAGGGTACGTCGGCCCGAACGCGCTGATCCATAACAAGCTGCGCTACCTGGCCGACCCCCGCGTCGTCGAGGGCACCCGGTGGATCACCGGCGCCGACCAGGCCGACCACCACGTTGTCGATCTCGTCTGCGGGCGCGACTTCGCCCCCGACGGCGTGATCGACGTCGCCGAGGTGCGCGACGGCGACCCCTCGCCCGACGGCCAGGGGACCCTCTACACGGCGCGCGGCATCGAGATCGGCCACGTGTTCCAGCTCGGCCGCAAGTACGCCGACGCCTACGAGCTCGACGCCCTCGGCCCAGACGGCAAGCCCAAGCGCATCACCATGGGCTCCTACGGCATCGGCGTGTCCCGGGTCGTCGCCGCGATCGTCGAGCAGTCCCACGACGACAAGGGCATCGTCTGGCCGCGCGAGGTCGCGCCGGCCGACGTCCACGTGGTGGGCACCGGCAAGGGCGAGCAGATCGAGGTCGCGGTGCGTATCGCCGAGGAGCTGACGGCCAGGGGGGTCCGTGTGCTCGTGGACGACCGCAAGGGCGTCTCGCCCGGGGTGAAGTTCACCGACGCCGAGCTGCTCGGCATCCCCACCAGCCTGATCGTGGGCAAGGGCCTGGACCAGGGGGTGCTGGAGCTGCGCGACCGCGCCAGCGGCGAGCGCGAGGAGATCGCGCTGGACACCGCCGTCGAGAAGGTCGCCGGCGTCGTAGCGGGCGAGTGAGGGCTGGCCGGGCGGCGTCGATTCCGGCTCATTCGGTCGATCCGAGTTCGGTGACCTCGTCGTCCGGGAAGCCCGGCAGTGGGGAAAGCTCCGCGCCCCAGGTCAGGCCGCGCACCGTCGCCTCCTGCAGGGAGCGGGTGGCCAGGTCGCGCAGCGAGGTGTCCTCGGCGGCGGCCATCTGCAGGTAGCCGCGTGCCGTCCGTTCCTCCAGCTTCGCCGCGAAGGCGTCCAGCGCGCTCTGGTCGGTGGAATCGGGCAACTCATAGGCGCTCTTCGAGACTGCCGGCGAGGCGTTGAGACGCACCAGTTCGGTCCGGAGGGTGTCGCGCTGCGCCCGGTGCTCGTCCAGGCAGTGGTAGCTGTGCTCGCGCAGGTCCCCCTCGCTGTGAGCGCCGATGAACCCGTAGCCGTAGACGGCCGCGTGCTCGGCGCGCAGCGCGTTCTGCAGCGCGCCGGTGTCGGTGAACTCCTCCGGGTCGGATTCCTCCGCGCTCAACTCTCCTCCTTGAGTATGTGGGCGTGGCCGATCTCGCAGGCGCCCACGGCGGCGATGAGCTGCGCCAGACCGGGATCGGAGATCTTGGCCAGCTGCCGGGGCCGCTCGCCGGCGGCGCTCTCCTCGGCCACGCGCAGCCCGGACACCGAGACGGGGGAGCCGGGGTCCGGGACGGCGTCGGGTGAGTTCTCGGGATCCCAGGGTTCATCGGTGCCGTGGTCGGGCAGCCGGTCGCGAAGCGCCCGGAGATGGTGCCGGTGGTGGACGAGCAGCCGCTCCAGGAGTTCCGCGGGGCCCTCGCCGGCCTCCAGCGTCGCCTCGTAGCGGGCGATCGTGCGCTTCTTGCCGGCGATCGTCCCGCGCAGCACGTACTCGTCCGGGCTGATCTCGCTCGGGTACCACCGCTCGCCCTGGCACCCGCTCAGGTTGGCGGCGGTGAGGGCCGCGATCGCCCCTGCGATGACCATGCGGCGGCTGAGGGCGCCGCGGTCGTGAACCAAGCCTGCCTCCCAATCGTGCTGGAGCCGAGGTCCCGTCTGCGGCGCCAATGGCCTGGAGACCGGTTATCGCGGACGCGATGATCGTATTTTTCCATGGCGCATCGGTATTCCGAGCACCCGTGAAGCGTGGCGAAAAGGGAGGTCCGGCACGCGGAACCCCACAGGATGCCTGGGCAGGGGTTGACTGTGGATACTCTTGATTTCAAACCGCCGTCACAGCGACGCGTGGAAAACTTATGTGCACAGCTGGACCGCCCCGCCTCGGTTCTAGGAAGCGGGCGGCATTCGCCGAGGAGGAACCCTGATGGGCGCGCAGGCTCGTCATGCCCGTCTCGCCGAGCTGATCGAGCCGGTTCTGGCCGAGGCCGGGCTGGACTTGGAGGGCATCGAGGTCACCCCGGCCGGCAAGCGTCGCCTGCTGCGTGTTGTGGTGGACTCCGACGACGGCGTTGATCTTGACATGGTCGGAGAGGTGAGCCGGGAGATCTCCGCTACGCTCGATACGTCCGATGCCATGGGCAAAGCCCCGTATGTGCTCGAAGTGACGTCTCCTGGAGTGGACCGGCCACTTACCCGGCCTCGGCACTGGCGGCGTTCACGCGGGCGCGTAGTGCACGCCCAACTCGCCGCCGGCGGCGAGGCGCGGGGCCGGGTGGTGGACGCCGACGAGTCCGGTGTGACCCTTGACATCAATGGTCAGACTCACTCATATGATTACTCTGACCTGGGGCGTGGCAAGGTCCAGGTGGAATTCCGCCGCGACGAGGACTTCGGCGCGGTGGATTAGAGGGGGAGCCCCGTGGATATCGATATGAGTGTCCTGCGCAGTTTGGAGCGCGAGAAGGACATCTCGGTGGACCTGGTCGTGAAGGCGATCGAGGATGCCCTGCTGATCGCTTATCACCGTCAGGAGGGAGCGCAGATCGCGGCGCGGGTCGAGCTGAACCGCTCCACCGGACATGTCGTCGTGTGGGCCGCCGAGACCGACGACGAGGGCAACGTCCTGCGGGAGTACGACGCCACCCCTGCCGGTTTCGGGCGCATCGCCACATCCACCGCGAAACAGGTCATTCTGCAGCGGCTGCGTGACGCGGAGGACGAACTGACGCTGGGCGAGTTCGCCGGACGCGAGTCGGAGATCGTCTCCGGCCTCATCCAGCAGGGCAAGGACCCGCGGAATGTGCTCGTCGACCTCGGCAAGATCGAGGCCATCCTGCCGCCGCAGGAGCAGGTCCCCGGTGAGGCGTACACGCACGGCGAGCGGATCAGGGCCTACGTGGTGCAGGTGCGCAAAGGGCACCGCGGCCCGTCGGTGACGCTCTCGCGCACCCACCCGAACCTGGTGCGCAAGCTCTTCGAGCTGGAGGTCCCGGAGATCGCCGACGGCACCGTCGAGATCGCGGCGATCGCGCGCGAGGCCGGGCACCGAACCAAGATGGCCGTCAAGTCGAACAAGGCCGGGGTGAACGCCAAGGGCGCGTGCATCGGCCCGTTGGGCAGCCGGGTCCGCAACGTCATGGCCGAGCTGAACGGGGAGAAGATCGACATCGTCGACTACTCCGAGGACCCCGCGGTCTTCGTGGGCAACGCGCTGTCACCGGCGCGCGTCAGCGACGTCGAGGTGCTCGACGCCGCGGCCAAGGTCGCCCGGGTCACCGTGCCCGACTACCAGCAGTCGCTGGCGATCGGCAAGGAAGGGCAGAACGCGCGGCTGGCCGCCCGGCTCACCGGATGGCGCATCGACATCCGCTCCGACGCCGACCCTGAGGACGAGCCGATCGATCCCTTCACCGGAGCTTCGGACGACGGCACCGACCACCCTTCGGGTTCAGCGGATGCGCCGGCGCGTTAAAATGGACGCCAGTGGTCGGCCGTCCCCTGTTCGCACCTGCGTGGGGTGTCGGTCGCGGGCAGCTCAGTCCGACCTGCTGCGGTTGGTCGCCGATACTGTCTCGGCCTCGGTTGTTGTGGATCCCGCGAGACGCATGCCGGGCCGGGGAGCCTATCTCCACGCCGACCGCCGGTGCTGGGAGAAGGCCGAGCGGCGAAGGGCCTGGCAACGGGTCTTCAGGGCCGCGAACGGCTTCGACACGTCTCGTGTCGCCGCCTATTTCGCCGCTGACCCGCACGTTGGAGTCGGTCGCGGTTCCAGATAGGGTTGGAATGATCACGCCGCCCATTTGGTTGTACTAACCGTGGTCGGCGGGTCTTGCTATGTCGGCATGCCCGATTCAATTGGCCCATTGTTGTGTAGCGACGAGGAAGCGGGTCGAGATTGCGATGAGCGCTCGATGAGTACGCAGCGATGAGTACGTCAAGCTAGCGACGGTCCGGCACAACCCCATGTCCCGGACCGAGGTAGAGGAGAGCAGTGGCGAAGGTCCGGGTGTACGAGCTCGCTAAGGAGTTCGGCGTAGAGAGCAAGGTCGTTCTGGCCAAGCTCAATGAAATGGGCGAATTTGTGCGGTCGGCGTCCTCGACGATAGAGGCCCCCGTCGTCCGTCGTCTCAAGGAAGCGTTCAACAACAGCAACGGCTCCGCCGAGCAGAAGACGGAGCAGAAGAAGAGCGGTGGTGGCCAGGGCAAGTCCCGCCCGGCACCCCCCAAGCAGCGTCCGCGTGCCGAGGCCGAGGCCGAGGCCGAGGCGCCGGCGGAGTCCGTGGTGGAGGAAACGGACGGCGCGACTCAGGAACGGCCCGCGGCTCCCAAGCCCGGCCCGAAGCCCTCAGCGCGGCCCGGCCCTTCTTCCGGTGACGCTCCCAAGCCGGGGCCCAAGCCGGGGCCCAAGCCGGGCCCCCGTCCCGCCGCCCCGAAGCCGGGCCCCTCAGGCGGCACCAAGTCCGGCGGCGGGCGTTCCGAGCGGAGCGAGCGGGGTCCCGGCCGCTCCGAAGGCGGCGGTAAGGGCTCGCGTTCCCAGACGCCGCGCCCGACCGGCCCGCGCCCGGGAAACAACCCGTTCGCCTCGACCGCCACCGGCATGGGCGCCAAGCCCGCGCCGCGTCCGGGCCCGAAGCCCGGCCCGCAGGGGGGGCCAGGGCGGCCAGGGCGGTACCCGTTCCGGCGGAGGCGAGCGCGGCGGTCCGCCGCGTCCGCAGGCTCCCCGTCCGCAGCCGCCCCGTCCGGGCGGGCAGCGTCCGGGAGGGCAGTCCTCCGGTAGCGGTCAGCGCCCCACCCCGGCGAACGCGGGCCCCCGCCCTGGTGGTCCGCGCCCCAGCCCGATGAACATGCCGTCCTCGCGCCCCGCTCCCGCCGGTGGCGGCGGCGGTGGCCGCGGTGGCGGTGGCGGCGGCCGCGGTGGCGGACGTCCCGGTAGTGGCGGCGGTACCGGTCGCGGTGCCCCGGCCGGTACCGGCCAGCGTCCCG
>NZ_LAJC01000096.1 GCF_000981225.1 Allosalinactinospora lopnorensis
GCGGCGCGGCGACCGGGGCGCCGCGCCGCGGACGGCGCGGTTCGCGGCGCTGCTGCTGATCGCCGCGCTCTTCCTGCTGCCGATGTACGTGCTGCTCGTAACGAGCTTCAAGCCGTTCGCGGAGGCCACCGCGGCCAACGCGTGGCTGCTGCCGCGGAACTGGAGCCTTGAGGCGTGGACCGCCGCGTGGCGGGAACTCGCCCCGGGGTTGTGGAACAGCGTGCGGCTCGTGGTCCCCAGCGCGATCATCTCCGCGGTGCTGGGCTCGATGAACGGCTACGTGCTGGCCAAATGGCGGTTCCCCTACGCCGACCTGGTCTTCACGCTGTTCCTGTTCGGCATGTTCATCCCCTACCAGGCGGTGATGATCCCGCTGCAGCAGCTCCTGCTGACCGCGAACCTGATGGGCGGGCTGTTCCCGCTCATCCTGGCCCACGTCGTCTACGGGATCCCCATCTGCACGCTGATCTTCCGCAACTACTACGCCGGCATCCCGGACACCCTCATCGAGGCGGCCCGCGTCGACGGGTACGGGATGCTGCGCACCTACGGCGCCGTCGTCCTGCCGATCTCGGCGCCCGCGTTCGCCGTCACCCTGATCTGGCAGGTCACCCAGGCGTGGAATGATTTTCTGTTCGCCGTGTTCCTCACCGGACCGAACAGCTGGCCGGTCACGGTCCAGTTGAACAACGTGGCGGGCGCGATGACGGTTCCCTATAACCAGCAGATGGCCGCGGCGGTACTGGCGTCGCTGCCCACGATCGTCATCTACCTGGTGCTCGGCCGCTACTTCATGCGCGGCCTGATGGCCGGCGCGCTCAAGGGGTGACGCGCAAGGGACGACGTGCCCCGGCGCTGTAGAGCGCTGAGCTTGCATCGGGCCTTCCCGCGCGTGGGAAGGCCCGATGCAAGCTCGCCGTGGGGGTCAGTTCAGTGCGGGTCCGGCCGGGGGCGGGCCGGCGCGCGGGTGGACGGAGAGTCCGCGCTGTACGTCGGGGAGGCGCGGGGTGGATGCGCCCGTCAAGGCGGGGACGTGCCAGCGCAGTTCGGCGTAGCGGGTGGTGCCGTGGTCGTCGGCGAGGGCCTGCAGCAGACCGCGGCGGTAGCGGCGCAGCAGGTCCTCGGTCGGGGAGGGCAGCAGCCGGTGGGTTTCGCGCATTGCGCCCACGGCGATGGTGCCGATGCCGGCGCGGATGAAGCCCCCGATCCGCGCGTCCTGGGTGCGGTCGGGGTGGAGCCTCCGAGGGTGTGGGCGGCGAGTTCGTGCAGCAGCACCGCTTGGGCGCGGGGCTCCTCGGTGGCCCCGGCCCTGGTGAGGACCTGCCCGGCCCAGGAGCGTACGGGCCGCAGGCTGTCGGTGCGGGTGGGGAAGGCGCGTTGCTGGACGCGGGTCATCGCGCACCTCCCGCGCAGCCGGGGGCGGCCTCGGTGCCGGTCTGTCCCCGGGTAAGTGGACAAAAGGCCGGGACCCATGCCTGGGCAATGGGGCGGCGATATTCGCAGAACCGCACATAAGGCCGGACCCGGCCGGAACGGCGCCGACTACACTGGTCGCTTGTCATCGTCTCCTCCAAGACGGTGGCCGTGCTCCCGGACCGCGTACACGGTCGCGGGGGCTTTTCGTATTCCGGGGCCGGCTTCGTGCTACAGGGGTACGAATTCCAGTGAAGGTACTTCCCTGTGGAAAACCGGAACTCGGGTAGCAGTACGTACCGCTTCTGTATCAAAGTGGTTCGCATGACGAACCCCCACTGGAAGCGCTGGGGCGCCGAACTGCGGCGCCAGCGCAAACAAGCAGGTCATCCTCAGGTCACGATCGCCAAGGCGATCAATGTCGCCCGTCCCACCCTCGGCGCCTTCGAGCGCGGGACACGCACGCCGAGTCGGGACCACGCTGTAGCAGCCGACAAGGCGCTGTCAGCCGGCGGTGCTCTGGTTCACCTCTGGGACGAGATCAACGACATCAGGGAGATCCCCGAGGACTGGCGCAACTTCGAGAAAGTCGAGATGCAGGCGGTAACGATCCGCGAGTACCAGGTAGCCGTGGTTCCTGGGCTGCTGCAGACACCGGAGTACGCCGAATCGATCATCCCCAACACAGGCGCTTAGGGGAAGGAACAGGTGGAGCGTCTGGTTGCCGTGCGCACCGCTCGCCTGGAAAACCTCACGCACACGTCCTTGAGTTTCGTGCTCAACGAAGAGGCGCTGCGGCGGGGGCATGGCTCCTGGTCCATAACGCGTGCCCAGCTCGACTACGTGCGTGAGCTGGTCGACGAGCACCGGATACGGATGCAGGTAATCCCTCAGACGACGCTGTGCCATCCGAACCCCGGCGGATCCTTCCGGGTGATGACCTTACGAGACGGACGGACCCTCGGACACGAGGAATACCTTTCGGGGGTTAATGTCGTTTCTGGTCCGCAGGTGCACCAGCTTGTGGAGCTGTTCGGCAATTTGCAGGGCGAAGCACTGTCGCCCCAGGTGTCCGTCGGGCTCATCGACGCGATCCGGAAGGAACTGTGACCATGGAGAACTGGCGCAAATCCAGCTATAGCGGTGGTCAGAACCCCAACTGCGTCGAGTGCCGCGCCGACCGCGAGCGGGTGCTGGTCCGCGACACCCGGCACCGGGAGCACGGGCACCTGGCCTTCCCTTCGGCGGAGTGGCGCGCTTTCCTCGCGGAGCTTCGGCGCGACACGTTGTGAGCCCGACCCACGGGCGCACGCCGGACGGACCGCGGTGCGACGACTACGGCTGCCGGGGCCCCGGCCGGTCGCGCCAGGGCGGCAGCAGCCGCCACAGTCGGCCGGCGAGGACGAAGGCGGCGGCCGGGAGCAGCAGGATCCACGGACTGTACGAGAGCTCCACCGCGATCAACGAGTCGGCCTCGGCGGCGAGCGCCGCGACCTCCGTGCCGACCAGCCCGCCCTCCAGGTCGGTGCTCGCCGCTATGGCCCCGTCGGCCAGGCCGAAGCTGTAGGACATGACCAGGTACATATACGCCGCCAGGCTCACGGCGGCCCAGACGGCGCCGCGCGTGTAGTGGGGGAGGGGACGTCCTTCGGCCCTGATGCAGTCCTCGGCGAGGACGCGCGGGCGGCCGAGGTCGGCTACCGCGCCGGGTACGCCGATGTCGCGGGCCGCATCGCGGGTGTCGGTCCCCAACTCGCGGCGGATCTCCCTGCGGCGGCGCCGGGGCAGGTCCGCGATGTGGTAGTCCAGGCGGACCAGGAACCAGGAGAGCCGGAGCCGGTCGAGAGCGGTCATGGCGTCTTCTCCTCCGCGGTTCGGGGAGCGGTCGGTACGGGGGTGCTGACCAGGGCGGAGACAACAGCGGAGAGGCTGTGCCAGGCTCCCTCGGCCTGCCGCAGCGCCGTGTATCCCCGCTCCGTGAGGCGGTAGTACTTGCGTGCCGGGCCGCTGGCCGAGGCGAGCAGCCGGGAGGAGACCTGCCCGTCGCGCTCCAGGCGGGTCAGCGCCGGGTAGACCGTTCCGGTCGCGACACCTTCCAGGCCGTGCTCCCGGAGGCGCACGACGAGTTCGTAGCCGTAGGACTCCTGGGCGGCCAGCAGCCGGAGCAGCAGCAGGGGCAGGACTCCCTTGAGCAGTTGCGGGTCACGCCGGGCGGTGTCGTGTGGCGGCATCACTGACATTCTATATCGAGTATTCGGTTATGCAAACTAGTTGACTTGGTGGTTCCCGAAACCCGGTGTAATCGATGGGACCGTGCGATCGCTCAGCCGGTCACCGCGGCGGGATCCGCGCACCCCGTGCGGGGCGAGCCGTCCCGGTGCGCGTCAGGCGAGGCCGGCGTCGTGCGCGAGCAGGGCGATCTGGGTCCGGTTGTCGAGGTCGAGCTTGCAGAGGATGTGGGAGACGTGGGCCTTGACCGTGGCCACGCTCATGAAGAGCTCCGCGGCGATCTCGGCGTTGGTCCGCCCCCGGGCCACGGCGAGAACCACATCGTGCTCGCGAGGGCTGAGGGCGGCCAGTGCGTCCCGGGCCCGCTGGTGCGCGCCGGCCTGGACGGCCGCGCGGTCCATGAGCCGGCGGGTGATCCGGGGGGAGAGGACCGGCTCCCCGGCGGCGATCCGGCGGATCGCCTCGACGATCTGCGGGGGCGGGGTGTCTTTGAGCAGGAAGCCGCCGGCGCCGGCGCGCAGCGCGTGCAGGATGTTCTCGTCGGTGTCGAAGGTGGTCAGCACGATGATCTCGGGCGGGGGCCGCCGGCGCCGCAGCCCGCGGGTGGCGGTGATGCCGTCCACACGCGGCATCCGGAGGTCCATGAGCACGACATCGGGGGCGTGCGCGTCAGCGGCCGCGAGCACCTCGTCGCCGTCGGTGGCCTCGCCCGCCACGGTGATGCCGTGGACCCCGTCGAGCATCATGGACAGCCCGGCGCGAACGAGGGCGTCGTCGTCCACGATGAGTACGCGCAGCGAACGGCTCACGCCGGCCATGGTAGCCAGGCGTGCAGGCGGAACTCGCCGGCGGCCGCCTCATGGTCGAGCCGCCCACCGGCGAGGTGCACCCGTTCGGTCAACCCGACCAGTCCGATGCCCGTGCCGGGGATGACCGGTGAGGCGGCCCCGCCCTCCGGCAGCGGGTTGCGGATATCGATCACGAGCCGGTCACCGGGCCGGCCCTCCAGCACCACCTCCACCGGCCGGCCCGCTGCGTGCTTCCGGGCGTTGGTCAGGCCCTCCTGCACGACACGGTAAGCGGTCCGGCCGGCGGCGGCGGGCAAGGCGGCCGGATCGATCACCTCGTCGCGCAACCGCACCCGCACACCGGCGTCGCGGGACTCGTCGACCAGTCGGGGAAGGTCGGCCAGTACGGGCTGCGGCCCCCCGTCGGGACCCTCTTCCGTGGCCCCGTCGCGCAGCAGGCTGATCACCTCGCGGAGTTCGTCGAGAGCCTGGTGCACTCCGGCGCGGACCACGCCGGCGGCGCGGGAGAGCCGCTCAGGCGGAGAGTCCGGGCGGTACTCCAGCGCCCCCGCGTATGCGGCCAGCAGGGACAGTCGGTGAGCCAGCACGTCGTGCATCTCCCGGGCGATCCGGGTCCGTTCGAGTATCCGGGCTTCGGCCACCCGCCGGCCCTGCTCGGCCTCGGCGTGGCGGGCGCGTTCCCGCAGCGAGATGACGAGCGCGCGCTGCGTCCGGGCCAGTGAACCCCAGCCGACCAGCGCGCCGTACCCGATGGCGATCAGGAGCAGCCACCAGCCGAAGGAGATCCCGCCGTTCGGCTGCCACATGCCCCGCACCGCGTGCGCCGCGATCCCCGCTGCGGCCACCGGAACCGCGACCGGAAGACCGCGCCGGTGGGCGACCTGGAGTGCGCCCAGCGTGGCCGGCGGGGTGGCCGCCGGCGACAGCGCCGCCAGCACGGTGAACCCCAGCGTGCCGGTGACCGGCCGCCACAGCAGGACGGGCGACAGGAGGCACCCCAGCACCCCGACCGCGATGTCGAGAACCGGCAGTCCTTCCGCCGGGGGCGCGGCGACCCGGGGCCAGACCGTCAGCGCGATCAGAACCCCCGTCCCGATGACCACGCCGGCCGTAGCGGCGGGTCCGGGTGCGCGCCGGCGTTCGGCCTCCGCGCCGGAATAGGTCTCGCCGTTCACCGGCCAAGAGTAGCCGCGGGGGCCGCCGCACCGACACCTACCAAAGTCGGTGCCCGGCCCTACCGCGGTCGGGGACGCCACCGCCGTGCGCCCGATGCGGCGACCGCACCGTGGCGGCGACGCTGGGGCGTGAACCAGCCGGGACCGGCCGCCATCGACCTGCGGGCGCGGGCCCCGTCCGCTATCGAGAGGAAGATCGCGTGTCCAGTGAAACCACTTCCCCCCGTGCCGTATCAGGGCCCGCGGGCCGAATCGCCGTCCGACGGGCAGCGGCGGTGGCCGGCGGGGTGGCCGCGGCCCTCGCCCTCTGGGCGCTGGCCGGTCCGGTGGCCGGAGTCGCCCCGACCGTCCGGCTCGACGGAGCGGTTCGGCCCGTCGGGCCGGGCGCGGTCGCCGCGGCGAGTCTGCTCGCCGGGCTGGCGGGCTGGGCGCTGCTCGCACTGCTGGAACGAGTCCTGAAGCGGCCGGGGCGGACCTGGACGGTCATCGCGGTCGCGGTGCTCGTGCTGTCGCTGCCCGGGCCGATCACTGATGCCGCCGACATCGCGAGTGCGGCGATCCTGACCGGCATGCACCTGATCGTCGCCGCGGTGCTCATCCCCGGCCTGGGGGGTTCGGGGCGCGGCGAGTGACCGTGTCCCCGGCCGTTCCCGGCACGCACCCCATCGCAATCGGTACACAAAGCACATCGGAGCGTCCCATGCCCATCGGTTATCCGGTGACCGTGCTCCTCGTCGCGGGGTGCGCGTTCTTCGCCCTGGCGCCGCTACGCGGGCCGCGGCCCCTTGACGTCGTGAGCTTCCGTTTCGGTCTCCTGCTCAACGAGCGGCCGTTCGTCGCCTTCTACTGGCTCCTCGCCTCGACGCTGCTGGTCCTCGGTCAGGGCGATCTCGACTCATCAGGCGGGTGGACGGGATTCGGGGTGGCCGCCCTGACGACGCTCGGGCTCGGGGCTGTCGCCCGGCGGGGGTGCGGGCGAGGCCGGCGGTCGAACACGCATTGGACGAGGGCCTGGGGCGGGGTGGCGCACCGCCGCGTGTGCGCCGAAGCGTGCCGTCGCTGCGAGCAGGCCTGCCGCGACATGATCGCAACGCTGCGACCGCACGCTGACCCCGCCCGCCGCAGGGGGAGGAGCGGCTACTTCCGATCCCCGACGCGTGGGCTCCTGAGTTCGCCCGCGCGGCGGCAGTGGCCAACGGCGTCCTTCCGTTGGGACCGCCTCCTCTGAGGAGACCGGTGCTTATAGTGCGGGCCCGGCTTCCCGTCCTGTCGGCGAGCGGGTCCTCGGCCCTTCGCACGCCGGAAACCGGGACGAGAGCGGCCGGGTTCGCTCAACCCCGGTCCGGGGGCCGCCGGAATTCCCGAAGCAGCAGCCCCACCCAGAAAGCCAGCAGCAGGAGGCCCAGGACGGCGAAGATCCCGCCCTGGATGAGCGTGCCCACGTCGGTGCCCGGTCGCCAGTAGGGTCCGGTGGTTTGGGACTGGGCGTCCGCGACCCGGGCGCCACGCGGCTCGGTCACGGCGTAAAGCCCGTACGCCACGACCAGGGCGCCCGGAGAACACCCCAGGAGCACCGTCAATCGGCGCCAGCCGGCGATCGCCGTGCCCGCAGCGGCGACCATCATTCCGATGAAGGCGATCATCCAGGGCTCCCAGGGGTTCGGCGTCGCCGTCACGGTGTGTTCTTCGCCGTTGATCGGACCGAACGGGATCGCCGTGCCCATGGCGATGACAGGCAGGCCGAGCAGCCAACGCCACCAGGAGGTTCGTACGCGCGCCTTCCACCGGTCGGCTCGCCCGGACGCGGAATCCGAGGCCGCGGAGCGTGCCGTTTTTCCACGCTTGTCGGTCATCGTGCCGAACCGTAAGCCGCACGGCGCGCGAACCGCAACACAGGGAGCCGTCGCACGCGTTCCCAACCCCGCGGGACACGGCAGCTACCCCGGCCCCGTCCTGACGGCGCTCGGGCCCGGGGTCGTCGCCCGGCGGGGGCTGCGGGCGAGCCCGGCGGTCGAGCACGCCTTGAACGAGGGCCTCGGCACAAGGTGGCGCAACGCCGTCGACGCGGGAAGACCGCCCGGCCGCGCCGCCGTCCGCTGACACCCCGGAACGGGGGCGGTCCCAGTGAGCCGGTGCTCGCTGGGACCGCCCCCGATTGTCGGGCCCGACGCGGCGGTCGCCTCTCGGCGCGTGGCACAACGTGGCTCCGCGGCCGCCCGACCACCCCTGCGGGGAGGCTGGGCGCGGTATTCCACGAAGGCGATATGTGGAGCCCGGGGACACTTGCTACCGCGTCGACCCACCTCCTGGAACCACTCACCGGGGCCGGACATTCCCGAAGCCGGCACCGACTGTGCGAGTGAACGGCCACTGCGAAGCCCGCGCCACCTCGGTGGAAACCCGCGGGGAAACCCTGCCGCGGCCTGGCAGGGTTCGCTGCGATCGTGATCGGCATGAGTAGAGATCTCACTGGCACAGTGGCGTTGGTGGCCGGGGGAACCCGGGGAGCGAGCAGGGCCATCGCGGTCGAGCTCGGCCGCAGTGGAGCGACCGTGTACGTCACGGGACGCACATCAGGGACGCACCGCTCCGAGGTGGACCGCCCCGAGACGATCGAGCAGACCGCGGAACTGGTCACCGAGGCGGGCGGCACGGGCGTGGCCGTGCGGGTCGACCACCTCGCCCCCGACCAGGTGCGCGGGCTGGCCGAACGCGTCGACTCCGAGCAGGGGCGGATCGACGTGCTGGTCGACGGGGTCTGGGGCGGCGACGGCCACCTCGGATGGGGAAAACCCGTGTGGGAGCACTCGCTGGAGGCGAGCCTGCGCATGGTCCGGCTCGGCATCGACGCCCACATCATCACCGCCCACCACCTGCTACCTCTGGTGATCCGCGGCCCCGGCGGCCTGGTGGTGGAGATGACCGACGGCACCGCCGAGTACAACGCGGCGTTCCGCAAGGGGACGTCGCTGGCGTTCTACGTCGCCAAGGCAGCCGCCCACCACCTCGCCCTCGCTCTCGCCGAGGAGACGCGGGAGCATCGGTGCACCGCGGTGGCGATGACGCCGGGCTGGCTGCGTTCGGAGGCCATGCTGGACGTCTTCGGCGTCACCGAGGACAACTGGCGGGACGCGCTGGCCGAGCAGCCGCACTTCGCGATCTCGGAGTCCCCGGCCTTCACCGGGCGCGCGGTCGCGGCCCTGGCCGCCGACCCGGAGAGGGCCCGCTTCTCGGGGCAGACGCTGAACAGCGGGCAGCTCGCCGAAATCTACGGTTTCACCGACCTCGACGGCAGCCGGCCGGACGGGTGGCGCTACGTCACGGAGGTGCAGGACGCCGGCAGACCGGCGGACACCACCGGCTACCGGTGACGCTCGGCCATCCGCCGTGTGGCCTCGGCGAACGCGGCCCGCACGGCGGGCGGCCCGACGATCTCGACCTCGGTGCCGAGCCCGAGCAGCTGGCCGGCCGCGATCTCGGGCTCCTCCAGGGCCAGCTCGACCTCCCGCCGGCCGTCGGGGCCCGGCGGGCTCGCCTCGTCCAGCGCCGCCACCGCGAGGTCGGTGTCGATGACCGAAGGCAGGAGGCGGACCCCGGCGGGACTCAGCCGGGCCCGCACCCGGACGCGCTGCAGCGACTTCTCGAACTGCGCCGAGGAGTGCCGCCACCAGCCGGCGAGGTCGAATCCGGCCGGCCGCTCGAAGTGCCCGTCGAGCTCCTCGGTGCCCGCGATGCGGCTGACACGGTAGGTGCGGACACCGCCTTCCGCGCGCGCCACCAGGTACCAGACCCCCGCCTTGAGCACCAGCCCGAGCGGGTCCAGCTCCCGCTCGACGGTGCGGTCGCTGCGGCGGTAGCCGACCCGGACGCGCCGCTGCTCCCACACCGCGCGGGCGACGGCGGCCAGGTGCTCGGTGTCGTCCGCCCGGCGGAACCATCCCGGAGCGTCCAGGTGGAACCGCTGGGCGATGTGCTGCGCCTGCTCGCGCAGCGGCGCCGGCAGGGTGGCGGAGACCTTGGCGTGCGCCGCGGACACAGCGGTGCCCAGCCCGAGTTCGGTGAGAGCGCGCGGGGCGCCCATAGCGAAGAGCGCGACGGCCTCGCGCGAGGTAAGCCCGTCGAGCCTGGTGCGCCAGCCGTCGACGAGGCGGATGCCGCCGTGGCGCCCCTGCTCCGTCCACACCGGGACCCCGAGATCCTGCAGCGCCGCGATGTCGCGGTGCATGGTCCGCTCGGAGACCCCGAGCGCCTTCGCCAGCTCGGGAATGGTCGCACTGCGCCGGCTCTGCAGGGTGAACACCAGCGCCACCAGCCGTTCCGCTCGCATACCGCCAGACTATGGCGTGCGGGGCGCCCGGGCGCCCCGGCCGCCGAGGACGGCGCTGTTTCGGGCGTCGGACACGGCGTTCACCCGCCGTCCGCACCGTCTCGGCGGCGTCGCGGAGGGGTGCCTTCGGGGTAGCCTCGGCCGGGACATCGCGGCATGTGAGTGCCGTTGTGCGATACCAACCGGAATGGCAGGGTGGTGCCGCCGCTATGAAGATCGAGATCTGGTCGGACATCGTGTGCCCGTGGTGCGCGATCGGCAAGGCGGAGCTCGACACCGCGCTCACCGAGTTCGAGCACGCCGGCGAGGTCGAGCTCGTGTGGCGCAGCTTCGAGCTCGACCCCGAGGCGCCGCCGGTGCGCGACGTCGACTACGGCGGCATGCTGGCCGGCAAGTACGGCACCACCGCGGACGGCGGGCGCGCGATGATCGAGCGTATGACCCGCACGGCCGCCGAGGTCGGGCTGGAGTTCGACCTCGGGCGCGCGCGTCCGGGCAAC
The DNA here is from genome assembly GCF_000981225.1 of Allosalinactinospora lopnorensis. GTDB lineage: Bacteria > Actinomycetota > Actinomycetes > Streptosporangiales > Streptosporangiaceae > Allosalinactinospora > Allosalinactinospora lopnorensis. The sequence continues at coordinate 10,454 of NZ_LAJC01000096.1, forward strand.
TCCTTCGACGCGCACCGGCTCGTCCACCTCGCCGCCGACCGCGGCCTGCAGACCCGGGTCAAGGAGCGCTTCCTGCGGGGGTATCTGTCCAAGGGCGAGGCGATCGGCGAACACGAGGCCCTGGAACGGCTCGCTGTGGAGGCGGGGCTCGGCCGGGACGAGGTCCGCGAGATCCTGGGCTCCGATTCCTACGCCGCGGCGGTGCGCGCCGACGAGAACGAAGCCCTCCAACTGGGCCTGACCGGTGTGCCGCTGTTCCTCATCGACCGGCGTTTCGCGATCAACGGGGCCCATCCGGCCGTGGCGGTGCTGGAGACGCTGCGCCGCGTGTGGCAGGAGACCCGCGGCCCGGTCACGGTCGCCGGCGACGGCCGGGCGTGCGGGCCGGACGGGTGCGCCGACTGAGACGCCCCCGAGTCCCGTCCCGGCTTCTCCGCGCGGACACGGCGGGCGCACGCCGGGCCGGGGCCGCCGCGCTCAGCCGGTCAGGCCGGACTGGTAGGCGAACACGACGAGCTGGGCGCGGTCGCGGGCGCCGAGCTTGGTCATCGCCCGGCTGACGTGCGTCCGCGCCGTCGCGGGGCTGATGTAGAGGCGTTCGGCGATCTCGTCGTTGGTCAGCCCCTCCCCGACGAGGCCGACGATCTCCCGTTCCCGGTCGGTGAGGGTGCCGAGCTGTGGGTGCGGGCGGGTCTGCCGCGCGGGGCGCGAGGCGAACTCCTTGACCAGCGTGCGCGTCACCGTGGGTGAGAGCAGCGCGCCCCCGTCGGCGACGAGGCGGACGGCCTGCAGCAGCTCCGTCGGCGAGGTGTCCTTGAGGAGGAAGCCGCTCGCGCCGTGGCGGAGCGCGTCGAACACGTACTCGTCGTACTCGAACGTGGTCAGGACGATGATCCTGGTGCCGGCGAGCTCGGGGTCCGCGGTGATGCGCCGGGTGGCCTCCAGGCCGTCGATCCCGGGCATCCGGATATCCATCAGCACCACGTCCGGGTGTTTCTCCCGCACGGCGGCGACGGCGGCGAGCCCTTCCGCCGCCTCCCCGGCGAACTCCAGGCCGTCCTCGTTCTCGATCAGGCCCGCAGGCCGACACGGACGAGTTCCTGGTCGTCGACGATCAGGACTGAGATCATTCGTGGCCACCGATGGGTATGGTCGCGCGGACCTCGAAACGGCCGTCCGCCGTGGGGCCCGCTGAGAATTCGCCGCCGAGCGAGGCAACCCGCTGCCGCATGCCCGGCAGGCCCAGTCCGCCGCCTCCGCCGGGCGCGGCACCGGGAGCCGGGTTGGAGACCTCGATCACCACCGCGTCGGCATCGTATCCGACCCGGACGGCGGCGGCCTTGGTCTCGCTGTGCCGCAGCACGTTGGTCAGCGACTCCTGCACCACCCGGTAGGCCGCGAAGTCGGCGGCGGCCGGCAGGTCGCGCGGGGAGCCGGTGATGCGCAGATCGACCTGGCCCCCGGCCTCGGCCATGCGGTCCCGGAGGTCGCCGAGGCGGCGCAGCCCGGCCTCCGGCGGCCGCGCGGGATCGGGCTCGGCACCGCGCACCACGGCCAGCGTCGCGCGCACCTCCTCCAGTGCCTCGGTGCTGGTGCGGCTGATCGCGATCAGCGCCTGCTCCGCCTGCTCCGGTTTCTTCGCCATCAGGTGCAGCGCGACGTCCGCCTGCATCTTGATCGCCGCGAGCCCGTGCCCGACGACGTCGTGCACCTCCTGGGCGATGCGCAGCCGCTCGTCGTACACGCGCCGGCGCACTCCCTCCTCCCGCTCGCGCGCGGCCGCCTCCCGGGTGATCCGTACCGTGGTGCCCAGCGCGAACGGCACGACCACCCACGCCGAGGCCGGAACGATCCCCAGGATGCCGGGAAGCGACGCCGGGTGGACGAACGCGTGGGGAAGCAGGAGCAGGAACGCGGCCCCCGACGCCGGAACGGCCGTCGCCGGCGGCCGGTGGCGGGCGACCGTGTAGACGGCGACGAAGAACGGGAAGAAGACCGGCCCGTACGGGTAGGCGAGGAAGAGGTAGGTCGAGGTCGCGGCGGCCGCCACCGCGAGCGTGGCCAGCGGCCACCGGCGCCGCACGGCCACCACCAGTGAGGCGGCCAGCACCAACCCGAACGCCCACACGTCCACCGGGCGGTCGGCGCCGTTCATCGCGTCCGTCGCCGCGGTGCCGAACACCCCGGCCACCGCGAGCACGACCGCAATGGGAATATCGGCGAGCCACGACCGCGATTCCACCACTGGCACCCCCTCAGGTGATATCCCGGCTGCGCAGTAGCCAACCACCGGCGACACAGAACGCCAGCAGGTAGGCCGCCATCACGATCGCGGCATGTCCGGAGGACACGATCGGATCGACACCCGGCGCGTCCGCGGCGCCCAGCGCGGCGGCCATCGCTCCCGCGTTCGGGCCGGGCAGTATCTTCTGCGCCTCGGCGATCCAGTCGATCAGCGGCGCCGCGATGGAGGCCAGCAGGTTCTGCGCCGCGAGCAGCCACACCAGACCGAGCCCGATCGGCAGGGCGACCGCGCGCAGCGCGATCGCCAGGGCCACGCCCAGCGCCGCCCACATCAGGGCGATGAGCCAGGCCCCGCCGACGCCCAGCGCGAGATCGGCCGGACCCGGCCAGTCCAGGGGTGCGTCCTCCACCGCGGCGACCGCGGCACTGGCGACCGCGGCCGCGGCGAGCAGCGTGAGCACCCCGGCCAGGGTGCCCGCGGCCGCGGTGACCAGCTTGGCGGCGTAGACGGTCAGCCGGGCGGGCCGCTGCGCCAGCACGGTCTTCCAGGTCTGCCACCCGTACTCGCTCCCGGCCACCAGCACGCCGAAGATGAGCGCGAGGGCGCCGGCGAACACCGGCAGCCCGCCCACGGCGCTGCCGACGAACGACTCCGGAAGCATGGCCGCGAGTCCGCGGTCGCTGCCCGGCGCGCCCGATGCCGTTCCAGTGTATCCGGTGTAGGGGATCAGGTAGCCGAAGGTCAGCGACAGCGAGACCGCCACGGCCAGCAGCAGCCAGACAGCGGGCCGACGGACCTGTTTGACGAGTTCGGCGCGGATGTTAGTCACCATGGGTGCCGCCTCCTGTGAGTTCGAGGAAGGTGCGTTCGAGGTCGGGCTCCTGCCAGCGCAGCTCGCTGACCGACACCCCGGAGCCGACGAGTTCGGCGTTGATGCGCGCCGCCCGGTCCGCGCCGATCTCGACATTGAGGCCGCCGCTGTCCCCGCGGACGCGCCCGGCGCCCAGGACCGACTCCAGGTGCGCCCGTGCCCGCTCCAGCGGGTCGGCGACGACGCGGAGGGTTCCGCCGGAGCGCAGGTCGGCGACCGCGGTCTCTGTGACGAGCCGCCCCCGGTGGAGCACGCCGACCCGGTCGCAGATCTGCCCCACCTCGGTGAGCAGGTGGCTCGACAGCAGGACGGTGCACCCGTTGGAGGCCAGCCGCCGGATCGAGACCCGCATGTCGGCCATCCCGGCCGGGTCCAGCCCATTGGTGGGCTCGTCGAGGATGAGCAGTTCGGGATCCTTCAGCAGCGCCGCGGCCAGGCCGAGCCGCTGCTTCATCCCCAGCGAGTAGGTCGCGTAGCGTCCCGCGCCCGGTCGGTCAGGTCGACCGTGTCCAGCACGCCGTCCACCCGGGCCCGGCGGACACCGGCGTGGTCGGCGAGAACCCGGAGGTTGTCGCGGCCGGACAGGTACGGGTAGAAGGCGGGCCCCTCGATCAGGCGCCGACCCGTTGCAGGTGCCGGGGCCCGGGCGCCGAGCCGAGGACGCGGATGCCGCCCGATGTCGGCCGGATCAGGCCCAGGAGCATTCTGATGGTGGTGCTCTTTCCCGCACCGTTGGGGCCGAGGAACCCGTAGACCTCTCCGGAGTGGACGCAGAGATCCAGGTCCTCGATCGCCACGGTGCGGCCGTAGCGCTTGGTCAGCGCGGTGGTCTCGATCGGATTGCCCATGACACCCAGATTCGGTCCGCGGGTCCTTCCGCACGTCCATCGAGAAGCGGATTTCCGGCTGCGCCGTGTGACGTAGTCCGGGCGCGGGAGCCGGTGTCCCGCACCGCCCGGCGGCCCGCGGCGGTCAGGGCCGCGCACGCACGGGCGCGCG
>NZ_LAJC01000097.1 GCF_000981225.1 Allosalinactinospora lopnorensis
TGAGCGTCCCGGCGGTCCGTTCGCCCCCAGCCGCCGGTTCGCGGCAGCCCCCGGAGCCCGGTTCCGCGCTGCCGTGCTCACTCGTCGACCGTGGGCTTGCGGGCGGATCTTTCATCGTTTATCGTCGATGAACGATGAAAGATTTGATCGGCCACGAGACGGCCGCGGTCTACGCGTCCTGGTTCCGGTGCCTGGCCGAGCCGACCCGGCTGCGGATCCTGCACGCACTGGCGTGCGCGCGGCGGCCGATGCGCGTGGGCGAGCTCGCCGAAGCGGTCGGTGTGGCGCAGTCGACGGTGTCGGTCCACCTTAGGCGGCTGCTCGACGACGAGTTCGTCCTCGTGGAGCGGATCGGTACCGCGAGCTGGTTCACCCTCAACGAGTCCTGTATCGAGCAGTTCCCTGCTGCGGCCAAGCAGGTCATGGGATCTCTCACCGGCTACGCGCCGGCGCCCGCGTCGGCCGTGCCGCCGTGGCGCGAACGCGCCGGAGGACCGGCGGGCCCGGCATGACAGCGCTGCTCGGGCAGTTCGCGGCCCTGTTCGCCGCGATGCTGGTCCTGTTCGCCGCGCTGACCGTGCTGGTGACCCTGCTGACCCGGCGGATCGGGGAGTCCCGGTTACGGGGCTGGCTGGGGGGAAACGCGGCGGTCGCCCCGCTGAAAGGGCTGGTGGTCGGGGCTCTTACGCCTTTCTGTAGCTGGTCGACGGTCCCGGTGCTGCTCAGCCTGCTGCGCGCCCGGGTGCGGCTCTCCGCTGTCGCGGCCTTCTACCTCGCCTCACCGGTACTCGACCCCGTGCTCATCGTGGTGCTGGTCGTGCTTTTCGGGATGCCGGCGGCCGTCGCGTTCACCGTCTTCGTGGGGGCGGCGACACTGGCGGGAGCGGTGCTGGCCGAGCGGTTCCGTCTGGACCGCCTGCTCCTCGAACGGGCGCGGGTGCCGGCCGGTGCCGGAGGCCGCGCGGACGACGACCGCACCGGGGATCCGCCATGGCGGGGGTGGAGCCGGGAGGGGCGCGGGGCGCTGGACGTCGCCCTCGGACACGTGCGCGTACTCCTCATACCGCTGGCGGTGGCCTCTGCCATCGGTGTCGCGATCGCCGGCGCTGTCCCGCGGGAGCTCGTGATCGACCTCGCCGGCCCGGACCGGGTCTTCGCCGTGCCCGTGGCCGCGCTTCTCGGCGTGCCGTTGTACCTGCCGACCGAGGCACTCGCCCCACTGGGCTGGGCGCTGCGCGACGCGGGCGTCGGCGTCGGTGCCATCTTCGCGCTGGTGATCACGGCGGCAGGGCTGAGCCTCCCGGAGTTCGGCCTGCTCGCGGGGATCGTCCGCGCCCGGCTCATCGCCGGGCTCATCGCCCTGGTCACCGTTATCGCCGTCGCGGGAGGTCTCCTTATCCCGAACCTCGCGGTACTTCTCGGAGCCTGAGGACGCCGGAACGTACGCGGACCGCCCCCGGGGCGGCGGTGAAGCTCCTATAGATGTCAGTCGACCGGCATACCGTTGTGCAACCACGAGTGCAGGTCGTCGCCGGGGCAGGAGGTGGGGTTGACGTCGCGGTGCCCCCTGCGGGTGAGGGTCTTCCCGCCGAGCCGGTTGGCCTCGTTGTAGAGGGCGGCGATCGTGGTCTTCGCGGCGTCTGAGGCGTCCCCGTCCGACCCGATGAAGCACACCCCGATGCCGGACGTGTTGTGGCCAACGGCGTGCGCCCCTACCGTGAGCCAGCCGCGGCCCTCGTACGCGTTGCCTTCGACGTCGACGAGGTAGTTGTACCCGATGTCCGCCCACCCGTTGCCGTCCATGTGGTGGTCCTGGATCTGCCTCGGGGTCTGGCCGGTGGGGCCGGCGGAGTAGTGCACGATGAACTCGGTCCGGGCGTCCCAGGTGGTGCCCTGCCGGGAGACGGGCGGCCGGGCGTTCCAATCCGACCGGCTGATGATGTCGACCATGGGGGGATCTCCAATCACGGCGGTGCTCGATCGCGTGTACGGGGCACGCGATCGCCCGTATTGTCACCAAAGGAATACCCTGTGTGACGCTGCCGGGAACCGGGGGCACCTGGCCGGTGCCGGACATCCGCGGCACGTATCGCCGCGATGCCCGGCGCCGTGCTGATCGTCCCCGCCGTGCTCCAGCGGCGTTTCGCTCCCGTACACCTCCGGTGAGAAGAGGGAACGCGCTCTCTGGACGGGTCCCGCCGCGGGGACTCCGCGCCCCGGCGCTAGGAGTCCGTTCCGGGCCGCCGGCGGCCGCGCACGGCGGCGACGAGCCGGTCCTCGGCGTCGGCACCGGGATGGACCCGGGGCAGCCGCCAGATGAGGACGGCCCCGATGACCCACCAGGCACCGACGATGCCCCACTCGTAGGGCACGACCAGGGCTGACGGCATGCCGGGAAGGTACAGCACGGCCAGCCCGAGGCTGAGGGCCAGGGCGAGGACGCCGACGACCGGTCCGGCGGGGGTGCGGAACGGGCGCTCCATGTCCGGCTCCCGGCGTCGGAGGACGAGGAACGTCAGGGTCACCATGATGTAGGCGACGACGATGTTCGCGCTTCCGGCGTTGACCAGCCAGGTCAGCATCTCTTCGCCGAACAGCGGAGCAAGCACCGACAGCCCGCCGATGACCAGGAGAGCGTTTCCGGGCGTTTTGAACCTGGGGTGCAACCTGCCCAGCCACTCCGGGAGCATGCCCGACCTCGCCATGGCGTAGGCGAGCCGGCTTGCCCCCACGATGAACGCGTTCCAGCTGGTCAGGATGCCCGCGATACCGCCGAGGACGAGCACGTTGCCCATGGTCTGGCTGTTCCAGAGGGCGGCCATGCCGTCAGCCGAGGCGAGGTCGGCGTCCAGCAGGTCCGACCGGGAGAGGGCGGAGCTCACGGTGAGCATGATCAGGATGTACCAGGCGGTCGCGCAGGCCACGGAGATCACCAGGATCCGTCCGACCTGGCGGTAGGGCAGGTTGACCTCCTCCGCCGACTGCGGAATGACGTCGAAGCCGACGAACAGGAAAGGCGTCGCGACGAGGACGACGAGGAATCCTCCGACGCCGGCCTCGAAGAGCGGGCTCATCTGCTCGGTGGACCCGCCCACGACCGACCCCAGGGCCAGGAGCACGCCGACCCCGAGCAGGAACAGCACGGCGATGGTCTGGAAGACGGCCGCGGGGCGGATCCCGGCGTAGTTCAGCGCCGTTATCGCGACGGCGGCCGCGATCCCCACCGCCGCCCACGAGGCGTGGACCTCGTAGCCGGCCACGGTCCACAGGTAGCCGGCCTTCATATCGGGAAAGAGGTAGAGGACGGTCTCGGGCAGGGCCACGGCCTCGAAGGCCACTACGGCGAGGTAGCCGAGGAGTATCCCCCATGAGGCCACGAAGCCGCCGCGAGCGCCGAGACCGCGCAGTGCGTACTGGTGCTCGCCGCCCGCCTTCGGCATGGCGGAGACCAGTTCGGCGTAGGTGAGCCCCACGAGCCCGACGATGGTGCCGCCGATGAGGAAGGCCAGCGCGGCGCCCAGGCTTCCCGCGCTGTCCAGGAAGTCACCGGTGAGGACGACCCAGCCGAACCCGATCATCGCACCGAAGGACAGCGCGAGAATGTCCCCCCGCCCCAGTACCCGGATGAACTCAGTGCTGCCTTTGGCCATGGGAGCGCCTCCGTGCCCGTGCGGCTGATCGTGACCTATGCCACACCACTAGTGTGTGCGGCGGGACCGGTCAAGGGGCATCGGAGCCCGGGCCTCCGGAATCAGGCCCGCTCACGCGGAACACCCGGCCGGGGGCACCTGGCCGGGCTTCCAGCGGCCGCGGTGCGGCGACTCCCGGAGTCCGGTCGGCAGCGCGGAACCTGACCGGTCGTCACCGGTGATCGGCGCCTCCCTCGCTGTTGTCCGCTTCCTGGGCGCCGTAGGCGTACATGGCCCGGAAGGTGAGGGGGCCGATGATCCCGTCGGCGTCGATCCGCTTCCTCTTTTGGAACATCGTGACCGCGTTCTCGGTGGCGGGACCGAACCGGCCATCGGGGCTGAGATCGTAGCCCAGGTCGTACAGCGACCACTGGAGCCCGGTGACCAGGTCTGATCGGGGGTCACCCTGTCGCACGAGGCCGATGTCGTCGGACAGTCGCTCCCACGTTGGGGTGTCGACGTCGCCGGTGGCGGAGAGGCCGCGGTCGGACTGGTAGGCCTCGACGGCTTCGGTCAGCTCCGCGGTGAACTCCAGTTCAGGCTCCCCGTCGAAATGGCCGGTCTGGTTCAGGAAGAACCCGATCGCCACAACCCGGTAACCGGTGGTGCCCTCCTCCAGTTCGACCCAGGGCTGCTCCTGGACGGAGACGGCCACATGGTCCGGTGTCCTCGGTCCATCGGCGGAGGCCGGCGCGGCGGCCGCACCGCCGGCCGCGAGCGCGATCGCGGCGGCAGCGGCGGTACCCAGGGCCGTTCGGCGCTTCGTGCGCAAGGGGTGCTCCCTTTCTTGTCGGCTGACGTGACCGTTGGGAGGACGCGCATATAGGCGGCGGGGTTGGCTGAATTCGGCGACGAATTTTCCGGAATTTCACCAGTGCGGTATCGCGGTGCGGTGCGGCGCAATTGCTTTGCAACGGGTTTACGTAAAGGAGGGCCGGTTTCCGTCGACGATGCGGAACCGGATCCATGGGACCGCTGCTGTGCCGCGGGACCCATGTTCTCCCCGGTCGCGATGATGGAGGGTGTTCGGGTGACTCTATTCGCCTCCCCGGTGGAAGCGGATTCCGCGTGGCGTGCAATGTGGTCGGCCGTCGAGGGGCCGGAAAATTCCGGGACGCGGAATCGCGGTGCTCCGGCGGTCGGCGTTGCACTTTATGCTTTTTGTCCTGCGGATTCCCGTTTCTCGGGGCGGGGTGCCGAAAAGGGATTTCCCTGCCACCGGGCCTTTCAGGGCGGAGGTTCGTGGGCAGCGGGTCACCGGAGGACGGATGTCCGAGACGAGTCGGAACGGAGGCGAGCCATGGCTACCACCGCTTTCTCCTTCATCCCGCGCGCCGCACGCGAGGACAAGCCGCGCAGTCGGGGGGTCACCGAGATCCGCGGCCCGTACTACAGCACCTACGGCGAGCGGCACCTCGCGGACGTGCTCGACACCGCAGGGCAGTGGGTCGACGGGGTCAAGTACGCCGGCGGCTCCTTCGCGCTCATGCCGCCCGAGGCCGTGCGTGCCATGAACGACCTCGCCCATGAGCGTGACGTCTACGTGTCCAGCGGCGGCTGGATCGAGACCGTGCTGCGGCACGGCCCCGATGCGGTCGACCAGTACCTCCGGGAGGCCAAGGACCTCGGCTTCGACGTCATCGAGCTCAGCACCGGGTTCATCAGCCTGCCCGTGGACTCCCTGCTGCGTCTCGTCGAGCGGGTGCGCAAGTTCGGGCTGAAGGCCAAGCCCGAGGTCGGGATCCAGTTCGGTGCCGGAGGCGACACCCCGGCGGCGGAGCTGGCGGCCGAGGGGACCAAGGACGCCGGGGATCTCATCGCTCGGGCCGAGGCCGGCCTCGATGCCGGCGCCGAGATCATCATGGTCGAGTCGGAGGGCATCACCGAGAACGTGCCGGAATGGCGCACCGATGTGGTCGCCCGGATCATCAACCGGCTCGGCCTGGAGAAGGTCATGTTCGAAGGGGCCGACCCGGCGGTGTTCGAGTGGTACGTCAAGAATTACGGCAACGAGGTCAACCTCTTCGTCGACCACAGCCAGGTGCTGCAACTGGAGGCGCTGCGGCAGAACATCTGGGGCACGAAGAGCACATGGGGCCGGATCCACAACATCGGGAACAGCGCGGAACAGTGAGCGCGGACCCGCCCGCCACGGGCGCGCGTCCGCGTCGGCCCCTTCCCGGCCGGGGCGGCCTGCCGCCCCGGCCGGGAAGCCGGCCCGGATCAGGCGCGCTGCCGGGCCGCCGGGCGTTCGCGGGTCCCGGTCAGCCAGTCCAGGCCGTCCAGCCCGCGCACCACCGGGTTGCTCAGCTCGCCCACCGCGCTGATGTCGATGTCGACGGTGTCGCCTTCGGCCAGGGTGAAGTCCATATCGGGCACGATGCCGGTACCCGTGGCCAGCACCGCCCCGTCGGGGAACGGCTGGGAGCGGTAGAGGTAGCCGACCAGTTCGGCGGGGTCGCGCCGGAGCGCGTTCAGTGACACCTGCCCGGAGAACACGCACCCGCCGGCGCGCTGGATGCGCATCCGGATGTGCTGGGCGGCGAGGTCGGCGACCTGCCAGGCGGGGGTGATCTGCGAGCCGATGGCGCAGCTGCCGGCGTAGACCTTGGCCTGGGGCAGGTACAGCGCGTTCTCGCCCTCGATGGAGCGCGAGCTCACATCGTTGCACACGGCGTATCCCACGATCTCGCCGTGCGCGTTGACCACCAGCGCCAGTTCGGGCTCGGGCACGTCGAGCGTGGAGTCGGCGCGGACGGCGATGGGCTCGCTGTGGGTGACCACCCGCCAGGCCACGGCCTTGAAGAACAGCTCGGGTCGGGCCGCGGTGTAGACGTGGTCGTAGAGGTCGTTGCCGTCGCTCTCCTCGTTGCGGGCCTCACGGGAGCGTTCGTAGGTGACCCCGCTGGCCCAGATCTCGGTGTGGCCATCCACCGGTGGAAGCGGCGTCACGTCGGCGGTCCTGTGCGTGGCCGGCCGTCCCCCGTGCCGCTCGACCCGCTCGCGTAACCGATCGAGCGGCAACCGCAGCAGATCGGCCACGCGTTCCACGCCGTCCAGCGCCCGGATGCCCTCCCGGCCGTTCCGCAGGCCGATACGGACGGCGCCGTCGGTGTCGGCGAATCGCACAATCCCAGCCACAGTCTCTTTTCCTCTCCTCGTGCGGTTACCGTGCGCGCACTGGCACATCGGACCAGCGAACAGGCCAAGACATCTGATGAATTGCTCTAGCGCTGGATCTCTGGCCGTCATTCTTGGTGAAATTCGGTACGAGTCTTCTCAATACATCAGATGTCTTTTACGATCAGGGGCATCGACCGGACTCACCAGCGCCCCGGCCCGGCGCGGATTTGGAGGCTGCCCGTGACAGCGCGCATCACCGAGGTCGAAACCATCGACATCCGATTCCCCACCTCCCGGCGGCTCGACGGCTCCGACGCCATGCAGGCAGCGCCGGACTACTCGGCGGCCTACGTGGTGCTGCACGCGGACGATCCCGCCGTCCCCGAGGGGCACGGCTTCACGTTCACGATCGGCCGCGGCACCGAGCTCGCCGCGCATGCGGCGGCCGTGGTCGGCGAGCGGGTCAAAGGGCTGGCCGTGGACGAGATCGTGGGCGACCTCGGCGGTTTCTGGCGGCACCTCACCGGGGACAGCCACCTGCGCTGGCTCGGTCCCGACAAAGGGGTGATCCACCTGGGGACAGCGGCCGTGGTCAACGCGGCCTGGGATCTCGCCGGCAAGCTCGCGGGCAAGCCGGTGTGGAAGCTGCTGGCGGACCTCGGCCCGGAACAGATCGCGGACCTCGTCGACTGGCGGTACCTGCGCGACGCGCTGACCCCGGAACAGGCGATCGACCTGCTCCGCCGGAAGCGGCAGGGCCGCGCTGAACGCGAGGCGCACATCCGCGCGCACGGCTACCCCGCCTACACCACGAGCGCCGGCTGGCTCGGCTACGACGACGACAAGCTGGCCCGGCTGTGCCGCGAGGCCGTCGAGGCGGGGTGGGACTCCGTCAAGCTCAAGGTCGGTGCCGACCTCGACGACGACCGGCGCCGCTGCCGGATCGCACGCGACGTCATCGGCCCCGACCGGCGGCTGATGATCGACGCCAACCAGGTCCTGGGCGTCGAGGAGGCCGTCGTCTGGCACGCCGCGCTCGCGGAGTTCGACATCTGGTGGTTCGAGGAGCCCACCAGCCCCGACGACGTGCTCGGCCACGCCGCCATCCAGCGCCGGATCGCTCCCACGCACGTCGCCACGGGGGAGCACGCCCACAACGCGGTGATGTTCAAGCAGTTCCTGCAGCAGGGCGCGATCGGCGTCTGCCAGATCGACGCGTGCCGGCTCGCCGGGGTCAACGAAGCGGTCGCCACCCTGCTGCTCGCCGCCGCCCACGATGTCCCCGTGTGCCCGCACGCCGGCGGGGTCGGGCTGTGCGAGCTGGTGCAGCACCTCTCGATCTTCGACTACGTCGCCGTCAGCGGGTCGCTGCAGGACAGGATGGTGGAGTACGTCGACCACCTGCACGAGCACTTCGCCGACCCGGTCCGGGTCAGCGGCGCGCGCTACCTCGTTCCGGAAGCCCCCGGGTACAGCTCGCGGATCAGGCGCGAGTCGCTGCGCCACTACGCCTACCCGGAAGGGGCCGCGTGGTCGGCACCCGAAGGCGCGCACGCCCGGTGAGATGAGATCCTCTGAGCCATGCCAAGGCGAAGCGACGGCCGGAGCGGTCCCCCGTTCGGGGACCGCCCGGGCGGCAGCGGGGTGGTCGACGAGGCCATCGACCGGCTGAAGCGCCGGATCGAGTCCGGGGAGTTCCCGCCGGGGCACCGGCTGCCGCCCGAACCGGTCCTGGCGAACGAGCTGGAACTGTCGCGGCTGTCCCTGCGCGAGGCGGTGCGGGCCCTGGCGCTGGCCGGTGTGCTGGAGGTGCGGCACGGGGCGGGCACCTTCGTCACCGACCTTCGTCCCGACCGGGTGGTCGAGGCCATCGGACGGTTCCTGGAACTCGCCGACGACGACGGGGTGGTCGAGCTCCTGGAGTGCAGGCGCGTCGTCGAGCCGGGCGCCACGGCGCTGGCCGCCACCCGCATCACCGACGACCGGCTGTCGGCGCTGCGCGGGCGCATCGACGAGATGCGGGCCATGCGCGATCCCGAGGAACTGGTCCGCGCCGATCTGCGCTTCCACGCGGACATCGTGGCGGCCGCCGGGAACGCCACACTCGGGGCGCTCGCGTCCTCGGTGGCGCAGCACACCGCCCGCGCCCGGGTGTGGCGCGCCCTGGTCGCCGAGAACGTCGCGGCCCAGACCCACCAGCAGCATCTGGACATCCACACGGCCCTGTGCCGGCGCGACAGCATGGCGGCGTTCGTCGCCGCGACCCAGCACGTCCAGGCCGTGGAGGACTGGGTGGTCCGGCGTCTCCCCGACCCCTCGGAGCGGCCGTGAGCCCGCGCGTGGCCGTGCCATCGTTCAGTCCGGCTCCGAGTCGGGGAACAGCGCCACGTGTACCGTTCCGGGGCCGTGCACGCCGCGCACCAGCTTCATCTCGATGTCGCCTGACCTGCTGGGCCCCGTGATCAACTGCATGTTCGACGGTGTGGGGTGCAGTGCCGCGAACGCCTCGATGACCTCGGTCAGGTTGCGCAGGACCCGGCTGTGCGGCACGAGCGCGATGTGCGTGGGCGGCACCAGCGAGGTGCTGCGCGGGGTCCGGGCCGAGGCGGCGAGCGCCAGTGTCCCGGTGGTCGCGGAGGCGGCCACCACCCTGTGATCCCGAACTCGGCGGTCCACGGGTCGCCGGTGATGTCCAGCCCCTCGGTCAGCTCGGGGAAGGCGACGTCGGCGTCGACCACCGCGGGGGAGCCGCCCACGAGCCCGGCCGCCCGCCCTGCCGCCGCGGCCCGGTCGACGCACCGGTGCACCGAGACCTCCACCTCCTTGAGGGCCCGGACGAAGGTCTCGACGTTGGGCGCGGTGCTCGCGCCGGTGCCGGTCATGCGCGTTTCCTCCGCCAGGCGCGGAAGGCGCCGACGCGGCGCAGCGGCGGGAGCGCGCGGGTGCGGGTCCACACCCGCGCCCCGGGAAACCGGCTGAGGAGGCGCTGTCCGAGGATCCGGTCGGCGGCGCGGACCGCCCGCAGCGACATCCGGTAGACCAGGGGTCTGGTCCAGGCGGCCGCCCACGCCCGCCAGGCCAGCCGTGCGGCCCGCCCGCCCCTGCGGTCGCGCTCGTAGTCGGCGCGCAGGTCCACCAGCATGTCCGGCAACGGGATCTTGACGGGACAGACGTCGTAGCATTTCCCGCACAGCGACGACAGGAACGGGAGCTGCCGGTGCTGCGCGCCGTCCGCCAGCAACGGGCTCAGGACCGCGCCGATCGGACCGCCGTAGACGGCGCCGTAGCCGTGCCCGCCGCCCATGGTCCGGTAGACCGGGCAGGCTCCCTGGCAGGCGCCGCACCGGATGCAGGCCAGGACCTCCTCGTAGCGGGTTCCCGGCAGCCTGGTACGTCCGTTGTCCAGGATCACCAGGTGCAGCCGCTCCGGCCCGTCGGCCTCCCCTTCGCGGCGCGGCCCGGTGACCATCGTCTGGTACACCGTGAGGGTCTGCTTCGACGCGGCGTGCGCCAGCAGGGGCAGCAGCGTGGCGAGGTCGGTGAAGCGCGGGATCACCTTCTCCACGGGCATGACGGCCACGTGCACGCGCGGTTGCGAGGTGACCATGCGCCCGTTGCCCTCGTTGGTCATGAGGGTGAGCGTGCCGGTGTCGGCCGCCGCGAAATTGACCCCGGATATCCCCATATCGGCGGTGCGGAAGTCCTCGCGCAACCGGTCCCTCGCGAGAGAGGCCAGCGCGTTCGGGTCGTCGGCGACCGGTTCGCCGGCCGCCTGGCCGAACAGTTCGGTGACGTCGGCCTGCGCCTTGTGCACGGCCGGGGCGATGATGTGGCTGGGTCGTTCGTCGGCCAGTTGGACGATGTACTCGCCGAGGTCGGTCTCGACGACCTCGATCCCCTCCTCCTCCAGGTGCCGGTTGAGATGCAGCTCCTCGGTGGCCATGGATTTGGACTTCACGACCATGGACACGCCGTTGTCCCTGGCGATCCCGGCGATGATCGCGCGGCCGTCGGCCGGGGTGGCCGCGCGGTGCACGACTCCGCCGTTGGCCTCGACCCGGCCGGTGAGCTGCGCCAGGTACCCCTCAAGGTCGGCCAGTGTCTCGCGGCGGATCGCGGCGCCGCGCTCGCGCAGCTCCGCCATTTCCGGCGACCAGCCCGGTCCGTTCAGTTCCCGGTCCAGACCGACGAGCCGTTCGGTCGTCTGCGCGCTGCCGGGGGCGCTCAGCGCACCCGCGGCGAGGACCGGCAGCGGGATGGCGCCCGGCGGGTACTCCGGCGCCGCCCACTCCGGGCGGCGCGGCCGTACCCGCTCCCGCCCGTTCAGCGCGCGGGAGCGCCCGTGGGGCGTGCCGCTCATCTGAGCTCTCCTTGTCCGCGGGAGGCGGCCAGGGCGTCGCGCAGCAGTTCGGCGATGTGCCGGGGCGCGGGTGCGGCAGCGGTGCGGGCCCGGGCGCGCCCGCTCAGGTGCAGCAGGCATCCCGCGTCGGCGGAGACGAGGTAGCGCGCCCCGGTGGCCTGTCCCTGGTCGAGTTTCCGGTCGGCCATGGCGGTCGAGACCTCGGGGAACTTCACCGAGAACGTGCCGCCGAACCCGCAGCAGATGTCCGGGTCGCGCATCTCGCACAGGCGCACGCCGCCGATCCCGGCGAGCACGTCCCGCGGCGCCTGCCGTTCGCCGAGGTTGCGCAGCATGTGGCACGAATCGTGGTAGGTGACCGTGCCCTGCTCGGTGTCCTCAAGGCGCGGCCGCAGCTCCTCGCCGTATGCGGCGACGAACTGGGTGAACTCCCAGGTGCGCGCGAAAAGCGCGCTCGCCCGCCGGCGCCACTCGCCGTCGAGTATCCGCTCGTAGTGGTGCCGCACCATGCCGGCGCACGACCCGGACACGGTCACCACCGCGGGGAACGGCTCGAAGGTCGCCACCCAGCAGCGCGCCATGGCCGCGGCCTCGCGGGGGAAGCCGGAGTTCAGCGCGGGCTGGCCGCAGCAGCTCTGACCGGCGGGGACCTCGACGGTCACCCCCATCTGCTCCAGGACCTCGACCGCGGCCCGGGCGGGGCCGGGAGCCGCGAGGTCGCCGACGCAGGTAGCGAACAGGGCGACACGGTCCGGCATCTCCGACACCCTGTGTACATCATGCTGTACGTCGACCATGATGCTGAACGTAACATTCGCGGACTGATTCGTACATCGCGGGCGGTGGGAATCTTGACCTGGGTCACACTCCGGGCCTACCGTCCTCTTCGAAATACTGTCTACCGTTCCATATGTTGAACATAATTTTCCCGAGCGATACACCCGTGTGAACCCCGGACATAGGGCGGTGCCCCGGAAATGACATCGACAGATCCTGATTCGGACGAGGAACCGGAGCCGCTGGGGTTCGTTGAGTCCCGCTCCCGGACCATGCGGCTGCTGATGCGGGCGGAGCGCATCCTCGCGGTGGCGCTCCTCGCCGCGCTCTTCGGTCTGGTCGTCTTTCAGGTCGTCAGCCGCTACCTTCTCGGCGCGCCACTGGTCTGGACCGAGGAGCTCGCGCGCTACACGCTGGTCTGGCTGACGTTTCTCGGCGCCGGCCTGATCATGGCGCGGAGGAGGCACATCACCGCCAGGTTGTTCAGCCACCTTCTCGGCCCGCGTTCCACCGCCGTCCTGGAGATCACCGCGAACCTGGTGGTCATCGGGGTGAGCGCCCTGCTGGTGGTCGCCGGCTGGCAGTTCGCGAGCACCCTGGCACGCGTGGACTCGCCGGCCGCCGGACTCTCCCTGGGGTGGGTCTACGGCGCGAGCGTGCTCGGCTTCGCCCTGGTCTGCCTGCACGCGTGCGTGAACACGGCCGTCGCGTGGCGCCATCCCGAGACGCTGCGCGACGACGCCGCTCTGGCGGAGGGCGCGTGACCCATGACCGCACTGCTGATGGCGACGGCCGTCCTCGTCCTCATGCTCGCCCGGGTCCCGGTGGCGTTCGCCCTGGCCGCACCGAGCATCGGCTACCTCCTCCTCACCCCTGATGTGACCCTGACCGCGGCGCTGCAGCGCATCACAGCGGGGATCGACGTCTTCCCGCTGCTGGCGGTCCCGCTGTTCATCCTCACCGGAGCGGCGGCGACGTCGGCCGGGGTGACCGACCGGCTGTTCACCGCCGCCGAGAAACTCCTCGCCCGGATCCGCGGCAACCTCGGCTACGCCAACGTGTCGGCGAGCCTGGTCTTCTCCTGGATGAGCGGCGCCGCCATCGCCGACGTCTCAGCACTGGGCAAGATGCAGGTGAACGCCATGGTGCAACGCGGCTACAGCGAGCGCTTCTCCGTCGGGCTGAGCGGCGCCTCGGCGCTGATCGGCGGGATCATGCCGCCGAGCATCCCCGCGATCATCTACGCCACCACCGCCGGCGTCTCCGTCGGCGCGCTGTTCGTCGCCGGCATCATCCCCGCCCTGCTGATCTTCGTGGCGCTGTGCGCGACGGTGTACCTCCGCGTCCGCAAGGAGCCCGACCTGAGGAGCACGGAGGTGCCGACCGCGGAGAAACTGCGGGCCCTGCGGGCCGCCTTGCTCCCTCTGGGCGCACCGGTGATCATCCTGGGCGGCATCCTCAGCGGGATCTTCACCCCGACCGAGGCCGCGGGGGTGGCGGTGGTCTACGTCCTGCTGCTGGCGCTCATCTACCGGCGGCTGACCTCGCGCCGGCTGTACCGCATGGCGCTGGCGACCGCGGAGACGACCGGGGCGATCATGCTGATCGTCGGCGCCGCCTCACTGTTCGGCTGGGTGCTGACCCGCGAGCAGGTTCCGCAGACGGTCGCCGGATCCCTGGTCACGGTGACCGACGACCCGTTGCTCTTCCTGGTCCTCGTCAACCTGCTGATGCTGGTCGTGGGCATGGTCCTGGAACCGACGGCGGCGATCCTCGTCATGGTCCCAGTGCTGCTCCCGGTGGCGCAGGCGTTCGGTCTGGACCCGCTGCACTTCGGCGTCTTCATGATCCTGAACTTCATGATCGGGCTGCTGACGCCGCCGATCGGGTTGGTGATCTTCGTGCTGAGCACCGTGACCCGGATCCCGGTGCACCGGGTGACCCGGGGAATGGCGCTCGTCCTGGTGCCGCTGGTCGCGACGCTGGTGCTCATCACGTTCGTCCCGGCCCTCAGCCTGTGGCTGCCGAGCGTGTTGGGGTACCTGT
>NZ_LAJC01000098.1 GCF_000981225.1 Allosalinactinospora lopnorensis
TTGGCGGAGCCGCGCTGCTTGCGTGCCATGCGCCGCTGGTAGCGGGCAAGGCTGCGGGCTTTGCGCTTAAGGTGGCACGGGTTGGCGATACGCTCGCCGTCGCTGGTCACCGCGAAGTCCTTGACCCCGAGGTCAACACCGATAGCGTGTCCGGACTCTTCCAGGGGGGCAGGGGACTCGGTGTCCACGCACAGCGTCAAATACCAGCGCCCGTCAGGGTCCCGCGAGACCATCACCATGGTCGGGTTCAGCGCGCACAGGTCGACCTGGTCGAAGGACCACACGAACCGAAGCGGCGCCTTCTGCTTGGCCAGGGTCAGCTTCCCGTCGCGCATACGAAACGCCGAGCGTGTGTAGTGCGCGCGCTGGCGCCCGTTCCTGCTCTTGAAGCGGGGCTAGCGGGCGCGCCCGGCGAAGAAGTTCTGAAACGCCGTGTGCTGGTGGCGCAGGCTCTGCTGCAGCGGAACCGAGGGAACCTCGGACAAAAACGCCAGCTCAGCGGTCTTCTTCCAGCCGGTCAACGCGGCGTCGGTGGCCTTGTAAGAGGTCTTCTCGCCGCGTTGGTGGTAGGCGCGGTGGCGCTCGGCGAGCGTCTTGTTCCACACCAGGCGTACGCAGCCGAACGTGCGTCCCAGTTGGGCCGCTTGTTCGGGGTCCGGGTAGGCTCCGGCACTTGTACGCCGTACGCATGTACGACACCTTACAAAAGGGACGGTACGCGTGAGCCGGCTGGTTCGCTGCCTTCGAACTTCGTTCTCGGACCGCCCCGGCTACGCCGGGACGCCCCTGACGGAGCCCGGATTCTCCTCCCCGGCCTGAAGGCCAGGGCCCCCTCCGGGAAATCCGGTGAAGTCCACCAGGCTCCGGTCAGTACCGTGACACAGCGAGCCCTCGGGGAGGGCGCCCGCCGGAGGTGAGTCCGGCTCTACCGGTCGCGGCCCTGTGTGCGGCCGCTCCGGGGCAGGGCACCGTGACGGCGCCTGCCCCGCAGCGCTGCCGGATGTCCCCCGCCGCCGGGTGTCGCGGGGGTGAAGCACCGCGTTATGCGGCGCGGACCGGGTTCCTGATTTACCGGCGGTAGGGCGTCAGCGGATCTGGGAGATGCGCGCGCCGGAGTCTTGGGCTTCGTCGACGGTCTTTTCCAGCAGTTGGGCTACGGCGTCGACGGCGGCCATGAGCGTGACGGGCTCTGTGTCGAGGCCGGCGAGAATGTCGTCGATACCGCGCAGGCCTGCGTCGCCGAGGATTCGCTTCTCGTTGGTGACCCAGGTCGCTCGGGCGGCGAGTATGGCGTGTGCGGCTTGGCTGGCGGCTACGGAGATGGCCCCGGCGGTGTGGGTGAGGTGGCCGCGCTCGGCGTGGGCGGTGCGGGCGTAGTCGAGGGTGAGTCGGGCCTGTGTCCGCCATTGGCGCGGTGCGTTCTCGCGCAGTGCGTCGGGGAATGCGGGTTGGGGGAGTTCGCCGTGGAGGACCTCGTTGATGGCGAGTTCTGCGAGGACGATGTAGGTGGGGACGCCGGCGAGGTGGAACATGAGGCGTTCTATGTCGAAACGGCCTTTTTCGGCTTCGGCGATGCGGTATTCGACGTCGTCGAGGTCGCGGTAGTGGACGTCGGTCCTGCGGCCGTCGATGGTGAGCCAGGCGCCGCCGTTGAAGACGCCGCCGCCCCATTCGCCGATACCGGATACTTCGCCGGGCCAGCCAATGGCGCGGAGCTCTTCGGGGTCGAACCGGTGGCGGTAGTAGACGGCGAAGTCCCAGTCGCTGTCAGGGGTGTGGGTTCCGGTTGCGCGGGATCCGCCGAGGGTGACGGCCTGTACTCCGTTGAGTTGGGCGAGGTGTTGGGTGACGTGTTCGATGAAGGTGGTGTCGCCTGAGGACATATTGGCAACCTATCGGTCGGTGAACCGGCCCGGCGGCCGGGGTTTCCGATTCCGGGTCCGGTGGTCGTGGAATTCGACGCGGTGATCGGCGGAGCCGGCTGAATCCGGTGGGTTTCCGGGGCGTGGGGATTCGGTTCCTGATTTCGCTGGTGGCGCTGACCGGATGTTACGCGGCCTGGATATTCCGATGGGCGTGGCGACCGTTTTTGATCGGCCGTGATGCGTGGTTGTTTTCCGTTGTCTTCAGTGGGGGCGGGTGCCGCCGCTGCGGTGTTTCCCGGTGACCGGTTGTGGTCACCGGGGCGTGGAGACCGGTCAGTTGAACCAGTGGATCCAGTCGCCGTGGGGTGCGGTGTGGGCGATGGGGCGTTCGTCTTGGCTGAGAAGGTGGACGGAGCCGGTGCGCGGGTCGGGGTCGGGCGCGGTGATGTGCGGGAGGGCTTTTGGGGTCTCTTGAGCGATCCAGCGGACACCGAGGTGGCGTGTCTGCTCGACGAAGCAGTGGCGTTCCCACTGTGGCAGGTAGGGCATGACGGCGGTGTGGAAGACGACGATGGTGGCGTCGTCGGGGGCCGCGGCGACGGCTTCGGGGAGGCGTTCGTTGAGGTCGCCTTGGATGAGGCGGGGCGGATCGGCTGCGGCGATGTCGATGGCGGCGTTGAGGCGGGCGGTGCGGTCGTGGTGTTCGGGCCAGATGAGGGCGCGTAGCCAGTTGGTGTTGTCGCGGTCGCGGACGTCGAGTGGGGTGAGGTCGATACCGATGCGGGAGGCGATGCGGAGGCGGTGTCCTGTGGGGGGTTGGGGGCCGCGGGTGCTGCAGGAGATCTGGACGGGGGATGTGCTGTCTCCGGTTGTGGTGCCGTCGTAGTCGTAGGCGTAGCGGTCGGGATAGAGGCAGAGGCCTGCGGAGGCGCCGACCTCGATGAGCGCGAGGGGCTGGGGGAGGGCGGAGAGGAGGGGATAGAGGGGCGCGCAGCGTGCGGGCTCGTTGGTTTGGGTGCGGCGTTGCTGCATTTGCGGGGTGATGTCGTGCCACTGGTCGAGGAGGGTGGTGCGGAATTGCGGGAAGTCCGTCGGGGTGCCGTTGATGAGGCGGGCGCAGGCGAAGAGGAGGGTGGGTTGTTGTTTGGTCGGGGGGGAGCGTGTTGAGGAGGGAGAGGAGAGCGGGGTCGTCGGCGACGCCGAGGGCGAGTTCGGTGTAGAGAGGGGAGGAGTCTCGGGCTTCGGTGTGGGCGAAGCGGCGGTATCGGGTGGCAATATCGGTTTTGGTCATGCGGTGGCCGTTTCCAGCTTTCGGAGGCAGAGGGAAAGGTATGGCCTCGATTACCCTTCGTGAGGTCGGATCGAAACCAGTGAATCTTCTTTTGGTCTGCTGTTAGGGATCTCACGTTTTGCTCGCGGTATTTCGCGGATGTGTGGGGTCGTGAGAGCTGTTGGCACCGGTGGTGCCGTGTTCGCGGGACTGTTGTTCCTGTTGTCGTTGAGCGAATGATGGGTGGGGTGTCCGCGTGTCCCAGGGTCGTTTATCGCCGTCGGATCGTGGTGTTGGTGGGGCTAAGGCAGCGGCTGGGCGGCGGGGGCGGCGTCCGGTCGCTTTGCTGGTGCTGATCCTGGGGCTGCTGACGGCGACGGGGCCGTTGGCGACCGACTTGTATTTGCCGGCGTTTCCGGAGATCGCGGAAGATTTGGGGGCTTCCGAGGCGCGGATTCAGTTGACGCTGACGGCGATGATGGTGGGGCTGGCGCTTGGCCAGTTGGTGATCGGGCCGTTGAGTGATGCGTGTGGGCGCCGGGGGCCGTTGCTTGTCGGTGTTGCGGTGTTCACGGTGGCGTCGTTCCTGTGCATGCTGGTTCCGTCAGCGGGTGTTTTCGTGGCGTTGCGGTTCGTGCAGGGGGTGGCCGGTGCCGCTGGTGCGGTGATTTCGCGTGCGGTGGTGCGGGATCTGTTCGAGGGGGACGACGCCGCGCGGTTCTTCTCCCGGTTGATGCTGGTCATAGGGTTGGCGCCGTTGTTGGGGCCGATTTTGGGCGGCCAGTTGCTGCTGGTGGGGTCGTGGCAGCTGTGTTTCGGTGTGCTGGGTTCGGTTTCGGCGCTCAGTTTCGTGGTGGTGTTCTTCTGGCTGCCGGAGAGTCTGCCGCGGGAGCGGCGGCAGGCGATGAATGTGGCGGGGCTGCTGGCGACGGTGTGGCGGCTGGTGCGTGATGCGCGTTTTGTCGGGCCGGCGCTGACTCTGGGGGTGAGCTTCGCGATGATGTTCACCTATATATCGGCTTTTTCGTTCGTGTCGCAGAATGAGTTCGGTGCGTCTGCGCAGGTGTACAGCGCGATGTTCGCGATCAACACTGTGGGTCTGATCAGTGGGACGCAGGTGAACGGTTTCCTGATCGGGCGTGTGGGGACGTCGCGCCGGCTCGCCGCCGGGTTGGTGAGTGCACTGGTGGCGGTGGTCGGGTTGGTGGCGCTGGCGTTCTCGGGTGCGGCGGGGTTGGTGCCGTTGACGGCGGTGTTCTTCGTGATGATGTTCAGCATGGGGTTCGTCCTGCCTAATGCGACGACGCTGGCGATTTCGTCTCAGGTGCCGTCGGTGGCGGGCACGGCTTCGGCGCTGATGGGGTCGTTGCAGTTCGCGTTGGGCGGTGGGCTGGCGGCACTGGCGGGGCTGACCGCTACGGGGGAGGCGACGCTGGTGAGTATGACGACGGTGATGTTGGGTCTTGGTGTGGTTTCGGTGCTGGTGTTCGTGGTTGTGGGGCGTCGGGCGGCTCGTTGTGCCGTTTGAGGTCGGATGATTGGGTCTTGAGGTTCGGGTGGGGTGTTCCCGCCCGGGTTTTCAGGCACTGCGCGGTCCGCTCGCTGAGTGCGCGGAGGTGGTCGGTGGGTTCAGTGGTGGCGTGTCCCCGGTCCCTTGTAGCCGAGCATGGTCGTGCGGTGTGCGAGTCACTCTCTGGAGTCGTCCCGGAGGCTGTGTCGAGACGGCGGCTGTGCTCGTTGAGCGGTGGATGAGGGTGTCCCGGGCGAAGCGTTTGCCGGCTACGTGGTCGGCGGCGTCGCCGATGGCGGCCCCGGGCGCTCTGGTCGCAGGCGTCCGCGCGAGTTCTTCAGTGGGATCCGGGAGCGGGGTTTCCGCCGGGGGTGCCGGGCCGCGCGGGCGCCGTATGGGCGGTGACGCGTCGGCGTGTCCCCCTTCAGTGGTGAGGAGGCCGCTGAAAGGGGCGTTTTCTGCGTGTTCTGCGCGGATGGGTGGGTTGCCGCCGGGTGAGGAGAGCGTGCACAGTAGGGCAGGTCCACGTGGCTTGCGGAATAATCCGGGGGGCGGTCCGGTGGGGTTGTTTTCCCCTTTGTGCGGAGGAGCGGTCGGGCATGCCCGAGTTTCGGTTTGATCCGGTTGCGGAGGCCCGGAATCTCAACGGGTTGGGTGAGCTGGCCTACCAGATGGTGGGGGCGGCGCCGCGCGCTGAGGTGTTCGCTCGCAAGGATGCCGAGGACCAGTGGGAGCGTGTTACCGCGGGTGAGTTCCTCGGCGAGGTGACGGCGATCGCCAAAGGGTTGATCGCTGCGGGGATCGGCGCGGGTGACCGTGTGGTGCTGGTGTGCGGCACACGGTATGAGTGGGTGCTGATCAATTTCGCGATCTGGGCGGTGCGCGCGGTTTCGGTTCCGGTGCACGCGGGCTGTTCGGTGGTGCGGTTGCGGCATATTCTGCGGGATTGCCGGCCGGCGGCGGTGATCTTGGAGGACGGCCGGCACGCGGTCACGGTCGCCGGGGTCCAGCATGAGCTCACCGATCTGGGGCGGACATGGCGGCTGGACGAGTCGGGGCTGGAGGCGATCATCAGGCCCGGCGCCTACATGGATTCGACGGCGATCCGGTTCCGCAGAGAGGAGACGTCGCGCAAGGACCCCGCCACCTTGCTGTATCCGGTGCGCATGGTGGTGGGGACGCGTGGGGCGGTGCTGACGCACGGGAACTTCCTCGCCGCCGCCGAAGGGTTGCTGGAGCGGTTGGGGTCGGCGCTCACCGAGATCCCTGAGGGGCGTGCCACCGCGGTGATGGGTGCGCCACTGGCCGATATCCAGGGGCACGCGGCGCTGGTGGCGTGTGTCATGGGGCGGGTGCGTCTGGGGTTCCTCCCGCCGGGTGCGTTCTTGTTGCGGGAGTTGCGCACGTTCAGGCCGACGATCCTGCTGGCGGATGCGGACCTGCTGGAGCAGGTGCACAGCGGTGAGCGGGCCCGGGCCAGTGAGGCCGGGTGGGACAACCTGAACTCCTTCGACGCCGCCACCGACCTGGCCGTGAGCTTCGACAAGACCTCCCGCAGGGGCGCGTGGAAGCGCGTGTCGCGGATGATGTACGACTGGATGTACTCGCGCATCCGGGATGTGCTGGGCGGTCGTGTGCGGTTGATCGTCTGCTCGGGGCTTCCGTTGTCGGAACGTATGGACCGTTTCTACAGCGGTGCGGATATCCCGGTGTATCAGGCGTTCGGCACGGTCGAGACCGCGGGGGCGTTTGTGGCGAACGGCCCGGAGCAGCGGCAGGCGGGCACGGTGGGGCGGCCGCTGCCGGGGGTCGAGGTGCGGCTGGGGTCCGACGACGAGGTGTATGTGCGCGGCCCGGGGATGTTCCCGGGGTACTGGAACAGTCCTGAGACATCGCAGGCGGCGTTTCGGAACGGGTGGCTGGCCACTGGCTTCCGAGGCGAGATGGATGCCGAGGGGTATCTGTTGGTGCGGGAGCGGTTGCGCCCGCAGGCGAGCCGGCTGGTTCCGGAGCGCAGCACTCTGGTTTCCGGTCCGGCGGCCCTGCCCGCGTCATCGTCGGCGGGTGAGGAAGGGGCGCCGCAGCGCGGCTCGGAGGGAGGTGCCCCGACCGGGGCGGTGCGGGAGGAGTCCTCGGAGGCCGAGCAGAGGGTGGCACTTGAGCGGCGGTTGTGCGAGCATCCGCTGATCAGCCAGGCCATGGTGATTGTGGAGGGGCGGCCCTATGCGACTGCGCTGATCACTTTGCTGCCGGAGCAGGTGGAGTACTGGCGGTTGGTCAACAACCGCCCGTTGTCGATGCCGGCGGGGGAGATCACGGCCGATCCCGAGCTGCTGCGTGAGGTGCAGGCGGTGGTGCACGAGGCGAACGGCGTCGTGTCGGCGGAGGCGCGGGTGCGGGCGTTCCACGTGCTCGCTGAGGAGTTCAGCGTGCAGAGCGGTTTGGTGCGGCCTACGGGTGAGCTGCGCCGGGAGATGATCCTGCGGGCGTTCTCCGAGGAGATCGACGGCCTGTACCAGGTGCCTGAGATCGGTGGTCGGGGGTGAGTGCGAGCGCGGGTCGGCTGTTTCGCGGTGGTGCCGGGGTCAGGGCCAGCGGATGTCGGTGGCGGTGGGCAGCGCCGGGATCTGGGTCTCGGGGTGGGTGTTGAGTTCTTCCCAGAGTTGGTTCCAGGCCGCTTCGGGGGTGTTGTCGGTGTGGGAGCAGTCGCCGCGTTGGCTGCAGGCGGTGTTCTGGGACATGGCGCCGGCGAACCGGATGGTTCCTTGGCCGTTTCGGGCGCCCCAGGCGCTGATCGCGGCCCATTGGCGGGCCTGGGTGCCGTCGGTGCGGTAGATCTGCGGGACCGCTTCGATCGAGGAGGCGGCGCCGGAGGAGACGTAGTGGACGTCGGCGAGGGTCCAGCCGTTGCTGCAGGGGGTGGCGGGGGAGCCGTGCTGCGGGCAGCCGTCGGCGGAGTTCCCGGCGTAGAGGGTGCGGTGGGTGGCCTCGGTGAAGGCGTCCACCCAGTTGCGTGCCCATTCGGGTGAGGACCAGGAGGGTTCGGCGTCGATTCCGCCGGTTATCGTCACGGCGCTGTTGTCGGCCGCGGCGGCGTCGTCGACGATGTCGGCCCATTGGCGGCCGGCGTCGGCGCCGTTGGTGTCGCCGTCGGATTTGTTGTTGACGGTCAGGGCGAGTTCGGCGTGGGCGTCGTCGGTACGGCATTCGGTGAAGCCCTGCGCCCAGGAGCGGGCCGCGGCGGCGGCCTGTTCGGTGGGGGTGCGTTCGCTGGTGCTGGTGGCGCCGACTCCGGGCCGGCGCAGTAGGCCGTTGTCCTCCTGGGTACCGAGGGCGAGGAAGCGTATGCCGTCGTGCCCGGCTCGGCCTTCGGCGCAGCCTGCTTCGTGTGCGGCGGCGCGGTCGGTGTCGTTCCCGGTGAGGGGGAGGTAGTGGCTGGTGGTGGCGCCGGGGTAGGTGTCGGCGGCGGCCGGGGTGTGCGTGGCGGCCAGGGCGAGGGCGGTCATCGCGGTGGTGAGCAGCCATATCCGGTGGCATCGGGTGGTGCGCATGTGGCCCCCTCTGTGCGAGATCCGTCGTGGTGGCAGGTCACGGTCTCATTGAGCCGTGGTCGGCGGTGCGGGGCCCAGCATCCGGGCGGGTTCGGGTGGTTCCGTGCCAAAGCGGGGCGAACGCCGGGAACCGGACGTGTCACTCTGTGTGGCGAAGCAATGTTCGGGTAATTTTTTGCGGCACTGTTGTGTTCTTTGCGGGCGTGCGTGAGTGACCTGGGTGGATAGTGGCCGGGCGAGTGGGGCCGCATTGGTGGACGGCTTCTCTAGGGTGCTCTGTTTTCTTCCTGGTCGACGAGGTGTGTTGCGGTCCGTGACGGGGTGGATGGCCGCGGATCGGGGATTCCCGTCGGGTTTTTCGTCTGTTACCTTGCCCGGATATTGAAATTTTTGCGCAATATTTACGCAAGGGAATTCATGTCCGCTCGACGGCCTGCTCCGACCCCCGCTCCACGAAGGAGGACCATGAGACCCCCGGGAACCGTTTGGGTCGCGGCCGCGCTCCTCAGCGCGGCCGCGACCGTCGCCGCGCCCCTTTCCCACCAGGCGAGTGCCCTTGGCGACGCCCCTTCGCCCGCCGCCTCCGGCCAGGCGGCGCAGGCCGGAGGCGGCGACGTGATCGTGCACCTGTTCCAGTGGCCGTGGGAATCGGTCGCCCAAGAATGCACCGACTTCCTGGGCCCCAACGGCTACGACGCGGTCCAGGTCTCGCCGCCGCAGGAGCACGTGGTCCTGGAGGAGGAAGGCCACCCCTGGTGGCAGGACTATCAGCCGGTCAGTTACCGGCTGGAGAGCCGCCGAGGTGACCGCGACGACTTCGCTCGATGGTCGGCACCTGCGCTGAGGCGGGCGTCGACATCTATGTCGACGCCGTCCTCAATCACATGACGGGCACCGGTTCGGCCGGCAGCGGAGTGGGCAGCGCCGGCTCCGGGTTCGAGAAGTACCACTACCCCGGCATCTACCAGGACGCCGACTTCGGCGAGTGCCGCGAAACCATCGAGAACTGGGACGATCCCGGTGAGGTCCGCAACTGCGAACTGCTGGACCTGGCCGACCTGGCAACCGGTCAGGAGTACGTCCGCGCCACCCTGACCGGCTACCTCAACGACCTCACGGACCTGGGGGTGGCCGGGTTCCGGGTGGACGCCGCCAAGCACATGCCGCCCGAGGACGTGGCGGCCGTCATGTCCGGAGTGCAGGGCGACGTCCACGTCTTCCAAGAGGTCATCGAGGACGAGGCGATCAGCCCGGCGGAGTACACCCACATCGGCGACGTCACCGATTTCGCCTACAGCCGCCGGCTCAGCGGCGCGGTCAGCGCCGGCGACCTCTCCGGGCTGGCCGGACTGGGCGGCTCCGACGCTCTGAGGGGCGACCAGGCGACCGTCTTCGTCGACAACCACGACACCCAGCGCGAGAACCCGGTCCTGACCTACAAGGACGGCGCCGCCTATGACGTCGCGTCGGCGTTCATGCTCGCCCACCCCTACGGCTCCCCCAAGGTGATGTCCAGCTTCGACTTCGGCGCCGGCGACTTCGATGCCGGCCCGCCCGCTGAGCAGGACGGGACGACGGCGGCGGTCGAATGCGACGACGAGGCCTGGGTGTGCGAGCACCGCGACCAGGCCATCGCGGGCATGGTGGGGTTCCGCTCGGCCACCCACGGCGCCGGGATCACCGACTGGTGGGACAACGGCGGCGGCCAGGCCGCTTTCGGCCGCGGCGGATCCGGGTTCGCCGTGTTCAACCGGGAGGACGCGGAGCTGGCGGGGACATTCCGGACGTCGCTTCCCGCCGGCACCTACTGCGACGTCACCGCGGGCGGCTGTGAGGAGACCTACGAGGTCGGCGGCGACGGCACCTTCACCGCGACCGTGCCCACCGACGGAGTGCTGGCGCTGCACGTGGAGGCCACTCCCTGAAGTCCTGAGACCGCGCACGCCCAAGCGGCCGGCGCGGCCGGCCCTTCGGGGCGGCCGCGCCGGTGCGCGCTACAGCGTTCGAGGCGCTGATGCCTGCGCGGTGGTCGGGCCGGCTGTTCCGCGGATCGCCTGTCCGCGGGGAGCCATAGGGTGGTCAGGGCCCGGTCGGGCGTGCTGGAAAAGTGATGCCCCGCCGCCTGAGGCGGTGGGGCATCTGGGGTCGGTACGGCGGTCGCCTCTCGGCGCGCGGCACAACGCGGCTCCTTGGGACCGTCCGGGCGCCTGGCTGTGCAGGCGCCGAACGCGGTATTCCGCGAAGGCATTGATTGGAGCCCGGGGGACACTTGCTACCGCACCGCCCCGCACCCCCTGTGACGGGGGCTGTTGACCGATAATCCCATTTCAGCCGGGACGATGTCCAACCGGCGCGGCTTGGGCGGGCGGGGTCCGCGTGGGTCGCCCTGGCCCGACCGCCCTGGTAGGCCTTTCGTACGGGGCCGTGGCGCGGTCGGCATAGTGGTGGATTCCGGGGCGGATTCGAAGACGCGCGGCCGCCGGTTTCCCGCACCTTGGCGCGACCTGTGATGATTCACCTGTGTGGCGTGAACTGATCGGTGAACTGTACCCCGAAGCGGAATTGCCTGGGCCGGCGGACGAGGCGACGATTGCCGAGATCGAGAAGGTGCTGTCCCTGCCGTTGCCCTTCGAGCTGGGGTCGCTGCTGGGCGAGTGCAACGGGGTGCACAACCAGTACGGCGATGCCGTGGTCTGGTCGGCCGAACGGGTCGTCGAGGACAACCTCGCCATGCGTTCCGAACCCGATTACCTTGAGCTCTATGCTCCCTTGGACGAGATGATCTTCTTCGGCGACAGTGACATGGGCCCCAGATCGCCTATGTGCACACCGATTACGGGCCCGGGATCGTCGTGTGGGATCACGAGACTGATCAGCGCCGCCTGGTCGTGGTGTCGCTGCGCGATTACCTGGTGCGCTGCTTCACCCAGGGAAACGCCTGGTTCCGCTGACGGGGGCTCGGGCGCCGCGGGAGGCAGGGGGCGATGAGCGGCGCAAACGCTGGATCGGCTTGACCTGCGCGTTTGTGTTATTTTGCGAAGGTCGCTCTCAGTGGGAAAGCGGCGGTGTGCATCCCCGGTACCGGAAAGACGAGCCCCATGCCCGAGCAGTCCACCTCCGACCAGTCCGTCGACACCCGGGTCCGCGTGCTGGGGCATCCGGTGGAGTCCTACCCCGAGATGGCTCCCGAGGCCGAGCGCGGCTCGGTGCTGCGGGTGACCATGGTGGGGGAGGACGTGCTGCACCGGCGCAACCGGGACGTCGAGGAGGGCCGGTTCGGTACCTCGGAGCTGTCCCGGCTCATCGACGACATGTTCCGCACGATGTACGTCGCCGAGGGGGTCGGCCTGGCGGCGAACCAGGTCGGCGTGGACCTGCGGCTGTTCGTCTACGACTGCCCCGACGACGACGGGGTCAGGCATGTCGGCCATCTCCTCAACCCGGTTCTGGGCGAGCGCGCACCTGAGGCGACCCCGCTGGTTCTGGAGAACGAGGGGTGCCTGTCGGTCCCCGGCCCGCACGCCGAGCTGGCCCGGGCCGAACACGCGGTGGTGCGCGGCTTCGACAAGGACGGAACCCCGCTGGTCATCGAGGGCAGCGGGTACTTCGCGCGGTGCCTGCAGCACGAGACCGACCACACGCTGGGCCGCCTCTACATCGACCGCCTGTCCAAGCGCGAGCGCAAGAAGGTGCTCAAGCGGATGGACGAGATGGCCGAGGACGTCTTCGCCCGCCGCGAAGCCAATGCCGCCCGGCTCGCGGGGTGAACGCCGAGCGGGCCGGCGGGTTCCGCCGGCGCGGGTTCACACGCCGAACGGCTCCGGGTAGCGGACGTGTCCGCTGGGGACCGGGTCGGCCGCGGTGAGCCTGAGAGCCATTAGCGCCTCATCGGGGACATCGAAGCAGACGCCGATCCCGAAGCGTGAGGCGCGGGTGAACCCGAAACGGGGGTAGTACTCGGGATGGCCGAGGACCACGGCCAGGGTCTCGCCGCGGGAGCGTGCCGCTTCCAGGGCGGAGCGGATGACCGCGCTGCCCGCGCCCTGCCTCTGGTGCGCCGGCAGTACCGCTGTGGGCGCGAGAGCCACAGCAGGGGCTTCGCCGACGTGGCAGCGGGTGAGCAGGGCGTAGCCGGCGACGGTGCCCTCGGGGTCGTGGGCCACCCACGACAGGCCGGGAAGCCAGGCCGGGTCGGTGCGCAGCGCGTCCACCAGGTCGGCCTCGGCGGTGGTGAAGAAGGCGGCGAGGTTGACCCGCCGGACCGCCTCGGCGTCGCCGGCGGTCTCGGGTCTGGTCGTCCAGTTCGGTGGCAATTCGCGTGTCCTTGGCCGCTCGTACCGGTTGGGGCGGGGGTCAGCCTGAAACCGCTTCGGCCGGTTCGTCCGGGAGCAGGTGGGCGGTGAACCCGCGCGCCACGAGCCGGACGTAGGCCTCTCGTACCTCGGCGGGGATGTCGACCGGTGCGCTCCAGCCGCGCCGGGCGTAGACGCCGAGGCGCTGCAGGTCGCCCACGAGGAAGTGCACCAGTTCCCCAGCCGGGTGGTCCTCGTTGGGGTACCCCGGGTAGCCGCCGGGGAAGCAGTGGAACGTCCAGGTCACGCCCGGCCAGTGCACGGCCGCCGTGGCCAGTGCCCGCTGCCCCATGTAGGGCTTGGCGGTCACAGCGGCGCGTCGTACCGACAGGCCCCGTGCGGTGGTGAGGCCGCGGCTGAGCGCGAAGTTCTCCCCGGTGTTGGTCGCCCTGGTCTCCAGCAGCAGGGCCGAGTCGGGCATTCCGGACGCGGCCTTCGCGGTCTCGGCGAACTCCTCGGCTTCGGGGCGCTGCCAGCGGCCGTGGTCGTCCGTGCCGGTCGTGCGCCGCCCCCGGTCGCCGGAGAACACGACGAGAGGGGCCAGCCCAGCGGCCCACAGCCGGCCGGCGTGGGCCGCCACGCGCAGGTCATGGCTGCCCAGGACGAGGAGGAGGTCCTGGTCGCCGCCGGTCGAGGCGGGCGCGGTGTGGAAGTCCCACAGCCGCCGCGCGAGTCGGTGCACTTCTTCGTCCAGTCGCCCCACACGGTCAGCGTAGAGCGTGGGTGGGCCTGGTGTCGCGGAGGTTTCACGCGGCGCCGGCGGGTGGGGCCGGACTGGGGCGTTTCGTCTGGCCGCCGTGCGCGCCGTAGGATACGTCGCACCGTGGAAGGCCGGGCGCAGATCCAGATCCGCAGGGGGGCGAAGTGGGCGACACTTGGACCGCGATCGACTTCGAGACCGCCAACCAGGATCGCGGCAGCGCCTGCGCGGTGGGGCTCGTCCGGGTCGCCGACGGGCGGATCGTCGGCCGGTACAGCACCCTCATCCGGCCGCCGGGCACCGTGGATTTCTTCTCCCCGCGCAACACCGCCATCCACGGCATCACCGCTGAGGACGTCGCCGCGGCTCCCCGGTGGGATGATGTTCTGCGGGCCATCCTGGACTTCGCCGGCGGCGATCCGCTCGTGGCGCACAACGCGGCCTTCGACATCGGGGTGGTGCGCCAGACGTGCGGGCACTCCGGGCTGGCCTGGCCCGGCCTCGATTACGCGTGCACGCTCGCGCTGGCCCGCCGGACCTGGCAGGGGTTGCCTGATCACCGGCTGCCCACGGTGTGCTCGCGGATCGGCCACCGGATGGAGGGCCGCCACCACCGGGCCGACGCCGACGCCGAGGCGGCCGCGCGCATCATGGTCGCGGCGATGCGGCACTACGGAACCCACACTCTGGGGGAGCTCTGCGGGGGCCGCGGGGGTCTCCCCTCGGCCGGC
>NZ_LAJC01000099.1 GCF_000981225.1 Allosalinactinospora lopnorensis
GGCCGACGCGGCGGCGGCGCCGATGGCGGCCGCGGGGCCGGCGCGGTCGCGGCGCGGCCCGCTGTCAGGCATGACGGATCCCCGCGGAAGACTCGGTCTCCACGATGACATCGGTCGACTTCACGATCGCGGTCGCCAACGAGCCCACCTCCAGGCCCAGGTCGTCCACGGCCTCCCGGCTCATCAACGAGACCACGCGATGCGGTCCCGCCTGGATCTCCACATGCGCCATGACCTCGTCGCAGACCACGTTCGTCACGACTCCGCGGAACCGGTTGCGCGCCGAGGAGAACGCGCGGCCGGGATCATCGGCGGGCGCGGTCCGCATGAAGGCGGCGAGGGAGGCCCCCGCAACCCAACGGCGCCCCTGCCCGTCCCGTTCGGCGGCCAGCCGTCCTGAGGCGATCCACCGGCGCACCGTGTCTGGACTCACATCGACCAGCTCCGCTACCTCGCTGATCCGCAAAATCGGCACAAACGGACCATACAGCACGCAAGAGCGAAACCCCAGGGGGCAATCCTCTCGCATTTGCGGTTCACTCCATCGGCGCCGGCCTCAATGAGGCCGGGCCTTCCCCGCGCGGGGAAGACCCGGCCTCCGCGAGATCAGCGCCCAGGGAGGTCCAGTTTCTCGTCGCTGATGACGATGCCGTCCTGGTCGCTGTAGACCCACGCCTCGGGGGTGAAGAGGACGTTGCCGAACGCCACCGGGATGTCCAGGTAACCGGCGCCGGTCTTGCCGGACTTGCGGGGGTTGGAGCCCAGCGCCTTGATGCCGAGATCCAGTTTGCCGAGTTCGGCGACGTCGCGGACCCCGCCGTAGATGATGACGCCGGCCCATCCGTTGTCGAAGGCGGCCTTGGCGATCAGATCGCCCATCAGGGCCGTGCGCAGGGAGCCGCCGCCGTCGACCACCAGCACCCAGCCCTCGCCCGGTTGGTTCAGCTGCTCCTTGACCAGAGCGTTGTCCTCATGGCACTTGATCGTCGCGATCGGTCCGTGGAACATGTCGCGACCGCCGTACGTCCGGAACTGGGTCTCGCAGCTCGCGAGGATGTCCCCGTGCGCATCGATCAGATCGGCGGTGGCGAAGACCTCGGTCATGGGGGTCGGCTCTCTTTCTCTCGGGTGATGTGTCCACAAACCTACTGATCGCTGACCTACCACGTGTACAGGGCGTTCCTGTTCCCCTGCTCCCCCTTGGGGCGGCGGACCGGGCCGCCGGAGCGCGGGCGGCGCAGGTGCCGCACAGCTGCCAGACTGGTGCTGTGGGTACTCAAGAGACTTCCGCTGAGCTGTTCGAACGCGCCGGTGCCGTCATCCCGGGCGCGGTGAACTCCCCGGTCCGGGCGTTCGGGGCGGTGGGGGGACCCCGCCGTTCATGGCCTCGGGCGAAGGGCCCTACCTGACCGATGTCGACGGCAACACCTACGTCGATCTCGTCTGCTCGTGGGGACCGCTGATCCTCGGCCACGCGCACCCCGCCGTCGTCCAGGCCCTGGGCGAGGCCGCGCGCCGGGGAAGCTCCTACGGCGCCCCGATTCCCAGGGAGGTGGAGCTGGCCGAGGAGATCGTCGCGCGCACCTCCGTGGAGCAGGTGCGGCTGGTCAACTCCGGCACCGAGGCCACCATGTCGGCGATCCGGCTGGCGCGGGGGGCCACCGGGCGGGCCAAGGTGGTCAAGTTCGCCGGGAACTACCACGGGCACGTCGACGCGCTGCTGGCCTCGGCCGGGTCGGGTGTGGCCACGTTCGCGCTGCCGGACTCCCCGGGAGTGACCGGAGCGAGCGCCGCGGACACCCTGGTGCTGCCGTACAACGACATCGCGGCCGTGGAGCGCGTGTTCGCCGAGTCCGGTGACGACATCGCCTGCGTGATCGCCGAGGCCTGCCCGGCGAACATGGGAGTAGTCCCGCCGAAGGACGGCTTCAACGCCAAGCTGCGGGAGATCACCGCCGCGCACGGCGCACTGCTGGTTCTCGACGAGGTCCTGACGGGTTTCCGCGTCAGCCCGTCGGGCTGGTTCGGCCTGGACGGTGTCACCGCCGACCTCGTCACGTTTGGCAAAGTGATGGGGGGCGGCCTGCCCGCCGCGGCCTTCGGTGGCCGGGCCGACCTCATGGGGCACCTCACTCCGGCCGGTCCGGTGTACCAGGCGGGCACGCTTTCGGGGAATCCGCTGGCCACCGCCGCCGGCCTGGCCACACTGCGCAACGCGGCCCCTGAGGTGTACGCGCACATCGACCGGGTCTCAGCGCAGGTGTCGAAGGCGGTCGGCGAGGAGCTGAGCGCCGCCGGGGTCCCGCACCGCATCCAGCACGGCGGGAACCTGTTCACCGTGTTCTTCACCGAAGCCGAGGTCACCGATTTCGACGGTGCCCGCGCGCAGGACACCGGCCGGTTCGCCGCGTTCTTCCACGCGATGCTGGAACAGGGCGTCTACCTTCCGGCCGCGGCGTTCGAGGCATGGTTCTTCTCCGCCGCGCACGATGACGCGGCCATCGACCGTGTCATCTCGCGCTGCCGAAGGCGGCCCGCGCCGCCGCCGAGGCGGGAAGATGAGCCTGCTACACCGAGGCCGTCCAGACCAGATTCGCTACAAGATGCGCTGGCCGCGTGTTAAATTATTCTTTAATATAAGGGGATGCTTGACCTAGACCGGTTACGTGCGCTCAACGCGATCGCCGAATACGGATCGGTGAGCGCGGCGGCCGACATACTCGGTATCACCACATCAGCGGTTTCCCAGCAGATCGCGAAACTGGAGCGGGAGACGTCCGCCCGGCTGCTGGAGCGCAACGGGCGCGGCGTCCGGCTCACGGACGCCGCGTACGTGTTGGTCCAGCACTCCGAACGCATCCTCGCTCTCATCGCGGAGGCCGAAGCGGATCTGGAGGCGCAGCGGGGCACTGTCGCGGGCCGGATCAGCATCGCCGCGTTCGCCACGGCGGCCCGCGGTCTGATGCCCGGCGTGCTCTGCGATGTCGCCGAGCGGCACCCGGGGCTGAGTGTGCGGCTGCACGAGCTCGACCCCAAGTTCTCGCTGCCGCAGGTGATGCGGGGGGAATTCGACCTCGCCGTCGTGCACGACTGGGAGAACTCGCCGCTGCCCACCCCCGACGGTCTGGATCGGGAGCACCTCCTCAACGACCCCGCGGAGATCGCCCTCCCGATCGCGCATCCCCTGGCCGAGCGGGAGGCGCTGGCGTTCAGCGAACTGGCCGTGGAGAACTGGATCGGCGCCCCGCCCGGGGACATCTGCCACGCGTGGCTCCGCGACACCCTGCGCCGGAGCGGTGTGGAACCCAAAGTGGCGCACTACGCCCTGGAGTACCCGAGCCAGCTGGCCCTCGTCGCGGCGGGGCTCGGCATAGCCCTGCTTCCCCGGTTGGGGCGCGGCGTGATCCCGCCGGGAGTGGTCACCCGGCCCGTCCGCCCCGCGCTGAACCGCAGCATCTACGTCGTCTGGCGGAGCGAGGACGGCCGGCGTCCGGCCGTGCGCGCCATGGTGGACGCCCTGCATATCGCGGTCGATAGTTTGGAAGATGCACAGGCGGCGCTGACCTCGCCGAGTGCCTCCTAGCCGTCGAAGCGAGCCGGAAGGGAAACCATCCCCCACGATGACCACGACCACCGTCGTCCACCTTCTCAGGCATGGCGAAGTGCACAACCCCAAGCGGGTCCTCTACGGACGGCTGCCGGAGTACCACCTGAGCGAGAACGGGATCCGGATGGCCGAACTCGCCGCCGACTGGTTTTCGGGCAGGGACGTCGCGACGCTGTTCTCTTCGCCGCTGGACCGCACGTATGAGACCGCCCAGCCTCTGGAGAAGGAGTTCGGCCTCTCGGTCCGGTTGGACGAGCGGCTGATCGAAGCGGGCAACCGCTTCCAGGGGATGATCCTGACCTCGCGCTCGCTGACCAACCTCAAGGTGTTGCGGCGGATGTACAACCCGTTCCGGCCCTCGTGGGGCGAGCCCTACACCGAGATCGTCGATCGCATGGTCGACGTCATCAAGGATGTGCGCAAGGAGGCCTGGGGGCGCGAGGCCGTCTGCGTCAGCCACCAGCTGCCGATCTGGATGGCGCGCCGCACCGCCGAGCGCAAGCGGCTCTGGCACCGGCCCGACCGTCGGCAGTGCAACCTCGCCAGTGTGACCTCACTGACCTTCGAGGACCATAAGCTGGTCAGCGTCGGCTACAGCGAGCCGGCCGCGGAGCTGTATCCTTCGGGGCCCACTCCTCCCGGCGCGTGAATCAAGGTATTGCGCGAGAAGGTAGGCTGACACGTCGGGTGCGGCGTTTCGCGCGGGCACGGCTCGCGCGCTCCGGTCCCCACGGGTGGCCCGCCGCCGCATTCTCTACGGACGATGCCTGCGCCTGAGTGCGCACGGCCGGACGCCGTGTCTGTTTTTGGTCATCTGCGAAAGGGTGGACCCATGGGTTCCGTCATCAAGAAGCGCCGTAAGCGCATGGCGAAGAAGAAGCACCGCAAGCTCCTCAAGCGAACCCGGATCGCGCGCCGCAACAAGAAGTAGGCCCGCCTCTCCGCGGACGCGGAGCCGCCAGGCCGGGTCCCGGCGCGGAGGCACACCCCGTCTTTCATTCCCCTCTCAAGGAGGCGTGCGGTAATGGCTCGCGTTGTGCTCGTCACAGGGGTTTCCCGCTACCTCGGCTCCCGTGTCGCTGAAGGCCTGCAGGCCGATCCGGGTGTCGATCGGGTCATCGGAGTGGACTCGGAGCCGCCCCGGTACCCGTTCGGATCGGTCGAGTTCGCGTACGCGAACCTGTGCGACGGCAGTGTCGGCCAGGTGATCCGCGACTCCGGCGCCGACACGGTGCTGCATCTCGGTCTCGTGCCCGCACCTGAGGCCGCTGACGGCAAGGGCCCTCTGCAGGAGAGCAACGTCGTCGGGACGATGCAGCTGCTCGCCGCCTGCCAGCAGTCCGCGGCCGTCCGCCGTGTGGTGCTGCGTTCCAGCGCGGCGGTCGACGCCCGGGACGTCGTGGAGATGGAGGAGCACACACGCGGGCTGGCGCGGCGGCGCCCCGATCTGTCGATCGCTGTTCTGCGGTTCGCCAATCTCATCGGCCCGTCGGTGGAGACACCGCTGACGCGCTACCTCGGGTTACGGATCGTGCCCACGGTGAAGGGGTACGATCCGCGGATGCAGTTCATCCATGAGGACGACGGGGTAGAGGTCCTCCGCCGGATGGCCCTCGGCAGCGGCCAGGCTTTCAACGGTTTCTTCAACGTCGCCGCGCCAGGGGCCATGCCGCTGTCGCAGTGTCTGCACCGCGTCGGCCGTCCGGGAATCCCGGTCCCGGAGCGCGGACTCCGGGTCATCGGGAGCCTCGCGCGGCGGGGGAGGGGCCACTACTCCCCGGATCGCCTTCGCCGCCTCTGCTGCGGTCGGGTGCTCGAGACCGGAAAGGTGGAACGCACCCTGGACTGGGCGCCTGCCTACACGTCGCGGCAGGCGTTCGAGTCCTTCGCCGCCGGCCGCGGTTCGGAACGGTTCGAGGAGGCCGAGCCGCCCAGTCCCGTGGGCCCGGTCACCGCCCTGGCCGTGCGCGCGGCCGCGGGACGCTGAGTCACGGCCTCCTGCGGTGGCGCAGCAGGCCCACCGCGACACCTCCGACCGCCGCGCCGGCGACGGCCGCCGGTACCCCTACGCGCAGCGTCCTGCGGTGCCTGCGGAATTCGTGGATCGGCCAGCCGTTGGCCTCGGCGTGCTCGCGGAGTCCGTCGTCGGGGTTGACCGCGTTGGGGTAGCCCACCAGCGACAGCAGCGGCAGGTCGTTGCTGGAGTCGCTGTAGGCCGTACAGGCCGCCAGTTCCAGTCCCTCGCGTCTGGCCAGGGCGCGCACCGCCTCGGCCTTCGCCGGACCGTGCAGCATGTCGCCCACGAGGCGTCCCGTGTAGACCCCGTCCACGGTCTCGGCCACGGTGCCCAGCGCACCGGTGAGGCCCAGCCGCCGTTTGATGATGTCGGCGAGTTCCACGGGGGTCGCCGTGACCAGCCAGACGCGGTGGCCCGCGTCGAGATGGCGCTGGACCAGCCGGCGCGCGCCCTCCCAGATCCGGTCCGACATCGTGTCGTCGTAGATGTCCTCGCACAGCGACACCAGGTCCTGCACGTCGTGGCCCGCGACGAAGGCCAGGGCGGCCTCCCGCGCGGCGTGGATGTGCTCGCGCTGTTCGTACCCGCTGACGCGGAAGACCATCTGTCCCCAGGCGAAGCGGAGCAGGTCGCGGGTGGTGAACAAGTCGCGCGCGGCGAGTCCGCGGGCGAAGTGGTAGATCGAGGCCCCTCGCATGAGGGTGTTGTCCACGTCGAAGAACGCGGCAGCGGTCCCGGGGTGATCGTCCGGTCCGGTGTCGAACATGGCTTCGGCCGCGGCCGCGGCCGCTTCCCCTGCCACAGCAGCACGACCGCTGTCCTCGCGGCTGGCATCGCCCCACATGCCTCGAAGCCTATGACCGCCGTGTGAGGTTCCGGTGCACACCCGGCATCCGTGCTGCGGCGGGGAGCAGGACCGTGGGGTGCGCGGTGCCACCGAGGTGTTCAGCGCGTTCATGGCGAAGGCGTCGCTGAGGCCGGGAGGCCTCCGCTCGGCCGCGGGCGAACGGGAAAAACCCTCGGTGAGGTAACTCACACAAGAATTATGACAAACTACGCAATACTTCATAATCAGTGCAAGTCGGCGGCTGTGTAACCGCATCGCGGGTTACAACAGGGTGCGAGAGTGCAGCATTATTGTCGGGATGGTCGAGGTAGGACTGGCATTCGTCTGCGCACTCGTGGCCTGGAGCGCCACAGCCGCACTGATCGCTCATTACTCCCGGGATCCGCAGCCCTCCATGCTCGTGTGGGTGGTGTCCGGAGTCAGTGTCGCTGTCGCCCTCAGCGCTGCCTTCCCGGGGGCGCTACTGGACTTCTCCGGGATCACCTTCCGCGTCTTCCAGATCGGCATCGGCCTGCTCGGCCCGTTGCTAGCGGCATGGGGCGCGGTGGAGTACACGGTCACCTCCGCCAGGCTGCGCTTCGGCGCCCGGCTGGTCGTCGCCACTCTGACGACCGTGCCGCTGGTGATCCTCAGTGTCGACCGGTTGCGCGGGCAGTTCGAGAGCAGCTATCCGGCCATGGCCGACCACTACGACGTCATCCCCAAGAGCGTGCTCGGCCTGGTTCACATCCTGGTACTCCTGGTGATCCTCGGGTGTGTGATCGCCGTGCTGCGGCGGAGGCGGGAACACACGCGGCTCAGCGGGCACCAGGCGGCGGTTCTCGGGCTGATCGGGCTCGCGGCCCTGCTGGAGATCCTCGTCAGCCGGCTCGGCATGGGGGTTCTCGGCCAACTGGTGATAACAGGCGCCGTCGTCTCCCTCTGGACGGGCTGTCTCAAGGCTCAGCAGCCGCCGCAGTCAGGCCGCGGGAGGCGGGGCGGACGGCGCCGGAGCGACTTCGACGACGAGGTCGACGATGAGTTCGACGACGAGCCTTCCGAGGCGGAGGAGGACGACGTGTCCCGCAAGCGCCGTGCAGCGTCCGGCTTCGACGGTTACGGGGGCGAGTCGGCGCCTCAGGGGAGATCGTCGCGGCTGCGTGGAATCATCACCATCTACACGCTGGTCGAGGGGTACCAGGACACCTTCGACGAGCTGGTCGAGGAGATCGTCGAGGAGGTGACCCGGCGGGAACCCGACACCCTCCTGTTCGCGTGCCACACCGTGCCCAGCGCGCCGCTGCAGCGCATCATCTACGCGATCTACCGCGACCAGCTGGCCTATGAGGAACACGAGCAGCAGCCGCACATCATGGAGTTCGCACGCGAGACCCAGGGGTACGTGGTGGCGACCAATGTGATCGGGCTCGTACTCTCGGGCGCTTCGGTGACCGATAACCTCTCCTCGATGCTGATGCCGCGCTGAACGGCCGACGCCGGCCCCACGCGGAAAATGACGAGCCGGGGAGTCTCCTGGGAGAAGGCTTGGAGTCGGCTGGGAGAATCCCTGGGACGACGGTGTGAGGACAGGCGTGGAGTACCCTTCACACTGGTGCTGATCTCTGGGTGCCCCGATGCTGGAGGGCGCCGAGGCGGCGCGCCCTCTGAACCAAAGTGCCTGCGCGGTTCGCCGGGACTAAACGGGAGTGTGCTGAAAGCCCGATGCGAAAGATTCTGGTCCTTCTGATCTTCTTGCTGATCGTTCTGGTCGTCGCCGACCGCGGGCTGCACTACGCCGCGCAGAACGAGATCGCCAAGCGTGTGAGCCAGCAGTACGACATGGCCTCCGAACCCGAGGTCACGATCGCCGGAGTTCCGTTCCTCACACAGGCGGTCGGGGGTGAGTACTCCGAGATTCGCATCGTCACGGGCGCGGTCACCATCGGCGAGGTGCAGTTGGAGCGGGTGGACACCACCGCGCACGACGTCGACGCCCCCCTCGGCGACCTGCTGTCCGAACCGCAGGCCGTCGCCCGCACCGCTGACGCCGAGGTGATGTTGCCTTACAGCGAGCTGCAGAAGCAGCTTCCCGAGGGCGTCGTGATCGAGAACGAGGACGGCCGGCCCCGGGTGAGCGGCGATCTCGCGATCCTCGGGTTCAGTGTCGCGGTCTCCGCGGACCTGGAGGTCACGGCCGAGGGAGACTCCTTCGCGATCACGCCGTCCAACGTCGAGGTGGCGGAGTCCCCGGTCGACGTCAGCGCCGCGGTCGAGGAGAAGCTGACGACCTCCGCCCCTCTTCCGCAGTTGCCGTTCGATCTGCAGGTAACCGAAGTCGAGGCGCTGCCCAACGGCGTCCAGGTTTCCGCTGAGGCCGCCGACGTCGATCTGGTGAGCGGGACGCCCCAGGGGTAGCGTGCATGGAACCGGGGCAGTTCGCCGGCGGCGCGGTGGCCATCGCGACCCTACTCCTCGCCCTGCTGGTGGGGCTCGTTGGCCGGCGCGTCAACGGACGCTTCCGCTTCGAACCTTCGGTCGCGACGAACGGAGGGACCGAGATGGCCGACAACAGCGCCGGATCCGCGCTTACACCGGATGACCTCGGGAACGCGGGGTTCGGGGAGCGGGCCACCCTCGTGCAGTTCTCCTCGGCCTTCTGCCAGCCCTGCTGGGCCACCCGCCGAATCCTGGCCGACGTCGGCGAGATGGTCGAAGGCGTCGCGCACGTCGAGATCGACGCCGAGTCCCACCTGGACCTGGTACGGCGGCTGAACATCCTGCGCACTCCCACGGTCCTGGTGCTGGACGCCCAAGGGCGGATCGTCCGGCGGGCGAGCGGGCAGCCGCGCAAAGCGACGTGATCGCCGCTCTGGGCGATGCGGTCGGTGAGCGGTGATTCCGCTCATCAGGTGGCACAGTAGGTACGCGCGCGGATTCTCCAGTTTTCCGGTGGGGTTCCTCACTCGTGACATCCGCTCCGGCAGCCCGTACGATCAATAACGTGACTTCTCTGACAGAGGCGCTTTTGACGAAGCGGCGTACGGTCGACTTCTGCCGCGTTGCCACCGCGCTCTGTCTTGCCCGCTGTTAGAGCTCAGCGTCGTGGTGCCGTTCCGCCCTGCTTCCGGTATCCGGTAGCAGGTTTCACGCTGGCCTTCTTCGAGTCCTATCGCACCGCTCAGGCAGCCGGGGAATCCACAATGCAGGTCGACCCACGAGGACAGCGGTTCGCTGCCGCCGTCAGCACGCTCGTCCTTGCCGCAGTGCTGGTCAGCGGTAGCGCGGCGCTGCTGGCGGCCCAGGCACTGGTCTTCGCCGTTGCCGCTGCGGCCGGAGTCCGCTACTCGCCCTACGGGTTGGTCTACGCCGCCTTCGTGCGGCCGAGACTCGGTCCGCCACGGGAGCTGGAGGACGCCGCCCCGCCGCGGTTCGCGCAGGGGGTGGGCCTGGCCTTCGCCCTGCTCGGAGTGGTGGGGTACCTGTTCGTCGGCGTCTGGCTCGGGATCGCCGCCACCGCGCTCGCGCTCTTCGCGGCTTTTCTCAACGCGGCCTTCGGTTTCTGCCTGGGCTGCGAGATCTACCCGCTGATCCGCCGCCTGGGAGTTCCCCGGCGGGATCACACGACCGCGTAGC
Source organism: Allosalinactinospora lopnorensis (assembly GCF_000981225.1). Taxonomy (GTDB): domain Bacteria; phylum Actinomycetota; class Actinomycetes; order Streptosporangiales; family Streptosporangiaceae; genus Allosalinactinospora; species Allosalinactinospora lopnorensis. The sequence goes on from NZ_LAJC01000099.1 coordinate 10,084, forward strand.
CGCCGCGGTAGACACAGACACCGCTGTCAGACAACAAAGCAAGGAGGTTCCCATGAGCCGCTCCGACGTCCTCGTGGATGCCGACTGGGTGGAGACCCACCTGAACGACCCCGGAGTCGTTCTCGTGGAGGTCGACGAAGACACATCGGCGTACGACAAGGGACACATCCCGAACGCCATCAAAATCGACTGGAAACAGGACCTCCAGGATCCGGTCCGCCGCGACTTCATCGACAAGACCGGTTTCGAGAGGCTGCTCTCCGAGCGCGGCATCTCCAACGACGACACCGTGGTCCTCTACGGGGGCAACAACAACTGGTTCGCCGCCTACGCCTACTGGTACTTCAAGCTCTACGGGCACCAGAACGTCAAACTGCTCGACGGCGGCCGCAAGAAGTGGGAGCTCGACTCCCGCGAACTGACCGACAAGGTGCCCGAGCGCGCCAAGACCAACTACGCCGCCCAGGAGCAGGACACCTCGATTCGCGCCTTCCGCGACGAGGTCGTCTCCGCCATCGGTGCGAAGGACCTGGTGGACGTGCGCTCGCCCGACGAGTTCGTCGGCAAGCTGCTCGCACCGGCGCATCTGCCCCAGGAGACCTCGCAGCGCCCGGGCCACATCCCCACGGCGCGCAACATCCCATGGGCCAAGACCGCCAACGAGGACGGCACGTTCAAGTCGGACGAGGAGCTGCGCGAGCTCTACACCGAGGCCGGTGTCGACCTGAACAAGGACATCATCGCCTACTGCCGTATCGGCGAGCGCTCGTCGCACACCTGGTTCGCGCTGCACGAGCTGCTTGAGCTGGACAACGTGAAGAACTACGACGGTTCGTGGACCGAGTACGGCTCGCTGGTCGGCGTGCCGGTCGAACTAGGGGAGGCCAAGTGAACGACAACGGTTGCGGGGCGCCCGTCGGCGGCGTTGCTCTCGCCGACGTGGACGCCGGTGACCAGGCGGTCATCCAGGGCACGGTACAGCGCGACGGGGCGCCGCTGAGCGGTGCCTACGCACGGCTGCTGAACGCCGACGGCGACTTCGTCGGCGAGGTCGCCACCGGAGAGGAGGGCACGTTCCGCTTCTTCGCCGCCGACGGCGACTGGAAGATCCGCGTCCTGGCCTCGAAGGGCTTTTCCGAGGAGTACTCGGTGCGCGCTGAGGTGGGCAAGGTCATCGACCTGCAGGTCAGCGCCTGACCGGAACGGGCCGACACGTTCAAGCGCCGGTGCCGGCGGGGCAAGCCCCGCCGGCACCGGCCTTTTCGTGCGGCGCCGGCCGACCGCCCCGGCGGCTCGCGCGCTACCGGCAGGGATGTCGGATCCCACCATTGCGGGGAAGGTGGTGACAACTCGGCTACTGCCTGACAACATTCCCACGTACCAGCGGACACTTGCCCGGGCCGCCCTTCTGGATCGCCGGGTAGGAGGTGCTACGAGGTGGTCGCCCCCCGACCAGGAGCCCAGAACAGCACGACCTACGTCGGCTGGCGCCATGCAGTCCTGGTTCCCGAGCCAGGCCCGCCGCCGCGGCGTCCCGCCCCCTCCGAACGGGAACGGGTCAGCGCTGAGTGGATCGCCACGCAGGAGCGGAGGGAGGCCCGCACCAACCGGCCGCTGAAGTACGCGCTGTACGCGCTGGCGGGCATCGCGGGACTGTGCACGCTGCTCTGGCCGGTGCGTATCCTGCCGGGCATCCTCGCCCTCGGCGGGGTTCTCGCCTGCCTGGCGGTCGCGCTGCCCGTACTGATCGCTCTGCTGCAGAGCCGCCAGGTGATGCGGGAGCGCGTGGCCGAGGAGGAACGGCGGCTCGCAGAAGAGCGCGCCGGCCAGGAACGCCTGCTCCGCGAGCTGCAGGAGGAGCACGCCCGGCGCTACGCCGAGTGGCAGGGACGCAAGCGCGCCTACGAGGCGCAGCCGCGCTGGTACGGGGTGACCGTCCCGGACGGGGCCGGGACGGTGCTGGTATCAGGGGGAACCGAGGCCGGGTGGTCGGCCGTCCTCACCACCATCGGCGCCTCGCGGCTGCGCGGCGGCGGCGATCTCACGGTCCTGGACCTGTCCGGCCGGGCGGTCGCGGGGGACCTCGTCTCCCTCACGGAGCACTGCGGTGTGACGTCGAGGAGCTGGGTGCTCCCCGCGGACCTGTCCCGGATACACCTCGGCACCAACCTCGGCGCCGGGCAGCGCGCCCGGATCCTCTCCTCCGCCGTCCGTGCTTTCGACCCCAAGGCCGACATCGATGCCGACCGGGCCCTGCTGCTCCGGCTCTTCGAGGTCGTCGGGGCCGACGCCGGTATCACCACGCTCATCGGAGGGCTGCGTGCCCTCGCCGACCCCAACGGCAGCGGAGCCGAGGATCCCGCCATGCGCGCGCTCACCGCGCACCAGCGCCGCGAGGTGCGCCGGCACTGCGGTAGGGAGGGGTCCGTCGCCGAGCGCGCCTGGGAGCTGGAACGCCACCTGGCGCCCTTCGAGGGAATCGGTTCCCGGGCAGGGAAAGAGCCCTACGCGCAGGTGAAGGTGATCTCCACGGACCGGGTGTCCGGGGAGGTCGCCGCGCGCGCCTACGGGACCTACACACTGGCCGCGCTGAGCGAGCTGCTGGACATGCGGACCGCGAGCGCGTCCGGCGATGCGGTGCCTTGGGCCCACACGGTCGCGGTCTGCGGGGCCGACGCCCTGCCGGTGCCGGAAGTGGACCGAATGATCCGCGCGGCGCGCGGTGCCGGGGCCGGCCTGGTCCTGATGTTCCGGGAGAACGGCGAGAACGAGGACGCGGTGACCCGGCTCGCCGAGGACTGCTTCCCCGTGGTGATGCGGCAGTCCGGCTCCCGGCCTGTGGCGCGTGTGCTGTCCCGGCTAACGGCGGGCGGCGCGGTGGCCGGAAGCGCGCCCGCGGCATCCGGCGGGGGCGAGGAAGGGGCGGGGGAGACGGCCGAGGCCGGTCGGGCCGCGCGGCATGCCCTGCGGTTGCACCGTCTTACCGAGGTCATCGGTGAGGCGGTGAGCGAGGCGGTGGTCGACGGCCACGACGAGGACGGGCCCGGAGATCCCGCGGAGGCGGACACGACCCCCGTTTCGGTCCGTCCCGCGGCGAGGGCCATCGCGCCGCTCGACCTCGTCCGGCATATCCGCTCGGCCACCAACTGGGGGCGCGCCACGACCCAGGCCGCCGAGATCGACACTCCGGGCGACAGCGGGGGCGTCCGCGACTTCCGGCTGGACGCGCACAGCCTGCGGACCCTGCCGGCCACCGCGATGATCGTGCCCGGGGACGGCGGCCTGGTGCTCGCCGACGTCAACCCGGGCATCCTCACGCTGCCGACCGCCACTCTCGGTACGGTCGAGGAGGCCCGCGACGGGCTCGCGGAGTTGGAGGAGCAGCCGGAGGCCGACGGCGACCCGCCGCCCAACCTCGGTCCGCCCCCGGAACGCCTGGACTGGCGGACGGTCTAGGCATCGCCCCAGAGCCCGAAGAGGATGGTCGACGATAGTGTCATCGTAGCGCTCACCAGCAATGCGGCGATCCGCGCCCAACGGTGCCGGGCGAGGAGCCGGCCGACCGCCGCGGCCGTGACGGGGACCAGGGCCCCGCGAGCAGGTCGGCGAGCGCGTAGTCGTGGTCCTGCCTGGTCGGCTCGCACTGGTACCGTCCGAGTTCGGTGAGTGTC
>NZ_LAJC01000100.1 GCF_000981225.1 Allosalinactinospora lopnorensis
CCGCCGCGCCGGGGCGGGGCTCGCCCGCGTGAGGCCGCTCCCGGGCGGGGCACCGCGCCAGGCCTGCTCTCCGGGGCATCGGGCGGTGGCCCAGCCCTGCGACCAGGGTCCGGGCGGACTCGGGGAAGTTCCCGAGGACGGCGCCGCCACCGCCATGCCGGCAACGGTGCTGCTGGTGTGGTCGGCTCTGGGATCGGCGCTTCTCCTGCTCCGCCGCTGGCGGGGTAACGGGGAGGTGGCGACCGGACCCGGCTGGACCCGGTCGCCACCGCACCCGGCGCTCACCGGTCAGCGGAGGACGGCGCCGCGTGTTCGCGGCACCGGCGCACCGCTTCCCCCGTCGCTCCCAGCACCTCCGAGACCTGCCAGGCCGCCCGCTTGACGTCGATGGACAGCGTCTCCACCCTCGCGCGCGGCATCCGCACCTCGGGGCCGCTGATACTCAGGCACCCCACGACGCGGGCCCTGTTGTCGAAGATCGGAGCGGCGACCGTATGGATGCCCGGGGTGCGCTCGGAGAACGACATCGCGAACCCGTCGGCCCGCGCGCGCTCCAGCTCGGCGCGCAGCTCGTCCGGATCGGTGATCGTCGCCGGGGTCACCGCCTCGATCGGCTCCCCCAGCACCTCGGCACTCACCTCCCACGGGACGAACGCCAGGATCGCCTTGCCCGGCGCCCCGTGGGGAAGCGGGATCGGCTCCCCCAGTTCGGTGTAGGTACGGCGCAGCGCGTGATGGCTCTCCGCCTGGTCGACGACCGCCCGCTTGTTGGACGCCAGCAGCTCGTGCAGCCCGACGGTCTCGTCGCTGCGGTCGCGCAGTTCCCGCATCGCCTGCAGCGCGGCGTCGCGCAGCGAGGCGGGAAACGCTCCGCTCCCGGCCAGCTGCACCAGCAGCGGCCCTAGCGCGTAGCGCCGCTCGGCCACCTGGCGGACCAGACCGTTGTGCTGCATGGAGGCCAGCAGGCGGTGCGTGGTGCTCGTCGACAGCCCGGTGGTGCGGGCGATCTCGCTGATTCCCAGCTCGGGGGAACGCGGACCGAAGCACCGGAGGATCGTGACCGCACGGTCGATCGACTGCACGCCCGAGCCGCGCGCCCGGCCACCGACCTCCCCCGTCGAGCGCGGCGGCGTTCCCTGGATCCCACTCACGTTCCTCCACCCCCATTGACGTAACTGCACGTTAAGCCGTATCTTCCTGACATGCAAGATGCTATCCCATATTACGGGAAAAACGAGAGTTCATGAAACCGCTCGACGGGTTCCGGGTCCTGGACCTGACGCGCTATCTCTCCGGCCCCTACTGCACGATGGTGCTCGCGGAGCTGGGAGCCGACGTCATCAAGGTGGAGCCGCCCATCTCAGGCGACGACTCGCGCCGTCTGGGCCCGAAGGTGAACGGCGAGAGCTACCCGTTCGGGATGCCGAACCGCAGCAAGCGCAGCGTCGCGCTGAACCTCAAGGACGAGAAGGGGCTCGCCGCGTTCCTGCGCATGGCGGAGCAGGCCGATCTCGTGATCGAGAACTTCCGGCCCGGGGTGGTCGACCGGCTGGGGATCTCCTACGACGACGTCTCTCGCGTCCGGCCCGACATCCTCTACTGCTCGATCAGCGGATTCGGGCAGACCGGCCCGTACCGCGACCGCCCGGGCTTCGACATCATGGCCCAGGGCGCGGGCGGATTCATGCGCATGACCGGCCACCCCGGAGGGCGCCCGACGAAGGTCGGCATCGCCATCAACGACATCGCCGCGGGGGCGACCGCCATCTACTCGATCCTCGCCGCCGAACTGGCCCGCCGGACCACCGGAAAGGGCGAGTACATCGACATCTCACTGCTCGAAGCCGGACTGGCATGGACCGTCTGGGAGTCGGGAGCCTACTTCGGCAGCGGCGAGGTCCCCGCTGCCACCGGCACCCGGCACCGCCGGAGCACGCCCTACCAGGCCTACGCGACGGCCGACGGCTACGTCACTATCGGCGCGAACAACGACCGCCTGTGGACACGCCTGGTGCGCGACGTCCTCCGCCGGCCCGCGTGGCTGGACGACGAGCGGTTCGCCACCCTGCCCGACCGCTTGGAGAACATCGACGAGCTCCAAGAGGAGATCGAGGCCATCACGACGACCGAATCGACCGGCGAGTGGCTGAAGCTGCTGGACGAGGCGGGCGTCCCGGGCGGACCGGTCCTGACCTACGACGAGACGCTGGCCGACCCGCACGTCCAGGCGCGGGGGATGATCGCCGAGATCGGCCATCCCATCATCGGCCCCATGCGCACGATCGCACCGCCCACCAAGTTCCGGCACATCGACTTCTCCGTCAACGGCTCCGCCCCGTGGCTGGGCCAGCACACACGCTCCGTACTGGCGGAAACCGGCCTCGACGAGGACGAGATCGAGGCGCTCTACGAGGCCGGCGTCGCCTTCGACCAGCACCCCGACCTGGCTCAGGGAGAGAGCAATGCCTGAGGATCTGCGCATCGAGTATCAGGCGCGGTCGCCACCCTGATCCTCAACCGGCCGGAAAGCCGCAACGCCATCAACCTGGGAATGTACCGGGAGCTGCCCAAGCTGGTGGAATCGGTCGACTCCGATCCGAACGTCAAAGTCCTGGTCGTGCGCGGGGCCGGGACGAAGGCCTTCGCCTCCGGCGCCGACATCCACGAGTTCCGCGAGGTGCGCGGCGACGCGGAGAGCGCCCGCTCCTACAACGAGCATGTCGCGGCGGCCGAACACGCGCTGGAGCGCATGACCAAGCCCAGTATCGCGATGGTGCACGGCTACTGCATCGGTGGCGGCTGCGGGCTGGCGCTGGCCTGCGACCTCCGCCTCTCCGACTACGAGGGCCGCTTCGGCATCACCCCCGCGAAACTCGGCCTGGTCTACAGCCTGGAGTCCACCAAGCGCCTGGTGGATCTGGTGGGCCCCGCGCAGGCGAAGTGGATCCTCTTCTCCGGTCTGCGGGTCGACGCCGAGCGCGCCCTGCGCATCGGCCTGGTCGACAGCCTGCACACCTCCGAGGAGCTGGAGTCGGCCACCAGCGAGTTCGCCTCGACCCTCGCCTCGCGGGCGCAGTTCAGCGTCACCGCGACGAAGGAGATCGTCCGGCGCATCAGCGCCGGCCAGGCCGAGGACGACAGGGAGACCACACAGCTCCGCAACTCCTCGTTCGACACCGATGACTACGCCGAAGGGGTACGCGCCTTCCTCGAGAAGCGGGCACCCAAGTTCGCCTGACCGCCGGAGGTAGCGCCGTGGGGCATCTCTGCCACCGTTTTCTCTCGACCGCGGTCACCCTGGAAATGAACACCCGGTCCTTCCGCCCCATCAAGGGTGACTGCCACAGCGAAGCGCGCATCCTCAAGCAGGGGCGCACGATCGTCCACCTGGAATCGCGCCTTTACAGCGATGAAGGGCGCCTCGCTGCCCTGGCCACAGGTTCGTGGCACCGTCTCGCCGCCAATGGTCAGCAGGAACCGGCGGTCCCGCACAGGCCCGGAGACAACCGGGAGTGAGGAGAATCGACAGTGCGTAAGATCTGTTGCGTTTTCGCGACGGCCTCTCTGGTCCTCGCCACCAGCGCCTGCGGTGCCGGAACGCTCGCCGAAGAGGACGCCGAGGACTACCCGGACCAGGAGCTGGACTGGACCATCGCCTTCGGCCCCGGCGGCGGCAACGACATCATGTCCCGCACCATGGTGGAGATCCTGGAGAACGAGGAGCTGTACCCGAACGACATCGTGGTCGAGAACAGGGAGGGCGGAAGCGGGGCCACCGGGTGGGGCCATGTGCTCAGCCAGAGCGGCGACCCCTACACGATCTCCACCACCTCGGGCTCGTTCCTCACCACACCGTTGCAGGCCGACACCGGCTGGACCCACGAGGACTTCACCGGGGTCGGGCTGTTCGCCACCGACGACACCCTCTTCGTCGTCCCCTCCGACAGCGACATCGAGAGCTGGGAGGACTGGCTCGAGTTCGCCGAGGACGAGGGGACCGTGACCGTGGGCGGGATCGGGACCGTCAACGTCGACTTCATCATCCAGGCGGAACTCGCCGAGCAGGCCGGATACGAGATCGACTACGTGCCGTTCAACGAGGAGGGCCAGATGCAGTCCGCTCTGCTCTCCGGCACCCTGGACGCGACGGTCTCCAACCCGGGGTCGGTCCTGGGCCAGGTCGAGGCGGAGGAGGTCACCCCCCTGCTCTACACCGGCGAGGAACCGCTGGAGGTGCTCCCCGATGTTCCCACCGGCGGCGACTTCGACTACGAGAACCTGGTCTCGATGCCCCGGGGTCTGATCCTGCCCCCCGACGCCCCCGATCACGCCCGCGAGTGGTGGATCGACACCATGCAGCAGGTCGTGGAAACCGAAGAGTGGCAGCAGTACCTCGACGACAACCACCTCACCGAGGATGTGCGCTGGGGCGACGATTTCGAGGCCTACCTTGAGGAGAGCGCCACCGGGCTCGAGGAGACCCTGAAGGAGCACGGGGCCATCTGATGGGGGAGACGCGCTCACCGGAAACACGGCCCGCGGCGGGTACGCCCCCGCCCGTTCCCGGCCCCCGGCCCTCGCCGGAGACCGGCCGGCGGCAGCGGCGGCTCACCGGCGCCGTCCTCTTCTACTCGGTGCTCGCGGCCGTGCTGGGGGCCTACACGCTCCTGGCCTTCGACATGGAGTGGAGCACCCAGGCGGGCCGGATCGGGCCCGGCTTCTTCCCGCGGACCATCGGGGTGGCCGGTGTGGCGCTGTCGCTGGTCGGGCTGGTCACGAGCCTCCGGTCCACTCCGGCCGCCGAGACCGACGGCACCGAGTCCGGGCACCATCCCGCCCTGGTCGCGGTGATCGGAGTGGCGCTTGCGGGTTTCGTCACCGTCTTCATCCCGGTCGGTGCCCCACTGACCGCGGCCGCCTTCCTCCTGCTGATGTACTTCCTCATCGACCGGAAGTACATCGTGCGAAGAATCATCCTCAGTCTGGCGTTCCCGTTGTTCCTCTATCTGTTTTTCGAGGTATGGCTGAACGCCGGACTTCCGGCCGGACTGACCGCTTTCCTCTGACAGCGTTCCTCCGCCCCCAGGCACCGGTTGTTCACGACCCTCGGAGTCCATCGTGGACCTCTTCAGCGATCTGCTGCACGGCATAGCCAGTGTGCTCTCCCCCACAACGATCGCGCTGCTCGCCCTCGGCGTGCTCGTCGGCATGCTCGTAGGGGTGATCCCCGGCCTGGGCCCCTCGGCCGGTCTCGCCATCCTGCTGCCGATGACCTTCGGGCTCGACTCGGTGGGCGCCATCGTCCTGCTCGCCGCGGTCTACTACGGGGCGTTCTACGGCAACACCATCACCTCGGTACTCATCAACGCTCCGGGGGACGCCGCCAGCGTGCCGACCGCGTTGGAGGGCTATCCCATGGCCCGCCGGGGGCGGGCCGCCCCGGCGCTGATCATCGCGACGATCGCCTCGTTCGTCGCCGGCACCGCCGCCGTCGTCATGCTGACCCTCGCCGCTCCGGCGGCCGCGTCGGTCACCTCGAACTTCGGCCCTCCGGAGCTGTTCCTGCTGGTACTTCTCGGCCTGATCACGCTCGTCATGCTCGTGGGCAGGAACTGGGTCCGCGGCGCGCTGTCGGTCGTGCTCGGCTTCGCCATCGGGACGGTCGGCATCGATATCGGCGGCGGTGAGCAGCGCTACACGTTCGGCTCCACCGAACTGATCAACGGAATCCCGTTCATCCCGGTGGCCATCGGCCTGTTCGGGCTCGGCGAGATCCTGTGGACGCTGTACAACGGCGTACACGCATCCACCCGGGATCCGATCAAGGTCCGCGGGAAGTCGGGCTTCTGGCCGAACCGGACCGAATGGCGGGAGTCCAGGGGCCCCATCCTCCGGGGTGCGCCGCTCGGCTTCGGGATGGGGGTCATCCCGGGCGCCGGGGCCACGGTCGCCTCACTGATGTCCTACAGCGTCGAGAAGAGCATCTCCAAGAATCCGGAGAGGTTCGGCAAGGGCGCACCCGCCGGCCTCGCCGGCCCCGAGGCGGCCAACAACGCGGCCGCCACGGGGTCCATGGTCCCACTGCTCACCCTGGGCATTCCGGGGTCGGCCTCGACGGCGGTGCTGCTCGGCGGTTTCCTGATGTGGGGGCTGCAGCCGGGCCCCCTCCTGATGGAGCAGAACCCGGAGTTCGCCTGGGGGCTCATCGGCAGCATGTACCTGGGGAACGTGATGCTACTGGCCATCAACATCTTCTGCATCCCCATGTTCGCCGCGGTCGCGCGGATCTCGCTGCCCACGCTCGCACCGCTGATCATCGTGCTCTGCGCCTTCGGCGCCTTCACGGTCAACGGAAGCATCGTCGAGGTGGGCATCATGTTCGCCTGCGGGTTCATCGGGTTCTTCATGCGGATGTACGGGCTCTCCCCCGCGGCCCTCGTCATCGCGCTGGTCCTGGGGCCGCTGGCCGAAGAGACCCTGCGCCAGACCCTGATCATCTCCGGCGGGAGCTTCGGGATCTTCCTCGTCCGGACGCCTTCCCTCCTACTGCTCTGCACCGCGGCGGCACTGTGTGTGCTGCCCCTGGTCTTCCCTCTGGTCAAGCGCGCGTTCCAGCGCGGACTCGACCGGCGGCGCTCGAGGAGCGCCGGGGAGAGCGCAGAAGCCGGACACGCGGACCGGTCCTGACCCGCAGCCCGGCCCGAAACGACAGGAGAGCATGCGAACAGCGATGACAAGGCAGCGATGCGCCGTGATCGGCGGCGGGATCATCGGGTCGGCGGTGGCCCGGAGGCTCCTCCAGGTCCGCCCGGACGCCGCGGTGACGCTGATCGAGAAGGAACCGTCCGTCGGGACACACCAGAGCGGCCGCAACAGCGGAGTGGTGCACGCCGGCCTGTACTACCGGCCCGGATCCCTGAAGGCGACACTGTGCCGGCGCGGTGTGCGGCTCCTGCGGGAGTTCTGCGAGGAGCACGCCATCAGCTACGTCGAGTGCGGCAAGGTCCTGGTCGCTCTGGACGAGCGCGAACGCTCCCGGCTGTCCGACATCGCCGACCGTGCGCACGCCAACGGCGTACCGGGGGTCCGCGTGCTCGACGCCGCGGAGCTGCGCGAGATCGAACCCGGGACCGCGGGGATCGCCGGCCTGCACTCGCCCAGTACCGCCATCGCCGACTTCGCCGCGGTAACCCGCTACCTGGCCGCTGACGTCGAGGACCGAGGGGGTACGGTACGAACCGGCTGCGAAGTGACCGCACTGCGCGAGTCCGGTGAGGAGGTGGTGGTCGAGGCCGCCAACGGCTACCGCGAGGCCTTCGATCTCGTCGTCGTCTGCGCGGGGCTGCACAGCGATCGCGTCGCCCGGCTCGCCGGCGCCCCCGCCGACCCGTCCATCGTTCCGTTCCGGGGTGAGTACTATGCGCTCAGGCAGCACCGGCGCTCCCTGGTCAACGGGCTGGTCTACCCGGTCCCCGACCCGCGCTACCCGTTCCTCGGGGTGCACGTGACACCGCGCGTGGACGGTTCGGTGCTGATCGGCCCCAACGCGATCCTAGCGACGGCGCGCGAGGGGTACCGCAGGCGCGACATCGACCGGCGGGAGATCATGGAGACGCTGCGCCGGCTCGGTTTCCCTACGCTGGCCGCGCGCCACTGGAGGACGGGGGTGACCGAGATGGCGGGCTCGCTCAGCACCCGCGTGTTCGTTTCGCGCGCTCGCCGCTACCTGCCCGGGCTACGAACCTCCGACGTCGTGCCCGCCCCGAGCGGCGTACGCGCCCAGGCCCTGGGCGCCGACGGAAGCCTCCTCGACGACTTCCGCATCAACCGCCGCGGCCGGACCATCTGCGTGCGCAACGCGCCCTCCCCCGCCGCGACGTCGAGCCTGGCGATCGCCGAGCACATCGTGGGGCTCGCCTTGGGCGAGAAGACACACGGCGGGCCCGCCCCGGCCGACCGGGAGGAACAAGGAGAGAACACACGATGAGCGGATCCGTCCCCCCACTGGCGCACGGACTCTGGGGGGTTCTCGCCACCCCCTTCCGCGGTCCGGAAGCCGAGCTCGACCTCGAATCGCTGCGCGCGGAGGTCCGGCTCTACCTCGGGCTGCGCGCCACCGGACTCGTGGTGCTCGGAGTCTTCGGCGAGGGCGCCGCGCTCGACAGCGCGGAGCAGCGCCGCGTGCTGGAGACGGTGCGCGCGGAGACCGGCGAGACCCCCCTTGTCGTGGGGCTGCCGGCCCTGACGACGGCCCCGGCGATCGAGCAGGCGCGCAACGTCGTGGCCGCTGCGGGTACACCGCCGGCAGCGCTGATGGTCCAGGTCAACTCCGCCGATCCGGCCGTGCTGCGGCGGCACTTCGACGCCGTGCACGAGTGCTCGGAGACGGCGGTCGTGGTGCAGGACTACCCCGTGTCATCGGGTGTTCGGATACCTCCGCCGGTCCTGCTGGAGGCCCTGCGGCACATGCCCTATGCGGCGGCGGTCAAGTCCGAGTCCCCGCCCACCGCGGCCACGATCGCCCAGCTCACCGCGGCGACCCCGGTCTCCGTCTTCGGCGGGCTCGGCGGGGCCGGCCTGCTGGACGAGCTGGCCGCCGGCGCCGCCGGAGTCATGACGGGCTTCTCCCGCCCGGAGGGGCTGCGCGCGGCGCTGGACGCCTGGCACCAGGGCGGCGCCGGCGCGGCGCGCTCGGCCTTCCAGCGGTGGCTGCCGCTGGTGAACTTCGAGGCCCAGCCGGGGATCGGGCTGGCCATCCGCAAGGAGAGCCTGTACCTGCGCGGGGTCCTGTCCGACCCCGCTGTGCGGGCGCCCAGCCCGCCGATGCCCGACGCCCTTCGCCCGCTGCTGCGGGGCCACCTGAACGCCCTCGACACGGAGTAGACCAAGGAGACCAATGGACACAGGCCTGCGCGGGAAGACCGCGGTCGTTCTCGGATCCACCTCGGGTATCGGGCTCGCCATCGGCCGGGCGCTGGGCGCCGAAGGCGCCAATGTCGTCCTCAGCGGCCGGCGCGGGGACAGGGCGCGCGAGGAGGCCGCGTCGCTCACCTCGGCGATCGGGGTCGAGATCGACCTCGCCGAGAACGGTGCGCCCGAACGCCTCGTCGAACGGGCGCGCGAGGAGTTCGGTGAGGTCGACATCCTGATCCTCAACAGCGGCGGGCCGCCGCCGGGCAACGCGACGGAGTTCGACGAGGAGCAGCTCCGCACGGCGCTGGAGCACCTCCTCCTCCAGCAGCGGCGCCTGGTGGAGCTGGTCCTGCCGCACATGCGCGCCAACGGGTGGGGGCGGATCGTCGGGGTCGGCTCCAGCGGCGTCCAGCAGCCCATCCCCCGGCTCGCGCTGTCCAACGTCGCCCGCGCGGGCCTGGCCGCCTACCTCAAGTCGCTCACCGCGGTGGTCGCCGCCGACGGCGTCACCGTCAACATGGTGCTGCCCGGCCGCATCGACACCGACCGCGTGGCGGAGCTCGACACCGCGGCGGCCCGCCGGGGCGGCATCGAGCCCGCCGAGGCGCGGGCGCGCTCAGAGGCCACCATCCCGAGCGGGCGCTACGGCCGGCCCGATGAGTTCGCCGCCGTCGCGGTCTTCCTCTGCGGTACCGGCGCGTCCTATGTCAACGGCGAACAGATCCGGTGCGACGGGGGCCTCGTCGGCTCGTACTGAACGCCCTCGTTCCGCTGTCCGACCGATCCCAGGGAGAGCAATGCGCCTCGCGACCGTCCGCACCGGCGACGGCACCGAAAAGCCCGCTGTCGTCGATCCGAAGAGGGGCACCTTCGCGGTGTCCGATCTGCTTGACACGCCCCCGGCCGACACGATGCGGCTGCTGGACCCGAGCACGCGGGCGCTCCTGGAGGAACGCCTGGAACGGCTCCCCGCCCACGCCGCCCCGCTGGGCGACCAGGTCCGGTTCACCGCCCCCTACCGCCACCCGCGCAAGCTGTGGGGCATCGGCCTGAACTACGTCGACCACGCGACGGACCTCTCCGAGGTAGTCCCGGACGAGCCGGCGTCGTTCATGAAGGGCGACCACACCATCATCGGCCCGGGCGACGAGATCCCCCTGCCACCGCAGAGCGGCCGGGTCACCGCCGAAGCGGAGATGGGGCTCGTCATCGGCCGCTACTGCCGCGACGTGGCCGAGGAGGAGGCTCTCGACCACCTCGCCGGTGTCACCCCCGTACTCGACCAGACCGCTGAGGACATCCTGGCGCGCAACCCCCGGTTCCTCACCCGCTCCAAGAACTTCCCCGGGTTCTTCTCCTTCGGACCGCACATCGTCCCGCTCGGGGAGTTGATCGAGGCCAACGGGCGGCTCGCCGACGTCGAGGTCGCGACGGTCATCGACGGAGAGGTGCGGCGCGCCAACACGGTCTCCCGCATGCGGTACAGCCCCGAGTTCCTGATCAGCATGCACAGCAGGGTCATGCCGCTCTACCCGGGGGACATCATCTACCCCGGTACCCCCGGCGCCGTCCCCCTGAGCCCGGGGATGGTGGCGGAGTGCCGGATCAGCGGAATCGCGAGCCTGCGCAATCCGGTCGTGAAGGCGGCCGGCTGACAAGCGGCGTCCCCGCGCGGAACGAGGAAGGAGACCGGCGATGAGCGCCGCACCGGCCGGGACGACCGTTCTCGACCTCAGTCGGGCCCTGGCCGGCCCGCACGCCGCGATGGTGCTCGCCGACCAGGGTGCACGGGTCACCAAGGTGGAGTCACCGGGTACCGGGGACGACGCCCGCTCCTGGGGACCGCCCTTCGCGGTTCCCGACGGCGTCATCGACGGCCCCAAGCCTCCGCACGTGCGCACCTGGGCGTGCGGCGCGTGTCAGAGCACCCACCCCGCGACCGGGACGTGAACGCGGCCCGCGTCGTCTTGGCCGCCGGGCGCGCGGACAAGCCAAACGCCTGCGGATAGACCGCAAGCCCTTCCGCCTGATGGAGGGCGGGACCCGATGAAAGAGGAACCCGCCTCAAGGCGCACCGCGCATGCGGACGTCAATGATCCCGGCTCCTCGCAGCCGGCCGCGGCGCCCGCCGCCCTTCGGGGCGGCGGGCGCCTGTTCTCGCACGGTTCGGCATCGGCGGCTCGGGGCAGCGCCTGTACCGAGGTCCCGAAGAGGGCGGGCCCCGTTCCCGGATCCGCCGGGCGCCTCGGTGGGCAACACGCAGGGCCCGCGGGAATTTACCGAGAACGCGTCGAAATATACGGGTAGGGGGTATATTCTGCCCTCGAAAGCACCGCGAAGGGGGACGCGCGATGGAACGGCACACGACGCCTGAAGCCTTGGACGGCCAGGACGCGCCAGGCCGGCACGAACACGGCCCGCCGCATGCGGTACACGGGGATCCGGCGGCCGGCCGCGGTCAGCACGGCCACGACCACGGCGGCCACGGTGACCACGCGGCGGTGTTCCGCAACCGGTTCTGGGTGTCGCTCGTCCTGGCCGCCCCGGTGGTGGCCACCAGCCCCATGGTGATGGAGTGGTTGGGCTACGAGCTGCACTTCCCCGGCATCGAGTGGGTCGCCCCGGTGCTGGGCACGGTGGTCTTCCTCTACGGCGGCTGGCCGTTTCTGACCGGAGCGGTCGCCGAGGCGCGGGCCCGCCGACCCGGGATGATGCTGCTGATCGGCATGGCGATCAGCGTGGCCTTCGCCGCCAGCGCCACCGCCAGTCTCGGGCTGTTCGCGGTCGAGGTGTGGTGGGAGCTGTCCCTGCTGATCGTGATCATGCTGCTCGGCCACTGGATGGAGATGCGCGCCATCGGCCAGGCCCAAGGGGCGCTGCAGGCGCTGGCCGAACTGCTGCCGGACGAGGCCGAACGCCTGACCGGCGACGGGGTGGAGAACGTCGCGATCAGTGACCTGGCCGTCGGCGACGTCGTTCTGGTGCGTCCCGGCGGCCGGGTGCCCGCTGATGGCACGGTCGTCCAGGGCGGCGCCGATGTCGACGAGTCGATGATCACCGGCGAGTCCGCCCCCGTGGCGCGTGTCGAGGGCGACCGGGTGATCGCGGCCAGTGTGGCCACCGACAGCTCGATGCGGGTGCGTGTGGAGGCGGTCGGCGACGACACCGCTCTGGCCGGGATCCAGCGGCTGGTCGCTCAGGCGCAGGAGTCCACGTCACGCTCCCAGGTGCTGGCCGACCGCGCCGCCGCGCTGCTGTTCTACGCCGCCGTGGCGGTGGCCGCCATCACCGTCGCCGCGTGGACGCTGCTCGGCCAGCCCGACGCGGCGCTGACCCGGTCGGTGACCGTGCTGATCATCGCCTGCCCGCACGCGCTGGGCCTGGCGATCCCGCTGGTGACCTCCATCTCGACCTCGAAGTCGGCGCGCAGTGGCATCTTGGTCACCGACCGTCTGTCTCTGGAGCGGATGCGCACCGTCGATGCGGTGCTGTTCGACAAGACGGGCACCCTGACCAAGGGCGAGCACGCCCTGACCGGTGTGGCCGGCCTCGACGGCGATGACGACGCCATCGTGGCACTGGCCGCCGCCATCGAGGCCGACAGCGAGCACCCACTGGCCCGCGCCATCGCCGCCGCGGCCCG
>NZ_LAJC01000101.1 GCF_000981225.1 Allosalinactinospora lopnorensis
ACGGAGACTGTCTGCGGCGCTCGCGCAGCTCCGCGCCCAGCTCAACCCGGACGTCTAGCATCGTGGCGCCGGCCGGGCCGAGCAGCGCTGCTCGGCCCCGGCCGGCGCCACGCCACGGACCGCAGGTCGTGGGGTACTCGGGTCGGCCCTATTGGGTGGACGATTCCGATACGGACGCCTGATAGGGGTGCCTGAGGTCGAACACCGGCCGCTCGCTTCTGATGCGCGGCAGGGAGCGGAAGTTGTGCCGGGGCGGTGGGCAGCTGGTAGCCCATTCCAGCGAGTTGCCGGCGCCCCACGGGTCGTCCTCCTGAACGGGCTTCCCGTACCGGGCACTACGCCATACGTTCCAGAAGAAGACCAGTGTGGAGGCGCCCAGCACGAACGACCCCAGGCTGGAGACGAGGTTCATCCCGGTGAAGCCGTCCTCGGGCAGGTAGTCGCCGTACCTGCGCGGCATCCCCGCAGCCCCCAGCCAGTGCTGGATGAGGAACGTGACCTGGAATCCGACGAACAGCGTCCAGAAGTGCAGCTTGCCGAGCCCCTCGTACAGCATGCGCCCGGTGAACTTGGGCCACCAGAAGTAGAACCCCGAGAACATCGCGAAGACCACGGTGCCGAACAGAACGTAGTGCATGTGGCCGACGACGAAGTAGGAGTCGGTCACGTGGAAGTCGATCGGCGGTGACGCCAGGAGGACACCGGTCAGGCCGCCGAACAGGAACGTCACCAGGAACCCGATCGCGAACAGCATCGGGGTGGGGAACGTGAGCTGCCCGCGCCACATCGTCCCGATCCAGTTGAAGAACTTGATGCCGGTAGGGACGGCGATCAGGAAGGACAGGAAGGAGAAGAACGGCAGCAGCACCGCTCCGGTGGCGAACATGTGGTGCGCCCACACCGTCATGGACAGCCCGGTGATGGCCATCGTCGCCCCCACCATGCTCTTGTAGCCGAACAGCGGCTTGCGCGAGAAGACCGGGATGACCTCGGTAATGATGCCGAAGAACGGCAGGGCGACGATGTAGACCTCCGGATGGCCGAAGAACCAGAACAGGTGCTGCCAGAGGATTGCGCCGCCGTGTTCGGGCGCGTACACGTTCGCACCGAGTATCCGGTCGGCGGCGAGTGCGGCCAGCGCCGCGGTGAGGACGGGGAACGCCAGCAGGACGAGCACAGAGGTGAAGAGGGTGTTCCAGGTGAACAAGGGGAGTCGGAACATGGTCATCCCGGGGGCCCGCATGGTCACGATCGTGCTGATGAAGTTCACCGAGCCCAGCACCGTTCCCAGGCCCGCCACGATGAGGCCCAGCACCCACAGGTCGCCGCCCAGCCCGGGGGTGCGCACCGGGTCGTTCAGCGGGGCGTAGGCGAACCAGCCGAAACTGGCGGCGCCCCCGGGTGTCAGGAAGCCGGCCATGGCGATGAGCCCGCCGAAAAGGAACAGCCAGTAGCTGAACATGTTGACCCGCGGGAAGGCGACGTCCGGGGCGCCGATCTGCAGCGGCATGATCACGTTGGCGAAGCCGGCGAACAGCGGTGTCGCGAACAGCAGGAGCATGATCGTGCCGTGCATGGTGAACAGCTGGTTGTACTCCTGCAGCGTCATCATCTGCAGACCCGGCCGCAGCAGCTCGGCACGTATGAGCATCGCCATGACACCGCCGGCGACGAAGAAGCCGAACGCGGTGATGAGGTACAGGTAGCCGACGATCTTGTGGTCGGTGGCCGAGAGCCAGGAGACGAGGACCGCCCCTTTGGGCGTGCTGACGGGCGCCGCCGATGTGTCCTGCCCCGCTGCTTCAGTCTGGGTCATCGGGACTCCGTTCGTCGCGTGGGTCCGCTCCGCGGCGTTTTCCAGATTGCCCCGGCTCCCGGCCGAACATCGCCGCGCCGCCTCGGCGTGTCCCGGTCCGAGGCGGGAAATCACTGCTCGGGGCGCGTACCGCGTTCGTCGCGCTTCCAGCGAGGACCGCTCCCGCGGTTCGCGGGACGGTCACCGGAGGGCGCGGCTACCCGATGGTGCGGCGGCTAACCCTGGCGCGGGCCGTTTTCCACGCGGCCCGGTCGGCGCGTCCCTTCCGCCTCGATGTCCGCCGCGTTCCAGGGTGCGAGCCGCCGACAGCGGGCTCGCACGGGCCACCCGGAGCACCGCGCTCGGCCCCCGAGGCCGGTCGGCGGCACCCCTTCGGGCGGCGACTGATTGCGCAGGTCAACCTACGACAGGATGTTATCCGCCAAAACACCGCGCCTGAAGGTTTCAGCTCCGGCCGGATTCGGTAGCAGGTCCCCTACCGGGCGAAGCGGCGGTGTCCCGAGGGAGGGGGCAGCGCTGCGGACCGGGCCGACCGTTTCCTCCTGAACTGTTGTTGTGGGGGGCCAGGAGGGAGCGGCCAGGAGCTGCTACGTGGTCACCGTGGCGCCCCGGTACGGGATTAGCGGGGGATCCGCCCAGCGGGTCCCCCGCTTCCCTCATTGGCGGAGTCCCGGGCCGTCACGATGTACGCGACCGTCGCGTCCGGGTTTCGCTCGCCTTGCGCAGCGCGTCCACGAGTTCTTTCTTGTCCATCTTCGAGCGGCCCTTGATGCCGACCTCCCGGGCACGCTCGTAGAGGTGGCGCTTGCTGGCGCTGGTGTCGACTCCTCCGGCGGTGGGCCGCTCCTTGCCTTTCTCCTTGGCACGCGGGTTGGCCGCCTGGGGGTCGGAGGGGCCCTTCTCCTGTTTGGGCTTCCAGCGGTCTCCGACTTTCTCGAACTTCTGCTTCAGCGCCGAGAAGGCCACGCGGTGGGCGCGCTCCCCCTCCCCGTAGGTGTCCACAGCAGAGTCGTGGGCCTTGATCCAGGTGTCCTGCGCCTCGCGCGGTGAACGGCGCAAGGTGTCGGGAAGTTCGTCTCGGCCCGGCATGTCCGGCTCCTCTCGTCTCGATGGTCAGGCGACGCGGGCCAGCACCTGGCGGCAGGCGTCCTCGCACAGCCTGCATGTGTCGGCGCACAGCCGGCAGTGGTCGTGCATGTCGGCGTGCCGGTCGCATTCGCGTGCGCACTCCTGGCAGTAGCGGACGCACGTCTCCAGGAGGATTCTGTGCAGCTGGATGTCAGGGGCCGTACGGCGGGTGAGCACCCGCTCGGCCGCCGTGCACACGTCGGCGCAGTCCAGGTCGAGCTGGATACACCTGACCAGATCGGCGACATCCCGCTCCCCCAGGCAGGCGTCTGCGCAGGCCAGACATGCCTGGGCGCAGGCAGCGAGCCGCTCCACACAGGTCTTGAGGGTCTCGATGTCACCGCTGACGTCACGCGGATGGTTACGCAAGAACTCCTCGGTCTGGGTCGCCATGCTGCCCCTCGCCTCCTTCGCTCACGACAGGTGAAACACGCCTTTCCGCTACCGAGATTCACCGGGGGCAAACGCCGCGGCGGCAGAACAGCAGGCGCTTCGGCCGGGCGCAAGGCCGGTGCCGCCCCTTCACCGCCGACTCGCGGGCAACCGCGCCGGCCACGACGTTTCGGCTGTCCGGGCACCGGTAGTAGTGCGGTAGGCGTGATGGGAGGGGAGAAAGATGGATATCCGGAACATAACGGCCAAGACACCTGACGCGGACCTCAGCGGCGACCTGGCGATGGGACTGGACACCTCCAGTGTCGTGCTGTTCGCCCACGGCAGCGGCAGTTCCCGGCACAGCCCGCGGAACAGGGCCGTGGCCGAGGCGCTGAACAGGTCAGGTTTCGGGACCCTCCTCCTCGACCTGCTCACCGAGGAAGAGGGCAGACGCGATGAGGTCACCCGTGAACTTCGCTTCGACATCCCCCTGCTCACGCGGCGGCTGACCGGTGCCGTGGACTGGCTGACCTCCGCCGAGGAAACGGCGGGACTGCCCATCGGCCTGTTCGGCGCCAGCACGGGGGCCGCCGCCGCCCTCGGCACAGCGGCGATGCGCCCGGACCGCATTCACGCGATCGTCTGCCGGGGCGGCAGGGTCGACCTCGCCTCGGAGGCACTCGGCAAGATCAGCGCTCCCCTCCTGCTCATCGTCGGCAGCTTCGACGAGCCCATAGTGCGGATAAGTTTCCAGGCACAACGGGAACTGCACGTCGCCAGCGACGTCCACCTGATTCCGAACGCCACCCACCTCTTCGAGGAGCCGGGGGCACTGGAGCAGGTGACCGGGGCTGCGATGGGCTGGTTCCGCGACCACATGCCCAAGTGACACGGGGCGGGTCGCGGTGTGCCGACGAGCCGGCGGGGTGACCGCGCGGACATGGGCGGGGGCCGCCGCTCGCCGAGACGATCACGACGGCCCCCGCCTGTTCCCCCCGCTCGCCGGTGAGCGGCACACCGCCCACCGGCGAAAAGCGCCTTGGCGCTTTTCGTTTCGGCGCCCCGCGGCCCCCCGAAGATCCGCGGGGCGCCGGCCCCCAGAGGTCGGTTCGGTGTCGGCGTTCGCCGCAGCACCATCCCGGCTCCAGTTCGGACCGGCGCCCGCAGCAACGCTCCGGGCGCCCGCGCGCGGCGGAGAGCAAATGGGTGCCGCCGCGCGTAGTGTCTCCGCTATCCGTGCGTGTTTTGAGTATGCATCGGATCGTTCGCTGATTTTCGGGGGCCGCCACCCCGTGCGGGTGGATGGCTCCATCGCACTACCTTTACGATGTAGATTTACTTTAGAGGGCCACGTGGATCCCCATCGCACCGACGAGCACGCCGGCCTGCTCCGCCGAAATGGTGGAGCCGCGCAGTACGGCGGCGTCATCGAGGCCGAGTTCCCCCAGGTCGGCGCCGCGCAGGTCCGCGCCCCTGAAGTCCGCACCCCGGATGACCGCACCCCGCAGCCGGCTCTGGCTCCAGACCGTCTCGCGAAGGTCGGCCTTGCCGAGATCTGCCTCGTCGAAGCGTGTTCCGGTGATCTCCTGCCCGCGCAGCGAGATCCCCTTGGCCCGGGCGAGCATCAGGTTGCACCGCGCGAAGGAGTAGCCGATACCGCGGCACCCGGTGAGCTCCGCTCCGGTCAACCGGCAACCGGTGAAGACGGTCTCGGTGAGCAGCGCGCCCGTCCACCGGGTGTTCGCCAGATCCACCTGGTCGAAGCGGGCGTCCGCGCACTCGGCGCCGATGAGGTGCGCGCCGGGCGCTCCCCCGCCCTCCCAGCGCGAACCGTCGAGTGCGGCCTGGTCGAGTTGAGCCCGGTCCAGCCGGCAGCCGGTGAAGACGGCGTCGATGAGGTGGGCGCCGCGGAGGTCGGCCCCGCTCAGGTCGCATTCGGTGAAGACCCGCGGGCTTCCCGGTTCGGTGGACGTCGGGGCGCGCAGGTCGCGCCCCGACAGGTCGGCGCCGCGCAGCTCGCCGCCCGCGGTAAGGATCTGGTCGGTCATGCCGCGAGGTAGAGGGGCGAGGCGACATTCCCCGACAGGCCCGCGGTCACGATCGCAGCTTCAGCGCCAGGAACAGGTCCACACGGTGCTCCAGGTTGCTCAGGTCGCGCCCGGTGAGCTCCTCCACGCGGCCGATCCGATAGCGCAGCGTGTTGACGTGCACGTGCATCGCCGCTGCGCACCGTTGCCAGGACCCGGAGTGCTGCAGGAAGCGCTCCAGGGTACGCACGAGGTCGGAACGGTGGTCGCGATCGTAGGCCAGGAGCGGGCCGAGCAGCCGCTCGCGGTAGGAGGAGCGCACCTCCTCCGGCACCGACGCGAGCAGCAGTTCGTGCGAGTCGATCTCGACGCCGGCGATCACCCGGGACCGGCCGCCGCGCAGCTCGGCCAGGCGGCGCGCGTGCTGGGCCTCGACCGCCGCGCCCCGCAGGTCGGGGAGATCTCGGGCCGTGGAGCTGATGCCCACGGCGAGCCGGTAGTCGACCAGCCCGCCCTCCAGGACGCGGGCGTCCCGGGCGAGCCCGGCGTACAGCCGCTCGGCGGCCCGGGTTCCGGCCTCCCCCGTACCGGGAACGGGGATGATGGCCAGCGCGTCGTTCTCCCCTGTCACCACGGAACCCGACCAGTCCGCCACCAGCTCCGCCACGATCCGGCGGGCGAGGTCGGGCAGCCGCGGCTCGGGCAGCAAGGTCGCGCTCACCGCGATGTGCTGCCCCTGCCGGTCCCCTTCCCCCGTGTCCGCCTGCCCCGCCACGTGCAGCAGGGCGGCGACCTCGTCGAAGCGCTGGGTGGCCAGCAACCGGGACAGCCCTTCGGCGTGCCGCGCGTCGCTCAGCGACCGCTCTTCGGCGCGGCTGCGGGCGAGCACCGCCATGGAGACGATCTCCGCCACCGCTTCGTGGGTCTCGTCCGACCAGGATGCGTGGTCACTGGCGCAGACGAGAAGCCAGCCGGCGAGCGGGTGCGACTCCCGGGTCTGCACCGGCAGCACGGTCACGGTCCGCGTACCGGCCTCCTCCGAGGCCGGAAGCTCCGTGGACCGGGGAAAGCTCGTCCAGCCCAGCGCACGGAAGGCCAGTCGCTCGCGGCCGGCGGCCTGCGGTTCCTGTCCGGTGGAGGCCACGAGCCGCCCGGTGCTGGAGATGACCCAGGCACTGATTCCCGCCTCCTCGGCGGCCCCCGCGAAGACCTCGGGAAAGTCCGCCCCGGCGGCGACCTCGGCCATCAACCGGCGGTGCCGGTCGCGGGTCTCGGCGATGCTGCTGAAGCGCCGCCGGGTCAGCAGCCGCACGACCTCCTCGGTGACGACGCCGAAGGAGGTCTCGGCGGGGACCTCGATCAGCGGCATGTCGTACCGCTGGCATGCCGCGATCAGATCCGGGGGGATCTCCCCCAGGGCCGCGCCCGCGGCCAGGCACGCCACGCCGGCCTCATCGAGGGAACGCACGAACCTCTCGGAGTCCTCGGGGGCGTTGCGCCACATCATCCCGGTCAGCACCAGTTCGCCGCCGCTGAGGTAGCGCTTCGGCTCGAGCAGGTCGGTGGTGTAGGCCCATCTGATCCGGCGGTGCGCGTGCTCGGCTCCGCTCAGGAATCGCAGATGCAGGCGTGGAATCGCGAGAAGTTCACTGATCTGCATGGACTTTTCCCTCACGTCACCTGGCCGCACGGGTAGCGCATCGGCTACATCCGTGTGGCGAACACGGTAGCCCAAAAGTGCACTTGTAGGAACCGACGAAGGAGCGCACCCCGGAGAGTTACCACTTCATGTCATCGAGTCCTAGTTCGGGCACAACGGGAGGTGGTGTACTTCACAGGAACGCCGAACACGGAGGGAGCACTCTCCGGCGGACCGTTCTGCGACACGGCGAAAGCAAGGACGACCATGGAATTCCTGAGCCCTGCCACGTGGGAGGAAGCGCTCGCCGCCAAGAGCGCGCACCCCGATGCGGTGCCGATCATGGGCGGCACCGATGTCATGGTGGAGTTGAACTTCGACCAGCACCGCCCTTCCGCGCTGCTCGACCTCACCCGCGTGGCCGAACTCGCCGAGTGGGGTCCTGACGGTTCACGCGTGCGCCTGGGCGCCGGCGTGTCCTACACCACCATCATCCAGCGGCTGGGGAAGCACGCACCGGCGCTGGCCCAGGCCGCGCGCACGGTCGCCTCCCCGCAGATCCGCAACCGCGGCACCGTTGGGGGCAACCTGGGCGGCGCCTCGCCGGCGGGCGACTCCCACCCGCCGCTGCTGGCGGCCGACGCCGTCATCGAGCTCGCCTCGGTGCACGGGGTCCGCCATGTGGCGGCCCGCGAGTTCTACCTCGGTCCCCGGCGCACCGCCCGCCGGGACGACGAGCTGATCGCGGCCGTCCTGCTGCCCGAACGGGCCGGTCCGCAGCATTTCTGCAAGATCGGCACGCGCAACGCGATGGTCATCGCCGTGGCCTCCTTCTGCGTCACGCTGGACGCCGCGACCCGAACGGCGGGCACGGGCATCGGCTCGGCCGGCCCCACTCCGCTGCGCGCCGTCGCGGCCGAGGAGTTCCTCACCGCGGAGTTCGACTGGCAGGGCGCCGGACCGCTGTCCGAGGCCGCCGTCCGGCACTTCGGTGAACTGGTCGCCTCCGCCGCCCGCCCGATCGACGACGTCCGGGGCAGCGCCGACTACCGCAAGCACGCCCTGTCGGTCATGGCCCGCCGCGCCCTGAGCTGGTCGGTGACCGACTACCGGAAGGGAGAAGCGCAGTGCGCGTGACATTCACCGTCAACGGTGAGCGGATGACCGCCGACGACGTCTGGCCCGGCGAGAGCCTGCTCTACGTCCTGCGGGAGCGCCTCGGCCTCCCTGGCAGCAAGAACGCCTGCGAACAGGGTGAATGCGGTTCCTGCACCGTTTACCTGGACGGGGTGACCGTGTGTTCCTGCATGGTGGCCGCAGGACAGTGCGAGGGGCGCGAGGTCGGTACCGTCGAGGGGCTGGCCGACGACCACAGTGAGGGGAGCGAGCGGCGGCTCTGCGCGGTCCAGGAGGCGTTCGCCGAAGCGGGGGCCGTGCAGTGCGGGTTCTGCACGCCCGGTCTGCTGGTGCAGGCCGACGACCTGATCTCCCGCACCGCCGGCGCGGGGCGGGGGGTGCCCGAGGACCCGGAGATCCGCGAGGCGCTGGCCGGGAACCTGTGCCGGTGCACCGGGTACGAGAAGATCATCGACGCCGTGCGCACCGCCGCCCGGCGCGAACATGAGCAGGTCGGCCAGGAGGCTCCATGAGCACCGTCATCATCGACGGCGCCCACGTCGTGACCGTCAGCGGGGCCGAACACCCCGAAGGCCACGTCGTGGTCGACGACGGCCGGATCACCCGTGTCGGCCCGGGACGCGCACCGGAGATCCCCGGTGCGCGGCACGTCGACGGCCGGGGGTGCCTCGCCACGCCGGGTCTGGTGAACACGCACCACCACCTGTACCAGTGGGCGACCCAGGGGATGTTCATCGACGTCTCCCTGTTCGAGTGGCTGTCCGGCTCCTACGAGATCTGGCAGCGGCTGGACTCCGAGGCCGTCTTCGGCACCACCACGGCCGGCCTGGGGTGGCTGGCGCTGTCCGGGTGCAGTACGGCCTCCGATCACCATTACATCTTCCCTTCGGACAGCGGCGACATGGTCGCCGCCGAGGTCGAAGCCGCCCGGCGGGTCGGTGTCCGGCTGGATCTGGCCCGCGGCTCCATGGACCGCGGCCGCTCCGACGGCGGTCTGCCGCCGGACGGTGTCGTGGAGAGCCTGGACGGCGCGCTGGCGGCCACCGAGGCCGCGATCGACACCCACCACGACCCTTCCTTCGGCGCGATGACCCGGGTCGCGGTCGCGCCGTGCTCTCCGTTCTCGGTCAGCCGCGAGCTGATGGTCGGGGCCGCCGAGCTCGCCCGCGCCAAGGGCGTCCGGCTGCACACCCACCTCGCCGAGACCGCGGACGAGGAGGAGAAGTGCCTGGCCGAGTTCGGATGCACACCGGTGGAGTACGCCGAGAAGCTGGGGTGGCTCGGCGGCGACGTGTGGTTCGCGCACGCCGTGCACCTCTCCGACAACGCCGTTTCCCGCATCGCCGGCTCCGGAACCGCGGTCGCGCACTGCCCCACCTCGAACGCGCGCCTGGGAGCCGGCATATGCCGGGTGCCGGAGCTCATCGAGGCGGGTGTGACCATCGGCATCGGCGTGGACGGTCCCGCCTCCAGCGAGTTGACCCCGCTCTCCGGCGAGATGCACCAGGCGCTCCTCATGGCCCGGGCCCGCAAAGGGCCACAGGCGCTCAGCGCCCGCCAGGCACTGCGGCTGGCCACTCTCGGCGGGGCCCGCTGCCTCGGCCGCGGCGACGAGCTCGGCAGCCTGGAGACGGGCAAGCTGGCCGATGTCGCCCTGTGGCGGATCGACGGCTTCGGCTACGACGTGATCGACGACCCCGTTGTGGCGCTGACCTTCGGCCCCCCTCCCCCGCTCGAACTCCTCCTCGTCGGCGGCGACACCGTTGTCGAGCGCGGCGAGCTTCGCACCGTCTCCGCCGACGCGGCCGCGCGGGCCGGGCGGGCCGCCCACCGGAAACTGCTCTAAGGAGGTGAGTCGCTGATGGCCGACTCGGTCACCCGCACCCGCACCGACCTCTCCAGCGTCACCCAGGACGGGGTGGGCACCAGCCCGCGCCGCCCCGACGGCACCTTGAAGGTCACCGGGGAATTCGCCTACTCCTCCGACATGTGGATGGAGGACATGCTGTGGGGGATGACGCTGCGCAGCCCGCACCCGCACGCCAGGATCCACGGGATCGACACCACCGAGGCCCTCAAGCTGCCGGGCGTCCACGCAGTGCTGACCCACGAGGACGTGCCCGGCGAGAAGCTCTACGGACTGGAGCTGAGGGACCAGCCCGTGCTGGCCTTCGACAAGGTCCGCTACAAGGGCGAGGCGGTGGCCGTCGTGGCCGCCGACCACCCCGAGACCGCGCGCCGCGCCCTGGACCGGATCACGGTCGACTACGAGGTGCTGGAGCCGGTCAGCGACGGGCGCCGCGCCGCATTCGACGAGCACTGCCCGCGGGTACACGAGGAAGGCTCGCTCCCCGTCCACGAGGAGTACAACCAGAAGGGCAACCTGGTCCGCTACCAGCCCGTCCGCACCGGCTCCTTCGCCGACGGGACGCCGGTATCCCGGCTGCGGGCGCAGGCCGGCGCCGTGGTGCGCACCGAGTACGAGGTCGGTATGCAGGACCAGGCGTTCCTCGGGCCGGAGTCGGGGATGGCCGTCCCCGCTGAGGACGGCGGGGTCGACCTCTATGTCGCCACCCAGTGGCTGCATGTGGACCAGGGGCAGATCGCGCCCGCTCTGGGCCTTCCCGACGAGAAGGTGCGGCTGACCCTGGCCGGGGTCGGCGGCGCGTTCGGCGCCCGCGAGGACCTGTCGATGCAGATCCACGCGTGCATGCTGGCGCTGCGCACCGGCAGGCCGGTGAAGGTCGTCTACAACCGCGAGGAGTCCTTCGTCGGCCACGTGCACCGCCATCCGGCCAAGATGCGGTTCGAGCACGGCGCCCGGAGCGACGGCACGCTGCTGTACGCCACCCTGGAGATCATCCTCGACGGCGGCGCCTACGCCTCCTCCACCCCCGCTGTGGTCGGCGTGGCGTCCTCCCTGGGCATCGGCCCCTACGAGGTCCCCAACGTGGCCGTGGACGCCTACGGCGTCTACACGAACAACCCGCCCTGCGGAGCGATGCGCGGCTTCGGCGCGGTGCAGGCGTGCTTCGGCTACGAGTCTCAGATGGACAAGCTCGCCGAAAAGCTCGGCATGCACCCGGTGGAGCTGCGGATCAAGAACGCCATGGCGCAGGGGTCGAAGATCATCACCGGCCAGGTGGTCGACATGCCGCTGCCCATGGCCGAGATGCTGCGCCGCGCCAGGGACATGCCGATGCCGCCCGCCCGCGACGAACTCCCGGACCCGTCCGACCTGCGCACCCTGCCCGGCGGTGTGGCCAACACCAGCCACGGCGAGGGCGTGGTGCGCGGTGTCGGCTACGGGGTCGGGCTGAAGAACATCTGCTACTCCGAAGGGTTCGACGACTACTCCACGGCCCGGGTGCGCATGGAGGCGATCGGCGGCGAGCCATCGGTCATGGTGCACACCGCGGCCGCGGAGGTCGGGCAGGGCCTGGTCACCATCAAGGGCCAGATCGCCCGCACCGAACTGGGCGTGGAACGGGTGACGGTCCACCCCTCCGACACCCGGGTGGGCTCGGCGGGGTCCTCGTCGGCGTCCCGGCAGTCCTACATGACCGGCGGCGCGGTCAAGCTCGCCTGCGAAGCGGTCCGCGAGCGGGTCTTCGCCCTGGCGCGCGAACGCGGTCTGGTCGGTGCCGGCCACTCCGACGAACTGCTCAGTCTCACCGGCGGCAAGGTCGTCTCGGAGACCGATGGGGTGCTCGCCTCCCTGGCCGACCTGCTCGGCTCCGACGCCGTCGAGGAGACGCGCGAGTTCCACCACCGCACCACCCGACCGCTCGACCCGCTCCACGGCCAGGGGGCCTCCCACACCCAGTTCGCGATGTGCGTGCACCGCGCTGTCGTGGACGTCGACGTCGACCTGGGTCTGGTCAAGGTCGTGGCGCTGGACGCCGTGCAGGACGTCGGCAAGGTACTGCACCCGCAGCAGCTGGCCGGCCAGATCCAGGGCGGTGCCACCCAGGGCCTGGGACTCGCGTTGATGGAGGAGATCCAGGTCGAGGAGAGCGTGATCCGGAATCCGTCGTTCACCGACTACCTGATCCCGACGATCCTCGACACGCCCCCGATGCGGATCGAGGTGCTGGAGCGCCCCGACCCGAACGCGCCCTACGGTCTGCGCGGCGCCGGGGAGCCTCCGACGCTGTCGTCGACACCGGCGATCGTCGCGGCCGTGCGCGACGCGACCGGCCGCGACCTCACCCATGCCCCTGTTCGGCCGGAGGACATCGTGGGCATCGACGTCTAGCCCCGCCGCCGGGCGGTCCCGCCCCGCCCGGCGGCTCCCCGGGC
>NZ_LAJC01000102.1 GCF_000981225.1 Allosalinactinospora lopnorensis
ACCAGGACGTAGGGGTTGTCGAGAATCGCCTGGGCGGTGTCCAGACCGGCGCCCCCGTAGGTCTTGGCCAGTTCGGCGGCCTTGCCCTCCGCGTCGTCGGTGATGAGCACACCCTGGATGAGGACGCTGTATTCGAGCGCGTCGGCGCGCGAGCCGGCGCGCTTGCGGACGTACTCGACGCGCCGCAGCGTCTCGTCGTTGTTCGCCAGCCGGAACGTCCCCATCTTCGCGCCCTTGATCTGCGTGACACCGCTGAATCCGACGATGTCGGCGTGTCTGGCGGCCAGGTCGAGCGCCCGCTCCCCGTGCCCGCCGATCAGCAGCGGAGGGCGCGGCACCTGATGCGGTAACGGCTGCTGGCCGTCCTCGGCGAACAGCCGGTCCAGCTCACCGATGCTCCGCTCCAGGCTCTCGACACGCTCCGCGTGCGGGCGCCATGGGATCCCCGCGTTGTCGAACTCCGACTTCATGTGTCCGGCGCCGAGACCGAGTTCCAGCCGGCCGCCGGAGATCCTGTCCACAGTGGCGGCCTCCCGCGCGAGTATCGCCGGGTTCCAGAACTCGTTGTTGATGACCAGAGTGCCGAGCCGCGCCCGCGTTGTGACCGCCGCTGCGGCGCCCAGCATCGCGAACGGGGATGCCGCGCCGAGGTGGTCGGGGGCGAGGAGGACGTCGTAGTCCAGTCGCTCGCTGGTCCGGCAGAACTCCGCCCAGTCGTCGACCAGAACATCGCCGAAGTTGACCCCGAATCGAAAATTCGCCATGACCCGAGCTAACCCGTTTCCCGTTCCGGACACCAGAGATTTCGTCCGGATCACGACGATTCCGCTCTCGGCTCATCCCCCTGGACGCCGGCGGAGCGGGCGGCTATCTTTGCCCTTTCGCGCGCCGGTCGAGCTCCTGGAGATAGGCGTTGTAGGCGTCCATGTCGGCGTCGTCGGAGCCTCCCGCATGCTGTGCCGCTGTCTGCGACGCTCGGTGCGCTCCTCATCCCGCGCCCACTGCGCGACCAGGGCGATCGTCACGAGCAGGGTGGGGATCTCCCCGACGGCCCAGGCGATACCGCCCCCGGCGTACTGGTCCTCACCGACACCGGAGCCCCAAGGCACGTCCAGTTGCGCGTAGTACTCCGGGGCGAGGGGCGCCGTCTGCATCATGATCGCGATGCCGAAGAACGCGTGCACCCCCATGGTGAGCAGCAGCAGCAGGATGCGCAGCAGGTAGGGCATCTTCCGCGGGCCCGGGTCCACCCCGATGATGATCCAGTAGAAGAGGAAACCCGCCACCAGGAAGTGCATGTTCATGATCAGGTGGCCGAGGTGGTCGCTCATGAGCGCCGGGAACAGCGCTGTGAAGTACAGCGCGTACGGGCTGAGCACGAACAGCGGCGTCGCCACCGCGGGGTGCGTGATGACCTGGGCGAACCTGCTCTGCAGGAAGGCGGTGAGCCACTCGCGCGGTCCGCGGTCGCCGCGCCGCTCAGCCGGTTTGAGGGCACGCAGGGCGAGCGTTACGGGCGCGCCGAGCACCAGCAGGATCGGGGTCATCATCGACAGCACCATGTGCTGCACCATGTGCACGCTGAACAGCACCATCGCGTAGGTGCCCAGCCCGGTGAGCGTCGCCGCCACCAGGGTCAGCAGGCCGGCCGCCCAGGCGGCGGTCCTGCCCCACGGCCACCGGTCGCCGCGCCGTACCAGCCGGACGACACCCGCGGCGTACAGCCCGCCCAGAATCGCCACGAGCAGGATGAAGAACAGATCCGGCCGCCAGAGCGTGAGCAGTGTCGCGGGGCTCATCGGCGGCGGCATCGGGAACCCGAGCACGATCTCGGCCGGTTCGATGTCGCGCACCACCGGCAACGGAGGCGAGGTGCGGCTCAGTGCGACGGACACGCCGATGAGGGCCGCCATGATGGTCAGCTCGCCCCCGGCGAAGCGGGCGAACCGCGCGCGGCCGCCGTGCTCGGCGATGCGCGGCAGGATCGAGCGGCGGTGCGCCCACCCGAGGAACCCCAGCACGCCGAAGAACATGATCTTGACCAGCACCATCTGGCCGTAGGCGGTGATGAACAGGTCGCTCACCGCGTAGAGCCGGCTCACGGCGCTGGCGATCCCGCCGACGGCGACACCGATGTAGGCCCATAGGGCCAGCCGGCTGAACCGCTCGACGGCGACCCGCGCGTGCTCACCCTTGGGGCGCAGCGTATGGAAGGTCACCGCGGCGAGCCCGCCGATCCACACGCAGAGGGCGAGCACGTGCGACGCCAGGCCGATGATGGCGAGCTCGTGGCTGCCGGCCGACGCCGAGTGCCCGGTGAGCGCGGGCGGGACCACCGCGGCGAGGGCGATGCCCAGCAGGGCGATGATCCCCGCGACCGAGCCGACGGTGCGGCCGAACAGCGCCACCGCCGTGGTCAGCAGGATGACGAACATCAGTCCGACACCCTGCGAACTCTGCCCGGCGTAGCTGGTGAGCTGGTCGCCGATGATCTCCCCGGGCGGCCGGCCCAGGGTCTCGGAGAGCTGGAAGATCAGGGTGGCTCCGGCCGCTACCGCCCACGTCAGCGCGGCCCACGACGTGGCCCGCACGTAGCCCAGTGCCTGGTCTCTCGGCTTCCCCTTGGTGTTGGGCAGCAGGAACGCGGCGAGCAGCAGCAGCCCCACGGTCAGCACCGCCGCGACGTCCATGACGGTCTTGGACAGCGGCAGGCCCCAGCGGGTCAGCGAGCCCGCGTCGGGCAGGCCGGGGATGACCTGGGCGGTCACCGCGCTCCCGGCGCTCAGCGCGATGAGCAGCGCGATCAGGCATGCGGCGACCGCGACGATGGAGATCACGACGATGGTCTCCATGTCGTTCTGCCGTGAGGAATCGGGCTCGCGGATGTCGGTGGATGCCACGCGTTGCCACTCCGTCGTGGTAGAGCTCACTACTTCCGGGGACGGTGGTGTATCACCACCGCGGCGATGACCGCTCCGAACAGCAGGCCCAGCCCGCCCAGCAGCCACGGCACCAGCTCTGCCGCTGTGCCGGCGCCATCGGCGAGCGAATCTGCGATGCGCAAACGCGAACACCACCCTGAATCAGGGTAAGCACAGTACTACAACGTGTCGGCCACACCCTTGGGATGAATGGGGACGAACCGGCCATCGGCGCCGCTTGCTCTCATGGCCGGACCGCCCGGTCACCGCCTCCGCCAGCTGAAGACGTGGGCTCCCTTTTCCGCCGCCACCTCCTCGCGCACGAGCCCGGGGATGGCGGCGAGCCAGCGGTCGCTCACGGCCCGCTCCTCGGCGCGGATCGTGTCGTCGAGGACGACGACGGCACCGGCGGAGCAGCGCGGCAGCAGTACCGGTCCGGCCGGATAACGGGCCTCGGTCGCGGTGAAATGCGGTGGGCCGTCCACGAACAGCAGGTCGATGCCCTCCAGGTCGGCCACGGCGTCCAGCGTGTACCAGGGTTGGCCCGACGGGTCGGGTGCGTCCGCCGCGGAGGGCGTCCAGTTCCGCAATGGAGCGTGCCGGATCTCGACGATGTCGTCGAGCCCGTGCTCCAGCACCAGGCGCCCGGAGAGCTCCGCGTAACGTTCGTCGTGTTCCAGCGCCACCAGCCGCCCCGTTCCGGCCCGGCGGAGCGCATACCCCAGCCAGACGCTCGAGGCCCCGCTGCCGCACTCGACGACCAGCTCCGGCGGGTGCCTGCGGACAGCGCCGACGACCACGCGAAGGACGTCGGGGGACGCGGCCCAGCCGCGCAGCGCCGGCATGAACGGCCCCGGGCGTAGGAACTCCCGCAGTTCCTGCCAGGCCACCTGCTGTTCGTAGTCGTTGCGGCCCTGGCGGGACACGTGCTCGGTCAGCTTCGCGAACCGGCGGCCCTGGCCGTCTTCCACCTGCCGGGCGATGTCCGCTGCCAGGCCGGGCAGCTCGCGCCGGCGCAGTTCCGCCAGGGCCGCCCGCGTGGCCTCCACCCGGTCGAGGACCTCGGTCCGGTCGGCACCCAGCGCCTCGGGCACACCCCGCGCGCAGTCCTCGATCGCCCGGCGGAGGCGGTGCATCTGGATGGCGCAGCGGCGGAGCAGGACACCGAGTCCCGCGGCTCCCAGTCCGAGGATCCCGAGCGCGGCCAGCTGCAGCGCTTCCACCCAGGCCAGCATGCCCGCGACGGCGAGTCCGCCGACCAGGGCGACACCACAGGCGCCGAGCGCGGCGAAGACGGCCCACAGCCGCCGGCCGCGTGGCAGTCGCATATCTCCCCCATGATTATTCGGATTCCCACCAGATCCGGAAAGTGAGTTGGCAATAATCGGTGCCCCATGGAAATACTCCGCGTTCCGCGGAGTAACGGTTGGAGGGGAAGGTTTCCGCAGGTCATCGGCCACAGGGCGACGATAGCGGACCAGCTCCCCGCAGCGCGACGCGACATGTCCGCTGTTACCCGCTTTTTCCTGACACTGGTCGGTGTCGCAAGGTTCTCGTTACCCGCGATTTCCCGCGGTCCCGGCATCGCGCGGACCGGTCGCAACGAACGACGAAAGGATTCCCGTGCCGCAATTCGATCTGGTTGTCCGCTCGCAGCGCACCGTTACCCCCGAAGGCGTGGTCCCGGCGGCACTCGGTATCAGCGGCGGGCGTATCTCGGCCATCGGCGGCTACGACGCCCCCCTCAGCAGCCCTGAGGAGACCGATCTCGGCACCGTGGCGCTGCTGCCCGGCTGCGTCGATATGAACATCGCGGTGCAGGAGCCCGGCCAGCCGCTGCGGGAGGGATACGCGCGGACGGCCGGCGCCGCGGTGCGCGGCGGGGTGACCACCATAGCCGTCGCACCGGCACCGGCCCGTCCGGCGATCACCGACACGGCCGGTCTCAGGGCCCACACGGAGGCCGCCGCCGACTCGGGGGGACGCCTCAACGTGGTCTTCCTCGGCGGGATCACCCGCCGCACCTCCCCCACCGACCTGGCGGGGCTGCACACGGCGGGGGCCGTTGCCTTCCAGTGCTCGCTCTCCGACGGCGGCGCCCCGGACATCGCCGCTGTACAGGAAGCCGGGTTACGCAAGGCTATGGTGGAGCTCGCGGCGATCGGCGCCCCTCTGCTGGTGCACACGGAGGACGCCGGTGAACTGGCGGCCAAGGAGGACCGCGGCGGCATCGGATGCGCGCCTGCTGAGCGGCCTTCCCGGGCGGAACGGCGCGGTCTGGAGCGGGTCATCGCCGCGGCCCGCGCGGCGGGGGCGCGGGCGCATGTCTGCCCTTTCAGCGCGGCGGAGTGCACGGCGCTCCTGGCCGCCGCGCGCTCTCTCGGGATCACCGTCAGCGCTCACACCTGCCCGCACTACCTGTGCCTGTCGGCCGAGCAGATGCCCAGCGACTTCGGCGCGCGTCCCCCGTTGCGCTCCGCGGCCAACCGCACGGCACTGTGGAACGCGCTGCTGAGCGACGACCCCGTCATCACGACGATCGGTTCCGGCCATCGCCCCGGAACCGGGATCGCGGCGCTCCCGTGGACGCTGCCCGCACTGTGGACGGCGGCCGCGCGCCGCGGACGCGGCCTGGCCGACCTCGCCGACTGGACATCCGGCCGTCCGGCCGGCCTCCTGGGCCTGGGAGCGAAGGGCACCATTGCCATCGGCGGCGACGCCGACCTGGCGGCCTTCTGCCCCGACAGCGAGCAGCAGGTCCCCTCCGACGACCGCGGGCCCTATGCCGGCCGGCGGCTGACGGGGCGGGTGCTGGGGACCTGGGTCTCGGGCCGCGCCGTGTTCCCGGTTCCGGATTCGGCCCGGGTCGGCCCCGGTGCACCGGCGGGGCGGCGCCGTCCCGCCGTGACGTGAAGGACGGCGCCACCTCCGCTTACACTCTGTTAAGAAGAGCTCGCATCGCCAGGCATGTTGCAGGTGGCCCGCCGCATGCCGGCGGCCCCACAGTAGGAGATGCCCGCAGTGGGAGATGTTCGACTTCCTCCCCACGGCCGAAGCCGGGGGCTGCGCCGCTAGAAACTTCATGATCAAAGATGATGCGAGGAGGGAAAAGTGCGCGTCGGCGTGCCACGAGAAGTCAAGAACCACGAGTACCGCGTGGCCATCACCCCGGCCGGTG
Source organism: Allosalinactinospora lopnorensis (assembly GCF_000981225.1). GTDB lineage: Bacteria > Actinomycetota > Actinomycetes > Streptosporangiales > Streptosporangiaceae > Allosalinactinospora > Allosalinactinospora lopnorensis. The sequence goes on from NZ_LAJC01000102.1 coordinate 6,100, forward strand.
TCCACGAACTGGTCACCCACGGGCACGAGGTGCTGATCGAACGCGACGCCGGAATCGGCTCCTCCATCAGCGATGAGGAGTTCACCGCCGCCGGCGCCCGCATTCTCCGGACAGCGGATGACGTCTGGGGCGAGGGCGACCTCATCCTGAAGGTCAAGGAGCCCGTCGCCGAGGAGTCGCACCGGATGCGGGAGGGCCAGACCCTCTTCACCTACCTGCACCTGGCCGCCTCCCGCACGTGCACCGACGCTCTGCTGAACAGCAAGGTCACCGGGATCGCCTACGAAACGGTGCAGCTTTCCGACCGGTCCCTCCCCCTGCTGGCGCCGATGTCAGAGGTCGCCGGGCGGCTCGCTCCGCAGGTGGGCGCCCTCACGCTGCAGCGCCCCAACGGGGGTCGGGGTGTGCTCATGGGCGGTGTTCCGGGCGTGCGCCCGGCCAAGGTCACCGTCATCGGTGCGGGGGTCGCGGGGATGAGCGCGACGCGGATCGCCGTCGGCATGGGCGCGGAGGTGACGCTGCTCGACCTCAACGTCGGCAAGCTGCGGCACGCCGACGACCTGTACCGGGGGCGCGTCAAGACGGTGGTCTCCAACAAGTTCGAGCTGGAGCAGGCGGTTCTGGAGTCCGACCTGGTCATCGGCGCCGTGCTGATCCCGGGCGCCAAGGCGCCCAAACTGGTCTCCAACGAACTCGTCTCGCGGGTGAAGCCGGGTGCGGTGTTCGTCGACATCGCGATCGACCAGGGCGGGTGCTTCGAGGACTCGCACCCCACCACGCACACCGACCCCACCTTCGCGGTGCACGACACCGTTTTCTACTGCGTCGCCAACATGCCCGGAGCGGTGCCCAACACCTCCACCCACGCCCTCACCAAGGACACGCTGCCCTACGCCCTCGCACTGGCCGGCAAGGGGTGGCGGCGCGCGCTGGCCGACGACCCCGCGCTGGCCCAGGGCCTGAACACCTTCGAGGGTGACCTCACCAACGAGGCCGTGGCCGAGGCGCACGGCCTGAAGTACCGCACGGTCGAGGAGGCGCTCGCCGGCTGAGGGCGGCGGTAGGGACAAGGGGCGGATCGCACCACCGCCTCCGCCCCTTGTCCCACCTCGCCGTGCCGCGGTCGCGTGCACCAGCGTGTGCCGCGGACCCGTCGGCCCGCGGTTTCCGTCACCGTGCGTTGTTTCCCGCTACCCGGGAACGTTCTCCCCATGGCCCCGGTCGGCCCGCATGCCGGCGCGCGGGGTCGGGCCGAGTCCGTTGGGGGCGCCCGGAGAGGGAGGAACGATGGCACGGCGGCGAGAACTGTGGACCGAAAGTGAGCCCGGAGCGAATCCCTTCGCCCTGCCCCGCGGACTCATCGGGCACCTCGCGGGGTGGATCATGGCGCGCGCCAACCGCGCGCAGAACACGGAGGTCGCCGGCTTCCTCGGGATCGGCGATGAGGAGGACGTCCTGGAGGTCGGGCACGGGCCCGGTGTCCTGATCGAACTGCTGGCGCGCCACCGCGGGGTGACGGTGACCGGGGTCGACCCCTCGTCGGAGATGGTCCGTATGGCGCTCAGGCGCAACGCCGAGGCGGCGCGCGCGGGCCGGGTACGCGTCCGGCGGGCCGGTGCGCAGGCCACCGGGTGCGAGGACGCGTCCATGGACCTCGTGGTCTCGGTGAACACCGTCGCGATGTGGCCGAGCCTGGACGACTGCCTCGCCGAGTTCCACCGCGTCCTGCGGCCGGGCGGGCGGTCGGTCATCACCTGGCACCGGCGCCCCGCCCGGTTCGCGCTCACAGTGGAGGAGTTGAGCACGGTCGAGGAGGCCGTACGCAAGCGGTTCGGTGCGGCCGAGCGCCACGAGCTGCCCTCCTCGGTCGTCTTCGGCGCCACGAAATGATGGGCTCGCTCCACCCGCGAGGCGGTCGCCCGAGGTGGTTAGGCACCAGAAGAGGGGGATACCGTCAGGTGAGGGCGAATCCCCCTCGCTGAATCCAGGCCGTATGGAGGCAGAGCGCGCGTGTCACGCACGGAACCGGCAACAGTCACACGGATCGCGACCATCGACGCGTTTCTCCTCCGGTTGCCGCTGGTCCACCCGGGATCGCGTAAGGGGCGCGCCGGCGCCCAGCCCCGTTTCGCCCGGCACGCCCTGGTCCGCGTGACCGACGACAACGGCGTCAGCGGCTGGGGGGAGATCCCCGCGATCGAGTCCGGTGAGTGGCAGGCTCTGGCAGAGGACTTCGCGCCGGCGCTGCTGCGCTACCCCTGGCAGCGCCCCACCGAGGCACCGCATGCCTGGGCGGACCTCCCGTGGTGGCCCACTGTGGCGGCCGGTCTCGATGTCGCCTGCTGGGATCTGTGGAGCCGGCAGCGCAGCACCCCACTCGCGCATACGCTCGGCGGCGACCGCACCGCCATCACCGCCGGGGTCACACTGGGCCGCCAGCCCTCCCTGGAATCCCTGGTGCTGGAGGTCAACCGGCAGGTGGGCGCGGGCTTCCGGCGCATCCGGCTGGAGATCGGGCCGGGATGGGACACCGATGTCGTGCAGGCGGTCCAGCAGAGCTTCCCCTTCCTGGTGCTACAGGTGAACGGGGGCGGCCGGTACACCGAGTCCCCCGATGACCTCGCGGGACTGCGCGCGCTCGACCAGTACGGTCTGCTGGCCATCGAGCAGCCGTTCGCCGACGACGACCTGGCGGCGCACGCCCGCCTCCACCGCGAGCTGCGCACCCCCATCGCGTTGAACACCTCGGTCACCTCACTGGAGACACTGGACGACGCCATCCGCACGGAGGCCGCGGACGCGCTGAACCTGCGGGTGGCCCGGCTGGGCGGCCTCACACCGGCGCGCCGCGCCCATGACCGCGCGGCCGATGCCGGCTGGCGGGTGTGGTGCGGGTCCGACGGGGAGTCCGGCGTCGGCCGGGCGGCGATCGTGGCGCTGTCCGCCCTGCCCGGCATCACCCTGCCCAGCGAGATGCCCGGGGCCGGGGGGCGGTTCAGCCGCGAGGTCGTGACCCCGTCGGTGCGCGCGCACGACGGCATCACCCCGATCCCGCTGACCCAGCCGGGACTGGGCCACGAGATCGACGAGGAGTCCGTCCGCAGGCTCACCGCCGAGTCGGTCTCCCTCGGCCCGCGCGACCGCAAGCGCGGACTGCACGTGTGACCCACCCCACAGACCATCCGGTCGGTACGGGCTAGAGTCGTTCCCGGAATCCAACCGGAACGCAGGGAGCAGAGTAGATCATGCGGACTTTCACCGATGTCTCGGAGCTGGCCGCCGCCGAGGGGGAGCACCTGGGCTACAGCGACTGGCTGACCATCACCCAGGACCGGATCGACCGGTTCGCCGACGCCACCGGCGACCACCAGTGGATCCACGTGGATCCCGAACGGGCCGCGGAGGGGCCGTTCGGCACCACGATCGCGCACGGCTACCTGTCGCTGTCCCTCCTTCCCTACTTCGGCCCGCAGGTCTACACGCTCCAGAAGGCACCCACGATGGGGATCAACTACGGGCTGAACCGCGTGCGCTTCCTGCAGCCGGTCAAGGTGGGCGCGCGGGTGCGCGACGGTATCGAGCTGACCGGGACCAAGGAGACGTCGACGGGACTGCTGCTGACGATGAAGCACACCGTGGAGATCGAAGGAGAGGAGCGGGACGCCCTGGTCGCCGAGGCGCTCGCGCTCATCGTCCCCTAAGCGGGAGGGTCCGGCACGGGCGTGCCCTCCCCGGCCTCCGCGGGCGAGGCGTCCGGCCGGTACCGACCGCGGCCCGGCCCGGGAGCACGCCGCGGAGTGTCCGCGCCTGTCACCGGGAGGGACTAGGTTGGGGCACGTCATGCCTTACCAAGCCGACCCGGACCCGCGCGTGCGGGCGGACCCCGCCGCCGCACCGGTGAACGAGGCCGACGGCCCCTCGGGGAGTCCCGGCCGGGCCCCCGAGCGGCTGCGGCTCTACGCCTACCTCAGCGCACCCGAGCGCCGCACCTACCTGGCGATCATGCGGCTGTTCACCTCCACCCTGCTGGCCGACCTCGGGGCGGGGGAGGTCGCGGCGGCACTGGCCGAGGCCGAGCGGCGCGGCGAGATCGACGACGGGGAGTCCCACCTCGACACCGTCATCGACCGGCTCGACCAGCTGGCCCGCTGGGGCAACCTGGTTCCCGGCCGGCGCGAACCCGCGGCCACGATCGCCGAGTTCACCCGCAGCCGCGTCCGGTACCAGGTCGCCAAGCTCGCCATGCGGGTGCAGCGCGACGCCGACGACGTCCTGACCGTCGCGGAAGGCGCCCGCGAGGTCTCCCGGGAGCTGCTCCCGGCGATCGAACGCGGCCTGGCCGACATCCAGCGCACGCTCGGCGAGGCACTCGCGGCCGAGCGCGGCCGCGGCCCCGGGGCGGCGTCGGCGCGCTCGCTGCGCGAGCAGCTGTCCCAGCAGTTCACCACGCTCTTCCTGCAGCACGACGAGTTCGCCGCCGCCGTCCGCGACTTCTACGCCTACCTCGGGTCGGTGATCGCGCGCTACGACCTCGCCCCCGCCGAGACGTCCGGTTTCAAGCACATGCTGCTGGAGTACGTCGAGCTGATCGCCCAGGACGTGCTCCGCCACTCCGAGCCGATCGTGGAACGGCTGACCTCCCTCAACCGGCAGCGGAGCCAACTGATCCCGCTGCTCGGCGCGGGCGCGGGCGACCTCACCCCCAGCGACACCCGGCTCGGCCAGACCGAACTCATGGAGCGCGCTCCCGGGCGCCGCGAGCGGGACTGGGCGGGCCTGACCGACTGGTTCATCGGCCGCCCCGGCCGCCCCTCGGAGGTCGACGGCCTGCGTGAGGCGACCAGCAGGGCCATCACCGCGCTGCTGACCAACGTCAAGCGGGTCACGGGCACGGGCGGCGTCGATCCCGGGCGGCGCCGCGACCTGCTCGCCCTGGCGCGCCGCTTCGACGAGGCGGCCCCCGAGGACGCCCACGACCTCTACGCCGCCGCGTTCGGGCTGTACTCCGCACGGCACCTCGCCGTCCCCGCGGAGGACGACGCCCCGGACCCGGGCCGTTCCTGGACCGAGGGCGCGCGCGTCGACGTCGAGGTGAACGTGCGCACCCGCGGTGAACGCGCACCCGGCGGGCAGATCCCGCGCGTGAGCGACGATCCGCTGGGGCGTGCCGTACTCCTGGAGGAGGAGGCGCGCCGCAAGGAGCGCCGCGCCTCGGCCGTCAGCGAACTCGCCGCGGCGATCCCCGACCTCGCGGGGGCCCGGTTGTCGGCCGGTGCCCTGGAGCTGTTCTGCGAGCTGCTCACCCTCGCCGGGGCCTCCCGGGAGGTCCCCTCCGAGGAGGGAAGGGCCGGCGACCCGGTTTCCGGCCTCACCCTGGAGCTGCGGCCGCGGCCGGCCGGCGAGGTCGCCCGCGTCGGATCGGCGTTCGGCTCGCTGGAGCTCCACGGTGTCGAGGTGCGCCTGAACGCCGATGCGGCCGCGGGCACCACCGGGGCGCTGCCGTGAGCCCGCAGACCCCGCTGGACCGCAACGACAGGGCCGCGCTGGAGGGGCTCGACGCCATCGAGGCCGCCCAGGTGCGGCGCTGCGCCCGGGTGCTGCTCCGCCGCCCGCTGCTGCGGGCTGAAGGGGCCGACGGTGAGACCCTGGGGGCCGTGCGCCGCTATGCCGACCGGCTGCAGGCGCTGTTCGCCGGTTACCTCGGCTACCGGTTGGTCGTGGAGCCGACCTTCGCCCGGCTGTACAAGCCCCCGCGCGCCTCCGACGGCGTACGCAGGGCGCACAAGACCAACGGCGCCCCGTTCACCCCGCGCGGTTACGCCTACCTGGCGCTGGTCCTGGCCGTGCTGGCCGGCTCCAGCGGACAGGCCCTGCTCTCGGGCCTGGTCGCCGAGGTGCGGGCCGCCGGCGCCGAAGCCGGGCTGGACCTGGGGACCGGCATCGTGGACCGCCGCGCACTGGTGGCCGCGCTGCGCCACCTGATCGACCTCGGAGTGCTCACCGAGACCGACGGCGCCGTGGCCCCGTGGACCGACGACGCCGACCGGGAGGCCCTGCTCACCGTTGACGTGGAGCTGCTCGGCCATGCCGTCGCCGCGCCGCGGGCGCAGCGGCCGGCCGATGAGCGGGCGCAGCCGGCGGCAC
>NZ_LAJC01000103.1 GCF_000981225.1 Allosalinactinospora lopnorensis
ACTGGAGAGCGGAATGCGGGGAAACTCGCCCGTTCCGTTCGGGAAGGGGCCGTCGGAAAAGGACCCGAGCCACGGGCACCTCGCCGACGGCCTACTTCACTCCTCGGGATCCTACTTCCCGGATCCGGTCAGATCGGTCGACATCCCCAAGCCGGGCGGCGACGTCAGGACCTTGGGAGTACCGACCATCGCCGATCGGGTGGCCCAGACGGTGGCGGCGAAGCGGCTGGAGGCCGCGGCGGAGCCGCTGTTCTTTGAGGACTCGTTCGGTTTCCGGCCTGGACGCGGCGCGCATGATGCGTTGCGGACCTGCCGAGAGCGGTGCTGGCAGCGCCGCTGGGTGGTGGATGTCGATATCGCCAAGTTCTTCGACGAGGTGGATTGGGATCTGCTCATCCGGGCGGTGCAGGCACTGGACGTGCCGTCCTGGGTGGTGCTCTACGTGCGTCGGTGGCTGGCCGCCGACGCGGTGGCTCGTGACGGGGCCATCCGGTCCCGGAACCGGGGAACACCGCAGGGCGGCCCGGTCTCACCGGTGCTGGCCAACCTGTTTCTGCATTGAGCCGTCGATGCGTGGCTGGAGGGTGAGCACCCGACGGTGCTCTGGGAGCGGTACGCCAACGACCTCGTTCTGCACTGCGTAACCCGCCGCCAGGCCGCAACGGTCCTGGCGGCATTAGCGCAGCGAATGGCCGAGGTCGGGCTGCGGCTGCATCCGGACAAGACCCGGATCGCCTGCCGGGAATCCACCATCTGGGTGGATTTCACGCGAATTCAGCGAAAGCACGCAAACTTTCCAGGTTGGTTATCACCAGATTCCTGTAGCGCGACGTAATGTATCCGGAATTCCGGAGCTTACGCACGGCCTGTCCCACTGCGTCCTCTTTCGAGCCGATGATCCTGCCCAATTCGACATGGGAAAGCCGCACGCCGAGATCGATCCCATCGGGTGTCTCGATCCCATGCCGGTCGGCTAGGTCGACGACGACGCGTGCCAGGCGGACGGGGACGTCATAGCCAGCGAAGTCGAGTCGGCGGTGGTCCGCCCACTCCAGCCGATCGCCGATGATGGAACCAACTGCCTTCCACGCGTCGCTGTGTTGGTCGAGAAACCTGAGGAACTCCCACCCGGGCAGGGCGTGCACGAGGGTCCGGGCGCAGGTGGTGACGGTTGCCATGCGATCGCGCCCCCGCAGCAGAGCAAGTTCTCCGATGATATCGCCACTCACACGGATGCCCAGCAGGGACTCGCGGCCGTTGCTCAACCGGGCGGTGACCTTGACGCACGCAGAGAACTCGCTGTGCGCGGACCTGAGGATGTAGATCAGGTCGCCGCCGGCACCTTGGTGGAGCAGGGTGGTGTCGGCCGGGTACTCGCGGGCCGACGCGAGGGAGAAGAGGCTGCGCCGCGTGTCATCGTTCAGCAGGGCTACGAAGGTGCTCGGAGGCCACTCCCACGATGGCTGGGGGATGGGGAGACGGTGGGGCACGGTGAGGAATCCTTTGATCATCCCGCTGTTCGGACTCGTCTCCAACTATCCCGGATCTCACGCCGCCGTAACAGTTGATATCCCAGATTGGTCAGTGTGTTTGCATATCACCGAACACGGTCCGAACGAAACCGGGCAGCCTCCCGGACGCGGGCTCGACCGGACGGAGCTGTTAGGGGCTGTAAAAGGAAAACGCGTCTGTTCTCGCTGTGTTGCGTGTCGGTGTGGTGGAAGGACGCGGCGTGAATGTGACGGGGGGTGCCTCTATGTTCTTGGTCAAGCGAGGCGTGGGGTTCTGGGTTCGTAGAAGGTCCCGTCGCGGAGCATGGCGAACAGGACGCTGATGCGGTGGCGGGCGAGACGAAGCAGGGTCTGGGGGTGGGTCTTTCCGCGGGCCCGGCAGCGGTCGTAGTAGCTGCGCGAGGCCGGATCGTGCAGGGCGGCGAACGCCGAGAGGAACATGGCCCGTTTGAGCTTCCGGTTTCCGCCTCTGGGCGCGTGTTCGCCGTGGATCGAGGTCCCCGAGGACCTGGTCGTAGGGGCGAGGCCAGCGTAGGAGGCGAGATGGGCGGCAGTGGGGAAGTTGGTGCCGTCGCCGACGGTGACCAGCAAGACGGCGGCAGTCCTGACCGCGACCCCCGGGATCGAGGTCAGGACCTGCGAAAGAGGGTGTTCCTCCAGCAGGTCCTCGATCTGGGCCTGCAGGGCCCAGCGCTGCCCGTGGACGGCTGCTAGCGAGCGGGCCAGTGACGGAATCACGATGTCGAGCGTGCCGGTGCCGGGCACGACCACGGTCTGCTCGTCGAGCGCGTCGAAGACCTCGTCGATCAGCCGGGCGGCCATGCCGGGCCCAGAGGCCGACGGCCCTCTTGCAGGGCCACCAAAAACATAACGGGGGAGGCCGAGGTGTCGCTAGCGGCGAAATTCCAGGTATTGTTCCCGCTCCGGATGAACGTCAGCGGCGTTGGGGGTTCCCGAAAAGGATTACGAGGGCGCCCAGGCTAAACGGTATGTAGTGAGGGTTCGCGGAGGCCGGGGCCCCGCTCACACGTTGGCGTGGGTTGCCGACCAGGCAGAACCTGGACAGTAGTGCCTACATGCGTAGGAGGCCCCGGTGTCTTTCGAGAGTACGACCGTGGGGCTCGACATGCACGCCCGCTCTGCCACCGCGTGCGCGATGCTTGGCCCCACCGGTGAGATCATCACCACTCGTCTGAGCAGCGACCATACTCAGATCCTGGACTGGCTGCACACCCTGCCCGCCCTCGTCCGGGCCGTCTACGAGGCCGGACCCACCGGCTTCGCACGGGCCCGCTCCCTGACCGGCGCTGGTATCGGCTGTGTCGTGGCGGTCCCTCCAAGCTCCAGCGGCCTGGCGGAGAGCGGGTCAAGACCGATCACCGCGACGCACTGCACCTGGCCCGGTTGCTGCGCTTGGGCGAGGCCAGCCCGGTCACCGTGCCCGCCCCGGCCCGGCCCGGGAAGCGGCATGCGACCTGTCCCGGGCTCGTGAGGATGCCCGCGCCGACCTGATGGGCCCACCCGCCACCGCCGGTCCAAGCTGTTGCTGCGCCAAGGCCTGCCCTGGGAGGGAAAAAACACCTGGTCGCTGGCCCACCACGACTGGATCGCCCGCCAGCGCTTCAGCGAACCGGCGCTGCTGGTGGCCTTCGAGGCTGCTCAGGAGCAGGTCCTGCTAACCCGTGACCGGCTGGATCGGGGGGCCATCGCCGAGGCGGCCGCCGAGTCCGCCTGGAAGCCGGTGGTGGACCGGATACGGTGTCTGCGTGGGATCTCCACCGTCACCGCCTTCGGCCTGGCCACCGAGATCGGCGACTAGCACCGCTTCACCGGCTCCAGTATCGGCTCCTACGTCGGGCTGGTCCCCAGCGAGCACTCCTCAGGCACGCGGCACGTGCTGGGGCCGATCACCAAGACCGGCAACACCCACGTGCGCCGCCTCCTGGTGGAGGCCGGCTGGCACCGCCGCCGCCCCCACCGCAATGCCACACGGCAGATGCGCACCCGCTGGGAACAGGCCCCGACTGCGGCCCGGGGCCACGCGGGCAACCACCGCCTCTACCACCGCTGGGCTGCTTCGATACGCGCGCCAAGAAGCCGTTGGTGGCCGTGATCGCGATCGCCCGGGAACTGCCGGGTGGTGCTGGTGTCAACGGCGGTTGAAGAGTGGGCCCGGCCCGAAACCCACCGGTGGAAAACACACGCGTGCACCGCGTGAGGAATGACTCGCGATACAGCTATGAGCAGCTCGGGGACGGTCCCGACCACGCTCGATCTCTAGACACACGGTCTCGTTCCCGCCGATACCGGGTGTGATGGAGGCTTTCATTCCTGGGAAGGATGAGAGTCATGGCAGCGGTGAGGAAGTACCCTGATGAGCTGCGGGAAAGCGCCACTCGGATGGCGATGGAGGCCCGCAGGGCTCCGGCCACACGCCCAGGGGCGATCGCGCGCATCGCCGAGCAACTAGACATCAACCGCGAGACGCTGCGCAACCGGGTCTCTCAAGCTGAGATCGACGCCGGCAATCGTCCCTGCACCGCCACCGATCAAGCCCAACATCACGATGAACATCTATACGCACGTGCTGCCCGATCGCCAGCGGGCGGCGCTGGACAAGCTCGGTGACGCGCTCGACGAAACCGGGCGTGGTGACGACGACGCCCCTCCGGGCACGCTCGCCGGAGCCAGGTAGAAGGCGGTTGCCGTCAACTACTGTCCTCAAACGATCAAGGGCGTTCCCCGCTATGGGTGAACGCCCTGCTCATTGGATGTGGAGCCAAGGGGAGTCGAACCCCTGACCTCCGGTATGCAAAACCGGCGCTCTGCCATCTGAGCTATGGCCCCTGACTTCGGTCAATGGAGAGCATACCGCCCTGGGCGGAAGACCGGCGCCAACCCCGGCGCCCGCACTGGATCGCCGGGGTTCCGAAGGTACCGAGCGCGATGACCGCACTCATACCGGAGGCGCGGGCGTCGCAAGGGGGCGAACGTACCCGTCTCCCGGCACATAAGCGACAGCCACAGGCACGTTGGGACGTGCCGTGGCTGGTCGGCCTGCCGTGGAACTAGTTGTCGCTGGCCGCGGTGGCTTCCGTCCACAGATCGAGTTCGGCACGGTCAGCCTGGATCTTGCGGTAGATGGCGAATGCCCCGAGGGCCACCAACACCAGGACGATGATCTTCTTCACGGTGTGGACCCCTTCTTCGATCACTGGATATTCGGTCTGGCTTGGACGCGCAGCTCGGAGACCGGGGAGGTGCCGACCGGAGGTCCGGCCGGTTCCGTCTGCCCGTCCAGCCGAGCGGAAGGCGTCGGTAAAGAACCGTATGGAGTTGTCTTCAAGCAGACTAGCAACCCGTTGTGCGCGATCCCGGTTCTACAGGGGTGTTTCACCAGAAGCTTCACGGGTTTCGGCCGCTGGTCGAAGGGAGAGAGCCGATCCTGGGCAAGGGTGGCTGGATCCGGACACGCGAAACGTCCACTGTCGGCCGACTGAATAGAGCGGTTCTCACGTCAGCAGCGCCAGCCGCTTCAACGTACCGATTGTGGCCTCGGAGGGGTTCGCGACCGCGACGATGCGCCGCCACACGTTCTGGCACCTGCGCACCTCCTCGTCCGATTCCACGATCCCCCCTCCATGAGGGGTGTCGACGAAGGCGAGGGAGGCCTCGTCCTCGTCGAATCCCAGCACGGTGAACGGTCCTGCCGTGCCCGGATGCAGCCCCGCGGACGTGGGCAGCAACTGGATCACGACCCGTTCGTGCTCTGCTCCCAGCTCGATCAGGCGGCGGAGCTGTGCGCGCAGCAGCCCCGGCTCGGAACCGAGACGCTGCAGGGCGTCCTCCTCCACGACCGCGTGGTACCGCTCGAGGTTGTCGCCGTCGAGCACCTCCTGGCGCTTCAGGTACGCCGCGACCGTGCGCTCCACGCCGCGCTCGGAACGCCCCTGGGAACGGGCGAACGCCGCTGTGTACTCGGGCACCTGAAGCAGGTCCGGGACGAGCATCCCCGCGTAAGTGTCGATGGCGACCGCGCCCGCCTCATTGCCGACATAAGCAGAGGAGATGACGTCTTCGTACTCGGTCCACCAAGGGCGCAACCGGGATTCGCGCGCCAGCGTGAGAATCGCCTCCCGTTGCCCTCCGGTGACCCCGTAGAGTTTGAGAAGCGCGGAGACTTCGATGACCGAGGGCCATTTGCGGATCCCCGTCTCGATATGCCCGAGTTTGGCCGGTGACCATTCGAGCACATCGGCGACGTCGCTGAGTGTCATTCCGGCTTGGACACGACGCCTGCGCAACTCGGCTGAGAGGCGGCGGCGTCGAACGGTTGGGCTGGTCATGGCGCTATCCATACACACTGGGTATTGGTGCTGTGGCACTAGAGAAGCACTCGCCCTAGCCTCTAGCAATGAGTTTCCAGAAATCGGCCACCGGATCGCGGGACTTCTTCGTCCCGCCGCTCCCCTCGGAGTTTCGGTCCACGTCTAACGTGATGAACGGAAGCCGCCCGACACCCGTGTATCGCCGCGCAGGCCGGCGACCGCGCCCCGGTGGAGGCCCTGGCCGGGGGCGCAGCGCCGCACCGGGAGTCCGCGCCTCCAGTTCCACGATGCGCGATCGACACGGCGGCTCAAGAGCGATGTCCCCGCCGGACAGAAGCAGTGGCCCCTGCGGTGTCCTCGTCCGGCCTCGGGGTGCCCCCCGAAGAGCCGGAAGAACATACGATGCAGGGTGGATCGCCGGGGTATACGCCCCCGTGAACACGCTAGGAACCCTATGAGCCATCCCATCGACGACACCGAGCAGCTGATCGCGAACGCCGAACAGGAGATCCCACCGTCCATCCGCTCGCGACTGATCGCGAAACTACGCATGGGGGTCCACATCGACGACGCTTCGCGCGAGCTCGGTGTGAATCCGCAGCGCGTATTCTCGGCGGCGCGGATCCTGAGCGCCTTCGGGGACCAACTGGACGCCACACTGACTGCCGAGCGCGATCCCGAGCTCCCGCACGGCACGGTCACCGGCTACAACAAGCGCTGCCGCTGCCCGCAGTGCCGGGGCGCGGTGAACCGCCAACTCTGACGCCGCTCCGATCGTGACCAGGCCGATTGACCTCAACGGCCAGCGTTTACCCGGAATTGTTCGGTAGGATCGGGCTTTTCACGCTTATTGATCTTGAACCTGGGGAAACCGCTCATCATGAGCGAGCGTGTGGACTGGGCCGCGATGACCGACGAGGAATTCATTGCGCTGGTGCAGCAGCTGATGGAGCCCTACCCGGACGAACCCGAAGACGAAGACTAACCCCACCCTGGTCCCGACGCGGGAGGCAACCACCACCTTCCGCGGGGGCGGCATGTGCGCGGGAACAGGTTCACCGGGTTCTCACGTCACGGACCCGGTCCTGTCCTGAACGCGTCTCTTCGGGAGGGCCGGGGAAGAAGGAGACCTCACCCGCCACCCGAACGTTGACGGTCGATCCGACCTCTGGGGGCGGGTAGCCGTGTGAGCGGGCGTGGATTTCGGTACCGTCCTCCTCGACGGCCAACTGCACGACAGTGTCATGCCCCGCGAAGGTAACCGCCTTGACCTGAGCGGGCACCCCTTGCCCCGGGTCTAGGACGATCCGCTCCGGGCGCAGCACAACCCGGCCCCGGCCGCCCGTCCGGTCCACGTGCCGCCCCGGATCGAGCCTCCCCAGAGCGCACCACACGCTGCCGTTCTCCAGCGTTCCAGGGAGGACCACGGTCTCGCCCAGATACTCGGCCAGCCCGGCGTCATACGGATGCTCGTAGACATCACGTGGCGGCCCCGACTGCACAACCCGGCCACCGCGCATCAGGGCCACAACGTCGGCGGTGGACAGCGCCTCCTCCTGGTCGTGGGTCACCAGCAGCGCGGTCACACCGGCGACGCGCAGCACCTCGCGGACCTCTTGACGCAGGGCCGCGCGCAGTCCCGGATCGAGCGCGTTGAAGGGCTCGTCCAGCAGGACCAGCGCCGGTTCCGGCGCGAGCGCGCGGGCGAGTGCCACCCTCTGCTGCTGCCCGCCGGACAGCTCGTGCGGCATCCGAGGTCCGTAGCCCTCCAGACCCACCAGCCTCAGCATTTCGGCCGCCCGCTCCTCCTTGCCGCGCCCGCGCACCCCGAAGGCCACATTCCAGGCGACCGGCAGGTGCGGGAAGAGCGCGCCCTCCTGCGGGACCACTCCGACGCCCCGGCGCTCGGGAGGGAGGTGCCGGCCCGGCCCGGCCAGTGTGCGCCCGCCGACCTCGATCGAGCCGGCGTCGGCACGCTCGAAGCCCGCCACCAGGCGCAGCAGGGTCGTCTTGCCGCAGCCGGACGGTCCCAGCACGGCGGCCAGGCAGCCGTCCGCGACGCGGAGGGCGAGATCGCTGAGTACCGGTGTCGCACCGAAACTCTTCGCGATTCCGCTGATCTCGAGCGTGCTCATCGGTCTCCTTCGAGTCCGTTGGCCTTGCGGCCCAGCAGAAAGGCCGGCACCGCCGCGAGCACGACGAGCAGCGCCGCGTATGGCGCGGCGGCCCCGTACGCCCCGCTGGCGGTGTGCGTCCACAGGCGGGTCGCCATGGTCTCCATCCCGGTCGGGCGGAGCAGCAGTGTGGCTGGGAGTTCCTTCATACAGGTGAGAAAGACCAGGGCCGCGCCGGCCGCGATGCCGGGGGTGGCCAGCGGCAGGGTCACCCGGGCGAACACCCGCGGCGGCGGGCTTCCGAGCGAGCGCGCCACCTCCTCCAGTCCGGGCGGGGACTGGGCCACAGCGGAGCGCACCGCCCCCACGGCGGCGGGCAGGAACAGCAACGCGTAGGCGAAGACCAGGAGCGGGCTCTCCTGGTACAGCGGATAGGCGTAGTGCACCGCGAAGTACACCAGCGACAGCGCCACGACGATTCCGGGCAGCGAGTACCCGAGCCAGGTGATCCGCTCCAGCAACTGCGGGACCGGACCAGGGTTGCGGGCCGCGAGGACGCCCACGGGCAGGGCGAGCACCGTGGCCAGCGCCGCGCCGGCCGCCGAGACCGCCAGCGTGGTGAGCGAAGCCTCAAGCAGCATCGGACCGTCGAGACCGGCGGAGGAACCGCGCACCAGCCAGTAGCCGATACTCACCAGCGGCAGTACGACCGCGAGCCCGGCGACCGCTGCGCATGCCAGAACGGCGGGGAACGTCCACACGCCCAGTCGCCCCTGCTGCCGGGCACGCGTGGCCCCGGCCCCCACCCGGCTGAAACGGGCGCGGCCGCGGCTCCGGGCCTCCCCCCACAGGATCAGCACCGTGATGGCGATGAGAACACAGCTCAGCAGGGCGGCGGAGACGTGATCGAGGTTGGCCCGAGCGAAGATGATGCGGGTGAAGGTGTCGTAGCGCATGATCGACACCGACCCGAAGTCCGACAGCACATAGAGCGCGGCCAGCAGCGCCCCCGCAGCGGCGGCCGGCTGCACCTGCCGCGCTGTGACCTGGAAGAAGGTCGCCACAGGGCCTTTACCTAGGGAGCGTGCGACCTCCTCCTGGTCGCGGTCCGCGCGCCCAAGGGCGGCGAGGACCGGCAGGAAGATATAGGGGTATGTCGACAGGGTGAGCACGATGACGGAGCCGTCGAACCCGTTCAGCCAGGGGAACGCCGAGATCCACACGAAGGCCGCCACATAACTCGGGATGGCGAGCGGAAGGGTGGCCACCAGCGCCCACATCCGACGGCCGGGCAACCGCGTCCGGGCGATCAGCCAGGCCAGCCCGACTCCGATGACCAGACCGCCCACTGTGGTCGCCGCGGCGAGCCCGAGACTGTTCATCACCAGCCGGAGCGTGGTCTCCCGGAACAGTTCGCCGGCCGCGTCCTGCCAGCCGTCCTGGAAGGCGAGGATCAGCAGGTAGACCAGCGGCAGCAGGGCGATGCCCGCGACGAGGGCCGAGAGGCCGAGCAGCGCGGGGGAGGGGGACGCCGAACGGCCGGGGCGGACCTCGTTGGTCCCCCCCGGCCGGCGGCTTCGTGGTCCGGCCAGCGTCACGCCAGGCCGGCTTCCTGGATCATCTCCACGGACTCCTCAAGGGAGTGCAGGTCACTCAGGTCGATGTCGGGCTGCTGGAGTTCACTGAGCTCGGGCAGCTCCTCCATGGTCTCGACCCCTTCGACCAGCGGGTACTCGGAGGTCTCCTGGGTGAAGTACTCCTGCGCCTCCTCGCCGAGGAGGAACTCCAATGCCTGCTGGGCCTCCTCCTGGTTGCCGCTGGCGGCGAGGACACCGGCCCCGCTCACGTTGACCAGCGCCCCCGCGTCGCCATCGGGGAGGTAATGCAGCTCGGACCCGACAGCGTCCTCTCCCTGTTCCTTGACGCGCTCGTACCAGTAGTAGTGGTTGTTCAGGCTCACGGCGATCTCGCCGTTGTCCAGGGCGTCGAGCATCGCCCGGTTGTTCTCGTAGGACTGGACCCCGTTGTCGTTCAGGTCCTGCAGCCACCGCTGGGCGGCCTCGTCTCCTTCGATGACCCGAAGGGCGGTGACGAACGCCTGGAAGGAGCCGTTGGTGGGGGCGATGCCGACCTTGCCCTCCCACTCGTCACCGGTGAGATCCATGACGCTGTCGGGCGGGGTGTCGACCTCCTCCGGGTCGTAGGCGATCACGCGGGAACGGCCGGAAAGCCCCACCCATTCACCGCTGTCGGCCCGGTACTCCTCGGGGACGCGGTCCAGAATGTCCGACGGTAGTTCGGCGAGCAGCCCATCCTGCACGAGCAGTCCCAGACTGCCCGCGTCCTGGGCCAGGTAGACATCGCCTTCGCTCCGGTCGCCCTCGGTCTGGAGCTGGGCGGCGAGGTCGGCTGTGTCGCCGTAGCGCACCTCGACCTGTAGACCGGTCTCTTCCTCCAACCGGTCGATGATGGGCTGGACCAGGTCCTCTTCCCTGCCGGAGTAGATCGTGACGGTGTCATCACCACCACCGTCGTCGGCGGCGGGACCGCAGCCCGCGGTGAAAAGAGCGAACACGGGCAACGCGGTGACAAGAAGGCCGCGTCGGCCGGAGGTGAAGGCTCTCAAGTCGGTTCTCCTGCCGGTAGTCGGGGGATCGTTCGAAGTCGGACCGACTCGAACTGTGCGCATAAAGCAAGGCTAACCTAGGTTAGGTTCACCTTAACAGAAGCCGCTCAAGGGTTCGATAGCACCCGGGCATTACCAGGCCACGCTGCAGACGGCATGAGGCCGAACCGACATGTCGACACGGAGAAACTCCCGCCCGCAGGCTCCGTACCGGTTTGTCGACATGTCGCGCCCCAGCGTGATTACGGAACCGGTACGGATAGCGGGTAGGGGCAGAGGCAACACCCGCCCATGGGACATCGTGGGAAGGAAACCGCTATGGATACGACACTCGTCACTGGCGGATCCGGGACACTCGGCCGCCACGTCCTGCGCCGACTGGTCGAAGCGGGTACGGAACCGCATGTAGTCGCCCGGCGATCAGCCCCTGGCTGGTCGAACGGCACCACCTGGTTCACTGTTGATCTCGCCGACGGCCGCGGTCTCGATCAGGCGCTCGACGGCTGCCGGACGGTGCTGCACTGCGCCAGCGACACGGTCCGGCACACGAAGGACATCACCCAGGCGGGGAACCTGCTCAGCGCGGCCGCGCGGGCCGGTGTCGAGCACATCGTCTACGTGTCGATCGTGGGAATCGACCGGCTCCCCTACGGCTACTACCGGACCAAACTCGCGGTCGAAGAACTCGTCGAGGAGTCGGGGCTGGGCTACACCATCCTGCGTGCGACACAGTTCCACGAACTTCTCGCCTGGATTCTCAAAGCACTCAACCGCGCCCCGACCGTACCTGTCCCCGCGAGAACGTACCTCCAGCCCATCGCCGCTGAGGAAGTTGCGGAACAGCTGGTGGAGCTCGTGAAGGGGCCACCGCGGAAAGAAATCCTGGAAACAGGCGGACCGGAGGTCAAGTCGGCCAGGGAGCTCGCCGACATCTACCTCTCCGTGCACCACGCACGAGCACGGACAGCGGGGATTCCCATCCCTGGACGGATCGGCTCCGCCCTACGCTCGGGTGCGCTGCTGGCACCCGAGCACCGGTACGGCCGCCAAACCTGGCGAGCGTTCCTCACCGGGGAATCCCCGGACCGCGAGCCCGGCTGATCCTCCCGCGGAGCGCCCGGCGTTCCCGGGGATACGGCGGTTCACCGGCTGCCAGCAGGGCATCCGGTGCCTTCTCTGCGCGGGACTCCTGTATGTAGCCGACCACAGCGTTGACGACCACGACGCCGAGGGCCACGCTGATGTCGACCTGCGAGTCGCCAGGGGCTGCTCGGTCATGTCCCGAGCCTTCGTGATGCGCTATACCAGCCGGAAGGGGTCTTTCGGGCATGGTGCCGGTTCGAACGGCCCGCCGGCACCGAACGAGTTCACTGCCCCGGCTTTTCGACACACCGGGCGTACAGGTCGCGGACGGATGCGATCCCGGCCGTGTGCTGGATGGGTTCGCGATTCATCCACCAGGCGATGTCGAGGACCGGAAGCCGAGGGACGAGACCCATGGGAATGCGCTGCGTCCGACCATTCG
>NZ_LAJC01000104.1 GCF_000981225.1 Allosalinactinospora lopnorensis
CACGACGCCGGGGAGGACGGCGTGCTCGCCGGCCTGGACCCCGACCAGCGCGCGGCGGCCGAGGTGCCCGGCGGCCCGCTGCTCATCGTCGCCGGGCCCGGAACCGGCAAGACGCGGACCGTGACGCACCGCATCGCGCACCTGGTGCTGGAGCGGGACGTCCCCGCCCGGCAGTGCCTCGCGATCACCTTCACCCGGCGCGCGGCCGAGGAGATGACCGAACGCCTGCACGCCCTGGTGGGCGCGAAGGCGCGCGACATCACCGTGGCCACGTTCCACTCGCTCGGGCTCGCGGTGCTGCGCGAGCGGCACGCGCGGCTGGAACTCCCCGCCGACTTCGGGGTCGCCGACGCGGCGGAGCAGCACCGTGTGCTCACCGAGGTCGCCGGGGACGAGCGCGCGGCACGCCGGCTGCGGTCGGCGATCTCCCGCGCCCGCCGCGGCGGCGCCCAGGACGGATCCGGCGAAACCGACACGCCGGACGCGGACGTCGCCGATACCGTGCCCCGTTACCTGGCGGCGCTGCGGGAGCGCGGCCTCGTCGACTACGACGACCTGCTCGCCCTGCCGGTGGAGCTGCTGGAGTCCGACGCGGACGCCCGCGAGGAGTACCGGCGGCGCTTCCAGTGGATCACCGTGGACGAGTACCAGGACGTCGACGACCTGCAGTACCGCCTGCTCCGGCTGCTGGCCCCCGGGGAGGCCAACCTGACCGCGATCGGCGACCCGGACCAGGCGATCTACGCCTTCCGCGGCGCCGATGTGCGGTTCTTTCTGCGCTTCCAGCAGGACTACCCGCAGGCGCCCGTCGTCCAGCTCACCCGCAACTACCGCAGCGGGCGGCACATCCTCGCCGGCGCCCTGAAGGCGATCCGGCCCGGCACGCTCGTCGCCGACCGGCAGCTGCACCCCACCCGGGACGACAGCGCGCAGCGCATCACCCTGCACCGGGCCGCTGACGAGCGCGCCGAGGCGGCTTTCGTGGCCCGCACCATCGACCGGCTGCTGGGCGGCACCTCACTGCACTCGCTGGACAGCGGCCGGGTGCAGGGCGACGGCGACGGCCGGATCGGGTTCAGCGACATCGCCGTGCTGTACCGCACCGACGCGCAGTCCCGGGCACTGCTGGAGGAGCTGGGCCGCTGCGGGTTCCCCGCGCAGAAACGCTCGCACGACCCGCTGACCGCGCGCAGCGGTGTCGAGCACATCCTGCGGGAGCTGACCCACACCTCCGCCGCCTCCGCGCCCGGCGAAACCCCGGTGGTCGAGCGGGTGCGCGCCGCGGCCGGGGCGATCCTGGCCTCGCTGCCCGACGGTCGGCGCGAAGAGCGCGCCGCCGAACTGCGCACCGCGGTAGAACTGCTGACACCGCTCGCCCACCGGTGCGGGACGGACCTGGCGCGGTTCTGCCAGGAGGTGCTGCTGGGCGCCGAGGTCGACGCGCTCGATCCCCGCGCCGACGCGGTTTCGCTGCTCACCCTGCACGCCGCCAAGGGCCTGGAGTTCCCGGTCGTGTTCGTCACCGGGTGCGAGGACACCCTGCTGCCCCTGCGCTGGCCGGGCACCGAGCCGGACGAGGCCGCGCTCGCCGAGGAGCGCCGCCTCTGCTTCGTCGGGATGACCCGGGCGCAGGACCACCTGTACCTCACGCACGCCGCCAAGCGCACCCGCCGCGGGGAGGCGCGGGAGACGCGCCCCTCCCCCTTCCTCACCGAGGTGCGGGAGCTGAGCGAGGCCGTCACCACCGAGAGCGCCCCGCCCCGGCCCCGCCGGCGGGCACAGCAGCTCAGCCTGCTCTGACCGGGCTTCCCGCGCCGCGGCGGGGGAGCCGGGTGTGGTGTCCCGCGCCGGGTCCTTCGGCCGCGAACCGCCGCCGAGAGCGCGAATCCGGATCGCGCTCCGGGGTGTTCGGCGCCGCGTTACGGGTTAGAGGCGTTATACCTCGCCGCGGTGCGGGGAAGGCAACAAGGAGAACGATCCTTAAGGAGGGGATCTCATGGAGATCACCGGCATCATAAGCGCCATCGTTGTGGGGCTGATCATCGGTGCGCTGGGGCGCCTCGTCGTGCCCGGCAAGCAGCACCTGCCGATCTGGTTGACCCTGGTGCTGGGGATCGTCGCGGCGTTCATCGGTGGCGCGATCGCGACCATCTTCACCACGTTCTGGCTGTTCGTCCTGATCGTCCAGGTGCTGGTCGCCGCAGCGGGGGTCATGCTCGCTGACGGGTTCTACGCCCGCCGCCGCTGATCCGGCGGACGCCTCATTCCGCCGTCCACACCCGCGGGGTTCCCGTAGCGCGGAACCGGCGCGGTCGGGTGGACTGGAATTAGGGGGTCTCCTGTACTAGCCACCCCGGCCACGTCGCGGGTCGGGGCCGCTAGTGTGGCCTTCTTCACCGATTCGCGGTGTTGGTGCGGAAACCGGCACTTCGAACAAGGCCCGGTCCGGTACGGGTCAGCGGAGGGCGTCACGGGGCCGCGGAGGTCGGCGGAGACATCATGACGGGGACGGGGCGGATCCGGGTCGGGACCGCCGGGTGGACCGACCGCGCGCTCGCGGCGGCCGGCTGGTACCCGCCGGACGTGCGCACACCGGAGCAGCGGTTGCGCTACTACGCCTCCCGGTTCCCGTTGGTGGAGGTGGACTCCACCTACTACAGTCCGCCCGCCGAGCGCACCGTGCGGCTGTGGGCGGAGCGCACCCCCGGCGATTTCACCTTCAACATCAAGGCGTTCTCGCTTTTCACCCAGCACCCGACGAGGCCGGACGCATTTCCGCGCGACCTTCGGCCGGCCGCGCGGGAAGCGGCCCGGGGGCGCCGCCACCTGTACCTGCGCGACGCCGCACCGGCGCTGGTCGAGTCGATGTGGGACCGTTTCCTCTCCGCGCTCACCCCTCTCGCGGATTCCGGCAAGCTCGGCGCCATCCTGCTGCAGTTCCCCCAGTGGGTCCCCCGCAGCAGCGACGGCAGGCGCTACATCCTGGAGTGCCGGCGCCGGTGCGCACCGCTTCGAGTGTGCGTGGAGTTCCGCAACGCGACCTGGATGAGCGACGGCGCCCGGGACGAGACGCTCGCGTTCCTTTCCGAGCACGACCTCCCTTATGTGTGCGTGGACATGCCGCAGGGGTATCCCAGTTCGGTTCCGCCGGTGGCCGAGGCCACCTCGGACCTCGCCGTGGTGCGCTTCCACGGGCGCTCCGAACAGTGGGACAGCCGCGAGAAGGAGCGGCGCTTCCGCTACCGCTACAGCACCGAGGAGCTACGCGAATGGGTGCCGAAGCTGCGCCGCCTGGCCGAGCGGGCCGAGACCACCCACGTGCTGATGAACAACTGCTGGCGCGACGACGCCCAGGTCAACGCCCAGCAGTTGACCGACCTCCTCGGCGTCGGACACGGGTGCGGCTGAGCGCGGGCCCTCGGCGTGCCCGCCCGCTCCGAGACGAGCCTTCGCCCGGGGCTCCGCGCCCGCACCAGGTTGACCGGCCCTGCCCGCGGGCAGGATCCGGCGTTCGCGGTCGAGCAGGTCGGTTCGAAGAGCGATCCGGCCGGACGCGTCTCCCGCGGCGGCGACGGGCGAGCGCAGCGACGAGTAGCGGCATCCGGCGGTGGCCCTTGGGCCCGGCGTTGAGGAGCACTCCTCTCCACTGACGATCAGGGCCCAACGGCGAGGTCGTCAGAGCGTCCAGCTTCGAGTCGCGACCACTGGGCGATGGGGCGTCCGTTTGTCCGCCAGTTGGATCCGTCGGCTTGCCACTGTTGTGGCCAGCCGAGGGGCGAGTCCTCCCACGGCTCCTGGCGTCCGTACACGGTGAGGTCCATGAGCGCGTCGCTGTAGTCCATCACCTCTACGCCGCGGCGGGTCGTCCAGTAGGTTTCGAAGACGCGGTCGCCGTCCCGTAGATAGCACACGAGGTGCATCATGCCGATTTCGCGCCCGACGAGGAGCGCGTCGAGGGAGTCCCGTGCTGAGTACCACGCATGTCCCAGCCCATGAATTCGCGGTAACGACTGCTTTCGTCGTAGGGCCCCTGGCAGAAGACCGCGTAGGTGATGTCGCGGGAATGAAGGTAGGACAGCTCTGCGACCTGGGTGGTGCACCACGTGCAGCCTTCGCACTGCTCGGGCGCGGGCCGGCCGGGGCGCCACATGAAGTAGCAGGCGATGAGCTGTCGGCGCCCTTCGAACGCTTCGTGCAGGGTGAACGGCCCCTGGGGCCCGACCAGCGCGAGCTCGGCGTCCACCTCGACCATGGGTAGGCGCCGTCGGGCCGCGGCGATCGCGTCGCCTTCCCGGGTGTGCGCCTTCTCCCGAAGCCGCAGCCTGTCCAGTTCGGCCTGGAAGGCAGCCCGGTCGACGGCCGCGGGCAGACTCGGTGCGTTGGTGGCGCTAGCCGCCGGCCCGCCGGGGTTCGTTGATTCATCCTTCATGACTGTCTCCGTAAGTTGTTAGGCGGCGATGCTCGTCGGGCAGCCGCGAGCAGCTCGGCGGCCGGCTCCTTCTCCGCTGTCTCGCCCGTCATGGCTCCTTACTCCGCGGTGGGTTGTGGCTGCTCGCCTGCGGAGGGGCGCTCCGGCGAGCCGAGGAGTGCCGCGACCACCCGGAGCAGCTCCATCCAGCCCTCGAATCCGAGTTCGGTGCCGTCCTCGGCCGCGGCGGTTCCGGCCAGCGGCTCGGTCCGCTCGACCCGCAGGCGGATCACCATGGGGAGCGGCCTCTCCGAGGCGTTCGTGGCGCCCATAGCCCCTGCTTCCGTGTCGGCGGTCCGGTTCGGACGGGGGCGTTCAAAGCGAACGAACCGGTGTTCAGCCGCGGTCCCGTCCGGGTCGGGTCTCCCAGGTGGTCCCGGCCCGCGGGTCGGGGGTGTAGCAGCAGTACCGGCCGGTGCGGACCGTCGTCGCCAGGTGCCGTCCGAGTGAGGGGTCGGATCGGGCGATGTTGGCCATCGCGGCCCGGATGGCCCGGGTCACGTTGAGCCTGGCCCGCTCGGCGTGGGAGGCGGCCCTGCGGTCCCGGCCGCCGAGCCCGACCGCGCCGGCCAGCTCGTGCGCGATAGCGTCGATCTCCTCCCTGTTCCGCGCCGCCCGGGCCGGGTCGTTGAAGCTCTCCGCCTCGTCGAGGTCCGCGCGCAGTTCCTCGATACGCGCCCTGTACTCGGCCTTGGCTCTGGCGTCGAGCAGCTCCCCCGCGTCGCCGAGACCCGGGCGGGAGCGCAGCCCGTCGTCTCGCGCCCGCGCCCCGGAGCCGCGCGGCGGCGCCTCCCCGGCCGGCCCCTCCGCGGCTTCGAGGTCGACCACGTGGAACTCCCGACCGGGCTCGGCGAGCAGCCTGGCCAGGTAGTGCAGGCCCTTGGTGTCCCGCAGCCGGAACAGGGAGCCCTCGTAGGCGAGCGTCCAGTAGTCCCCCTCGCGGCGGAACACGCTCGCCGCACCGGCCCCGGTGGGCTCCGCGGCCGCGACCGTTTCGGCCGCGGGTTCCTCCCGCAGGCTCGCGCACTCCCGGCCGAGCGCGGCCATACCGAGGGCGAGTGCGGCATCCTGCGCCTGTTCCAGGAGTTCCGCCGCGTTTCGCCGGTCGGCGGCCCGGCCGCGCCGGATGAGCATCCGCGCGTACTCGTAGCGCGTGCGGGCCAGGAAGACCGCGGCCCCCATGCGGCTGTTCTCGCTGATCGCCGACTCGAAGTGGCCGGCTGCCTCCTCCCACCGGGACGAGGTGGCCGCCAGCAGGGCAAGGTACGACGATGCCGGTCCGAAGCACACCACCGGGTGCGGCATCGGGGCGACGATGGTGCGGTCCGCGTAGGGACGCAGCAGCGGGTAGACGGCTCCCGCGGCATCGGCGTCGCCGAGGCGCGCGGCGGCCAGGGAGGCGGTGGCGAGCGCGGGCAGCCAGAGGCCGCCGCGGGAAAGCCCGGGCAGCTCCTCGACCAGGGAGAGGAGGCTCCTTCCCGCCTCGTCTGCCCGGCCTCGTTCCGCCTCGGCCAGGGACAGCCACCCCTTGGCGTACGCGGCCTGCGGGAACTGTTCGGCGAGCTGCTGCCAGGCCGCCCGCAGTTCCGACAGCCGGCCCTGCTCCCACCGGATCGGGGTGAGCTGGTTGAGGTGGGCCATCCGGGCGTTCGGCCGCGTGGGGAGCAGGGACGGGGCCCTGTCGGCCAGCTCCTCGGCCGCCTCGAACGAACCGTCCAGCAGTGCCCGCCCGGCGCGTATGGTCGCCGCGGTCCATGCGTGGTAGGGCATGCGGAGGTCGCCCGCGAGCCGGGCGTGCGCGACGATATCGGTGTCCACCGCCCGGATGTTCCCCGCCTCCATGGAGCAGGTGATCCGCCGGGCCCGGCCGACCAGCTCCAGTTCCCGGTCACCGGTCTCCCGGCCCAGACGCAGGATCTCCTCCGACAGTGCCGTGCGCTCCTTGAGCCCGTCCGGCCCCCACGCGGCCATCCACCGTGCGCGGCACGCGATCGCCCGCGCGGGCGCATCGCCCAGCCGCCGGGCCATCTCCACGGCCTCCCGGCTGAGGGCGTCCCGGTGCGACTCCCGCAGCACCGCCTCGTCCGCGAACGTCAGTTCCAGCGACATCCGCGCCAGCGCCCGCGCCCGCAGCGGGTTGTCGGCGGGGCCCAGCCCGGCGAGCGCCTCGCGCAGCAGAGCGAGAAGCTGCTGGTCGACCGTTCCACCTTCCACCTGCGGCTCCCCGAACCCCAGCTCGGCACGGGCCGACCGCTCGGGGGTCCCCAGCCGCCGGGCGATCTCGGCGGCCTGCTGGAAGCTTCCCCTGGCCTGCTGGTAGTCGCCCGCCCGCGCCTGGGCGCCGCCCAGGCGCAGCAGCAGCTCGCAGCGTTCCGCTTCGCCGAGTCCGGCGAAGTGCCCCGCCTCCAGGGCGCGCTGGTAGTGAACGGCGGCTTCCTCGTAGGCGTAGCTGAGCATCGCCCGGTCGCCGGCCTGTCGGGCGTACTCCTCGGCCTTGGCTCCCTTTCCGGCGGCCGCCGCCTGGGCGAAGTGGTAGGCGAGCTCACCGAGGTAGGGGGCCGGGTCCAGCCCGTGCAGGCGCTCGATCGCCGTGCCGACCCGCTGGTGCATCTGCAGCCGGGCCGGCAGGGGAAGCCCTTCGTAGATCGCCTCGCGCATCAGCGGGTGCGAGAAGCGGTAGAGGCCGGCGGCCTCCGCCGCCTCCGCCACGGCCCCCATCTCCACCGCTTCGGACACCGATCCCAGCACGCGTTCGGCGGGAAGGTCGGAGGCCGCGCTGACCAGGGCGACGTCGAAGTCCCGGCCGACCACGGCGGCCGCTGAGAGCACCTGGACGGCGTCCGCGGACAGGGGGGCGAGCCGGCGGCTGATCACCCCCCGCAGGCTGTCGGGCACGGTGATGCTCAACCGGCCGGGGCGGTCCAGGGCTTCCCCGGCGGCGACCAGGCGGGTGACCTCCCGGACGAACAGCGGGTTGCCCCCGGTCGCCTCGTGGATGGCGCTCACCTTGCCCTCCCAGGGCGCGGTTCCCGACACCTCCGCGATGAGGCGGGCCACCTCGGTCCGGTCCAGGCCCCGCAGGCGTAGTAGCCGGCCCTCGCGGACCAGGTCCGCCAGCATGTCGGCGGCCTCGCCGGAACGCGCCGCCATGTCGCGGTAGGTGACCACCGCCAGCAGGCGCGAGGGCCGGATGTCCCGGGCCAGGAACCGCAGCAGCAGACGCGAGGGGTGGTCGCCGGTGAAGGCGTCGTCCAGGACGAGTACCAGCGGTTGGGCCGACGACACGGCCTTCAGGAATCCGGTGGTCGCCTCGAACAGGTAGAAGCGCGCCGCGTCGGAGCCGGGGGTGTGCACGGAGGGGGCGGGCCGGCCGAACCGGCCGGCGAGTTCCGGCACCAGTAACGCGATGTGCGCCGCCGCCTCGGGGGTGAGGAGGGAGTCGAGCTCGTCGTCGAAGGAGTCCGCCAGCGCCCGGATGATCTGCGTCCACATCCAGTACGGCGCCGCACCGCCGCTCTCCCAGGAGCGTCCCCACAGCACCCGGGCGCCCTGCCCGACCGCGTGCTCGGCGAGGCGGTCGGCCAGAGCGGTCTTTCCGATGCCCGGCTGGCCCGCGACGAGGAACAGCCCGCCGCGGCCGTCGATCGCGTCCTGGAGCCCGGCCGCCAGTTCGGCCTGCTCCCGGTCCCGACCGATGAAAGGCTCGCGCAACGGGCACCCCTCCCCGCCTTCGCCCACCGCTTTCCAACGAGCATAGTCCGTGGCCGGATCGCGGATCGCGGACGACCATAGCGGTGAGCTGCGACAGAAACGAGGAGCAGGCAGACCATCGGGCGGTTCCGGAGGAGCGAACAGCCGTTCATCCGCGTTGAACGCCCCCGGCGGCAGAAGGACAGGCGCGGACGCCGCACCTGGTCGACCGATGCCCGGGGGGATGCTATGGCGAAGCTGGTGGTAGGCACGTTTCTGACGCTGGACGGGGTGATGCAGGCTCCCGGAGGCCCGGACGAGGACCGCGACGGGGGGTTCGAGCACGGCGGATGGCTGGTGCCCTACTTCGACGACCAACTGGGGCAGACCATGGTCGACTGGACCGACCGGGCCGCGAGCGTGCTTCTTGGCCGGAGGACCTACCAGATCTTCGCCGCGCACTGGCCGCACGTCAGCGGCGACGACCCGATCGCGGCGAAGCTGAACAGCGTCCCCAAGTACGTCGCCTCGCGGACGCTCGGCAGCGTGGACTGGTACAACTCCACCCTCCTCAAGGGCGATGCGGCCGAAGAGGTCGCCGCGCTCAAACAGCGGACCGACGGCGAGATCCAGGTTCCCGGGAGCTGCGGGCTCATCCAGACCCTGATCCGGCACGACCTCGTCGACGAGTACCGGCTGTGCGTGTTCCCGGTGCTGCTCGGCGCGGGCAAACGCCTCTTCGGGGAGGGGACCCTTCCCGCCGGCCTGAGACTCATCGGTACCAGGACGTCCGGCACCGGGGTCGCGATCCACGTCTACGAACGCGCCGGCGGGCTCGACTACGGCTCCTTCGCCCTTGAGGAGGAGCGCACGCGCTGACGTGCGCCCGACAGGTTCCGCGCGCGGCGCCGACCGCACCGAGAGGAGTGCCGACCATGGCCACATACGTACTGATTCACGGTGCCGGGTCCGACTCGTGGTACTGGCACCGGGTGGTGCCGGAACTGCGCGCGCGGGGCCACGATGTGGTGGCCCCCGACCTGCCCGGCGACGACGACTCCGCCGGGCTGGCCGAGTACGCCGACGTGGTGGTGGACGCCATCGGCGACCGCACCGACCTGGTCCTCGTGGCCCAGTCGATGGGAGGGTTCACCGCGCCGCTGGTGTGCCGGCGGGTCCGGGTGGACCTACTGGTGCTGCTGGCGGCGATGGTCCCCTCCCCCGGGGAGTCACCCGGCGAGTGGTGGACCAACACCGGCCACGAACAGGCGAAGCGCGCACACGACGAGCGCGAGGGCCGCCCCGTCGACGGGGAGTTCGACCCGGTGGCCACCTTCCTCCACGACCTTCCGCCGGACGTGCTGGCCGAGGCGATGACCAAGGGGCGGGACCAGTCCGGCACCCCGTTCGAGAAGCCGTGGCCCCTGCAGGCGTGGCCCGATGTGCCGACCGTGTTCCTGCTGTGCCGCGACGACCGCTTCTTCCCCGCCGACTTCCTGCGCCGCGTCGTGCGGGAGCGGCTGGGCATCACCCCCGACGAGATGGACGGGGGACACTTGCCCGCTCTCAGCCGCCCCAAGGAGCTGGTCGAACGGCTGGAGGCCTATCGTGCCGGGCTGGTGCGCACCGGCTCCGGGGCCACCGGGCGGACGGCGGCCGACTGAACATCCGTACGCCCGTTGTGAACGCCGCGCGGGGCGGGAGGCGGAACCGGGCGCCCCCGCTCCGCACCACGCAGACCCCGCCGGGCCCCAGCGCCCGGCCCCACGACCGTAAGGCTTCTCATGACGTCTGCACGCTCCAACACACCGCCGATCGCACGGCTGCGCACGGATCTCGACGGCCGGGTGACCACGCCGGGCGACGGCGGCTACGACGAAGCCCGCGCCGTTTTCTACGGCGACATCGACCGCCGTCCCGCCGCCATCGTCCGAGCCTCGGAGGCCGCCGAGGTCGCGCGCGTCGTCGCGCTCGCCCGCGAGACCGGCCTGGAACTGGCCATCCGCAGCGGCGGCCACAGCGCGGCCGGGCACGGTGTCTGCGACGGCGGAATCGTGCTCGATCTGGCCGACACGCGCCCGCCGGACATCGACGCCGAGCGGCGCATCGCGTGGACCCGGCCGGGGCTGACCGCGGGCGCCTACACCGCTGCCGTGGGCGCGCACGGCTTCGCGACCGGGTTCGGCGACACAGGCTCGGTCGGGATCGGCGGGCTCACCCTGGGCGGCGGGCTCGGGTTCCTCTCACGCAAGTACGGGCTCACGATCGACAACCTGCTGGCCGCGGAGATCATCACCGCGGACGGCCGGCTCCTGCGGATCGACGCGCACAGCCATCCGGACCTGTTCTGGGCGATCCGCGGCGGCGGCGGGAACTTCGGGATCGCCACACGGTTGAAGTTCCGGCTGCACGAGGTGGGGACGGTCGTGGGCGGCATGCTGATGCTCCCGGCGACGTCCGAGGTCATCCACGCGTTCGTCTCCGAGGCGGAGGCGGCGCCGGACGAGCTGTCGACGATCGCCAACATCATGCCGGCGCCGCCGATGCCGTTCATTCCCGCCGAACTCCACGGCCGGCTGGTCGTCATGGCCCTCATGTGCCACGCCGGCCCGGTCGACACCGGTGAGCGGGTGCTCGCGCCGTTCCGCCGACTCGCAACGCCGCTCGTGGACGCGCTTCGCCCGATGCCGTACCCGGAGCTCTTCCCGCCGGAGGAGGCCGGCTACCGCCCCACCGCGATAGGGCGCACGATGTTCGTCGACACGATCGACCGCGACGCGGCCGACACGATCATGGACCACCTCCAGGCCTCCGACGCGGCGATGCGCGCCGTCCAGATCCGGGTGCTCGGCGGGGCGGTGGCCCGCGTGCCCGCCCAGGCCAGCGCGTTCGCCCACCGCGGCTCCCGGATCATGGTGAACGTCGCCGCGTTCTACGACGGCCCCGAAGACCGGGCCGGGCGCGAGTCCTGGGTCACCGGTCTCATCGCGGCCCTGCGCCGGCAGGACACCGGAGCCTATGTCAACTTCCTCGGCGACGAGGGCCCGGAGCGGGTCCGCGACGCCTACCCCGGCCCCACGTGGGAGCGGCTCACCGCGATCAAGCACCGCTACGACCCGGACAACCTGTTCCGGACCAACCACAACATCCCGCCGGTGGCCGCCAAGGCCTGACCGGACCGGCGAGGCGGTCAGGGACGGGCAGCGGGCCGCGTGCTTCGCGCACCCGCCCCGCACGAGAGAAGAGAGCAGCACCATGAGCAACGAATCGCGGGTGGTCGCCGGAATACTGCTGCTCGTGATGCCTACCGTCGTCTTCGGCGGGGCGAGCATCCTCCCGCTGCTCGTCGGGGACCCGGAGTACGCGCAGAACCAGCTCCGCCAGGACCTCTGGCGCGCCGGCCACGCCCATGCCGGCGTGCTGCTGGTGCTCTCCCTGGTCGCGCTGCGCTACGTCGACGAAACCGGGCTCTCCGAACGCACGAGGTGGTTCGTGCGCCTGACGATCCCCGCGGCGGCGATCCTGCTCCCCGCCGCGTTCTTCCTGTCGGTCCTCTCCCCGGACGCGACCGAACCCAACGCCATGATCCTCCTGGCCTACCTCGGCGCCGTATCACTGACGGCGGGGCTCCTGACGCTGGGAGCCGGGCTGCTCCTCCGGGGCGCCCGCGTCCCGCGGGGCGCGGGCGAACGCGGCCCGGCGCCCTGAGCTCCGCG
>NZ_LAJC01000105.1 GCF_000981225.1 Allosalinactinospora lopnorensis
GCGGCGCGGCCCGCGGGGCGGCTCTTCCGTCCCCCGTCCCCGGTTCTCCCGAGGGCGCCGTCCCCGGCCCGGTCGGCGGGCGGGTTCTCGTTGAACCACCCGGACAGCTTGGGCGGGATGGCCCCCTTGACCAGGTCTGCCTGGGCGAAGCGCGGGGGC
This sequence comes from Allosalinactinospora lopnorensis, assembly GCF_000981225.1. Lineage (GTDB taxonomy): Bacteria > Actinomycetota > Actinomycetes > Streptosporangiales > Streptosporangiaceae > Allosalinactinospora > Allosalinactinospora lopnorensis. The sequence continues at coordinate 160 of NZ_LAJC01000105.1, forward strand.
GATGGCGGTGGGGTGTCGGTCTGGCTCAGGTGGTGGTCGAGCACGGACATGCGGTCGCCGCGCTCAGGGGGTTCGTCCTGTCCGGGGTGCGCCGCGCCTCCGGCGCCGTCCGCGGTCGGGCGGCCTTCACCGCAGTCCTCGCTTCCGCCGCTCGCGGCGGGCGGTCCGGCCGCGGGGGCGTGCTCGTCTCCGCTGTCCCCGCCCTTCGTGTCGCGGGGCCCGGGCGCGGGGCCGCCGAGGACACCGGACAGGCTCTCGTGCTCGTCCGTCCCGTGGTCGAGCTGCAGGTCCGGTTTCGCGTCCCCGGAGAGGGCGGACGGAGTACCGGACGCCGGCCCCTGGGCGTCCGCGGATTCCTCGGCGCCGCCTGATCCGCGGCCGTAGCCGGGCAGGTTCCACGGTTCCGCGTGCGGGCGGCGGCGAAGAGACCTGGGCTCCTGGTCGCGGGCCTCCTGCGGGGTGGCGGGGGCGCCAAGGCCGCGGGCCCGCCCGCGCTCGGGCGGAGGGGCCGCGGTCCGCTCGTGCCGGATCGTCCCGGAGCCGGCAGCGCTGTCGTGCTTGAGGCTCTCGTGCCCGGCCGCCTCGGGAGTGCCCTGCTGTTCTTCGGTCCCCGGGCGTGCGGCTCCGGCTCCAGGGGACTCGTTCCTCCCGCCGGGTGCGGGGGCCGCGCCCGGCTCGCGTGAAACGTCCTCCGGGGCGGCAGGAGGACCGGACAACGGGGGAAGCCCGGCCTGCGGACGGGCGCCGCCGGTCTCTTCCGAGGAGGCGTTCTCCGCGGAGGACGCCAAGGGTTCCCGGTACGGCTCGGGGGCGGCCATCATCTCTTCGGCGCGCCGGCGGGCCATCGTGTTGTCCACCGGCTCCTCACCGGCTTCGTCGTCGGCCGCGGGCGCTGCCATGGGGCCGGTGTCGCCGATTTCGTAGGCGGCCTTGGAGGACAGCGGCCACGGGGTCTCTCCGGAAGAGGTGTGCAGGCTGCTGTACCACTCCCTGTCCCGCTGCTCCATATCGAGCGAGGCCGCGAGCTCTTCCGGTGTCCGGGGCGCTCCCGGTATGGGGGCCGGCCCGTGCGCGGCACCCCGCTCGGCCGCGAGCCGCGACCGCATGTCGCTCCCCTGGCCACCCGCCGATCCGCCGGCCGGCTGCTCCTCTTCTTCGTCCTCCGGCGGCCTTGCGTCCCGCTGCGCGGGCATCCTGTGCAGGGCGAAACCGAAGTAGTTGAGGATCTTGGTCCCCAGGCCGCGGCGGTCGACGGAAGCCGCGGGCCGCTCCGTCTCGCCGTTCCGCTCCGCCGTGCTCCCGCTGGGCGCCGGGGCGGGCGCCTCCTCGGCCGGTGCGAGGTCGGGCGCGGCCGACGGAAGGGCGGTCGGTTCCGGGAGTTCGGCCGCCGGGGTCGTGGCGGGCTCATCCTGTTCCGGCTCGGGTCCGGGCCGCCGTTCGCGCGGCCCCGCGCCGGTCCCCGCACGTTCAGCGGGGACGGGGGGCACGGCCTCCGCGGCGGTCTCTGTTTCCACCGCCTCTTCGCGCGGTTCGCGCTCCTCCTCCGCCGCACCGCCGGGCCGCGTGTGCTCCTGGCGGCCGGAGGGAGCACCGGTTCCGGCCCGGGCGGTCCCGCCCTTCGCCGGGTCCGCGGGCGCCTGAGGCGCGGCGGGCGCCACCGGTTCGCCCTTCAGGGCGGATTCCCGTTCGGCCTCGGCTCGGCGGCCCTCCCGGACCCGTTCGAGCTCCTTCGGTCCGGGGGCCGGCGCCGGGAGTTCCGGGGCCTGGCCGGGGGGCAGGGCGGGCCGGGGCGGGCGGGCGCGCCCGCCCTTCTCGTCTGCTCTCTTGGTGACCTTCCGCTTCGCGGTCGCCTTTCCCGTTGGCGCCGGCAGCGGCCCGGCCGCGGGATCGCGGTGCCAGACGCGCACCGCGACGGTGATCTCGGCGGGTTCGCGTTCGGGTGCCAGGCGGGTGTAGACCCGGGCCTCGGTCAGGAAGCGCCCCTGGGAGAACAGCAGTTCGGTGAGCCGCTTGCCCTCGATGACGGGACGGGTGGCGAGAAAGGTGATGAGGCCGGGCGGGACCAGCCAGAGCACGTGCCACGGTGTGGCGAAGGGGACCCGGAGCACCCCCATCAGGGCGAACCAGACGGCGCAGACGCCCAGGAGCACACCAAGCGTGACGACCGGAAGCGGCATGGGCAGCCGGAAATCGTAGAGCTTGTACAGCCGCTTCTCGATACGCCAGATGTTGGTGTACGTGGGCAGGTCCACCTCTGCGGCCTCCTACTCGGTCGACACGCCCATTGCGCGGGCGATGGCCGTCGCGGTGACCTCGATGATCCCCGGCACGTAGAACACGATCCCGATGAAGATCGCGAGGATGATGAACTGCGCGAAACGCGTAATCTCCCGGGTGAACAGGAAGAAGATCGCCACGATCGACACGATCACCAGGAAGAGCGGGCCGAAGAAGCCCCGCAGGAAATCGGCCAGCCCTTCGGTGTTCGGGGCGTCCTCGGCGGCGGCCACGAACGCGGTTACGGTGTCAACGCCGAATACATCACTCCCGACGTGCGAAAACATAAGCGCGACACTGGAAAACAGGGGATCCATTTAGCCGCCGTCCTCCCGTGTCTCACATCTGACCTGCATGGTTCTTCAGTCTCCTTGGCTACGGCCCCGCAAAGGGTTCAGCCGGTAAACGACTGCGGGGCTCCTTGAATATCGCGCACGTACCAGTTACCGCCGTCCTTGACCACGGTCAGCTGATAAGTCTGACGCAGGTCGGCAGGGGTTTCGTCGCCGGCGTCCGCGAGCCGCCACACCACTGTGGCCGTTGCCTCCCGCACGTCGTCTCCGTTGCCCGAACCGACCGGGACGGTGACGTCCCGCACCTCGTGGAAACTCAGGGTGCCCTGGGGAAGCTCGGTAACGTGCGCGCCGGGTTCAACGTAGCGAGAAAGGTGATCGGGGGTCTCGGCGTAGGCCTCGAAGAAGCCTTCGAGGTTCTCCTGCAGTTCGTCGCGGACGTCGGTGTCGTTCTCGGGGGCGCCGTTCTCGGGGAGTTCGGCCCGGGTAGGGGCCGCGAGCAGCGCGGGCGGGCCGGAGACGACGAGAGCGGTGTCGGCGGCGGCGTAGATCGGGACGTCGAGGCTCATGGGCTCGCCGTTGACGTCGGCGCTGAGCGTGACGACGGCATTGTGGTCGTCGTGGACCTCGACGGAGACGACTTCGATGTTCTCGCCGGTGAAGTCGGCGCCGGTGGTGTCGAAGGCCGCGGCCTCACCCTCGGGGACGAACTCGGCGAGCGCTTCGGCGCGTTCCCGATCGTCGTTCGCGCTGTCGCCGGCGCCCTCACCGCCCAGGTAGACGCCGGCGAAGCGCACGGCGAACGCCGAAGCGGCAGTGGTGGGGAAGCTGGGGCCCGTGCTCTCCGGGCCGTCGTTCTCGGACGGCTGGGCGATACTGCCGCGGATGGGCATCCAGATGCCGTTGAAGAGAACCACGAGGACGAACGCCCACAGCACCGCACGGCCGACCCAGACCCACCAGCGGCCTCCGGCCCCGGCCCGAGGGTGTCGGCCGGCGGGGGTTTCGGGGGCGTAGAGAGCGTTGTCGTTCTCGCCGTAGTCGGCCGCCACGGTGTCCCCCCCGTCCTTCGAGGCGGCACCGCGTCGCGCGGTCGACCTGCCAAACATCACGCCTCCCCATCCGTGCCCGGACACACGTCCACCGGGCCGCCGCTCTTTACCGACCCTTGTCTACCCCATACCTATGGTGAGGCATTGTTCCGGATCACGACCGCCAACACGCGTCCGTGTTTCCTCTCCGGCGCACGTTCTACCCCTGACATCAAGGGGTCAACAGTGCACAACCGGGCAATGCACCGGTTAATACACTGCCAAATACTGCCACTTCTCTCGATAAGACGAGGTCAGCGCAGCAATTGCGGGTTGACCGGAAAGGGGGAAATCACTGTTCGGGTAGCCAGGGGTGGCGTTTGCGTAACCAAAACGGGACAGTGTGTCCCATTGCCCGGTGTTTACGGTAGCGCCCCATAGCCGTGACCGCGGACAGCTCGGCGTGCCGGCACGGGCCGAACGGGGAGGGTCGACCCGTGCGGGGTCACACGTTGAAGCGGAACTCCACGACGTCACCGTCGGCCATCACGTACTCCTTGCCCTCCATGCGGACCTTGCCCGCGGCGCGCGCGGCCTGCATGCTCCCGGCCTCGACCAGATCGCCGTAGGAGACGACCTCGGCCTTGATGAACCCGCGCTGGAAGTCGGAGTGGATGGCGCCGGCGGCCTCGGGCCCCGTGGCGCCCTGCTTGATGGTCCAGGCGCGCGCTTCCTTCGGTCCCGCTGTGAGATAGGTCTGCAGTCCGAGTGTGGCGAACCCGACACGGGCGAGCTGGGCGAGCCCGGATTCGGTCTGTCCCATTGACTCCAGGAGCTCGGCCGCTTCGTCGTCGTCGAGCTCGGCGAGCTCGGCCTCGATCTTGGCGTCGAGGAAGACCGCCTCCGCCGGGGCGACCAGGTCCTGCAGCTTGGCGCGCACCGCGTCGTCGGCCAGATCACCGCTGTCGAGATTGAAGACGTAGATGAACGGCTTGACCGTCAGCAGATTGAGTTCCCGGATCAGGGAGAGGTCGATGCCGGCGGCGGCGCCGGCGTGGAGGCCGCGCCCCTCGTCCAGGAGCTCCCGCGCCGCCCTCGCCGCGGCAAGGGTCTCCTGCGCGGTCTTGTCCTTGGCGTTGCGCCTGGCGTCCTTCTCCAGCCGGGGCAGCGCCTTCTCCAGGGTCTGCAGGTCGGCGAGGATCAGCTCGGTGTTGATCGTCTCGATGTCGCGGGACGGTTCGATGTCGCCGTCGACGTGGGTCACATCGGCGTTGTCGAAAGCCGGATGACCTGGCAGATCGCGTCGCACTCGCGGATGTTGGCGAGGAACTGGTTGCCCAGTCCCTCCCCCTCGGAGGCGCCGCGGACGATGCCGGCGATGTCGACGAAGTCGACCGTGGCCGGGATGACCTTGGCCGATCCGAAGAGTTCGGCCAGCGTGCCGAGCCGGAGATCGGGCACCCCCACCACACCGACGTTGGGCTCGATGGTCGCGAACGGGTAGTTCGCGGCCAGGGCGTCGTTCTTGGTCAGTGCGTTGAACAGCGTGGACTTGCCGACATTGGGCAGACCGACGATACCGATAGACAGGCTCACGAGTGTCGAGTCTAGGCGGTCCGCACCCTCGCGGTGTCCGGAGAGCCGGCTCCGGCGCAGGGTATTGGTCACCCCATGGATGGACGTTTCGGTGACACGCCGCTGATCTTTGGATGAAATGGCCTGCGGGCCGCGCCGACCTCGGAGTACGTTCGTTGACTGTCGCCTGGTCTTCGGGACCCCCGCGCTCTTGAGAAGTCTTCCTCATCCCTGTTCCGGGCGGTCGCCGGAAGGGCCACGCCCGCGGACCGGAAACGGCGGCGGAACCAACGGGGCCGTCCCCACCCGGCTCAGACACCGATCCAGGCGATTCACGCCTATTTAGGGGGATTTGCAGTGGTACCGGACCAGGTGCGGGCCTTCGTCCGTCGCCATCCGATGGTGCGCCAGGCAACCCGGAAGATCCGTGTCCGCCTGCCGCAGCGCCTCGGCGGGATCGACCCGGCCCGCGTACCGCCGAAGGTACGCAACTTCGAACTGGATCTGCCCCGCCGGGAGGGTGCTCCGCAGACCGGCCCACCGGCGCTGGACTTCTCCGTGTCGGGCGACTTCTGGGTGCCCAAGCGGCTGGAGCAGGTGGGGCTGGCCGGCTACGAGCCCGAGACGCTGGCCTGCTTCCTCGCCGTGCTGGAGCGCGCCCGCCCGGGGGCCGTGCTCGACGTCGGGGCCAACGTGGGACTCTATGCGCTGCTCGCCGCCGCGCGCAGCCGGCGGCGCGTGTACGCCTTCGAGCCGACCCCGAGCCTCGCGGAGACAGCGCGACAACTCGCCCGCGCCAACGGCCTCGACGTGGAGGTGGTGGAGCTCGCGATGAGCAACCACAGCGGGACCGCGTCGTTGAAGCTGTCGGCGAGGTCCGACGCCTCGAACTCGCTGGCCACCGGGTTCCGACCGGAGTTCGGCCGGCTGCGGGTGAACGTCGAGACACTGTCCCACTGGCGGGAGCGGGCCGAGACCGTCCCCGCCGTTCTCAAGATCGACACCGAGACAACGGAGCCCGATGTCATCGCGGGCGGACTGGAGGTGCTGCGCCGATTCCGCCCGTGGGTGTTCTGCGAGGTGCTGCCGGACCGCGGAGTGGAGGAGCGCCTCATGGCGCTGCTGGAACCGCTCGACTACACGTGGCACCACCTGTGCGGCGAACCGCCCTATCCGGCGCGCATCGCCATTGACGGCCGCGACTCCGGATCCCACCGCATGTGGCTCTTCGCGCCGACTCCCCCTTCGGGGGAGCTGTGGGAGGTCACCCGCGACTGGAGGCGGGCCCTGAAGGCGTGCGAGGCGTAGGAGGCGCGCCCCCGGTCGCGGTCCGGCGCGGGACCGGCTGGGCACGAAATCCGGACCGCGCCTCTCGCGATGAGATACGGACCGATATCCGGCTCTCTTCGTCTCAGGCCGGCACATCGACCCGCGCCGACAGCCGGATATCGGCGTAGGAGCGGCCCGCCAGGACCTCGTAGCCGCCCGGGACGAGACTCCAGCCGTGCGCGGCGGTGTCCCAGATCTCGGCCGAACGGCGGTTCACGCTGATCTCGGCCTCCGCGGTCTTCCCGGCCCTGCCTGGACCACGGTGAACCCGGCGAGCCAGCGGGCCGGGCGCTCCGGCCGGCCGGCGCCCGTCTCCGGATCCGGGGACAGGGAGAGCTGAACGACCTCGCCTCCGGAGCGCTCTCCCGTGTTCGTGACGCGTACCCGCACCGACGCCAGGCTACCGGCCCGGTGACCTCGATGACGCCGTAATCCCAGGTGGTGTAGGTCAGGCCGTGCCCGAACCAGAACGCGGGCTCGATGCCCGCACTGGTGCGGACGTTCAACGACATCCAGGCTTCTCCCTCGCGTGGCGGGAACACCGACAACACCGGAGATTGAGAGCATGGGCCGCTATGGACGGCCTTTACTTGATCTTGGTGTTGCTGATCGGAATCGCGATCGGCGTGGCCCTGGGGTGGTTGCTCGCCCGCGGCCGTACAGCGGAGTCCCGGGCACAGGCCAAAGCCGCCGAGGAGCGCGCCGCCTACATCGAGGAGCAGCTCAGTGACCGGTTCCGTGCGCTGTCCGCACAGGCCCTGGACGCCACCAACCAGCGCTTCCTCGAACTGGCCGAGGGGCGGCTGCGGGCGGTCGGCGCGGAGGCCGGGCAGGACATGGAGCAACGGCGCAAGGCTGTGGAGCAGCTCGTCGAACCGCTGAAGGAGACGCTGACCAGGGTCGAGAGCCAGCTCCGCGAGGTCGACGCCGGACGCAGGACCGCGCACGCCGAGCTCGCCAAACAGGTCGACTACGTGCGTGAGGGATCGGAGCGGCTGCGCGACCAGACCCAGTCCCTGGTGACCGCGCTGCGCCGGCCCGAGGCGCGCGGCCGCTGGGGCGAGCTGCAGCTGCGCCGGGTCGCGGAGCTGGCGGGTATGGCCGCCTACTGCGACTTCGAGGAGCAGGCCCGTGCGGACACCGGCGAGGGGATCCAGCGGCCGGACATGGTCGTGCGGCTGGCAGGAGGCAAGAACATCGTCGTGGATTCCAAGGTCTCGCTGGCGGCCTACCTGGAGGCGGTGGAGACCGACGACGCCGAAACGCGCGAGAGCCGGCTGAACGCGCACGCCAAGCACCTGCGTGCGCACGTGGACCAGCTGGCGGCGAAGTCGTACTGGGCCGCGTTCAGCCCCGCCCCGGAGTTCGTGGTGCTGTTCATCCCCGGTGAGGCGTTCCTGGCACCGGCCCTGGAACACGACCCGGACCTGCTGGAGTACGCGATGGGGCGCCGGGTGCACATCGCGACGCCGACGACGCTGATCTCGCTCCTGCGCACCGCGCAGTACGCGTGGCAGCAGGAGGTGCTGAGCGAGAACGCGCGCGCGGTCTTCGAGTTGGGGAAGCAGCTCCACAACCGGCTCGCGACCCTGGGAGGGCACATGGACGGGCTCGGCAGGGCGCTCTCGCGCACGGTCGCGGCCTACAACCAGACCGTCGGCTCGTTGGAGAGCCGGGTACTGGTGACCGCCCGCCGGTTCACGGAGCTGGGACTCGTGGACGGCGAGCTGGACCAGCCGAAAGGGGTGGACGAGCAGGCTCGGCCGCTGAGCTCGGCGGAGATGACGGCGCCGGAGGGCGCCGGCTCCGCGGACCGGGACGAGCCGGCGGACGAGCGCGCGCACGTGTACGGGGCGCCGTTCGGCGGCGCTCCCACCGACGACACCGCCCTTCGAGAAGAGGCGGATTCTTCGCCAAAAGTGACATACTAAATACCGTGAGTCGTACAAGGGAGTGCGCGGCGATGGGCAAGGCCGAGGGCCCGACCGGTTCCGGGGCACCGTTCTTCGTCCGGCAGGCGCCACGCCGCGGCCCCGCCAAGTCCGCTCGGACCGCGCCCCGGGCCGGCACGAGGACATCGGTGCGCCTCACGGGACGCGGAGGCGTTGCCGCGATCGTGCTGATCAGCCTCCTCGCCGGCTTGCTCGCCCATGCCACGGGCCTGCCGGCGATCAACGGAGTCGCTTTCACGGCCGCGTGCGTCCTCACCCCGCTGCTGGTCCGCCCCACGGACCTGCTCTCGTTGTCGGTAAGCCCTCCCCTGGCCTACTTGGTGGCCGCCCTACTCGTCGAGGGCCTGCTGGGCCTGGGCAGCGGAGGGTTCGCCCGCAGCGTCGCGATCGGTGTGGGCGGCCGCCTCGCCGACATCGCCCCCTGGCTTTTCCTGGGAACGGCGCTCGTGCTGATCATCGCCTGTTTCCGCGGCTTACCGCGCAACATCCGCGACCTCAGCGACGAGCTCAACGGCCGGACGGCACACCGCCGGCAGCCTCCTCCCCCTTCCCGCCGGCCCTGACGCCGAGGACCCCTAGAACGGCGTGTCGGCCTCCTCGGGCTGCTCCTCGCCCTCGTCCATGGCCACGGCGAGTTTGGCGCGGGCGCCTTCCAGCCACTGCTCGCAGGTCTTGGCGAGTTCCTCGCCTCGCTCCCACAGTGCCAGGGACTCCTTGAGGGTGAGGCCGCCGGATTCCAGCCGGCGCACGACCGTGTTCAGCTCGTCGCGCGCCTCCTCGTAACTCAGCTCGGGGCCGGCTCCCTCCGCGCCGTTCGTTTCCTCACTGCCCGCCGCGGCGGTGCTCTCACTCATGCCCTGCTCCTGATTCCCCTGCGGCCTCGATGTCGCCTGCTGTCGCCGTCATGCTGTCCTCCGCGAAGCGCAGGCGCAGTGTCTCGCCCGCGGTGGCCTCGGCCGCCGAGCGCACGACCGCGCCGTCGGAACGCTGCACGATCGCGTAGCCGCGCGCGAGCGTCGTGGCCGGCGAGAGCGCCAGCAGCCGGGCGCGGGTGTGCCGGAGGTCGTCAGCCGCGCGGTCCAGCGTGACGGAGACGCACCGGCGGGCGCGGTCGCGCAACCCGGTGATCTGCTCGGTCAGGCGGTCGATCTCGCGCAGCGGGCTGGCCAGCACGGGGCGGGAGCGCATTCCGGCCAGCCAGGCCTCCTCGCGCGTCAGGCCCCCTTCGATGACACGGCGCCCCCGGTCGCGCAGCTGGCGGATGAGCTGGAGCTGCTCGCCGACATCCGGGATCGACCTCTTGGCGGCGTCGGTGGGCGTGGAGGCGCGGACGTCGGCGACGAAGTCCAGCAGCGGGGTGTCCTGCTCATGCCCGATCGCGCTGACAACGGGCGTGTGGGTGGCGGAGACCGCGCGCACCAGCGCCTCGTCGGAGAACGGCAGCAGATCCTCCAGCGACCCGCCGCCGCGCGCGACGATGATGACGCGACATCGGGCTCGGAGTCGAGTTCCTTGAGCGCGTTCAGCACCTCGCCCACGGCGCGGTCCCCCTGCACGGCGACCTCGCGCACCTCGAATCGGACGGCCGGCCACCGGCGCCTCCCGTTCTCCAGGACATCGCGCTCGGCGGCGGAGTCGCGCCCGCAGATGAGCCCCACGGTGTTCGGTAGGAACGGCAGCGGCCGCTTGCGGGCGTCGGAGAACACCCCCTCGGCGGCCAGGGTCTTGCGCAGCTGTTCGAGGCGGGCGAGGAGCTCGCCCAGCCCCACGTGCCGGATCTCCAGGGCGAGCAGGGAGAACGTGCCCCGGGCGACGTAGAAGTCGGGTTTGGCGTGGATGACGACGCGGGCGCCGGGCTCCGGGGGCGGGGTGGTCGCCTCCAACACCCGGAGCGGACAGACGACGCGCGCCGACACGTTGGCGACGGGGTCGCGCAGGGTGATGAACACTGTCCCGCCGCGCCGGTTCTGCTCGGCGATCTGGCCCTCGACCCAGATCCGGCCCAGTCTGCCGATCCAGCCACCGATCGCCTGCATGACCGCACGGACCGGCTGCGGCGACTCAGCGGAGCTCTCCATTCCCATAGCAACTCAAGCGTAGAGGAGAAAGGCGACAGATCAGCGGCACCGCGCTCGTCAGCCCTCCCAGACCCGCGCCACTTCGGCCGCCGCCTCGATCGCCTGGCGCCGGCCGGCGCGGGCAGCGGGGGCACGGCGCGCCGGGTCGAGGTTGTTCCGGCCGATGGCGGCCCTGGCGTGCTCGCCGGGCGTGATCAGCACGGTCCGGGAGGCCCCCGGAAGCCGGTACAGCTGATCAGCGGGCGAGGGCAGCGGGCCGTGCCTCCGGTTGATCGGGGCGAGGACGACGACGCGGTCGTAACCTTCGGCCAGGTCGACGTTGGCGGAGGAGTGCAGTCCGCCGTCGATGTAGAGCCGTCCGCCGACCGGCACCGGCGGCCACACTCCGGGGACGGCGCAGCTGGCCATGACGGCCTCGACCAGGGTGGCGCCGCCGCGCTCGAAGACCTCGCGCCGGCCCGTCCGCGCGTTCACGGCCGTGACGCGCAGGTCCGCGGCCGGCCAAGAGTGCGAGGGCAGGCGGGCGGCGATGGCCCGGCGCCGTTCGGCGAGTGACGAGCGCGCCGAGGCGTGCGCGATCCGGCCGATCCGGGCCCGTGCCCGGGTGAGATCCTCCTCGTCGAACACCGACCAGATCATCCGGGCGATCGTGTGCTTGGACAGCCGCATCGCGACCTCGTCGCCGACAGGGCGAAGCTGCCGGGTGAACAGGCCCTCCAGCGGGGGTCCGGAGGTGACCTGCGCGCCTACAGCGGACCCGGCCGACGTGCCCACCACCAGGTCGGCCCCGGTGAGGTCGGTTCCCGCCTCGCACAGACCGGCCAGGATGCCGAGTTCCCACGCGATCCCGGTGATGCCACCTCCGCCGAGTACAAGTGCCCTGCTGGTCACGGCCGCCTCGCCCTCCGCTCTCGTGGTCTTCTCCGCGCAAGGATAGACGGGAGGGCGGCTGCGACCGCGGCGGGAAGGCGGCCTCGCGGCCAGCGGTACCGCGCCGACCGCTCCCGGCGGGCCCACCCGCGGCCCGGCGA
>NZ_LAJC01000106.1 GCF_000981225.1 Allosalinactinospora lopnorensis
CCGGAACCGCGCGGCGGCCCCGGAGGGGACGGTGCGGCGGTCCTGGCGGCCGCTTCCGGAGCGGTGTGGGCGGCGCTCACGGCCGACTTCGCCGCCCGCAGGGTGGCGCGGGCGTCGAGAACGCCCGCGGAGAGCGCCCGCCTGGTCCTCACCAGCCTCGCCATCCCGCCGGCCGCGTGCTGGTACCGCGCTCTCGGGGAGGTGCGGCACCGGCGCGTGCGTCCCGCCGGACCGCCGGAGGGGCACGGCCGCGCGCTTCCGCGGATGCCCGCGGCGGTGCTCTTCGACCGGGACGGCACGCTCGTGCACGACGTGCCCTACAACGGCGACCCGGCGCGGGTCGTCCCCGTCGAGGGCGCCCGGGAGGCGCTGGAGCGCCTGCGCGGGCGCGGTGTCCCTGTCGGCGTGGTGAGCAACCAGTCCGGTGTCGCGCGCGGCCTGGTCTCGCACGGCGACCTCGACCGGGTCAACGCGCGGATCGAGGAGCTTCTGGGCCCCTTCGACGTGTGGCGGCTGTGCGTGCACGGCGAGGAGGACGGCTGCTCGTGCCGCAAGCCGCGCCCCGGGCTCGTCCGGCGGGCGGCGAGATCTCTGGGTGTTCCCGCACGGCGCTGCGTGGTCATCGGCGACACCGGCGGCGATGTCGCCGCGGCCGCGGCCGCGGGGGCACGGCCGATCCTGGTGCCGAACGGGCGGACCCGGCCCGAGGAGCGGCGCGACGCCCCGGAGGTCGCCGAGACGCTCGGGGAGGCGGTCGAACTCGCGATACGGGGGGTGGACGATGAGGGGACCCGCTGAAGGCGGCGGAGTCACGCATCCGTCGCATCCGGGGGCTGGCGGGCCCGCCGCGCGGGGGTCGGCGGGACCCGTTCTGGTCGCGCGTATGGACAACGCGGGCGACGTTCTTCTTGCGGGGCCGGCCGTCCGCGCCGTCGCGCGGACGGACGAGGTGGCGCTGCTCGTCGGTCCGAACGGCCCGGCGGCGGCGGAGCTGCTGCCGGGCGTGCGGACGATCATCGAGTGGTGCGCCCCCTGGATCGACCCGGACCCGCCGCGGACCTCGCCGGAGCACGTGGACCGGCTCGTACGCGCGGTCGGCGGCGTCGCGCCGCGCGCGGCGCTCATCCTCACGTCGTTCCACCAGTCCCCGCTGCCGCTCGCTCTCGTGCTGCGCCTGGCCGGGGTGCCGTGGATCGGCGCGATCAGCGAGGACTACCCGGGGAGCCTGCTGAACCTGCGGCACCGCATCGACCGGGGCGGCACGGGCGAGATCCCGGAGCCGGAGCGGATGCTCTCCCTGGCACAGGCCGCGGGGTGGCGGCTGCGGCCGGGCGACACGGGTGCGCTCGGCCTCCGGCGACCGCTGCCCGACAGCGCCGCGGCGCCGCATCTGGCCGCCCTCACCGGGCCGCCCGGTTACGTGGTGCTGCACCCGGGGGCGAGTGTTCCCTCCCGGGCGCTGCCCGTGCAACGGTGCGTGGAGACCGTCGCGGAGCTGGCGAAAGCCGGACACCGCGTTGTCGTGACCGGCACGCCCGCCGAGCGGCGCCTCACGGCCGAGGTCGCCGGCGGCACGGCCGTCGACCTCGGCGGCCGCACGACCCTCGGCCAGCTCGCGCTGGTCCTCGACCGCGCCTCGGCGGTCATCGTCGGCAACACCGGTCCCGCGCACCTGGCGGCCGCCGCGGGAACCCCTGTCGTTTCGCTGTTCTCGCCCGTGGTCCCCGCTGCGCGGTGGGCTCCATACGGGGTGCCGAGCGTCCTGCTCGGGGATCAGGACGCCGCGTGCCGAGGCACCCGTGCCCGGGAGTGCCCGGTGCCGGGGCACCCGTGCCTGGCCTCGGTGGACGCGAACCGGATCGTCGCGGCCGTGACGCGGTTGATGGAGGCGGTGGCCTGATGAGAATCCTGCTGTGGCACGTGCACGGCTCCTGGACGACGTCCCTCGTCCGGAGGGATCCCGCGCGCGGCGCGCACACCTACCTGGTGCCGGTCACGCCCGACCGCGGGCCCGATGGCCGCGGGCGGGCCCGCACCTGGGACTGGCCCGACACGGTCGTGGAGGTGCCGCCGGAGCGGCTCGCCGATGAGCCGGTCGACGTCGTGCTCCTGCAGCGGCCGCACGAGCTGGAGCTCGCCCGGCGCTGGCTGCGGCGGGAACCGGGGCGCGACCTCCCCGCGGTCTACGTCGAGCACAACACGCCGCGCGGCTCCGCCCCGGAGACCGTGCACACCGCGGCCGGACTCGACGGCATCACCGTCGTCCACGTCACCCACTTCAACGCCCTGTTCTGGGACAGCGGACAGGCCCCCACCACCGTCATCGAGCACGGTGTCGTCGACCCCGGGCACCGCTACACCGGTGAGCTCGCACGCGCGGGCGTGGTGGTCAACGAACCCGTGCGTCGGGGACGCGTCACCGGGACCGACCTGCTGCCTGGGTTCGCCGAGGCCGCCCCTCTCGACGTGTTCGGCATGGGCGTGGCGGAGCTACCGCGCCGGCTCGGGGTCGCCCCCGAGCGCCTGATGCCGTTCGAGGACCTGCCCCAGCAGCGGATGCACGCCCGGCTGGCGATGTGCCGGCTCTATGTGCACCCGATCCGGTGGACCTCGCTCGGCCTCTCCCTGATCGAGGCGATGATGCTCGGACTCCCGGTCGTCGCCCTCGCCGCGACCGAGACGGTCGAGGCGGTGCCGGAGGGGGCCGGCGTCGTGTCCACGAACACGCGCACGCTCACGGACGCCATCGCCGTGTTCCGTGACGATCCCGCGCTGGCCCGGCAGGTCGGCAAGGCGGCGAGGAACGCCGCGCTCGCGCGGTACTCGGTATCGCGGTTCCAGGCCGACTGGGACGGCCTGCTCCAGGAGGTGACTCGATGAAGATCGCCATGGTGTCCGAACACGCCAGCCCTCTGGCCGCGACCGGAGGGGTCGACGCCGGTGGGCAGAACGTGCACGTCGAGGCGCTCGCCCGTGAACTGGGCGGCCGCGGCCACACCGTCACCGTCTACACGCGGCGCACCGGCACCGACGCACCGGAGACCGTGCCGTTCGCGCCCGGCGCCGCTGTCCGGCACGTGGCCGCCGGCCCGGTCCGGGAACTGCCCAAGGACGACCTGCTGCCCCACATGCCGGAGTTCGGCGACCGGCTCGCACGGGAGTGGGCGGAGCACCCGCCCGACGTCGTGCACGCCCATTTCTGGATGAGCGGGCTGGCCGCGCTCCGGGCGGTGAAGAGCACCGGCCGCGGTGCGCTGCCCGTTGTCCAGTCGTTCCACGCCCTGGGACACGTGAAGCGGCGCCACCAGGCGGCCAAGGACACCAGCCCGGAGCAGCGGATCGACAAGGAGCGGCGCATCGGCCGTTCGGCGGACGCCGTGATCGCTACCTGCTCCGACGACATGCGCGAATTGCGCTCCATGGGCGTCCCCGGGAAGCGGGTCACGATCATCCGTGCGGGGTCGATCTGGACCTCTTCACCCCGGAAGGACCGCGCGCGGGCACCGCCGGGAACGGCGACCGGCTGCGGCTCCTCTCCATCGGGCGCATCGTGGAGCGCAAGGGCGTCGACACGGTGATCCGTGCGCTGGCCTGGCTCCCGCGGGCGGAGCTGACGGTCGTCGGCGGCCCCGCCCCCGACGATCCCGCCCTATCGGGGGAGCGCGGCCCGGACGGCGAGGGCGATCCCGATGTGCTCCGGCTGCGCGCGGTCGCGGCGGAGTGCGGCGTCACCGGCCGGGTCCGGTTCACCGGCCGGGCGCCGCGTGCGGAGATCCCGGCCCTCATGCGCTCCGCTGACGCTGTGGTGAGCGTCCCGTGGTACGAGCCGTTCGGGATCGTGCCGGTCGAGGCGATGGCCTGCGGGGTCCCCGTTGTCGCTTCGCAGGTGGGCGGGCACCGGGACACCGTGATCCACGGCTACACCGGTCTCCTGCTGCCTCCCCGAGAGCCCAGGACGCTCGCGCTGGCACTGCACGAGCTGTCCCGGGACCCGGTCCAGCGTGAGTCCTACGGGATCTTCGCGGCGGAACGCGCCGCCTCCTGCTATTCGTGGGCGTTCGTCGCCGAACGGACCGAACGCGTCTACGGCGCCGTGCTGGCGGGTTCTCCGGTCTCCGAGGCGGCGCCGGAGCGGTCCGCGCACCAGCGCCCATCCGAACCGGCATCGTCCGCGGGGAGGACGCGATGAACACCCATCTCCGCTACCTGCAAGACGCGCTGAACGATGTCGACACCGCCCGGATCGAGGAGTGGGGGGAGCACCTCTCCGGTGTCCTCGCCCGCGGGGGACGGCTGCTGGCCTGCGGCAACGGCGGAAGCGCGGCCGAGGCCCAGCACCTCACCGGGGAGCTGGTCGGGCGGTTCGAGAAGGAGCGGCGCCCCTTCTCGGCGATCGCACTGCACGCCGACACCTCCAGTATGACGGCCATCTGCAACGACTACGGCGCCGCCGACGTCTACGCCCGCCAGGTGCGGGCGCACGGCCGGGCCGGGGACGTCCTGGTCTGCCTTTCGACGAGCGGCGCCAGCCAGAACGTGGTGAACGCCGCCGCGACCGGGCGCGCGACCGGAATGACGACGTGGGCACTGACCGGACGGTCCCCGAACGCCCTCGCCGATACCTGCGACGACGCGGTAGCGGTGCCGATCGGGCAAGTGTCGACGGTCCAGGAGGTGCACCTCGCGCTCATCCATGTGCTGTGCGAGGCCGTCGACGCGTCACTGTGCACGCCGCAAAGCGCCGCGCGGGCCCGCCCGGCTATGGGGACCGTCCCGTCCCGCGCGCGCTCAGCGGCGGGACCCCCGTTGGGGCAGGCGCACGGGGACGCGGCCTACTCCGCGCGCGGGCCCTCCGATCCGCACAGGGATGCCATGGAATGAGCAGAAGCTCCAGCAACGGCCACGCCAAGAGCACCGGTCCGCTCGTCGTCGTCGGGGACGCGCTGCTCGACGTCGACGTCGTCGGCAGCGCCGACCGGCTGTGCCCCGACGCCCCGGTGCCGGTCGTGGACTCCCACGAACGCCGCTACCGCGCCGGGGGCGCCGGCCTCGCGGCGCTGCTCGCGGCGGCCAAGGGCCACGACGTCGTCTTCGTGTCGGCGGTGGGCGGCGACCCGATAGGGGAGCGCCTCCGGGGCCTGCTGCGCGACCGGGTGGACCTGCTGCTGACGCCGATGAGCGGGACGACGCAGACCAAGATGCGGGTGTGGGCGAACGGCCAGGTCCTGCTGCGGCTGGACGAGGGGGACGGCCGGGCGGCAGGAGGCGACCTGGACTCCCGCGTGTCCGCGGTGATCCGGTCGGCGCGTGCCATCCTGGTCTCCGACTACGGGCGGGGCATGGCCGCGCACCCGGGGATACGGGAGCTTCTCGCCGCCAGGGCACCGGGGACGCCACTGGTGTGGGACCCGCATCCGCGCGGAACCGCGCCCGTCGCGGGCGCTGATGTGGTGACGCCGAACGAGGCGGAGGCGGCGGCCCTCGTACCGGCGCCCCCGCACGGGGCTTACGGCGAGCCCGGGCACGGACCGGTCGGCGACCACGACGACCCCGCGGCCCCCGGACCGGAGCCGGCGGCAGGCACCTCCCTGGACGAGATCGGGCGCCGGGCCGCCCACCTGCGCGAGTACTGGCAGAGCGCCTCGGTCGCCGTGACCGCCGCTTCGCGCGGGGTGGTCCTGGCGGACGGCGCGGCGGACCCGCGGCACCTGCCGCCGCCGCACGTCCTGGCGAACGGGGACGCCTGCGGGGCCGGGGACGACTTCGCGGCGACGGTCACCGCCGCACTGGGCGACGGCATGGCGCGCACCGATGCGGTGCGGGCGGCCGTCAACGCCGCGTCGCACTTCGTGACCGGCAGCGGAGCCGCGGGGATGGCCGCGGCGAGGAGTATCCGCCGCAGGGCGACGCCGCGGCCGTCCCGGGCCACGACGACCCGCTCGGGCTGGTGGCGGCCGTCCGCGCCGGTGGAGGCCGCGTCGTGGCGACCGGAGGATGCTTCGACATGCTGCACGCCGGGCACGCGAGCCTGCTCCGGCGCGCCCGCGCCCTCGGCGACGCGCTCGTGGTGTGCGTCAACGACGACGCCTCGGTGCGGCGCCTGAAAGGAGCGGGCCGCCCGGTCATGCCCGTCCGTGACCGGGTGCAGCTTCTCGAGGCACTCGGGTGCGTCGACGCCGTCCTCGTCTTCTCCGACGACACCCCGGCGGAGCTGCTGCACCAGGTGCGGCCCGACGTGTGGGTCAAGGGAGGCGACTACGAGGGCCGCTACCTGCCGGAGACCCGGGTGGTGCGCCGCTACGGCGGTGAGGTCGTCGTCCTCCCGCACCTGGCGCGGCGCTCCACCACAGCTGGTGAACGCGATCCGGGCCGGGCACTGAACGGCGGCGCCGCGGACGCGAGCGGCGCACGGCACAACGAGGGAAAGGCAGGTGACCATGGACGCTCTGGGCAACGTACTGATCACCGGGGGCGCCTCCGGGCTGGGGGCGGCCACCGCGGCAGCGGTCGCCGAAGAGGGGGGCCGGCCCCTGATCATCGACCGCTCCGGCATCACGGAGGACTACCCCTACGCACGCGCCGACCTGGCCGACCGGTCCCAGGCGGAGAGCGCGGTCCACCGGCTCGCCCAGGCGGAGGGCGGTATCGACGCCGTCTTCGCGGCCGCGGGCGTCGACTCCTGCGGCGCGCTCGACGACGTGCCCACCGAGGACTGGGAACGGGTCGTCAAGGTCAACCTGCTGGGGACCGCCGCCGTCGTCCGCGCGGCCCTTCCCTACCTGAAGGAGCGCGAGGGGGCCGTGGTGACCTGCTCCTCCACCCTCGGACTGCGGGCCGTCGGCGACGCCACCGCCTACTGCGCCTCCAAGTTCGGCGTCATCGGCTTCACCCGGGCGCTGGCGGCCGAGACCGCCGGCCAGGTCCGCGTAACGCTCCTCGTGCCGGGGGGCATGCACACCGCGTTCTTCGACGGCCGGCCCGAGCAGTACCGCCCGCCGGCGGACGCCAAGCTGAACCAGCCCGAGCACGTCGCCCGGGCGGTGCTGTTCGCGCTGCGCCAGCCCGCCGGCTGCGAGGTGCGCGAGCTGGTGGTGTGCGCCTCGGAGGAGGGGTCGTGGCCGTGACCCCGGACGCCGGGCGGATCCTCGTCCTGCGCGCCCTCGGGCTCGGCGACCTGCTGACCGCCGTGCCGGCGCTGCGCGCGTTACGCGCGCGCTTCCCGCGGCACCGGATCGTCCTGGCCGCGCCGCGGAGCCTCGAAGGCCTGGTTCCGCTGACGGGCGCGGTCGACGCCCTCGCACCGGCTTCGGGGCCGCAGGTCCCGCCGTGGTCCGGCCGGGCCCCGGAACTCGCGGTGAACCTGCACGGCAGCGGGCCGGAAAGTATCGAAGCCCTGCTGCGGCTCCGCCCGGGACGGCTGTGGGCCCACGCCCACCCGGACTTCCCGGACCTGGGCGGGCCCGTATGGCAGCCGGAGGTGCACGAGGTCTCCCGCTGGTGCCGCCTGCTGGAACACCACGGGGTGCCGGCGGAGGCCTCCGACATCGGTCTGCGGGCGCCGCCGGAGCCCAGCCCCCGCCCAGGTGCGGTCATCGTGCACCCGGGCGCGGCCCACCCGGCACGCCGGTGGCCGGAGGCGCGCTACGCCCGCCTCGCCCGATGGCTCGCCGAGCGCGGACACGACATCGTGGTGACCGGCACGTCGGCCGAGCGCCCCGCGGCCGAGCGCGTCGCGCGTCTCGCGGGGGTGCCGCGGAGCGCGGTCCTCGCCGGGGAGACCGGCGCCGCCGAACTGGCGGCGCTGGTGGCCGGGGCGGCCCTGGTGGTCTCCGGCGACACCGGGATCGCGCACCTGGCCACCGCGTACCGGATCCCGTCGGCCGTGCTGTTCGGCCCCGTCTCGCCGGCCACGTGGGGTCCGCCCGTCGACCGCCCCTTCCACGTCAGCCTCTGGGCCGGGCGGACCGGCGACCCGTTCGGTTCCGAGACAGACCCGGGGCTGCTGAGAATCACGACCACGCAGGTCACGGCCGCGGTCGAACGGCTGCTGGTCGACCACGTCGAGGGGGACATGCGCGGCCCCCCGAGGGCGGGGATCGCGAAAACGGCATCGCGGCATCTCGGTCATGGATGAGTGAGGCAAATGAGTGGACGCGAGATTCGACGAGCGATGGTCACGGGCGGCGCCGGGTTCCTCGGTTCGCATGTGTGCGAACGGCTTCTGGCACGCGACGTGAGCGTCGTCTGTATGGACAACTTCCTGACGAGCGGCCCGGACAACATCGACCACCTGCTGGACCATCGGTCGTTCCGGCTCGTGGAGTGCGACCTTACGTCGTTCGTGCACGTTCCGGGGGAGGTGGACCTGGTGTTCCACCTGGCCTCCGCGGCGTCCCCGGCGGACTACCTGAGATACCCCGTGGAGACCCTGCGCGTGGGAAGCATGGGGACGGCGCACGCTCTCGGACTGGCCCGGGAGAAGGAGGCCAGGTTCGTCCTGGCCTCGACGAGCGAGGTTTACGGGGATCCGCTGGTGCACCCGCAGCCGGAGACCTACTGGGGGAACGTGAACCCGGTCGGTCCGCGCAGCGTCTACGACGAGGCCAAGCGCTACGCCGAGTCGCTGACGACCGCCTACCGCAACGCGCGGGGCACCGACACCGCCATCGCCCGGATCTTCAACAGCTACGGGCCGCGGATGCGCCCCGACGACGGGCGGGCCATCCCGACCTTCATCGGCCAGGCGCTCGACCGGAAACCGCTGACGGTCACCGGGGACGGATCGCAGACCCGGTCCGTGTGCTACGTCGACGACACCGTGGCGGGTCTGCTCGCGCTCGCCTACAGCGGCGTCCCCGGCCCCGTGAACATCGGAAGCGCGCAGGAGTGCACGGTCCGGGAGCTCGCCGAGCTGATCCGCGACATCGCCGGCTCCTCATCCGAGCTGGAGTTCGTCGACCGGCCGGTCGACGACCCGGCGGTCCGCTGCCCCGATACGGCGCTCGCCCGGGAGCAGCTCGGCTGGTGGCCGCGGGTCGCGCTCGCGGACGGATTGGCGCGCACCGTCGCCTGGTTCGCGGCCGCCCCCTCCGGGCGGCACCTCCAGGGCATGCGGCAGGCCGGATAGCCGGCGGGCCGCGCCCGCGAAGCGGTCACGACCGCCGCCGTTCGGGCCAGCTCACGATCCGGTCCCAGCCGCCGTAGTCGTCGCGCACCGGACCCCGGGGCACTGACAACGCCATGATGACGAGTCCGGTCAGGGTGAGGGCCACCGTGTAGCCGGCACCGGCGCCGGTGAACCAGATCGCGATGGCGATCACCGCCCCGCCCGCGAAGGCGAGCAGCCGCAGCGGGCGCAGCACCTCGGCCATGGCCATGACCGTGGCGACGACCACGAACGTACCGCCGAGGTGGCCGACAGCGGCGGCGGCGCTGTCGATCTCGATGCCGAAGACGCCGGGCGCGGCGTAGAGCCACATACCGAGAACAGCGGCACCCACCAGGGCGATCGGCACCGACGCACCCCACAGCGACGACGCGGTGACCGATAGCGGGCGCTCGGGGAACTCCAGCATCTCCGGCGTCCGCTTATCGGGGACGCTGCCCTCGGACCCGCCGCCGAGCCAGAAGACCTTCCACCAGGATCCGCCCCGGTCGCCGCGCCGGTTGGCCTCGCGGACGTGCTGGCCCGCGGCCACCACCTCGTCGACCGTGAGGACTATCATCGGCAGGACCACGAGGCCGGCGACGAAGCACAGCGTGCACCAGGACTGCACCGCGACCGGCATGGACATGATGAGCGCGACGTGGCTGAGTCCGAGCGGGATCACCAGGATCCCGAACACCGCGACCATCCACGGTGACGTCCGCCATCGGGCCGCACCACCCATGAACACCAGAAGGAGTTCAAGGGAATAGGCGATCCCGCCGAGGCCGGCGTCCGAGATCGGCACGGCGTGCGACACGTCGGAGTCGAGTACCTCCTGCGTGCCGGTGGAGAACCCGAAGAGGGGATCCCAGACCTCCTCGATGTAACCGAGCTGGTAGGCCGCGAGGTAGCGCGAGACCATGAGCCCGGCGAAGGCGAAGACGACGAGTATCGCGCGCTGCGGCCGGCTCGACGGGTTGTAGCTCCATCCCCGCGGTGTCGAGGGACCCTTGACCACGAACCCGGGCTCGTTGGGCACACCGGGGATGACGACCGCCAGCGCGATGACGAGGATGCCGACGAGGCTGCTGTTGACGAAGCCGGAGGCGGTCGGCGCCCACAGCACGATGGGGGCGAAGAGCAGCCAGACACCGACGAGGCAGGCCCCCCACCAGGCGAGCGGCCGGTCCGGTCGCAGGGCCCACAGGCCGAACAGGACGAGCAGCACCCCGCTCGCGATGTCCGACCAGGTCATAAGGGAGGCGCGCAGCGCGTCCAGGGTCGCTTCCTCAGCGAACCAGACTCCGCGCCCACCGCTGGGAACGGACCACAGCTCATCATTGCGGTAGCCGAGGCTGGCCGGGGCCAGCAGCTGCCATATGCCGAGCAGCACCAGCGTCCACGGCACCCACAGGTATCGCCGCTGGTGGTCCCGCAGCCTCTCGTGCCGGTCCGCTCGTTCCCGCTCCGGTCGCTCGGTTCGCCCGACGTCCTTGACCCGTTGCGACATAGGTCAGTCCACTCCGCACTGCTGCACGCGTTTGTTCCGTTCGGGGCCCGCCCGCGGCGCCGTCACCGGCCGCGGCCGAGCCGCGGGAACAGCGCTGTCCGGCGC
>NZ_LAJC01000107.1 GCF_000981225.1 Allosalinactinospora lopnorensis
CCGCCCGGACCCGGCGCCTCGGCTCCCCCGGTGCGGCGCCCCCCGGCAGAGGGCCGGCAGCGGAGTCGCGCTGGCGCCCCCTCCTGGACTGGTTCCCCCGGCTGATCTCACGTGTCGTGGTCGGACCGGCGGGAGAACTCGACTACGCGATCCCGGCCAAGCTGCGCCACTCCTACCGCGTCCACGGCCACATCGGCTCCGGCGGGGAGGCCGTGGTCTACCTCTCCGAGCCCGCCGACGAGCCGGGCCGGCGACTGGCGCTGAAGGTCTACCGCCCCGGACACGACATCAACCGGGAGCTGCTGGACCGGCTGCGCGCCCGCGGCGCGGCCGACCCCTACACCCCGGCCATCCACGGCTACGGTTCCGCCCGCAGCTCGTGGGGGGAGGCAGTGGCCTGGGAGGCGCAGGAGTACTTCGCCGAAGGCTCCCTGCGCTCGGTGATCGACCAGGCGCCGCTGCCCGACGACCGGGCGCGCGACGTCGTCGCCGCGGTCGCCGCGTGCCTGCACCACTGGCAGGAGTCCCTGCAGCACAACCACACCGACGTCAAGCCCGAGAACCTGCTGATACGCAAGCTCGACCCGCCGGTGTTCGCCCTCACCGACTTCGGCGGGGCGGTGCGCGCGACCATGAGCCGCGTCTACGGCGGCCAGGCGATCACCGAGGACTACGCGGCCCCCGAGGTCATCGAGGGACGGCGCGAGGCTCCGGCCGCGTGGTGGTCCCTGGGCATCATGGTGCACGAGCTGAGGAGCGGTCGCCGCCCCGTGCGCGGGGAGAACTGGCTGACCGCCCGCAACACCGACATCGACGTCTCCGCGATCCCCGAGGAGGAATGGCGCCTGCTGGCGCAGGGGCTGCTCACGCCCGTGCCCTCGGCCCGGTGGGGCTACGCCGAGGTCCGGCAGTGGCTGGCCGGGGAGCGCCCGCGGCTCGTCAAGGCCCGCCGGCACGCCCCCATCAGCTTCGCCGACGTCTCCCACGACGACCCGCCGAGCCTGGCCTTCGACCTGATGGACCGCTCCGACAAGGGGGCGGTATGGCTGCGCACCCACTGGTCGACGCTGCGGACCTGGCTGGACCGGGAGGTCAACGACTACACCTTCGACCGCGCCTACCTCACGGGCCTCGACGGGCACCCTGAACGAGCGCATCTGGCGATCAGTGCGCTGGCGGCGCGGTTCGTCCCCGGGATGGCGCCCCGCTACAGGGGGTACGAGGTCAGCGCCGAGGGCGTGCTGGCCATGGCCAAAGGTGAGAGCAGCCGGCACGCGGCTCTGCGCGAGGCCGTCGAGCTGGGTGTCCTGGGGCTCGCCGCCCGGCACTGGTG
This sequence comes from Allosalinactinospora lopnorensis, assembly GCF_000981225.1. Lineage (GTDB taxonomy): Bacteria > Actinomycetota > Actinomycetes > Streptosporangiales > Streptosporangiaceae > Allosalinactinospora > Allosalinactinospora lopnorensis. Next base: position 1,334 of record NZ_LAJC01000107.1, read on the forward strand.
CGACCACCCGTCGTGCCGCGCCGAAGGCACCAACCGCTGCGCGCTCCTGGAGCGTGCGCAGCACGAGGTCCCGCTCATCATGAGGCAGGTGCAGGCCACGGTGGAGCGCCTCGTCGCAACGGGCACCCGCGCGGCGGGAACGGCTCCGACCGCTCCCGCCGCGCACGAATGGGACACCGCATGGGCCCAGGCCACTGAACTCGTCCTGGACCCCGAGGCCGGCCCCCGGCACCGGCGGTTCCTGCGCGCGCAGTCCTGGCACCCGGCGCAGCGCAGCAACGCCCCCCGCACCGAGTGGTGGAGCGAGCAGCGGCGCGCCGGACTGCGCGGCCGCGCCGGCGACGTCGCCACCAGCGCCGCGCTCATCACCGCCGTTCTACTCCTTCCCGGTGCCTCGCAGGCCGGCGCCATGCAGCGGCGGCAGGACCGCGAGAACAGCCGGATGCGCTGGCGCGGCCGGTGGCACAGCATCACCGCGGCCGCCGGAGCCGGCTGGTCGCAGGCGCGGGAACGGTCGGCGCCCCCGCAGCAGGACCTTCCCGGCGGCCGACCGGCCGCCGACCCCCAGTCGTACGACGCCTCCTACCGGGACCGCTCCGACCGGCGGCAGCAGAAGGAGCAGCAGAGGATCGACCGCGGGATGCGCCAGATCCAGCGGGCGATGGGGGCCGGCCGGTGCCGCCGTTTCGCCTACCCGGCCGGGATGCTGGGGATGGTCGAAGGGCTCGGCCGATCGCTGCTGCCGCCGGAGGGCTTCTTCCCGAACAACGATGTGGTCCTCGCCTGCTACGAGGGGCTCCTGGCGTTCAGCAGCAGCGCGGTCGTCTCAGGAGTCTCCTCGACGGCGGCGGGCCTGCTCCCCGGCGACAGCGGGCACAGCTGGTGGTTCCCTGTCGTCCTCGGGCTGGTCCTGTTCCTCCTCGGGCACACCGCCGCCGGCCGGCGGCGCAGGGCGCGCACCCAGTTGATGTCCTACCGCCTCGCACTGGTCGGGTCGCTGCTGATGGCGGTCGCCCTCCTGGCCGGCGGCCTGCTCACCCTGGGGGCGGGGATACTGATCCCCCTCGACTCACTGCTCGGCTGAGGTCGCGCGTAGGATCCCCGGAGACCACGTCGAATGGGAGACGATACCGGGTGGACCACGCGATCGAGCTAGAAGCAGGGGACTACCGGGCGGTCATCGACCTCCGCGGAGCCGCACTGTGCCGTTTCACCTGGCACGACGAGGAACTGATCTGGGGACACTCCCCCGGAGGTGAGATCCGGGGGTTCCAGGGCCAGTTGCTGCTCCCGTGGCCGAACCGCGTCGGCGGAGGGCGCTACGTCTTCGACGGCACCGAACACCAGTTGGAGATCACCGAACCCGGCGGCGGCTCGGCCCTGCACGGGCTGGTGCACTCCCTACTGTGGCGTCCGACGACCACCGCACCGGACCAGGCCGTACTCGGCTGCACACTCGACGGCGCCCCCGGCTACCCCTTCCGCCTGGAGGTGACGGCGGACTACCGGCTCGACCCCGCAGCGGGTCTCACCACCACCGTCACCGCCCGCAACACCGGCACGTCCTCCGCCCCATGCGGGATCGGGGCGCACCCCTACCTGAAGGTCGACACGCCCCTGGACGACGCGACACTGCACCTTCCCGCGCAACTCCGCCAGCCGGCCGACGAGCACCTGCTCCCCGTGGATTCCCCGGAACCCGTCGCCGGAACCGCGCACGACTTCCGCACACCGCGTCCGGTCCGGACGGCTACGTTCGACACCGCCTTCACCGACCTGCGGTACGGCCCCGACGACCGGGCGTGGACCGTGCTCTCCGGAGCGGAGACCGCGGTCGGGCTGTGGAACGACCGTTCCTGCGGCTGGCTCCAGATCTACAGCGCCGACCGCCTCGTCAGTCCGGATCACCGGGCCCCGCTCGCGGTGGAGCCGATGACGTGTCCGCCCAACGCCTTCGCCACCGGGGACGCTCTGCGTGTCCTCTCCCCCGGCGCCGGCATGCGGGCGCGGTTCGGCATTCGCCGGCTGCCGCCGGTCACCGCTTAGCAGACCTCGGCCGCGTCCTCCTCTGCCGGCTCGACGAGGCCGCGCAGGCGCTGCAGGTCCTCAGGGGTGTCGATGTCGTCGGGTCTGGCGATGTCCTCGCAGGGCACCGTGGCCACCAGGTGAGAGTAGGCCCGCAGGAACGGGCGGGCACCGACCTCGCCCTCCGCCATGGCGTGCACGCTGGGCCAGTGTTCGCGGGCCAGCAGGACCGGGTTGCGGAAATTACCGACATAGGTCGCGACGGCCGCGCGCTCCCCTTCGCCGTACGCGTCCGCCAGGCGCCGCACCGCGGTCGCGGTGACCAGCGGCTGGTCCACCAGGGCCACGATCACGGCATCGACGTCGTCCGGCATCGCGTCGAGCCCCGCGCGCAGTGAGGACCCCAGTCCGCTGCCCCAGTCGGGGTTGTACACGGTGACCGCCTCAGGCACCTCGGCCCGCGCGGCTCCCACCACAATGTAGATCGGCACGCACCCGCCCTCGCGCAGTGTCCGGACGCCCCGATCGGCCAGCCGCTCTCCCGCCAGCTCGACGAGCGCCTTGGGCCGTCCCAGCCGGCTTCCCTCCCCCGCGGCCAGCAGGAGACCGGCGACCGGCGTGCCGCCTGCGCCTTTCTCACGTGTCGTCATAACGCGATAATGCCATGCCAATGCCTCCGGCGAGACTGTCACTAATGCCATACTCTGCGTTCTCCGCGCCGAATTCCCCCTTCGATGCGGGAATCAGCGCACAGCGAATTCCGGTTACCGGTGAGCGTGGCCGATTCCGGTCGAATCCGGGGCGCTTTCTCAGCGTATTCTCAGAAAAATCTTGCCGCGCTTCCCGTCAGTACGCTCATCCCCCGCTGCCGCTCCCCACCGGAACAGCCGCCGCCCGAATTGCCATCGGTTCGCTGTGGATGCGGCCGCTCGTGGTACTGAGCGGGCGCCCGCTCCCGCCCCACCGGGTCTGGATGAGCTCGGCGGCGACCGAGACCGCCGTCTCCTCCGGAGTGCGCGCGCCGAGGTCCAACCCGATCGGTGAACGCAGCCGGGCGAGCTGGTCCTCACCGACTCCGGCCGCACGCAGCCGGGCCATCCGGTCGTCGTGGGTGCGGCGGCTGCCCATCGCCCCGATATAGCCGGCCGGGGTGCGCAGGGCTGCCTCCAGCACGGGGACATCGAATTTGGGATCGTGGGTGAGCACGCAAATGGCGGTCCGCTCGTCGATCTCCGCCTCGACCTCGCTGATGTAAACGTGCGGCCACTTGACGAGGACTTCCTCGGCATTGGGAAAGCGCTTCGCCGTCGCGAAGACCGGACGGGCATCACACACGGTAACCCGGTACCCCATGTAGGAGCCGATGTCGGCGACCGCCGCGGCGAAGTCGATGGCGCCGAAGACGAGCATGCGCGGCGCCGGGGCGAACGACCGCACGAACACTTCGAGCTCGTCGCCGCGCCGCTGGCCATCAGCACCGTAGCGCAGGATGCCGGTGCTGCCTTGGGCCAGCAGCCCCCGGGCGTCGTCGTCCACCGCCGCGGCCAGCCGCTCACCTCCCAGGTCGCCCTCGGCGCGGTGGGGCCGGATGATCCGGCGGGCGCCCAGCCGGCGCGGGCCGGAGGCGATGGTCGCGACCGCCACCGGCTCGTGCGCGTCGATGCTCCCGATCACCTCGGGCAGTTGCGGATAGAAGGTGCGGTTCACCGGCTCTACGAGCACATGCAGTGTTCCCCCACAGGTCAGGCCGACAGCGAACGCGTCATCGTCGCTGATGCCGTAGCGGTCGCGGGCCGGTTCGCCGTTCGCGATCACTTCCTGGGCGAGCTCGTAGACAGCCCCCTCCACACAGCCACCGGAGATGCTGCCGATGACCTCCCCCGAAGCGCTGACCGCCATAGCCGCCCCCGCTTCCCGCGGTGCGCTTCGGTAGGTCTCGATAACTGTGGCGAGCGCGAACGTCTCGCCCGATTCGTACAGGTCCGCGACGGAACCACGGATGTCGCGCACGTGGCACTCCTCTCAGTGAACGGCCCCCCGTCGTCCGTTACCTGAGGCCAGGCTATGCGCCGCCCGGCGCACAGGGAGAGAGCACGATCCTCCGAAAAACGTACGGGCCGTTCGTAGCCGGACACATACCCCCGGCGCCGTTCCCGGATACCCCGATCCGCCAACAGCGTGCCGGGAACGCGCGCGAGGGCGGGCGCGCCCGCGAAAACGGAGCGGCCCGCCGCTCGGCAGACGAACAGCGGAAACACCACCAGAAGGACCACGGCCGACCGGACCAGCACACTGACCCGGTCGGCGCGTGTCCTGCCGCGCCGACCCCTGGGCCGATGGCGGGGTCGTTGTTCCCTACCCCTCCCGGCACGGCCCGCAGCGGTTCGACCGCGTCCCGGGCGCCCTACCCGCGGGGCTCCTCGCTTCGCCGCGGTCGCGCAACAGGTCCTGGAACTGGATGAGACTGATCCGGGCCCGCTCACCGTCGTTGCTCTGGATACCCATGACCGCGAGCGTGGACCCGTCTGCGAGATCCATCGAGGGCCACGGCTCCCCGGTCGGCATCCGGATATCGATGATCTCGGCCCATTCCAGCACGTGCGTACGGATGCCGTTGACAACGGTCACGCTGCGCTCGGTGGCGGTCAGGCGGGGGCGGCCGAGCAGGTGCAGCACACCGGCGCCGAGGAGCCCCATCAGGACCAGGCCGATGCGGTCCGTCAGCCGGAACTGCTCCGGAAGGACCACACCAAGGACCGCCATCGTGGCCACGACCACACAGGCCAACCCGTAGGCGACGACCCGGATGTTCCGCGGCCGCCATGTCACCGGCAACTTCGGCCTTCCGGTCCCCTCGACCACGGAGTCCTCTTCCCTCACGTTCCCAGACCGCATGCGGATGCGGTCCCCTCCACCCGACGGCCCCGATGGGCCCCGCCCGTTCACGGCCGCGCCCGTCACGCGGCGAACTGGCCGTCCCTGCCGCGGAGCGCCCGCAGCACGAGAGCGGTGTCGAGAGCGGCAACGACGGCTTCCCGTCCCTTGTCCTCGTGGCTGTCCGGAAGGCCGGCGCGAGCGCGCGCCTGGTCAAGGGTTTCACAGGTCAAGACGCCGTTCGCAACAGGACTGGCCGCGCGCAACGCGACATCGGTCAGGCCCTGGGTGAGCGACTGGCAGACATAGTCGAAGTGCGGCGTCGCCCCCCGGATCACCGCGCCCAGGGCCACCACCGCGTCGTGCGTACGGGCGAGCTCCTGGGCGACGACGGGGACCTCGATCGCCCCTGCCACCCGGACCACAGTAGGGGCGGTGACCCCCGACTGCTCTGCCGCTTCCCGCGCGTTCGCCAGCATGGGCTCCACGATTCCGGCGTTCCACCGGGTGGCGACGATCCCCAGAGTCAGCCCTCTGGCATCGACGGAGATGTCCTCGGGGCGTCCCGTTCCAGTCATGGTCACAGGTCCTTCGTTGCGTGGTCAGTTGACGACGGCGATGCCGGGCAGGTCGTGTCCCATGCGGTCGCGCTTGGTCTGCAGATAGCGCAGGTTGTCGTCGGTGACGACAGTGGGCATCGCGATCCGCTCGGTGACGGCGATCCCGTGTCGGAGGAGCCCGTCGGTCTTACCCGGGTTGTTGCTGATCAGCCGGACGGAGCGGACCCCGAGGTCGGTCAGGATCCGGGCGCCGGCGCCGAACTCGCGGGCATCTGCGGGCAGCCCCAGCTCCAGGTTGGCGTCAACGGTGTCCGAGCCGGAGTCCTGCAGCCGGTACGCCTGTAGTTTGTGCAGCAGCCCTATACCGCGGCCCTCATGGCCGCGCAGGTAGACGAGGATCCCGCGGCCCTCCTCGGCGATCGCGGCCATGGCCGCTTCGAGCTGGGCCCCGCAGTCGCAGCGGTGCGAGCCGAACGCGTCCCCTGTGAGGCATTCGGAATGCAGCCGGGTGACCACATCCGCGCCGTCGCCGATCTCGCCGAGTACCAGCGCGATGTGCTCGGCGCCGTCGGCCATCCCCCGGTAGCCGACCGCGCGCCACTGCCCGTAGCGGTTCGGGATACGGGTCTCGACAACGCGCTCCACCGTGGGACGGTGCGCGGCCGGGATCTCGGCGCGGACGGTGTCGCCCACCTTCTCGATGTAGCGCACGAGCTGCTCGATGGAGACCAGTCTCAGGCCGTGTTCGTCGGCGAACTCCCGAAGCCCGGGGAGCCGTGTCAACGTGCCGTCGTCGTTGACGATCTCGGCGAGGACGCCTGCGGGGCGGAGCCCGGCGAGGCGTGCGAGGTCAACGGAGGCCTCCGTGTGGCCGCGGCGGGCGAGCACCCCGCCCGAGTGGTAGCGCAGCGGCAGGATGTGACCCGGGCGCACGAAGTCGTCGGCGGTGCTCTCAGCGTCGGCGAGCAGCCGGATGGTGTGGGCGCGGTCGGCGGCGGAGATCCCGGTGCTCACCCCGGAGCGCGCGTCGACCGTCACCGTGTAGGCGGTGCGCAGGCTCTCCTCGTTCACCTTGGTCATCAACGGCAGGTCGAGCCGGTCGAGGTCCTCGCCGAGCATCGGGACGCAGATGATGCCCGATGTGTAGCGGACCATGAAGGCGAGCAGTTCCGGCGTGGCCGCCTCGGCGGCCAGGATGAGGTCGCCCTCGTTCTCCCGGTCCTCGTCGTCCACGACGACCACGGGGCGCCCGGCGGCCATGTCGGCGATCGCCCCGGTGATGTCGTCCAGCGCGATGGAAGCGCCGCCCCGTCGCTCTGCGGTGCCGTCCGAAACGCCGACTCCGGCGCCGGCCCGGGTGTCCGCGCCCGTCTGTGGCTGCGCCGCGCTCGCGTCGCTGCTCGTCATTGCTGCTCCCTGCGCTGCGTTGGTGATCGAAATGGTCGGCAAGAGCCAGGGGGATGACGGATGGGCGCCCGTCGATCGCGGCGCCCTCTCCGCGGCGTAGTGCGAGGAGCCGGCGTCCGGACGGGGCGCACCGGCGGTGCCGCGGCTCATCGGAGGGCTCCCGGGGTGAAGGCGGCCAGCCGCTCGACGTACTTGGCGATGACGTCGACCTCGAGGTTGACCGGGGCACCCACACCCTTGCGGCCGAGCGTGGTCAGGCCGAGGGTGGTGGGGATCAGGCTGATCGTGAAGGAGCCAGCGTCGACGGCGGTCACGGTGAGACTGACCCCGTCAACGGTGATGGACCTTTCTCCACGACGTAGCGGGCCAGGTCATCGGGGAGGGAAACCGTGACGGTCTCCCAGCGCGCGCCGGAGACGCGCGCCGTGATCTCGCCGGTCCCGTCCACGTGTCCCTGGACGATGTGCCCGCCGATCCGGTCGGAGACCTTCGCGGCGCGCTCTAGGTTAGCCGGGGAGCCAGGGGTGAGTGCGCCGAGACTGGAGCGGTCCAGTGTCTCCTTCATCACGTCGGCGGTGAAGCGGGCCCCCGAGACTCCGGTGACCGTCAGGCAGACGCCGTTGACCGCGATCGAATCGCCGTGCGCGGCGTCGGATGTCACTGTGGGGCCGTGGATCGTCAGTTCGACGGCGTCGCCCGCGGCGCCGCCGGCCGGCGTGATCTCGGTGATCTCGCCCAACTCTTCTACGATTCCGGTGAACACGTCCGGGCCATCCCCTTCACCTGCTCAGGCTCCGGGGATGAACTGCTGGGCGGCCACCGCCGCCAAGACCGGACGGCCCCGCCGGATACGGCCGGCTACCCACCGTCGGGTCCCACGCGCACTGCCTCCCATCCGGACTTTCACCGTCGGTACCGGAATTCCACCGGTTCAACCGGCCGATGGATTCGGCCGGGTCGCGGACTGTCACCGCCGGTTCGGACTTTCACCGACCCCGGAGCACGCGTTAGACAACGTCTCGATCACCAAGTGTGCCATGAAGGATGATTCCCGGAAGACGGGAGGTAACCCGCAAAGCACGCCCGGTTGGCATCGAGCCTAGCAAAACCCCGCAGCCGGCTCCGGGGAGGTCAGGCTGAGAACTGTCGCCCCTCGACGGTCTCGGGCCGCACGGCCAGGCGCATTCTGAGGAACAGCTCCGGCGCGCCGAGCGCGCCCCAGAGCGACATGAGCGCGTAGACCGCGTATTCGCGGAGCGCACCGGCGGCGCCGTCGACGGTGGGAACGGCCGTACGCACCGCGACGAGGATCAGCACTGTTCCGGCCATGCCGATCACGTAGCGCGCGGCACGCGAGACCAGCGGCCCCTCGGCGCTGTACCAACCCCTCGCGGCGAGCACCGAGAACCCCACGAGCACACCGAAAAACCCGCCGCCCAGCGTGGAAACGTACGTCAGCGTCTCATTCGCCACGTCGGGGGGCACCGCTCCGGTCCATTCGGCGGGGAGCCTCCAGTCGCGGCGTATCAGCTCCTGCCATGTGATGACGCCCACTCCCGGCAGCAGGGAGACGGTGAAGGCCAGGCCGACCTGGTGTGTCGGCGTGCGCCCGCGCCACCAGCGCAGCAGGGAGTCCTCGTAGCGCAGCACCAGCCAGAGCAGCAGCGCCCCCACTGCCATCCCGGCCACGACGTCGGTGACGAAGTGCGCGCCCAGGTAGACGCGGGAGAAGGCGATGAGCGCGATCAGCGCCGCGGCGGCCGGCCAGGCCCATCGCCGCCGGATCCTGGCGGCCAGGTAGCCCCACACAGCGACCGCTGTCTGGGCGTGCCCGGAGGGCAGGCCGAACGTGGACTCCGTGGTCAACGGGGTCACCGCGGGGGTGAACCAGTAAGGACGGGGGCCGTGGGAGACCCCCTTGAACAAGCCGTTGACCAGCGATGACCCCAGCAGCACCAGGGACAGGCGCGCGCCCGTCCCCGCGTGCACACACCAGAACAGCAGCGCGAGCAGAGGGAGGAGCAGCGTCTTGCCCCCCAGGACGGTCACCGCCCGCATCGGCGGTTCGAGCCACCCTCCCAGGGCTTGGCTCCACAGGACGAGACCGACCTCGCCGTCCCACACCGTTTCCATGGCATGCCGTCCCTACTGGCGGAACCGATGATGGCCCTTCCCGCGCCACGATGGCAGCCCCTGTCCGCCGTGCAGGGGCTGCCGGCGACCGGAGGCCCCACCGCGGTCGCTCGAAGC
>NZ_LAJC01000108.1 GCF_000981225.1 Allosalinactinospora lopnorensis
AGGATCGGGGCTTCCCACGGCACGCAACACCCACGAGGTCCTCCACGAGATCACGCCGGAGGCCGCGGTCGTCTATGTCGACATCGACCCCCTCGTGCTGGTGCACGGCAAGGCCATCCTCGCGGACAACCCCCACACCAGGGTCGTGACCGCCGACATCCGCCGCCCGCGGGAGATCCTGGAGCACGAGGACGTCCGGGCGCTGATCGACTTCGACCGCCCGGTGTGCGTGATGCTCTGCGGGATCCTGCACCACCTGCTCGACGAGGAGGACCCGCACGGGATCGTCGAGGCACTGCGCGAAACCGTGGTGCCGGGTTCCTTCTTCTTCATCACCAACTTCACCCGGCTGGGCGACGCGCCGGAGAGCGCGGAACTGGAGCGCGTGCTCCTCAGCCAGCTCGGCACCGGCCGCGTCCGCACCCCCGAGGAACTTACCCGGTTCTTCGACGGGCTGGAGATCCTGCCGCCCGGTCTCATGCCGCTTCCGCTGTGGCGCCCGGACACGCCGGTCACCGACAGCACCTCAACGGCCGTCCGCTTCATGACCGGCGGCGGGGTCGGGTGCAAGCCCTGACCGGAACGCGCCCCGTTCGTTCGGCCCCGCGCCTCGGTGCGGCCGGCGACGTGCGGAGCAAAGCCGCCAAGAGAATCCCGTCATCAGCCGGTGATCCGATGTCCGACAACCTGGCTGATTCCGGACACTTTTCCGGTTGAAACCCTGCTGCGCACTGGACGGGGCGCGGTTAACATGACTGGATCGCGGTGATTCGCGACAGCCACAGGAAGGCGAAAACCGATTCGCCGGGCGAGCATCCCCCAACCGGAGAATTCCGACATTGAGCACTCGGAAGAGCGTCATCACCGGACCGCGAATTGTTTTACGCAAGCCGGAGATCGAGCGGGTCGCGAAATACTTGACGACTCCTGGTGCCGAGGGTGAGCGTCCTCCGGTCCTGCTCTTCACCGGGGTCGACGGAAGCGGAAAGACGACCCTGCTGAAGCAGACGGGCGGTGCGCTGAACCAGAAAACCCCGTGGGCCTTTGTCGACTGCGCGGAGTATTCCCCCACCGATCTTCCGGAATTCCTGACAGAGATCAAAGTCCAGCTCAGCCGGCACTGCCGCGGTTTCGGCAGGCTCCGGTTCCCCCGGCTCGAACTCGGTCTGGCCGTCACTAAGGAGAAAGTCGACTTCACCAGCCAGAAACAGGCGTTTCGCCAGCTGAGCGAGTTGGTGGAGAACCAGATCCGCCACCGTCCCAAGGCCGTCGAGGAGATCCTCGACGGCATCGTGGGAGACATGGTGGGAGAGGTGTTCACGGCGCAGACGACGCTGCCGGCCAAGCTGCTGCGCGCCCCGACCGAACGCCTTGTCACAGCCGTGGCCTCTCGCGCTCTGAGCAGTCCGTCGGTGCTGCGCCGGGAGCAGAGCTGGTACGGTCACCGCGACCAGCGGCTCCCGTACCCCCCAATCGACGAGCTCGCCCAGCTGAACCGGTGGGCCCATACTCCACAGCGGCTCCGGCAACGCGACAAACGCTTGGTCGAGGCACTTCTGGCCGACGTTCGCGTCGCCTTCGACCGCGGCAGGTCGGCCCGTTCCAGGCGGTACAACTGCGTCATCCTGCTCGACAACGCCCACACCGACCTCGGCCGTGCTGTACTCGAGCACCTGCAGAAACTGCGCCGGCACTTCCAGACCGCGGGCTTGGCGGCCGAACCGCTGCTGGTCGTGGCGAGCAGCCGCAAGCCGCTCCCCGGCGACGCCCTGGAACAGCACCCGCTGCCGGAGTTCACCGACGCCGAAACCGATTGGCTGGCATCCCACCTGCCCGAAGAGGCGGACCCCCGGCTCCCGAAGCTGATCCAGCTTCTCACCGGCGGGTACCCGGCCGCGGCCGCGCTCCTGGTCAACACCGCCTGTAGGCAGTCCCCTGCCGCAGAGGGCGGGATCGGTGCGCTCCTCACCGCGGAGGTCGACGACGATGCCGTGGCCACGGCGACCGTCGAGGACCGGCTGTGCCACAACCTGGTGGAGGCGCTGCTGAAGCAGCCCGAACACCGGCCCTTCCCCGACGAGGCACTGGAGCCCCTGACCACCTGCGCGGCCGCCCGCACCCAGGAGGAAGCCGAATGGCTGGCCGCGCGGTATTCGGACAGCGGCCTGGTCGACCCCGACCTCCTCTGGCAATCGGGCCTGTGGGACGAGGAGAGGGCGACCGCGGCCCATGCCCTACTGCGTCGACTACTGCTGCGCCGGTTGGCCCGGCGGGGAGCCGGACAGTGGGACTGGGAGACCGTCCAGAGGGGATTGCGCGACCGGTGCCGTGAAGACGGCGATGTCGCCGGAGAGTTGTACTACGCTCTCGCCGGCGGTGAGCTGCCGGAGGCGGCCCGGAGACTCACCGAGTACCTCCCGGGAAACGGGATCGCCCAGACCTGGCTGTCCCTGCTGCTCTCCGTCGCCGAGGCACCGCGCATGGCACCGGACACCGCTCCTTCCACGCCTTTCGAGCGGCAGATCGAGCTGACGCGCTCCATGGCGGGCGAGTCCCCGCCCCATCTCGTGCAGGTGGCCCGGGTGGTCGCCGGGCTGTGGTTGGCCAACGACCGCTGCACCGGACCGGAGCGGGCGGACCTCCACAGGGAGATCGCGCTCGACTACAGAAGGATCGCGGTTCACGGAGACCAGCCGGTGGAGCTGCACAACCAAGCTGATCGCCATGACGAACTGGCGCGGTACTGGTCATAGCGCCCTCTCCTCTTCAGTACCTCCAGGAGGTTATGTGAGGCATGATGATCTGATCCCCTCTCCGCCCGTACCCCCGGGGAGGCGGATCGGGAAGTGGCTGGCGCTCGGGGTCGGCCTGGTCGTTCTCGTTTCCCTTATGTGGTGGGCCGTCCCCGAGCTCCGATGCGGGGGCTTCTCCGGGGTCCGGTACACAGGGGGCGAGTGCGTCGGCGTCACCGACGGCTCCTTCGTCTTCGACCCGGAGTTCCGGGACATCGAGCAGAAGATCAAGGCCGAGAACGACTGGGTGGTAGGGGAGGCCGAGAATGAGGGCGTGCCCTACGTCAAGATCGCACTGCTCACCACACTGACGCCGACGGACAGCAGCCCCATGCACCCCGAGCAGGTCCGCAGCTCACTCGAAGGCGCCTATGTGGCACTGCGCCGGGCCAACCGCACCCGTGGACTCGGGGATCCGGACCCGCTCATCCAGCTTCACCTGGCCAACGAGGGCAGTGTCCAGGCGCAGTGGCCGACCGCCGTGGCCCAATTGGAGCAGATGGTCGACGACGACGCTCCCCTGGTCGCGGTGGTGGGACAGGGGGTCAGCACCGCTAGCACCATCGAGGCTGCGGAGCGCCTCTCCCAACAGGGGATCCCCATGGTCACCGGGGCCACGACCGCCGACGGGCTCGACCACGAGCACATCGAAGGCATGCTCCGGATCGCCCCCAGCAACACCGACTTCACCACCGCCCTCCGTCAATACCTGGACGACCAGGACGATCTCGAGTCGGGGCTCCTGGTCCAGGACAGCACGAAGTCGGACACGTTCGTCACCACCCTGCGCGAGGCCTACCGGGCCCGACTGGAGGCCTACATCGAGTTCCCCGCTCAACCGTTTCCGGGTGCCTCGGTCGAGCAGGGCGGGCCGGACGTGTTCTACCCGATCACGCAGAACATCTGCAGCGCGGACCCGGACATGGTCTTCTTCGCGGGACGCGCATACGACCTGGAGATATTCCTGGAGGCTCTCAGCGAGCGGATATGCCGTGCGAGGCCGCTCACCGTCTTTTTCGCGGAGGTCGGGCTGTACCCGCGGGGCGACGAGGAGACCCACGCACAACTCGACGAAGGCAAGATCACGGTCCTCCAGGCCACAGGGGTCGACCCCGGCTGGGCCCGGGGCGAGACCGAGACTCCGGTGGGCTTCGAGGACTTCTACGCCCACTACCGGGAACTCCCGAGCAGTGGCCCAGAGACGCTGGACAACGGCTACGCCATCACCTACCACGACACCATTGCCACCGCGGTCAGCGCCATCCGGCTCACCAACCCCCTGGCCCTGGACGAAGGCCCACCCTCGCTCGCGGATGTCCGAGGAAAGCTACTGCTGCTGAACGAGGAGCACGCGGTGCAGGGAGCCAGCGGCACGCTGAGCTTCACCGAGGACCGCGGGGGCAACCCCGGCGGCAAGCACATCCCCATCGTTCCCTACCCGTACTCCGGCGACGTGGCGGCGACGGACCCCTACATCACCCCCGTCCGGTAACGGCCTCGGAGGAGAGGAAGGCCGCGGGCGGAGACGGGCGTGCCCAGCCCGGCCGGTGTGCTCGTCCCCGGGAGCGGACCCCGCGCGCTCCCGGGGACGAGCAGACCAAGTCGGGTCAGCTCCGGTTGCCGGATTCGCCGCCGTTCTCCCGGCGTCCCGCGCTCTTCCAGCGGTCGGCGACGGTGTCGAACAGCTTGCCCCCGGCGTCGGCCGCGCTGCCCGCCACGTCGCGCAGCGTGCCGATGAGCGGGTCGGCCGTCCGCTCCCAGGACTCCCGGTAGGAGTTGGCCGCGTTGCGGGCCTCCTCGCCGACGGAGGCGTCCCTGTCGGTGCCGCGGCGCAGGTACTCGCCGTCGATGATGCGCTGGTACGAGCCGTCCTTGATCCAGCGGTCCAGCTCGGCCATGCGGATCACCGCGAAGGGGTGGGTGTGTCCCACCAGGTTGAGGATCTTCAGCATGCTGTCGCGCGCGTCGCCGCCGCGGTCGTACTCCGCCGCCTGCTCCAGGAACGAGTCGGGGTTCATCTCGACCAGCCGCGAGCCGCCCGCCATCTTCATCAGGGCGCGCTTGGCCGCGTCGGGATCCTGAGCGGCGAGAACCCCGGCCCGGTCGCACGAGAGCTCGGACTTGCGGTACCACTCCTCCAGCGCGGTCACGATCGCGCGCAGCCCGATGTAGCCGAGCGGGATCCACGCGACCCTCGCGGCCAGCCGGATGAGGGCCAGCAGCATGGTGCGGTAAACGGCGTGCCCGGACAGGATGTGCCCCACCTCGTGTCCGACCACGAACCGCTGCTCCTCGGCTTCGAGCAGGTTGAACAGACCCGTTGTCATGACGATGAACGGCCGCTGGCTGCCGATGGCCATGGCGTTCGGCTTCGGGTTCTGCTGGACGTAGAGCTCGGGGACCTCGTCGAGGTCGAGGACGTAGGCGGCGTCGCGGACGTAGTTGTGCACGTCCGGGAACTGCTGCTCACTGACGCGGACGGCGCTGGCGAGGAACATGAGGCGCAGGGCGCGCTCGTTGAACAGACCTGAGAGGCGTTTGAAAACCTCGTCGAACCCCCTGAGCGACCGCAGCGCCACCAGTGCGCCACGGTCGGCCGGATGCTCGTAGGCCCGGGAACTGATGTCGGCGAGTCGGACGCGTGTGCGGTCGGGCGTATTGGTGGCCATGCCCGAATGCTATGTCGCGCGGGATCCGGGCGCCATGATTTCCGGGATCGAGATATGACGCGATCTTCGCCCCATTGTTCGGGTAAGGCACGGAATAGGGGGGAAGCGCATCGGTTACCCTCGGCGTTGCGCCGGCGCGAGGGACGAAACGGAGTGGCAGGGTGCAACAGGAAGCGACGAACACGCTCGGAGAGGCGGGGCGGAACTCCCGGCGATCGAGGCGCGTGGGCGTCATGGGCGGTACCTTCGACCCGATCCACCACGGGCACCTGGTGGCGGCCAGCGAGGTCGCCCATCTGTTTCATCTGGACGAGGTGGTGTTCGTTCCCACGGGGCAGCCGTGGCAGAAGGACCCCGCGAAAGTGGCATCGGCGGAGGACCGCTACCTGATGACGGTCATCGCCACCGCGGAGAACCCGCAGTTCCGCGTGGACCGTATCGAGATCGACCGCGGAGGGCCGACCTACACGATCGACACGCTCCGCGAGATGCGCCGCAACTACGGTCCCGGCGTGGAACTGTTCTTCATCACCGGAGCCGACGCGCTGGGCGCTATCCTCAGCTGGCGCAACGTAGACGAGCTTTTCGAACTCGCGCATTTCGTAGGCTGTAATCGTCCCGGACACCGGCTTACCGATACCGGATTGCCCGACGGGAAGGTCAGCCTTGTGGAGGTACCGGCACTGGCCATCTCATCGAGCGAGTGCCGGGAACGCGTCCGAAAGGGCGAACCCATCTGGTACCTGGTGCCCGATGGCATCGTCCGCTACATCAACAAGACCGGGCTCTACCTCGACGATCGGATGACGGGTGGCGGAGACTGACCGCCGACCGGGCGCGAGACGATCCGCAGGCGGGGAGAGCCCACAGGAGGCAGCTGCTATATCGTGACCGCCACGGACAGGGCCGTCGAGCTGGTGAACATCGCCGCTGAGGCGGCGGCCGAGAAACTCGCGCAGGAGATCGTCGCGTACGACGTCAGCGACCAGTTGGTCATCACCGACGCGTTCCTCCTGTGCTCAGCCCCCAACGACCGCCAGGTGCGGTCCATTGTCGACGAGATCGAGGAGCGGCTCCGCGGCGCGGGTGCCAAGCCGGTGCGTCGGGAAGGGGAACGCGACGGCCGCTGGGTACTGCTGGACTACGCCGAGATCGTCGTACACATCCAGCGCGAGGAGGAGCGCGGTCACTACGGCCTGGAACGGCTGTGGAAGGACTGCCCCGAGATCACGCTTCCCGAGACCGCCAAGGGGCGGTGGCGCACCCCGGCAGACAGCGCCGATCTGTAGCCGGGGCGTACTCTCGTACGCGACACCCGTATCCGCGCACGCCGGAATCCCGCCGAGCCCTCCCGACGGTCTGGAGACAAGCCCGTGACCGAGACCCGCCGTGTCATCTGCTGGCGCCATGGCCGGACGACCTGGAACGCCGAGAAGCGGTTCCAGGGGCAGACGGACATCCCCCTCGACGAGCTCGGGGTGGCGCAGGCCGAACGGGCGGCGGCGCTGCTGGCCACCATGCGCCCCGATGCGATCATCGCCTCGGACCTGCGCCGCGCGGCCGATACGGCGGCCTTCCTCGCCCGGTGCGCCGGACTGGGCGTGGAGTACGACAAAGGGCTGCGGGAACGCTTCGGCGGCCCGTGGGAAGGACTGACCGCCGGCGAGATCCGGGAGCGCTGGGCCGAGGAGTACACCCGGATGGACATCCCCGGCGGCGAGGACCTCGGGGCCGTGGGGGAGCGGGTGCAGGACGCCGTCCTCCGCGGCCTGGCCGCGGTACCGGAGCACGGGCTGCTCGTCGTCGTCAGCCACGGCGCGGCGCTGCGCGGCGGGATCAACCGGATGCTGGGCCTGCCGCCCGAGCGGCGCGAGGTGCTCGGGCCGCTCGGCAACTGCTCATGGTCGCTGCTCGGCCCGCTGCGGTCGGGCGGCTGGCGGCTGCTGGAGCACAACGCCGCCAGCCTGCCCGAGGAACGGCCCCTGGGCGACGACCGCTAGCGGACCGTCCGGGAGGGGCGGGCCGACCCGCCGGACCGCGGAATCGTTTCGACGAAGCGACCTGATTCCGTTATCGTGCTGGGAGTCGGCGGGACGGCCGCCCGACCCCGAGGGGCTATGGCGCAGTCGGTAGCGCGCCTCCATGGCATGGAGGAGGTCTGGGGTTCGAGTCCCCATAGCTCCACGAGCTGGTTCGCGCCGGTCGATGACCTTCGGTCATCTTCCCCGCAGGCCGCTGTTTCTTTCGGGGGGACACTCCCCGGACCCCCGATGCGGGGCTTCGCCCCGCAGGCGCGGATTGTACTGCGGTCTTGCAGGGTCCACGAGCCGGTTACCGCTGGTTGGCGGTCCTCAGCACCTTCCCCGCGGACCCCTGTGTTCTCAGGAGTGTGCGCTGTCTGGTTGGGTCCGTCGGACCACATCGGCTCCAGGCTCTTCGGTGGTGGCGGCTTCATGGGGAACGCAAGACGCTCCACCCCAACAGCCCGCCGGAGCGTGCGAGTCACTGTCCGCTGTCACCTCCTTGGATGGTGGGGAGCCCGCGGGCAAGTAGCCGTTGGTTGGCGGCGCTGCGGCTGTACAGCACCTCGGGCGCGAAGACGGGGGTGTTAAGGGTGTGCCGCATCGCCGGTTCCAGCAGCATGGGGCCAAGGATCAGGAACAGCACCTGGTAGGGCGCCCAGAAGCGGTCGGACTCAGCGTCCGCGTTGGCGTCCGATTCGATCGAGGAGTCGCTGCTCTCGCTCAACAGCGAGAGCCGGATCCGGGTGCCATCGAGGAGACGGGTGAACAACTCGCCGCTGGCCGTGCTGCCTTCCAGGAGCGATCGGCGTAGGTAGTTGCACCGCGGCTCGTCAGCGCCGAACAGGCGCGCGCTGACGTGGGCGAAGGTGGCCAACGCCTCGTCTGTGGTGGTGGGGGCGTCGAGGTCGGCGAGGATGTCGTCGAAGGTGTTGAGGACGTCGTCGTCCACGGCGCGGCGCAGCCCGTCCTTGGAGCCGAAGTGGTGACGGAGCAGGGCGTGGGAGACCTCGGCCTCGGCGGCGATGGCGCGGGTGGAGGTGGCTGCGAAGCCGCGTTCGGCGAACAGCCGCAGCGCCGCCATCCGCAGACGGGCGCGCGCGGTCAGATCCGAGACCGTAGGCTCACTCATGCTCGGTAACCTACCGTGGCCGTTGGGGTGGGCGTGTCTGCTGGGCTACACCAGTGCCCGCAGGTAGGGAATGCGGCGGACGCACCAGGCAAGCGCGAAACTGGCCACGGCGCCGCCCGCGGCCACAACAGCGAAGGCGGCCAGCGGGCCCACTGGTGTGAGGGCCATGGCGTACTGCAGGGCGACCACCACGGGCACGTGCAGCACATACACCGTGAACGTGACCGGTGCCAGCGCGGCCACCAGCCGGTTGGGTCGATTGGCCCATTGCCGAAAGGCCACGAGCAGCCCGATGATCCAAGCGGTGCACATCAGTGTCTCCACCAGTGACCACAGCAGGGATCCGGCATTCCAGCCACCCATCGCGTAGAGCCCATCCAGCCAGGAGCCGGTGAGAAAGTGGGCCGCGGCCATCACAACGGCTATGCCCAGCAGACGTAGCCGGCCCGGGTGGGAAACGCCGACAGCCAGCCGTGCCGGTAGGCGAGGATCCCGACGATGAAGAACACGGCGTACTGGGCCAGGTCGGCCGGTTCGGCCTGGATGAACTCCAAAACGGGCACCCACTGGTCGACCGGGTACCAGCCGCGGAGGATGAACGTTGCCAGGGCGACGGCCAGCGTAAACCCCACGATCGTGCCTGCGCCAGGGGCCGTGGCGGGGCGGGCCGGGGACGGGGAGCTCGCTCCGCGCCACGACGTCACCCCCACGCAGAACCCGCGCCAGACCGCGTACAGCACCGCATAGACCAGCAGGTGCTGGATGAACCACAGGTGCCCGAACTGGCGATCCGGCCAGATCGGCCCGGACCAATCCGCTGGTTCTTCACCCATGCCCAGGTAGATGTCGAGGTAGTAGGCGCCAAAACCGATCGGGCCATAGTCGCGGAAGTTGACGTAGTAGAAATACATCAGCACCGGGATGATCACCAGGAACCCGACCAGGATCGGTGGGCCGAACTGGCGGAACCGGTCGAGTAGGTACCTGCCACCCCCCTTGCGGTCGTAGGAGGGGGGCAACAGATACGCCGCGATGAGGAAGAAGAGGCTCATCGAGAACGATCCGTTGACCACGGAGAGAACCGAGAGGGATTCAACACCGTCCGCGCCCTCGACGTACCACCAGTCGGCCGGGCCGTATGCCTGGATGGCGTGATGCACCACGACCAGCACGATCAGCAGCAGTTTGAGGGTGTCGAGATAGTACAGCCGCCGGGGAGCCGTACCGGTTGTTCGGGTGGCCTCCGACTCGCGCTGCTTTCCATTTGGATTATTTACTTTCCATATGGAAAGTCAGTCTAGGGGGCCACTGAACGACATTCCACCCGCGCACGAGCATCTCCGGGACGCCTCAGGGGTGAATCAGGGAAATCCCGGTCACTCTCTGCCGTCTTGGCGCTCGCTGCGTGATCCGTAGTAGCCGCCCCGGCGGAGCTTCGTATGCGCTGGGAGGAGTTCGATGTGCGGCCTCTCGATCACGGGCTGGAGGTTCGTGTTCCGCCCGGTTGCCGATATACAGCGAACGCCGACACCAACGCCGCGCGCAACATCGCGCACGCGGCGAAGCGGCAAACGCCCCAGGACATTGCGGGTGCCAGGACGTGGAGCCCTCGGGGTGCCCGGGCGACCAAGCGTCAACCACCAGCGGCGGACATGCCCCGTTGGCTGGACTCTCCCGCCTTTAGGCGAGAGAGGATGTCAACTCCCACGCCCGCCTTAACAAACCACCGCTAGTGGTGGTTTGTTAAGG
>NZ_LAJC01000109.1 GCF_000981225.1 Allosalinactinospora lopnorensis
CGACCCTGCGCGCGGCGGCCCCGCACCAGCGCGCCCGCGGCCGCGACGGCCGGGGCCTGATCCTGCGGGGAACCGACCTGCGGGAGGCCGTGCGAGAAGGCCGCGAGGGCAACCTCGTGCTGTTCTGCGTGGACGCCAGCGGGTCCATGGCGGCCCGGCAGCGCATGCGCGCGGTCAAAGGCGCGGTGCTCAGCCTCCTCCTCGACGCCTACCAGCGCCGCGACAAGGTCGGCCTGGTCACCTTCCGGGGGAAGGACGCCCGGCTGGAGCTGCCGCCCACGTCGTCGGTGGAGGCGGGTGCGCGCCGGCTGCGCGACCTGCGCACCGGAGGCCGCACCCCGCTCGCGGCCGGGCTGCTGCGCTCGGCCGAGGCGCTGCGGGTGGAGCGCCTGCGCGACCCGCGGCGGCGCCCGCTATTGGTCCTGGTCACTGATGGGAAGGACACGCACGGCGGATCCGGCGACGCGCTGCGCGCCGCCGCCTGGATCCGCTCCCAGAGCGTGCAGAGCGTGGTCGTGGACTGCGAATCGGGGCCGGTGCGCCTCGGGCTGACCGCGCGCCTGGCGGCCGAGATGGGCGGGACGGGCGTCCGCCTGGAGGAGTTGGGCGCCGACGCCCTCGAAGGCCTGGTGCGCCGCACGCGCGCCGCGTGAACCGAGTCGAAGGAGAAGAGCAGACATGCCGCAGGGCAAACCGGCCTACGTTCCCGACGACGGCCTCACCACCCGCCAGCGCCGCAACCGCCCGCTGCTGGTCGTGCACACCGGGGCGGGCAAGGGGAAGTCCACCGCGGCGTTCGGCCTGGCCACCCGCGGGTGGGCGCAGGGGTGGCGGATCGGCGTGTTCCAGTTCGTGAAGTCCGCGAAATGGCGGATCGGGGAGGAGACGGCCCTGCGGGTGCTGGGCGAGTCCGGCGAGGGCGGCGAGGTCGTCTGGAACAAGATGGGCGAGGGCTGGTCCTGGATCCAGCGTCGCGGAACCGAGGAGGACCACGCCGCCGACGCCGCCGAAGGGTGGGCGCAGATCAAGCGGGACCTCGACGCCGAGACCTACCGGCTGTACGTGCTGGACGAGTTCACCTACCCGATGAAATGGGGCTGGGTCGACGTCGACGACGTGGTCGAGACGCTGCGCAAGCGCCCCGGGACCCAGCACGTCGTCATCACCGGCCGCGACGCCGACCACCGTCTGCTGGACGCCGCGGACCTGGTCACCGAGATGACCAAGGTCACACACCCGATGGACGCGGGCCAGAAGGGGCAGCGCGGCATCGAGTGGTGAGGGGCCTGTGCGGCTTCGCGGGGGTGTGGGGTGCGCTAGGAGGTCGGGCGGCCGGATCCGTCCACCCTCGCCGCGTGCGGGGCCCTCACCGCCGATCGTGAAGAAATGGTTCTTTCGTGCGCGCTGAAGGAGCAATTTCTTCACGATCGCCGGGAATCGCCTGATGGGACGGGTGCGCCACGGCCGTGTGGGCACCCGTTGTGGAGGAGGTGGGGCGGCGGTCAGTTGGCGGGTTCTTCGGTGAAGACGTCGAAGTCGAATTCGCCGTTGCGTGCGCCTTGGAGGAAGGCGCGCCATTCGGTTCTGGTGTAGATGTGGGCGGGGCGTTCGGGGTGTTTGCTGTCGGTGAGGTGGAACTCGTCGCCGATCTGCTCGACCTCCACGCACGCGCCCTGCTGGGTACTGAAGCTCGATCTGATTCTCATGCGTATTCCTCCATGTACTGCCGCATGAGTGCGGCGGAGTCATTGGTGCTCAAGGCGAAGCCCAAGAGTCTTTCGAAAGCCTGAGAAGCGATCTTGACCTCTGGTCTGTTCTCCAGATACATCTCCCCGACGATGGTGTCCGTATAGACGACACGAGTGCCCTCGCAGTCGATGAGGGTAAAGCTACCGGAGGCGCCGGGAGTCGCTCCGACGGTGTAGGGGACGATCTGGATCGTAGTTCGGGCCTGCTCAGCGACTCTCATCAGGTGTGCGATCTGCTCGCGCATGACCTTCGGGCCGCCCACGACACGTCGCAGTGCGCCTTCGTCCATGAGGGCGACCAGGCGGGGATGGTCGGGCGAGGAGAGGATTTCCTGCCGGACCAGTCGAAGTTCCAACCTCCGTTCGACCTCCGCACTGTCGATCTCCTGGGGCCCGTGTTGACAGATCTGACGTGCGTAGTCGGGTGTCTGCAAGAGCCCGGGGACGAGGCTTTCGTAGGTGCGGATTTCTGATGCGTCCGACTCCAGATCGATAAGGGCGGCGTACTCGGGGCGGATGAGGTCCCGGTAGGGGTACCACCAGCTCGGGCGTTCGGCCAGCCGGTAGAGCGTCATCACCTCCTCGCGCTCCTCTTCGGGCACGTCGTACAGCTCAAGGAGCTGCCGGAGCATCGTGCGTTGGGGTGCCCGTTCCCCACGTTCGTAGCGCGCGAAGGTCGTCTGGTTTCCGTTGAACTTCTCCGCGACCTGTACCTGGCTGAGACCTGCGTGTTTGCGCAGCTTCGCCAGTTTCCGTCCCAGTCGGACACGCCGGATGTTCAGGTATGCCACGGTGCCATTCCCTTCCAAAACCAGATGTACTGGACTATATACCCAACCCTGTTCAAGTGATTGACTGCTGTCATTAGACCATCTACTTTGGAGGTCACCCCCTAGACAAGGAGTGATCTCCATGGGCGCTGCCTACTTTCTCCGCGCTGTCCTCGCCTCACTGGAGCCCAGGCGAGTTCCGAACTGTCCCATCATCGCGGTACACGAGCTGGCCCAAGGGGCGGATCCGGCAACGGTGGACGGCCTCCACCCCTGGGCGCTCGGCGAACTGTCCAAGGGCCATGAGTTCGGCCTGTACCTGTCCACCTGCGCCCTCGTCGACGAGGACGGCGAGGAGGACGACTGCTTCCGCGAGGAGGTCCTGCTGTGGAACGGCAGCGAGATCCTGATGCGCCAAACCCGCGACTTCGACGTGGCGAACGCCGGCCTCACCCCAGGTCGTCCGGGATGAGGCTGTAGACGGCCAGGCCGGTGCGGCCCTCGTGCAGCGGCATGGCGTTGCGTTCGACGCCCTCGAAGCGGAACCCGGTCTTCTCCGCCACGCGGCGCGACGCGGTGTTGGCCGCGGCGGCCTTCAGCTCTACACGCTGGAAACCCTGGTCGATCGCCCACCGCGAGACCGCGGTCACCGCCTCGGGCGCGAACCCCTGGCCCCGCATCCACGGAGCGACCCAGTAGCCCACCTCGGTCCGCATGGCGGGCCACATCGTGCGGGTCAGCCCGAACGATCCGACGAACCGGTCCGTACCGCGGTCGATCGCGGCCCATTGCTGCCCGTCGCCGCTCACCCGCGCCTCCGGGGCCGTGGTCAGGCACCACTGCTCGGCGTCTGCGCGGGTGTAGGGCTCCCCCGGCCCGGGCAGCGGCAGCCACCGCTGGATGCCGGGGTCGCGTACGGCCTCGTACACGCTGTCGACCTCGGCCTCGGTGAAGGCGCGCAGGGTCAGCCGCTCGGTCTGCAGGATGGTGGCCGGAAGCGTCGGTGCCGGGGTCGGTTCTGCCGTGCTCACGTTTCGTTCCCGTCAGCGGATTCACGCACCGAGTCCAGGAACCGGGCGGCGAGCGCCGGTGCTCCTGCCCAGTGCAGGTGGAGATACGAGGCATGTAGCGTCGCACCCGCGAACCCCTCGGGGCCATCCTTTTTCCACTGCCAGGCCGGATCGGGCCCGTGCGCCGGTGTGAGGGCCGTGCGGTGGAACTCGTGGCCGTTCACCCGGGTTCCGGCCGGCGCCAGGACCGAGTCCCGCACGGCGACGGCGGCGCGGTAGCCGAGGGTGAGGCGTTCCGTCATGCGGGCGTCGGCGGGAAGCACACCGCACATGGGGGCGCCGTCCAGGCTCCGCGAGAGGTAGAGCAGGCCGGCGCACTCGGCGGCGACGGGGCCGCCCCGGGAGGCGAGCTCGGTCACGGCCTCGCGCAGGGGGGCGTTGGCGGACAGCTCGGCCGCGTGCATCTCGGGGAAGCCGCCGCCGATGACGAGCCCGCGGGTGCCCTCGGGCAGCGTCTCGTCGCGCAGCGGGTCGAACCAGACGACATCGGCGCCGCCGGTTCGCAGCAGTTCCGCCTGTTCGGCGTAGCGAAGGTGAAAGCGGGGCCGCCGGCCACGGCGATCCTGGCGGGCCGGGGGTCGGCCGGCTCGGGGAGTTCGGCGGCGGCGTCCCAGGGGGCCTCGCTCATCGGGGCCGCCGCGCGGGCCAGCCCGGTGATCGCGTCGAGGTCGCAGGAGTCGGCGACCAGCGAGCCGAGGGCGTCGACGGCCTCGCGCGCGGCGGATGCCCGTTCGGCCGCGGGGATGAGGCCGAGATGCCGGGAGGGGGTCTCGATCGCGGAGTGCCGGCGGATCGCGCCGAGCACGGCGACCCCGGTGTCGTCGAGGGCGTCGCGCAGCAGCTCCTCGTGCCGGTCGGAGCCGACGCGGTTCAGGATCACCCCCTGCACCCGCACCCGCGGGTCGTAGCCGCGGAAACCGTGCACGAGCGCCGCGACGGACCGGCTGGTGCGGGCGGCGTCCACAACGAGGACGACGGGTGCGCCGAGCAGCGCCGCGACGTGCGCGGTCGAGGCGAAGTCTCCCGGGCCGTGGAAGTGCCGCGGCTCGGAGGCGCCGTCGAACAGCCCCATGACGCCTTCGATCACGGCGATGTCCGCGCCCGCCGCCCCGTTCCGGAGGAGGGGGCCGATGCGGTCCTCGCCGCACAGGACCGGGTCCAGGTTGCGCGGCGGCCGCCCCGTGGCGAGCGCGTGGTACCCGGGATCGATGTAGTCGGGTCCCGCCTTGTGTCCGGAGACCCTGGTCCCGCGCGACGCCAGCGCGGCCATCAGCCCCGTGGCGACCGTGGTCTTCCCGCTTCCCGATGCCGGTGCCGCGATCACCACCCGCGGGACCTGTGCCACATCCGCCCCCTTCGAACCATCCGATCAGCCGACGGTCGTCCAGCGTAGGCGCTGCCCGGCACCGCGGCGGAAACCGGCCGGACCGCCCGACCCCCTCCCGCCCGGACGGCCGCCGGCCGTACACCGATACGCTGAGCTGCGGCATCCTGAAAAGGCGATCGGAAACGACGGAAAGCGCGGTGACATGGGCGCGAGCACACGGCTCGTCGGGGTCGGGGTGGGTCCCGGTGACCCGGAGTTGGTGACGGTGAAGGCCGTACGGCGGATGCGCGAGGCCGATGTCGTCCTGGTCCCGGTCATGGCGCTGGACGAGCCGGGCCGGGCCGAGGCCACCGTCCGCGAGCACGTGGCCGACAGCGCGATCGAACGCGTGGTGTTCGCGCTGAACGACCGCAACGGGCGCAGTGAGCGCCGGGTGCGCGCCTGGGAGGAGGCCGCGCGCACCGTCGTGCGGCACTTCGAGCAGGGGGCGCGCACTGTCGCGTTCGCCACCATCGGCGACCCCAACGTCTACTCCACGTTCAGTTACCTGGCGCAGACCGTGCGCGAGCTGGCGCCGGAAGCCGGGATCGAGACGGTGGCGGGCATCACTGCCATGCAGGACCTGGCGTCCCGTTCGGGCAGCGTGCTCGTCGAGGGCGGCGAACCGCTGACACTGCTACCGGTGACCGGCGGCGTGGACCGGCTGCGCCGGGCGCTGGCCACGGACGCAACGGTCGTGGCGTACAAGTTCGGCAGGTTCGCCCCGGACGTCGTCTCGGCCCTGCGCGAATCGGGCCGGCTGGAGGACGCCGTGTACGGTGCGCGCCTGGGGCTGGATAAGGAGGAGATCGTCCCGGTGGCCAAACTGGAGGACGGTACGCTCCCGTACCTGTCGACGCTGATCGCCCCGGCACGCCGCAGCGAGCGCGGAGGGAAGTTGTGAGCGAACACGTGGAAACCGGCGAACGGGGGAGCGCGGGCGGCAGGGTCACCTTCGTGGGGGCCGGCCCCGGCGCCGCCGACCTGCTCACCGTCCGGGCGGTGCGCGCCGTAGAGGCGGCCGACGTCGTGATCTGGGCGGCGAGCCTGGTCCACGCCGACGTCCTGGAGTACGCGCGCCGGGACGCCGAGATCGTCGACTCGGCGAAGCTGCCCATGGAAGGGGTGCTGCCCTACTACGAGCGGGCGGTCCGCGACGGCCTGCACGTCGCGCGGATCCACTCCGGCGACCCCGCGCTGTGGGGGGCGATGCAGGAGCAGCTCGACGAGTGCACCGGCCTCGGCCTGGAGGTCGAGGTCATTCCGGGGGTCTCCGCCTTCAGCGCGGTGGCGGCGCTCGCGCAGCGGGAGCTGACCATCCCCGAGGTCGCCCAGTCGGTGATCCTGACCCGGCTCGGCGGCGGGAAGACGCCGATGCCGGAGGGCGAGGAGGTCCGCGAGTTCGCGCGGCACGGCACCACCATGGCGCTGTTCCTCTCCGCGGCCCGCTCCGGGAAACTGCAGCAGGAGCTGCTCGACGGCGGTTACCCGCCCGAGACCCCGTGCCTGATCGCCTACCAGGCCACCTGGCCCGAGGAGCTGCTGGTCTGGTGCACGCTCGGCGACCTGGAGGCCACCGTCAAGGAACACAAGCTGTGGAAGCACACGCTGGTGCTGGTGGGGCCCGCGCTGTCCGCCGGCGGGACGCGTTCGCACCTGTACCACCCCGGGCACTTCCACGGCTACCGGCGTGCCGACCGCGGGGCCCGGCGCGAGCTGCGCGAGGCCCGGCGGGCATGAGTGAGGGCCCCGGCGCGGAACCGGACACGGGGCCGGAGCTCCGCGAGCCCGATCTCCCGCGCACCGCGAAGGTCCGGCAGAAGGCGCTGCGCACCGGCTGGACAACGGGTACCTGCGCCTCGGCCGCGGCGAAGGCGGCCGCGCAGACACTCGCCACGGGCCGGGCGGTGGACGTCGTGGAGGTGGCGCTGCCCTCGGGACGCCGGGTCACGTTCGCCCCGGAGCGCTGCGAGGTGGTCTCGGCGGCCAGGGCGGAGGCGGTGGTGGTCAAGGACGCCGGCGACGACCCCGACGTCACGCACAGCGCGCACATCACGGCGACCGTCACCCGCGGGCCGGGCTCCGGTCTGGAGCTGGACGGCGGGGTCGGGGTGGGGGTGGTCACCAAACCCGGCCTGGGACTCGACCCGGGCGGCCCGGCGATCAACGAGGTGCCCCGGCAGATGATCACCCAGGCGGTGCGGGAGGTCATCGATGTCGACCGGGAGGGTGTGCGGGTGGTCATCAGCGTGCCCGAGGGCGAGAGGATGGCGCGCAAGACGACCAACGCGAAACTGGGGATCCTCGGCGGGATCTCCATTCTCGGGACCACCGGCATCGTCAGGCCGTTCTCCACGGCGTCCTGGCGGGCCAGTGTCGAGCAGGCGGTCTCGGTCATGGCCGCCCAGGGCGAGAGCACGCTGGTGCTGTGCACCGGAGGCCGGACCGAGAAAGGCGCCATGCTGCGCCACCCCGAACTGCCGGACGTCTGCTTCGTCGAGGTCGGCGACTTCACCGGGGCCGGGCTCCGCCGGGCGAGGGAGCACGGGCTGACCAGGGTCGTCTTCGTCGGAATGGCGGGCAAGCTGAGCAAGCTCGCGGCCGGCGTGCTGATGACCCACTACACCCGTTCCAAGGTGTCCACCGAACTCCTCGGCGAGATCACCCGCGAGGTCGGCGGGGACGAGGAACTGGCCGTCCAGGTGGACGCCGCCAACACCGGCCGGCACGCCTACGAGCTCTGGGAGGCCGCCGGGCTGCTGGAGCCGGCCGGCGACGAGCTGTGCCGCCGGGTGGCCGGCGTGCTCGAACGCTTCACCGAGGGAGCCATGGCCGCCGAAGTGGCCATGGTCGACTTCACCGGAAAGACCATCGTGGCGGCCCACCCCCGGTCTTGAGCTCAACGGCGTCGAAGCCGCAGGCGAGGCCCCGTTGGTGTCAAGGTCGGCGAAGGGTGAGGCCCCCCGGCTTGGAGTAGCGGTAGAACACCGGCCCGTCGGCGTTCTGAGCGACGAGGAACAGCACCGGGAGCTGGTCCTCGATCAGCCGCGCCTTTGACAGGTCGCCCACGTAGACCGGGTCGAAACCGGCGTCACGGTTCAGCCGCTCGGTTACTTGGCGCGCTTCCGGGTCGGCCGCGAACAGGTTGCTCGGCGCGACCTGTTCGCGGCCGACGGAGTCGTAGACGGACCCGAAGTTCAGGCTGAACGATTTCGCGGTCGGGCCGCCGAGGAGCGACTTCACGTACTCCGCGAGCGAGTTGAACCCCTCGGGACGCGGGCTGAAGGAATTGGTCGCGTCGATGGTGGTCTTGCCGGCCGCGCCGGTCACCTTGCCCAGGCGTCGGCGATCGCGTGGTCGGGAACCGCGATGACCACCACATCCGCGCCGGAGGCGTCCCCGCCCTCCCGGCCGAGAGCGGTGACCTCGTGCCCGGACGGCCTCCAGCGGTTGGCGAGTCCCCCGCCGATGGCACCGCGCCCGACAATCGTGATCTGCATGGTTTCCCCCCTTGCCCACACTAGTTCCCCGCCGGGCGGCCGGGGAGCTTCCTGGTCAACTAGGCTGGCGGCAGGATAGTTGACCAGGAAACTGTTTTGTGGCCGCGTCGGAATCGAGGAACCGATCCATGAGCAGCACCGAACCGGATTCCGTTGAGCCGGAGGACGGGAACCAGGCCATCACCGTCGAGCGGGTCGACGGCGAGGACCGCTACGAGATCCGGGTCGAGGGGCGGACGGCCGGATACACCGCCTACCGGGACAAGGACGGGCAGCGGATCTTCTACCACACCGAAGTCGACAAGGCGTTCTCCGGCCGCGGACTGAGCACGACCCTCGCCACCCGAGCCCTGACCGACACCCGCGAGGCGGGCAGGCGCATCGTCCCGGTGTGCCCCTTCGTGGCCGACTACCTGAAGAAGCACGGCGGGTTCCGCGACATCACCGACCCGGTCACCCCGGAAGCTCTGCGCTCGGCCCCCGGCGCCTAGCTGTACTCAGCCGCCGGGCAGGCGTCCACGTATCGACTTCCCGCCGCCAAGGAGCCCACGATGCAGTTCGGAATCTTCACCGTTGGCGATGTGACGCCCGACCCCACGACGGACCGTACGCCGTCGGAGCACGAGCGGATCACGGCGATGGTGCGGATCGCGGAGAAGGCCGAGGAGGTGGGCCTGGACGTGTTCGCCACCGGCGAACACCACAATCCGCCGTTCGTGCCGTCGTCGCCGACCACGATGCTCGGGTACATCGCGGCGCGGACCCGCGGGTTGCTGCTGTCCACCGCCACCACGCTGATCACCACCAACGACCCGGTGAAGATCGCCGAGGACTACGCGATGCTGCAGCACCTGGCCGGCGGGCGGGTCGACCTCATGATGGGCCGCGGCAACATGGCGCCGGTCTACCCGTGGTTCGGCAAGAACATCCGCGACGGGATCCCGCTGGCCATCGAGAACTACGCCCTCCTGCACCGGTTGTGGCGCGAGGACGTCGTCGACTGGGAGGGCCGGTTCCGCACGCCGCTGAACGGTTTCACCGCCACCCCGCGCCCCCTGGAGGGCGTCCCCCCGTTCGTGTGGCACGGTTCGATCCGCAGCCCGGAGATCGCCGAGCAGGCCGCCTACTACGGGGATGGGTTCTTCGCCAACCACATCTTCTGGCCCAAGGAGCACTTCATCGCCCTGGTGAACTTCTACCGGGAGCGGTTCGAGCACTACGGCCACGGAGCCGCCGATCAGGCCATCGTCGGCCTGGGCGGCCAGGCCTTCATCCGGAGGAACTCCCAGGACGCCATCGCCGAGTTCCGGCCGTACTTCGACAACGCCCCCGTCTACGGGCACGGCCCGTCCCTGGAGGACTTCATGGAGGCCACCCCGCTGACTGTCGGCAGCCCGCAGCAGGTGATCGACAAGACGCTGACGTTCCGCGAGCACTTCGGCGACTACCAGCGGCTGCTGTGGGTGATGGACCACGCGGGCCTCCCGCTGGACACGGTCCTCGAACAGCTCGACATCCTCGGCGGGGAGATCGTTCCCGTGCTGCGCGAGGAACTCGACGCCAAACGCCCGGCGCACGTTCCCGACGCACCGATGCACGCGACGCTGAAGGCGGCCGGCGACCAGAGCACCGGCGACGTCCGTTCTGGGGTCTAGGTCGTGTTTTTTGAATGGGTGAGGTCGCGGAGCCAGATGCGGATGGAGGCGAGTTGGACCGTCCCCTCATAGATCGTGGCTCTCTTGTCGTAGCGAGTCGCCACAGCGCGGTTCTGCTTGAGCAGGTTGAAACAGCGCTCCACGGTGTTGCGGCGCCGGTAGGCCTCACGGTCGAATGCGGGAGGCCTACCGCCTGCCGAGCCCCGGCGCC
>NZ_LAJC01000110.1 GCF_000981225.1 Allosalinactinospora lopnorensis
CCAGCACCGTATCGATGCGGTCATGCCCGAGCACATCGAAGATTTCTACCTCTGGCTAGAAGAGGAGAAAGGACTGGCGCCGCGGACCATCCTGAAAATCCACTGGCGGATCATGGCCGGGTTCCAAGTCGCCGAGGACCGGGACCTGATCGCCCGCAACCCGGTGCGGCTGGTCAAGACGCCCAGAGGGGGCGCGGTCACCCGCTACGAACCGCTCACACGTTCTGAGGCCCGCAGCGTGCTCAAGGCGTGTCGGAACCGACGCAACGGCGCACGCTGGTCAGTGGGACTCGCCCTAGGGGTTCGCCAGTCCGAAGCCTTGGGATTGCGCTGGTCTCGCATCACCGGCATCTGCGACACCTGTCGGATCTTCTACCCGATCGCCGACCTGTTCGCCTCCGACACAGAGACTTGTGCGACGTGCACGCGAGCATTGCGCTTTGAGATGCAGGCCGGCTGGCAGATCAAACAAGAGCCGTTTCGCCATGGGTGCGACGACATCAAGGAGTGCACAGCCGCGCGGCACAAGCGGCCATGTCCGAGAGGATGTCGGGGACACCACACCGAGCGGTGCAAGGCCGGCTGCAAGGTCAAGTCCCACCAATGCCCCGAGATCAGGCGGCCATGCCCGCGTGAGTGCCGAGGCCATGCGCGCGAATGTCCGCAGCGCCGCGGTGGTGCGTTCTACTTCGCACGGCGCAAGGGCGTCCGCGACGACACCGGGCTGGAGGAGTTCGTGCTGCCGGTGCCTCGGCCGCTCGTGCGCGAGCTGCGGGTCCACTGGAGCCACCAGCAGCGCGAGAAACTGGCAGCCGGGCCGGCCTGGGATGAATCCTGGGATCTGGTGTTCTGTCGCCCCGACGGCCGCCCGATCGGCAAGCGCGCCGACTGGGCGGACTGGAAGGACGTGTTGCGCATCGCGGGCGTGCGCGACGCGCGGGTCCACGACGGGCGCCACACCGCCGGGACGCTGCTGGCGGAGCTGGGCATCGACCCCAAGACCATCCAGCAGATTTTGGGTCACTCCCAGATGTCGCAGACCGCCCGCTACATCCACGCCAACACCGAACTCACCCGCGGAGCACTGGACCGGATGGGAGACGCACTATGGGGCTGACCCGGAAACTGAGACCAGACCCTCGACCCGGAACCCCTCATCGGCGAGAAATCCCAGGTCACGCAAGTGGCCCCAGCAGGATTCGAACCTGCGACACCCGCTTTAGGAGAGCGGTGCTCTGTCCCCTGAGCTATGAGGCCGTTCGCCGTCCAAGGGTAGCTGAGGTTGGAACCGTTGTGCGTCAGAACGAAAACGAGCAGCGGGGTTGGCTCTCCGTTCCGATTGAGTACCCTTGCTCGCAGAGAAGTTGTCATGACCCTTGAGTGACCCTTGTCATGCACGGGCTGCGGATCCGTCCCGCAATGAACCTGGACGCCGCAGCGGACGTGGATCCAGGGTGATGACCGCCCCCCTATCAGTTGATCAGGAAACGTGCGGGCACTGCCGCCCGCACAGGGCGTTGCGTTGTGCCGACTCGTATCGTCAGGGCGTTCGCTCCGGCACGCCCGGTTGCGGGGGTGTAGTACGTTGCGATGCGGCCACGCGAACGACCGAAACAGGCAGCCGGAGGATCCTCGTGCCGTTCTCTCTCGATTCGACGCGGCGATCATCCCGCGTACCGAGAAGCGGGATCCTGACCGTCCTCACGGCGCGCCCCTGGACCAGGAGGCGGGTCGTCCAGGCCGTGGTCTTCACGGTGCTGGTCGCCCTCTTCGCGGTCCCGGGCGCGCAGGTGGCTGTTGCCCCGGTGACGGCCCCCGCCTCCGCGGACGACGATCTCGACACCCTCAAAGAGCAGGCCGAGCAGGCCAAAGAGGACCTTGAGGAGGCCACGGAGAAGTACACCGAGCGCGAGGAGGCGCTGGAGGAGGCACAGGAGGACCTGGTCTCCACGCTGCACGAACTGCAGCAGACCGAGCTTGAGCTCTCCGACATGCGCGGGCCGCTGTCGCAGCTCGCCAGCACCCTCTACCAGCAGCCCGACGGCGGAACCCTCGCGCTGATGACCTCCGGCACCCTCGACCAGGACCTGCAGGTCGAGTCGCACGTGGTCAAGATGTCCGACGACCAGGAAGCTCTCCTCGAAGAGGCCAACGAGCTGCGCGAAAAACAGGTCGACCTGACGAGCGACGCCCAGGAGTTGCAGGCGCAGACGCAGCTGGAGAAGGTCGAGCTGCAGGACGACCTCAAGGCGCTGCGTACGCAGTCCAAGGAGAGCACGGACAAGCTCACCAAGGAACTCGAGGACCGCGGGATGGACATCGACGCCTACCTGGCCGGCGTGGAGTGCGATCCCAGCGCGGGTGAGGCGGCGACCGGCGCCCCCAACGGGCTACTGCCCAGCGAGGCGCTGTGCGAGCTGCACGAGAGCGACCACTTCCTGCGCGCGGATGCGGCCGTGGACTTCCTGGCCATGAACGAGGCCTACACCGAGCGCTTCGGTACCCAGATCTGCCTCACCAGCTCTTACCGCGACCTCCCCAACCAGCACCGGGTCTACGCCGAGCAGCCGCCCGGGAACGCCGCCGTGCCCGGCACCAGCAACCACGGTGACGGCCTCGCGGTCGACATGTGCGGCGGAGTGCAGAACTACCGCTCCGAGCAGTGGACCTGGCTGGAGCAGAACGGCGGGGAGTACGGCTGGTCCCATCCGGACTGGGCGAAGTCCAGTCCGTTCGAACCCTGGCACTGGGAGTACAAGTACGCCCAGAGGTGACCGCCGCGTTCGCCGCCCCGGCGGCCGTTGCGTGTGTCCGGTCGGTCGTCCCGGTACGGTGCCGGAGCGGACTCCCCTCCTCCAGCGGCGTTCCGGGGAAACGGCCGCGGAGCGCGGTCATCCGGTAATGCTGACGGACAGATGGCCGGCCGCCGCGTGGCCGGCCAGGGCCCGCGCCTCCTCGGGGGTGGCGGCGACCAGGATGAGCGCGCCCGCCTCCTGGGCGGTGCCGTCCTCCTCCGGAACGGCGATCACCGGCCGGTCCGCGGCGACCGTTGCCGCGGGCCCGGCGGGGCCGTCGCCGGCATCGGCGAGGAACGGATCGCCCCCGGCGGCGAGGATGTCCACCCTGCTGCCGGGGCCGAGCAGCGCCGCCACACCGGGATCGGCTATCCGGACGGGGGCGGCCACCATTCCGGGCCCGTAGGCCTCGGCGGGCGGGTCGGCGACGCGCGCGGTGGTGATCACCTCGCCACGCAGCATCGGACCGGCGAGAGAGCGCTCCGTGGGTTCGGAGCCGGGTCGCAGGGCTCCGTCGGGCACCGCCTCCCGGGGAAGAGCGCGCACCGAGAGGTCGCCCTCGCTGATCGGGGACAGGGCCGTGAGGTCGCGCGAGGCGACCAGCACGTCCACGGTGGCCGCGGACGGCGGCCGGAGCAGCAGGACGGCGCCGACGAGGGCCAGCGCGGCGCAGAGCGCCCCGAGCCCGCTCCGGTACCGGGCCAGAAAGCCGCTGAATGCGTGGCGGCGCGGAATCATGCCGCGCCGGATCCGGTGACGTTCATACCCGCACGGTAGGCCGCCGGGAGGAGCCCGCGTCGGCGTTGTCCACAAGGGGCGGCCCTGCCGGGCGGCCGTGCGGGAACGGTCAGGCGGACGCGGCGGTGGCGGCGCTCGTCGAGGTGCTCGATGAACTGTCCGAGCCACCGGAGCCGCTGGAACCACCGGACGAGCCGGCGGAGCTGTCGGCGGAGCCCGTGTTCGAGGAGTCCGAGCCGGAGCCGTCGCTCTTGCTCTCGGTGGAGCCGTTGGAGGACGCCGCGCTCTTGGAACCGGAGCCGCTGTCGGTCTTGTAGAAGCCCGAGCCCTTGAAGACGATACCGACGGCCGAGTACACCTTGCGCAGCCGACCCTGGCAATCGGGGCAGACGGTCAGCGCGTCGTCGCTGAAGCTCTGCACGACCTCCAACTGGCCATTGCACTCGGTGCAGGCGTATTGGTACGTAGGCACGGGCTCCTCCTCGCTGGCACTCTCGCCCTTCGACTGCTAAATGGTACGCGCTCGGGACGCATAGCCGCGACAGCGGGGGTCTGCACCATGCGCTGTTTCCGGCGGCGCCGCCAGAAGCGGTAACGCAAGGTAACGCGACACTGTTCCCTCCGCCGCCCGCCGGCGCGGTGGGATCAGAACCAGTGGACGCCCCGCTCGGGTGTGACCACTCCCTGTACGGGGCGGTCGTGGGATTCCGCGGGAACAGCGGCTACGAGTTCTGTGTCGTAAATCACCGCGACCGTGCGCGTGTTCGGCCCGATCCTGTCCAGTGTCCGGTCGTAGCAGCCGGCACCGCGGCCGAGCCGCACCCCCTGCTGGTCGACCGCCAGCGCCGGGCAGACGACCGCGGCGCAGCGCCGTACCGCGTCCAGCCCGTAGCGGTGCCCGGTCGGCTCCAGCAGTCCCTGGTCCGTGCGGACCAGGCTGTCGGGTCCGTCGTAGCCCGCCCAGTCGAGATCGCCGTTGGGCTGGTAGATCGGCAGCAGCACATACGTCCCCTGTTTCCACAGGGTGGTGATCAACTTGCGGGTGTCGGGCTCGGTGCCCACCGAGTAGTAGGCAGCCACCGTCCCGCCCATCGTGAGAGAGGGCAGCGCGGTGAGCGCGTCGCGGATCGCCGATCCGGCCTTCGCCACCTGTTCCTCGGATACTGTCCGCCGCGCCGCGGTGATCCGCCGGCGCATGTCCCGCTTCGCCTCGGTGTCCATGGCACAGAAGTCTCTCAGCTGAACACCGTTAAGTGAGAGTGAGTCGAACCGGGAGTGAACGTCTGGGAAGGTGCAGCCCGTCTACCGGGAACATCGCACGGACTTGCAGGTCAGCCGGGGCGTCTTGGGTCGGTTCTCGAAGGGATGTGACCTAAAGTGCCGACATGAGTGAAACACACAGCCTCCAACCCCGCGTGGCCAAGGCCGTGGTACCCGCCGCGGGCCTCGGTACCCGCTTCCTGCCCGCCACCAAGGCGACACCCAAGGAGATGCTGCCGATCGTGGACAAGCCCGCGATCCAGTACGTCGTGGAGGAGGCCGTGGCGGCCGGCCTCCACGACGTACTGATGGTCACCGGGCGCAGCAAGCGCTCCATCGAGGACCACTTCGACCGCGCCTATGAACTGGAAGAGGCGCTGCGCGCGAAGAACGACATCCAGCGGTTGCATTCGGTCCGCGAGTCCAGTGAGCTCGCACAGGTGCACTACGTCCGCCAGGGGGAGCCCAGAGGGCTCGGACACGCTGTTCTGTGCGCCGACGCCACGTGGGCGACGAGCCGTTCGCCGTGCTGCTCGGGGATGACATCATCAGCGAACACGCGGCGCTGCTGAAACGGATGATCGAGGTCCGCGAGACCCACGGGGGCAGTGTGGTCGCGCTCATGGAGGTCGAGCCGGAGCAGGTCTCGCTCTACGGCTGCGCGAGGATCGAGAAGACCGCCGAAGAGGATGTCGTCGTCGTCAACGACCTGGTCGAGAAGCCGCCGCAGGAGCAGGCCCCGAGCCGCTGGGCGATCATCGGGCGCTACATCTGCGACCCGGCCGTCTTCGACGTGCTGCGCGATACACCGCCCGGCCGCGGAGGCGAGATCCAGCTGACGGACGCGCTGCGCGAACTCGCCCGGCGCAAGCCCGACGACGGCGGCCCGGTTTACGGTGTGCTGTTCCGCGGGCAGCGCTACGACACCGGAAACAAGGCCGATTACCTTCGCACTGTGGTGGAATTCGCCTGTGAGCGCCCCGAGCTCGCCGCGGAGCTGCTTCCGTGGCTGCGCGAGTTCGTGGCGAAGCACGACACCACCCCCGCCGCCCCGGACGGGGGGCGCAGTGCCGACTAACGCGTGAGGTAGCACCGATGAAGAGCGTCGAACAGCACGTCTTGGACCTCCTGGAGCTGGTGGCGCCGATCGACCCGGTCGAGCTGGGGTTGATCGAGGCGCACGGGGCGGTGCTCGCGGAACCGGTCACCTCACCGGTGTCGCTCCCGCATTTCGACAACTCTTCGATGGACGGGTACGCGGTGGTGGCCGCCGACGTCGCCGGAGCGTCGCCGGAGAACCCGGTGCGCCTTCCCGTGGTCGCCGACATCCCCGCCGGGGACACCTCCGCCACCACCATCCGTCCCGGGCAGTGCGCGCGCATCATGACCGGTGCCCCCCTCCCCGGCGGCGCGACCGCCGTGGTCCCGGTGGAATGGACGGACGGCGGGACGGAACAGGTGTCCCTCACCCGCGACGTGAGTGACGGCGGCGCTGTGCGCAGGTCGGGGGAGGACATCGAGGCGGGCGCGGAGGTGCTGCGCGAAGGCGTCCGCGTGGGGGCGGCCGAGATGGCGGTCCTCGCCTCGGTCGGCCGCAGGACGGTCCGGGTCCGCCCGCGCCCGCGCGTCGTCGTGCTCTCCACCGGCGAGGAGCTCGTGGAACCGGGCCGACCGCTCGGCCCCGGGCAGATCTGGGAGTCCAACAGCTTCATGCTCACCGCGGCTGCCCTGGACGCGGGCTGCACGGCCGACCGGTACGGCTTCATCGGCGACGACCCGGCGACCGTCCTGGAAACGCTCGAAGGCGTACTGCCGCAGGCCGACATCGTCCTGACCACGGGCGGGGTGAGCATGGGCGCCTACGACGCGGTCAAAGAGGTGCTCTCGCGGCAGGGGACGGTGCGTTTCGAGAAGATCGCCATGCAACCGGGCATGCCCCAGGGGTTCGGCACCGTCGGCGGCACCAAGACGCCGATCCTGACCCTGCCGGGTAACCCGGTGAGTTCGTTCGTCTCGTTCCATCTGTTCGTGCGCCCGGCGCTGCAGCGGATGCGCGGACTGCCGGCCGAGCCGCCGCCGACGGTACGCGCCCGCCTCACCGCGCCGGTCGCCTCCTCGCCCAAGGGGAAGCGCTCCTTCCTGAGGGCGGTCCTGGAACACGACCACGCCGCCGAAGGGGCCGGCCGCGCCTACACGGTCACCCCCGTCGCCCGGCAGGGATCGCACCAGCTGTCCGCCCTGGCCGGGAGCAACGCGCTTGCGGTCGTTCCGGAAGCGGTCACCGAGTTGGCGGAGGGCAGCGTGGTCGAGGTCGTGAAGCTGCCGGACGCGTACTGAGGCGCGTGCCGCCGGGTGCGGAAGGCGCCGGCCGGCTCTGGGGGGCGACGCGCGTACCGTACCGGCCCTCCGGCCGCGTAACGTCGTGCTTGTCACCGGTTCCGACCCCGTCGAAGAAAGCGCGTCATCCGATGTCCGAGTCACACCCGTCCGGGTTCAGCCACCTCGATTCCTCCGGCGCGGCCCGCATGGTCGACGTGTCGGCGAAGGAGGCCGTCGCCCGAACCGCGACCGCGACCGGTCGCGTCCTGGTCTCGTCCGAGGTCGTCGCCGCATTGCGCGAGGGCGAGGTACCCAAGGGGGACGCCCTGGCGGTGGCCCGGCTGGCGGGCATCCAGGGCGCCAAGCGCACCCCGGACCTCGTGCCGTTGTGTCACCCCATCGCCGTGCACGGCGTCGATGTGGCGCTGCGGGTCCGTGACGACCGCGTCGACATAAGCGCGACCGTACGCACAGCCGACCGCACCGGGGTCGAGATGGAGGCGCTCACCTGCGTCATGACGGCGGCGCTGGGGCTGGTGGACATGGTCAAGGCCATAGACCCCGAGGCGGTCGTGACCGACGTCCGGGTCGAGGAGAAGACCGGCGGAAAGAGCGGGCACTGGCGGCGGTCGCGGTGAGCGGGGCACGAGCGGCAGGCGGGACGGAGCACGTGCACAGCGCGGTCGTCATCACCGTGTCCAACCGGGCCTCCGCCGGGGTCTACCCGGACCGCTCCGGGCCGGTCCTGGTAGACCTGCTGCGGCAGGCCGGGTACCGGACCAGCGGGCCGCGGGTGGTCCCCGACGGGGCGCCGGTCGCCGACGCCCTGCGGCGGGCGCTGGAGGAGGGACACGACGCCGCCATCACCACCGGGGGCACCGGTGTGAACCCGAACGACGAGACCCCCGAGGTCACCCGTCCGTTACTGCGGTATGAGATCCCGGGAATCGCCGAGACGCTCCGCGCCGCCGGGCGGGAGAAGGGGGTCCCCTCCGCGGTCCTGTCCCGCGGTCTCGTCGGCGTGGCCGAGGGCGCCGGGCACCGTATGCTCGTGGTCAACCTGCCGGGGTCCAGTGGGGGCGTCCGCGACGGAATGGAGGTCCTGGGGCCGATCCTCGGCCACGCCATCGATCAGATGCGTGGTGGCGATCACTCGGGGAAGTCGCCCTGACCAGGGATTTCGTGGTCCCCCCGATGAGCGTTGGGCAGGGAGAGGAGACAGCGGAGCAGGCCGGCGCGGGCGGAGCGCCGGCGGAGACGGGCGACCGGCGTGGTGCGCATGGTGGAATACTGGTCGTTGTCATTCCGGCGGGACGTCTCGCTTCCCGCGCGTCCCCGGCGGCATATGTTCCATCCCCGGTCACCGATGGTGCCGGAGGTGTCGGAGGGACAGGCAGTTGAGTCGGATACGTGGCTGGCCGGTCACCTTGAACGAAGGGCCGGTTGGTCTGCGCCCATTGAGGCTCCGCGATGCCGGGGCTCTTCGGACGACGCGTATCCGCAACGTGGAGTGGCTGCGCCCATGGGAGCCGACGCATCCGGAGATGCCGCTGCAGTCGTCGAGCATCGCGCCCTACATCGCCATGATCCAGGCCGTCCGCAAGGAGGCCCGGCAGGGCATCGCGATGCCCTGGGCGGTCACATACGAAGGGGCGTTCGCCGGCCAGTTGACCGTGGGCGCGATCGTCTGGGGCTCGGCCCGTTCCGCTCAGGTGGGCTACTGGATCGACAGCGCCTATGCCGGGCGGGGGATCACACCGACGGCGGTCGCGTTGGCGGTCGACCACTGCTTCCTCGCAGTGGGACTGCACCGGATCGAGGCCAATATCCGACCCGAGAACCGAGCCAGCAGAAGGGTCGCCGAAAAGCTCGGGTTCCGCGAAGAGGGCGTCCGTAAACGGCAACTGCACATCGACGGCGCCTGGCGCGATCACATCTGCTACGCGCTCACCAGCGAGGACGTCCCCGAAGGGCTGCTCGCTCGCTGGCGGCGGCGATCGGACGAGGGGGAGCGCGGTCGGCCGCCGGATGGCACCTCCTCGCCCGGGGACACGCCGGGCTCACCCAGTTCGCGACCAGGACGGCCGTAACCGTAGAAGACCGGCTAGCGGGGTGCGGCGAATAGCGTGGGACATGCGGTCGGCGTCGCACTGTTTGCGGGATAATCGCCGGACAGCGAGTGTGGTTCGCCGCGGCGCGGCCGCACGGTTCCGCGTTTTTCGCGCGGCCGGCGGTACCCGTCGCCATTCCCGCGCTGGGAGCGTTATCCGAGGAAGAGGAAAGACTGCAATCTGGCGACACTCCGGTCCGAATACTGCCCATTTCCGGACACAGGGCCGTACGGTGCGGAACATAGACGCATCAACGACGCTGGCAACACCTGTCTGGGGCGCGTGGAGGACATCGGATGGCGAACGGTGCTTCGGACGGCGTAACCGTCAGACCGTGACTTCGGGGCGGCACGCATGTGCATCGTCCCGCGACGTGCGCCGCGGATGGGCCGCCGTATCGCTGGAGCGTCGGGACATGGCCAGGGACCGGCGGTACGAGGAGGGGTGATGAGCAGCTCTCCTCTGTATCTGGCAATCGTGGTCGTCTGGCTGATCGTGCTCGTGCCGATGCTGCTGCGGCGCGATGCCGCCGACCCCTCGCCCGCCCCGGCCCGCCGGAGCGGCGCGAAGGGCGAGGACTCCGGCGGCGCCGTCGAGCCGGAGGAGGACGATGGGAACGGCGCCGGCCTTGAGGAGGACCCCGACCGGACGCAGGTCCTCCACTACGAGACCGACGACGAAGGGGGAGTACGGCCCCGGGCCCCGCACGGCGCGGAGCCGGATGACGGCGCCGGGGACGAGCCGGGAACCGTCCCCGGGGCGCGGCCGCCACGCCGCTACGCCGGCCGGGCCCGGATCATCGCGCGCCGCCGGCGCCGTACGACGGGCCTGGCACTGCTGCTCGTCCTCACCGGCATCGCGGTGGCCATGGGCCTGGGGCGTGGTGGGTACTGGCCCCGCCTGCGATGCTCATGGCCGGCCACCTCGCCCTGCTGCGCGAGGCGGCCAAGGCCGACGCCGAACACCGTGCCGCC
>NZ_LAJC01000111.1 GCF_000981225.1 Allosalinactinospora lopnorensis
CACCGCCCAGTGCCCGCCGGCGGCGGCCTCGACCGCCAGCACCGGCCACGAGGTCGGCAGCACCGCCAGCCAGGTGGCCACGGGGCCGTCTGGCAGCCCCTCGGCCACCACCGAGTCCACCGCCTCCATGGCCGCGTTCACGGCGAGCCAGCCGGCGAGCATCGCGGAGACCAGCAGCCCGTACTGGATCGCGGAGATCTCCACCCCCAGCCGGGAGTGCATCGCCGCACCCAGCGCGCGGAAGACCAGCCGCGACAGGGTCACGGTGAACACCAGCAGCACCAGCACCCCCGGTACGGCGGCGGCCAGCGCGACCGGGTCGAGCGCGACCGCGTGCACGCCGAGCGCGCCCAGCGCGAGCAGGATCAACACCGGACCGACCCCCACGAACACGACGGTGAGCAGCAGCACGCCGAGCCGGCGCCGGGGAACCGGCAGCAGGGCGAAGTACTCCGAGCGCAGCACCCCGGTGCCGTTGGTGATCATCGGCCCGAGCATCCAGCCCGCCGCCCAGCCCGCGAAGGCCAGCATCAGCAGGTCGCGGCGCGCGCCGTCCGAACCGGCCGCCACGGCCGCGTACCAGGTGGCGGCCACCGCCGCGACGCCGGCCACCAGTCCCGCGATGCGCATGCCGTTCGAGGAGTGCCGCAGGATGGCGAACTTCAGCGCGATCAGGATCCCAGCCATGCCAGCTCCTCCGCTCCGATCTCCCGCTCGCCGACCAGGCGCGCGAAGGTGTCCTCCAGGGTGCTGTCCACGCCGCGCACCTCCTCCAGGGCGCCGTCGGCGAGGACCTCGCCCCGGGCGATGATCGCCACCCGGTCGGTGAGCTGCTCCACCAGCGCCATCACGTGGCTGGAGATGACGACGGTGCCGCCGGCGGCGGTGAAGCGCCGCAGGATCCCGGTCAGCACCCGGGCCGAGACCGGGTCCACCGCCTCGTAGGGCTCGTCCAGGATCAGCACCTTGGGCGCGTGCAGCAGCGCCGTCGCCAGGCCGATCTTCTTGCGCATACCGGTGGAGTACTCGGCGACCAGCACCGAGTCCGCGTCGGCCTCGTCCAGTTTCAGCACCCGCAGCAGCTCGGCCGCGCGGGCCTCCGTCACCTCGCGGTCGAGGCCGCGCAGCAGGCCCCAGTAGGTGAGCAGCTCGCCGCCGGTGAGGCGTTCCGGCAGCGCCAGCCCGTCGGGCAGCACCCCCAAAAGCTCCTTGGCCCGGACGGGATCGGTCCACACGTCCACCCCCAGCACCCGCGCGGTCCCGGAGTCCGGGCGCAGCAGCCCGACCGCCATCGACAGCGACGTCGTCTTGCCCGCCCCATTGGGGCCCACCAGCCCGAGCAGGCTGCCGCGCGGAACGGTGAGGCTCACCCCGTTGGCCGCGGGTGTCTCGTTGAAGGTCTTGGTCAGTGCGTCCATCTGCAGCGCCGGCACGTCCGCGGTACTCATGGGGCCAGTCTGCCGCCGGGCGCGGCCGGGCGCATCGGCCGCCCGGCCAGCACTCCCGGCCGGATGGCCATCACTCCCTGGCCGGGTGGCGGAAGCGCCCGGCGGGTCACGGTCCCTATGATCTGGCCATGAGCGCGACGCGCCAGGACGGCCCAGGGGGCGCCACCGCGGACACACCGGCGGCGCCCTCCTGGTGGTTCCTGCTCGCGGAACTCGCCACCCTGGACGGCGGCGCCCCGGCCCGCCGTACCGGCCGCGACTGGGCGGTGGACGTGCTGCTGTTCCTGTTCGCCGTGCTGGTGTGGGCCGGCGTCTTCGGCGACTACACCGCGGGGGAGTACCCCTTCGTCCCGGACTGGCTGGTCCGCGTGGACCTCGTGCTGGGCGCCGCGGCCTGCCTCGGGGTGTGGTGTCGGCGCCGCTTCCCGCTGGCGTTCGCGGCGGCGATGATCCCGGTCTCGGCCGCCTCCAGCACCGGAACCGGGGCGCTGATGGTCGCGCTGGTCACCCTGGCGGTGCACCGGCCGTGGCGGCAGGCCGCCGCCGTCGCGGTGCTGTGCCTGGCCGCGGGGCTGCCGTGGATCGTGCTGCTGCCGCCCGCACGCTCGGACACGCTCTTCCTCCTCGCGCTCGCCTCCCTGCTCATCGCCGCCTGCACCGGGTGGGGGACGGCGATCCGGGCCCGGCGCCAACTGGTGGTCCGGCTGCGCACGGACGCCGAGCGGGAGCGCGACGAGCAGGAGCGGCGGCTGGCGCATGCCCGCCGGGAGGAGCGCCAGCGCATCGCGGGGGAGATGCACGACGTACTCGCGCACCGCATGTCGCTGCTCTCCGTGCACGCGGGGGCGCTGGCCTACCGCACCGCGCGGGCGGAGGAGGGCACCGCGCCGCCGCTGGAGTCGGCCGAACTCAACGAGGCCGTGCGGGTGATCCGGGACAACGCCCACCAGGCCCTCGACGAGCTCGGCGAGGTGCTGGCGGTGCTGCGCTCCACCGACACGGGCGAGGCCTCCGGACCGGT
Organism: Allosalinactinospora lopnorensis; assembly: GCF_000981225.1. Lineage (GTDB taxonomy): Bacteria > Actinomycetota > Actinomycetes > Streptosporangiales > Streptosporangiaceae > Allosalinactinospora > Allosalinactinospora lopnorensis. The sequence goes on from NZ_LAJC01000111.1 coordinate 2,470, forward strand.
GGACGGTGCCGGTACGGCACCCCCGCAGCCCCGGCTGGCCGACATCGTCCGCCTTGTCGACGAGGCGGCGCGGGCAGGGCAGCGGGTCAGCTACGAGGACCGCGCCGAGATCACCGGGAACGAGGCACCGCGCCCCCAGGTGCAGCGCACCGCCTACCGGACCGTCCAGGAAGGGCTGACCAACGCGCGCAAGCACGCCCCGGACGCGCGGGTCACGGTCCAGGTGACCGGTACACCCCGCAGCGGTTTGGACGTGACCGTGACCAACCCGCTGCCCGTAGGGGTCGCACCCGCCGAGATCCCCGGGCCGGAGCGGGGCTGACCGGGCTGGCCGAGCGAGTCGCGCTCGACGGCGGCACCCTGGAGCACGGTCCGCTGGACGGCTCGTTCCGGCTCGCGGCGCGGCTGCCGTGGCGCGGGTGACCCCCGGGCGGTCCACCGCGGCCCCTCGCCCGGTTACCGTGTCCCCATGAGCGACCCCCCAGCGGCGATCCGGGTGCTCCTCGTCGACGACGACCCCCTCGTGTGCACCGGCCTCCGGCTCATACTGGAGGGTGCGGGCGACATCGAGGTCGTGGCCGAGGTCGGCGACGGGGCCGACGTCGCCGACGCCGTCGCGCGCTCCACACCCGATGTGGTCCTCATGGACGTGCGCATGCCCCGCGTGGACGGCATCACCGCGACCCGGGCGCTGACCGCGCGCGAGAGCCGGGGCCCCGAGGTCATCGTGCTGACGACCTTCGACGGCGACGCGACCGTGCTGGAGGCGCTGCGCGCGGGCGCGGCCGGGTTCCTGCTCAAGCACACCGATCCGGAGCGGATCGTCGAGTCCGTGCGCCGCGCCGCCGCCGGAGAACCGGTGCTGTCCCCGAGTGTGGCGCGCTCTCTGATCGACCACGTCGCCGGGAGCGGCCGCGATCAGCGCTCCGACGGGCGGCAGCGCGCATGGGAGAGACTGGCCCTACTGTCGGAGCGCGAACGGGAGGTCGCCGAGGCCGTCACCGCGGGGCTGTCCAACACCGAGATCGCCGAGCGCCTGTTCATGTCGGTCGGCTCGGTCAAGGCCCACGTCTCCAGCGCTCTGGCCAAACTGGACCTCACCGGCAGGATTCAGCTCGCGCTGCTGACCCACGACGCCCTGGACTCCGATTGAGCCGCGGCGGCCACCCCGCTCGCTCCGGCCGCCGCGCGCCTTTCTACGACAGGTCCCACAGGGCGATGTCGCCGTTCTGGTAGCTGACGGCGAGTCTGTCGTCCGGGCCGAAGGCCAGTCCCAGAGGGGCGGAGTCGTTGCCCGCGTCGAGGGTGCCGATCTGCTCCTGCTCGGCGGCGTTCCACAGCCGGACGGTCTCGCCGGGGAACGGCCGCTCCTTCGGCTCCTCCGCCTCGCTCTCCTCAGAGTCGCCGGCGTCCAATGTGGCGATCAGGGCCCCGTCCTCGCTGTAGTCCACCTGGATGACCTGGTCCTCGCCGCCGGACAGGGTCGCGTACCGCGCTCTCGTCTCGGCATCCCACAGCTCCACCGCGCCATCGGCACCCGTGGTCGCGATGGAGGTACCGTCCGGGCTGACCGCCACGCCGTGGACGGTGTCGCGGGCCGGGAGCGTCTCGATGGCGTCCCCGGTTTCGGGGTCGGCGAGCACCGGTGCCTCTTTCCCTGTCGTGACCAGGTAGGAGCCGTCCGGCGCCCACGAAACCCGCGGCCCGGCGCCCCCGTTCCCCTCTCCCGCGGACATCGAGGTGACTTGTTCCAGGGATTCCATGTCCCAGGTCGCGACCTGGTCCGAGGCGTCGACCGTGGCGAGCCGGCCGCCGTCCGGGCTGAACACCACATCGGTGATGGCGATGCCCTCGGAGGCGGCCGGAAGGATGCCGTCCTCCTGGTCCGAGGGAAGAAGCACCTCCCCGCTCTCCGACATGCCCGCGGCCGCGTACGCCTCGATCGGGCCCTGCGGGTCGGGTGAATAGTCGACCGCCTGCGCGCCGTCACCGACCGGAAGGACCATGTCCTCGTCCAGTAGCTGGTCGTTCAGCCGCCAGAACTGGAGCGCGGCGGGCCCTACGGCGGCGACCTGCTCCCCGTCGGAGGAGAACGCCACGTCGGAGAGCGCACGGCCGGCGGGGTCGGAGATGACGGCGCCCGGATCGCCGAGGTCGTCAGCGGTCAGGTCGGTCGTGGCGATGCTCTCCGGGGCCTGCGCCTGTTCCCCGGGGTCGGCCTGCGCCAGCTCCGAGGCCGCCTCGAAGGGGAGGTAGCGCACGGCCGCCAGTGTCCCGACGCCGAGGACCAGAGCGGCCGAGACCGCGGCGGCGGCCAGAGGCCACCGGCGCCGCCTGTCCTGCAGCGATCGCCCTCCCGACAGGAAGGACATGCTGGTGTGCTGGACGGAGGCCACCTCGTGCCGCACCCACTCGGGCAGCCACTCGGAGGTGTCGCCGCCGATGGCCGAGACGCGGGAGACCACCTTCTCGGCGGTGGGGCGCTCGACCGGGTTCTTGGCCAGGCAGGCGGCGACCACGCCGCAGAACGGCTCGCTGACCCCCGGCAGGTCGGGCTCGTTGGACATGATCCGGCGGAGCACCGCGGTCGGTTCCCCCTCGCCGAACGGGGGGCGTCCGGTGGCGGCGAACGCCAGCACGCTGCCCAGAGCGAAGACGTCGGCCGGGAAGGAGACCAGTTCCGCGTTCGCCTGCTCCGGCGACATGTACTCGGGCGTGCCCACGATCTGGCCGGTGCGGACCACTCCCTCCGGGCGCTCGGTACGGGCCAGGCCGAAACCGGTGACCCGCGGGCCGTCCGCCTCCAGCAGCACGTTCCCGGGGGTGAGGCCGCGGTGGACCAGGCCGACGGCGTGGATGGACCGCACCGCGTCGGCCAGTCCCAGCGCCAGCCGGTGCAGGGACCGCGGGGGCAGGGGGCCCTGCTTGCGCACCACCTCCCCCAAGGACGGCCCGGGGATGTACTCCTGGGCCACCCACAGCGGCTCACCGCGAGCCTCCGCCTCGACAATGGAGGCGCTGAAGTACCCGCTCACCTGCTGGGCGGTCTGGGCCTCCCGGGCGAAACGGCGCCGGTAATCGCGGTCGGCGCCGTGGTCGTCGCGGATGACCTTGATCGCGACGAGCTGGTCGTCCGAGGAGCGCCCCAGGTAGACCACCCCCATGCCGCCCGTACCGAGCCGAGCGAGCAGCGTGTAGCGGCCGAGTGTCGCGGGATCCGTAGTGGTCAGGGGTTTCATGGTGGGCTGTCCGTTTCTTCACAGCGGGGAAGTACGGGGCTCAGGCGTAGATCGCGGCCTCCAGCACGCCGTTCTCGCAGCCGCCCCGAGCGGGAAGCCCCCCGGCGGGCGCGTCCCAGACCGCATTCGCCGGCACGGACCGGCGTCCCGCAGGAGCCGGCCGTCCGCGGGTCGGTGCGGTTCGGGGGAAGCACAGAAAAACTCCGGGAGGCGTACAGAAGAGGTGGGAGCCACCGGGATCGGGGAATACCCCAGAGGAGGCTGACAGCAATATACGGGCAATCGTACGGTTTTTCCGCTTACGCCGGTCCGGCGGCCGCTCGCGCCTGGCGCAGCCGACGGAGGTCGGCGGCGCCGCCGACCGCGCTGACGTGGAGCCGTTATCCGCCGGCGCCCTCCACGATCACCGTGGTGCGGCGGGCGGAAAGCCGCGCAGGGGGAGTGCGGCCGTACGGGGTGGCATATCGCACCCTGCGCCCTCTCGCCTCGCAGCGCTCCTCTCCAGCGCCTGGTACCTGGATGTCGAACGTACAACCAAGCGGGACTTTCCAGGCGCTCCGGCGGTACGGGGGCTGACCGGCGCGGCCCGACAAGGAAGTGGAGCACGGCATGAGCAAGCCTGCCCCGGCACGGGACAAGCGCGCGAGCGTATCGCGCGGGCGGACCAACCGGCGCGAGGAGATCCTGCGGGCGGCCGCGGACGTCTTCGCCGCCCAGGGCTTCCACAACGCCTCACTGACCGACATCGCCGCGACGCTCGGCATCACGCCGGCCGGGATCCTGCACCACTTCGGTTCCAAGACCGGCCTGCTCACCGCGGTCCTGGAACTGCGCGACAGCGCCGACCCGCCGCCCAAGGACGAACGGCTGCTCGACCACCTGGTCAGCACGGCCGAGCGCAGCGCCGCCCACCCGGAGACCACCCGGCTCTACGCGGTGCTCTCCACCGAGAGCACCACCGACGGCCACCCCGCGCGGACGTGGTTCCGCAACCGCTACCGGGAACTGCGCGGTGAGGTTGAACTGGCGATCCTCGACCGGCTGGACTCCGCGCACGGAAGGGCCGGAGCAGAGGAGCCGGCCGAGTCCGGCGACCGGGTCCCGCGGGAGGTGCGCGACGCCGCCACCGCCGTCGTCGCAGTGCTGGACGGGCTCCAGGCGCAGTGGCTGCTGGACCCCGACGCCGTCGACATGGCGGCCGTGACCCGCACGGTCATCGACGCCCTGCTCACCCGGCTGGACACCGCCGGCGCTCCCGATAAGGATGCCGATCCGTCCTGATCCGGCCACATTTACCGTGAACCGCACCCCGGGTGGACCGCGTGTTGTTCACTGCCGTTCCTCGCGTCCCTGCCCCGCGCGGACCACCGCCCCTCCCGCGTCCGGACCGGCCGGCGCCGGAACCCCACGGCATCGCCCCTGACTCCTGCCGCACGCCCGGTGGCACAACCAGCGAACAAGAGATCGATGAGGGAGGGCCCACATGTCCGAGAACGACTCCCCGTTCCCGCCCGACTTCCCCGTCGACCGCCCCACACCGGCGCGCGCCTACGGCTGGGCACTGGGCAGCAAGGACAACTACGCCATCGACCGGGAGTTCGTCCTCGCGGTGCACCGGGTGTTCCCGGAGATGACCGACATCGCCCGGCAGAACCGGCTGTTCCTCTACCGGGCGGTGCGCTACCTCGTCGCCGAGGCGGGCATCCGCCAGTTCCTGGACCAACCCACTTTCTAAGGGGTTCCAGGGGCGCCTCACGACCCGAAGGGGCGCCCCATGGCCATCACGTTCACCGACGTCCACGACTGCGCCGAGACCACCGTCTACCGCATCGAGGGCTACAACCTCCGAGACGGCCTCGCACACGGCAGTCTGGACGTTGCCCTCTACGCCTGCGATGCCCACCGCGGCCAGCTCCGCGAGCACGGCGCGCTGAACGGCCTCACCATCCACACCGCCCGCCCGGTGGGGGCGTTCACCTCGTCCTGCGGAGAACTCGTCACCTACCAGTAGACGGCAGGCACAGCGAAGGGCCGTCCCGGTTGGGGCGGCCCTTTACTGTGCGCGGTGACGAGCGGCCCTAAGCTGGTTAGATTCGCTTCGCCATCACGCGTCGGTGTACTGCTCGGTGGTCAGGTCGTCGTCACCGATACCGAGGTCGGAGAGCACGCGGCGAACCGTAGCGAGGCCATCGGTTAGTTCGTTGTCGTCGACGAGGGTTTCGACCTCTAGAAACGTCCCGTCGAGTTCCGGCACGGTGACCAGTGTCGCCGTGCATTCCCTCCCGTCGACGGTGAACGTGTAGTTCGCGCAGTGCTTGACGAGCTTGACGAGGTGTTCAAAGCCGAGTCCGCGCAAGATCGTGTCGAGAACTTCGGGCGAGCCCACACGCGTCTCGTCCTCCGGTTTTGACCCGCTTTCGTCATCGACGACCGGCGTCTTGTAGGTGAGCAGCACTCGCCGTTCAGTGTCCCGCTCGACGACGCGGACGCGTAGTTCCCGCCCCTCACTGGTGAGTTCCCTACCGGGGCGGTCATAGTACGTGTCCCGGTAGACAGCGACCTGCTCTGCAGCGAATTCTCGGAGCCGTTCCTTCACTCCCCTGACGTCGCGTACCCGCGCCTTCAACTCCGCTTCGATCGGCACGTGCTTTCCCTTCCGGTACTCGGTCAGACCAGGCGACGTGCGGCCCGGCGCACCTCCTCCAGCTGGCGCCGGATTCCGCGATGTAGCGCACCGTATGGCGTTGGCGCGAGCTTGTACATGGCCGATTCATGCCCTTCCCACTCGTCGCCGAACGCTGACACGTACATGGCCTCGTCCAGGGCGATCACTCGCCACACGGGCAGGGTCGGATACACGTACACCTCGATCGGTCCGTCCTCAGCGAGTTCCTGGAGCCGGGCGAGCGCAAGCCGGATACCAGCGGTGAACGCCTCAACCGACTCCCCGATCTCGTTCGCCCGCCGTTCTGCTGCCGATGACTCCGGGTCGAGCAATAGGACGCGCAGCAGCGTCCGGCCATCGCGTACCGAGCCGCGCAGCAGCGAATCATTCAACCCGATGATGCCAAGACCACGCACGGCAAGGATGTCGATCGTCTTCGTCTGTGAAGCTTCAGCACGGATCTCAGCGGCGGCGGCTAACTGCGATGGGTAGACGCGTAGGATCTCGGCGCGTCCGGCCGGACCGAGGTGGTCGAGCCCAGCCGGATGCTTGGGGGCGAGTCCGAGCAGAACCCGCGCGTCGTCGGGCATGTCGAGTCCTTCGGCGATCCGCTCGAACACTTCCAGTGAAGTCACCACGCGGGCGCCATTGACGATCTCTGATACTCGCGCCTGCGTTGTCCCAATCGCCGCAGCGATCCGTGATTGTGACGCGCCATGGCTACGGGCGAGACCAAACAGGGCGGCCACATCGCGTGTTCGCAGCATCGCGCGTGTTTCTTCGTCGCGCCACACCCGTTCTGGGAGCGCAAAGAGGGCAGTCATGCCGACAGCGTATATCTCACCGTGAGATCCCTACGGCGGGATAGCCGTACCTGGCCAGGACAGGCAGCGTCGACAGAAGCAAGAGACCCCCGCGACGGAGGCAACCGTCCGGGGGCGCGGCCACCAACTACGTGGGAGTTGATGACATGTCCATCCTGCCATCGCGCCGAAGCGCGCGGATCCGCCCATACCTGCGCATAGTGGAGCAGCACCAGCGGGAAGACCGGCGGTTGCGTGCCGCCTGGATCGCCCGGCGACAGCGACGCGCCGTGGCCGACCGCCTTGTCGGCATCGTCCCCACGGTGGTGGTCGCGGCGTGAACGACACCGACCCGGACAACTACGTCAGCAACGGCGAAGCGGCGAAGATCCTGGGCATCTCGCCCTCCACGATGCAGCGCTGGGCGCGCAAGGGACACATCCGCTACCTCCGCAACCCCAAAACCGGATGGCGCTACTTCCGGGCCGGAGACGTCTACACGCTGCGCGACTCCCTACGGGAGGTGTCGGGCGAGTGACCACCGTCTGCGAGATCCGCGAGGTTTCCGACATGGACACCCTTCGGTACTGGGCGCGCGCCATGGGGGTGACCGTTGAACAGCGCGGGATCACACTGGACGGGAACGACGTCATGGGCGCCACTTTCGGCCCCACCACGCTCGTGTGCGTGGTGGTTCCCACGGACCGCCCCCGACGGCCGCCCCTGTACTGGGAATCCCCGTTCGAACGGATGGAATCGCCGCTCGAACACATGTGAACCCCACGCCGGACCCAACCACAACTCAGCGGAAGTGCAGCCGTAAGGCCAGGCCACCGAGCACAGAACCCCGCGCGCCTCCTACCCCGTCCAGATCCCGGGGGAGGCGCGCGGCCCAACCGCCCGGCCCCCTCACTCCCTCGGAGACCGGGCGGCCCCCGGCCCCCGCCGAACCGTCCTTCGGCGGGGGCTTCCCATGTCTAAGATGCAGGTGGGGAA
>NZ_LAJC01000112.1 GCF_000981225.1 Allosalinactinospora lopnorensis
CGCAGGCGCAGGAGCAGGCGGCGAACAGCGTCAGCAACGCCGAAAGTGTGAACACCAACGAGAACGCCAACACGAACACGGCTTCCGTTGTCGCCGAGGCCGGTGTGGTCTAGCGGCGGTTTGTCGGGGCTGTTCATGGTTGTGTGAATGGTCTTGTGGTGTGGGGGTCTCGGGTGGCTGCTTCGGTGGTTTCCGGGTGGTGCCCGGGACCTTCCGTCCGCGGTGTCGATCGGGGTGGTTCCCAATGGCCGGTGTGTCGTTTTCCGCGGCGAACCGTGCTGTTGGTTATGCGGTCATTGGGTGCGGTTCCGATCGGCGAGCCGCGATATGGGCGGTCGTGTGAGCGGCCGCTGCGGGGGAAGTGAAGGCCCGCATTTTCAGGTGGTCCAGGGTCTTCGTCTGTTGTTTCTGGGAGGGTTTTCATGTTCCGTAAGCTTGGTGTGGCCGGTTTGGTTGCCGGTGCCGCTGTGGGTATGGCGCTGGCTGCTTCTCCGGCGCAGGCCGGCGTCGTCAACGAGCAGGCGCAGGAGCAGGCGGCGAACAGCGCCAGCAACGCCGAAAGTGTGAACACCAACACGAACACCAACACCAACACCGCCGCCGTCGAGGTCACCACCGGCCTGCTCTAGCGGCGGTTTGTCGGGGCTGTTCATGGTTGTGTGAATGGTCTTGTGGTGTGGGGGTCTCGGGTGGCTGCTTCGGTGGCCGCCGGGTCGGCGGGGTGGTGCCCGGGGCCTTTCGTTCAAGCGGTGTCGTTATCGGTGTTGTTCCCGGTGGCCGTGTGTGCCTTTTTCTGCGGGGATTGGTGCGGTCATTGGGTGCGGTTCCGATCGGCGAGCCGCGGTAGGGGCGGTCGTGTGAGCGGCCGCTGCGGGGGAAGTGAAGGCCCGCATTTTCAGGTGGTCCAGGGTCTTTTTCCGTTGTTTCTGGGAGGGTTTTCATGTTCCGTAAGCTTGGTGTGGCCGGTCTGGTTGCCGGTGCCGCTCTGGGTGTTCTGATATCAGCCGTTCCGGCGCAGGCCGATCACGGTTCCAAGAAGAAGGGCCCGATCATCTGCTTCCAGCAGCAGGCGCAGGAGGCGAACAGTGACAGCAACGCTGTCAGCGAGAACACCAACACGAACGCCAACGAGAACGCCGCCGCCACCGATGCCGGCGCCGAACTCGTCGCCGTCGCGTAACGCCGGTTTGGCGGGGCTGGCCATGTGAGTGGTCCTAGGGGGCTCGGGCGGCTGTTGTGTGGCCGTCGGGTCGGCGGGTTGTCGCCCGAGGCCTCTCGTGCGCGGTGTGTTGTCGGTGCTGTTCCCAACGGCCGATGCATTTTTCGGCGGGAAATTGCGCGGGTCGTTGGGTGCGGTTCCGATCGGCGAGCCGCGGTAGGGGCGGTCGTGTGAGCGGCCGCCGAGGGAGAGTAAAGACCCCTATGTTCAGATGTTCGGGTCTTTTCCCGGTTTTTCTGAAAGGGTTTTTTATGTTTCACAGGCTTGGTGTGGCCGGTCTGGTTGCCGGTGCCGCTCTGGGTGTTCTGATGTCCGCTGCTCCGGCGCAGGCCGCGCAGCAGCAGGATCAGACGACGGAGGGTTCCAGCGACACCGTCAGCCACAACGTCAACACGGATATCAACGTGGAGGAAGGCGAGAACGGCGACACCGAGGAGGGCGACGGGATCGACATGGTTCCGCCGCCTGAGATCTAAGGAGCGACGACTAATGGTGCCTGACCGGTGCCGGGTCGCTCATATCGCGTTCAATTCTGTTTTTCTGGGAGGATTTCTTATGTTCCGTAAGCTTGGTATCGCCGGTCTGGTCGCGGGTGCTGCGATGGGTCTGGCGCTGTCCGCCGCCCCGGCGCACGCCATCGACGACGAGAAGGAGAAGGTGCACGACCACCCGCCCATCTACATCATCAACCAGCAGGAGCAGACACAGGAGGCGAACAGCGAGAGCAACGCTGTTAGCGAGAACACCAACGCCAACGAGAACGCGAACGCCGCCACCCTCGATGTGAGCCTCGGCCTCCTCTAGCCCGGTATGAGGACCCCGTTTCCCTTTCCCGGCGGGGTCCTGGTCCCCGGCCGGTTCCGTCTGCGGCGGGCCGGCCGGGGCACCCCCCGATATCCGCGGCTCCGGTGAGCTTTCCCCGCCCTATCCCCAGGGACGAGGAAGGCACGGGCCGCACCGCCGCGGCCGAGGTGTGTCGCGCGCGGTCCGGGCCGGTAGAGGTACCGGTAAGGGAACATGGACAGCACATGGAGGAGGAATGGGACCCACGAACATGGCCGTGGCAGGGGGGCTGGGGGCCCTTGTGGTCCTTTCCGGCTGCGGAGCGCAGGCCGGGGATGCGGCGGCCGCCAAGGATGAGCTCTCCGCGCAGCACCCCGCCCAACGGGGAACGGCCGAAGAGCGACGGTCCGCGGCCGACGGCACCGGCGTGTTCGTCTACAACACCCACGGCGACGAGCAAGGGCGCGCGGACCAGGAGCCCGAGGCGCTCACCGCGTCGGAGTTCACGACGTTCACCGGGCTGGACTGGCGGACCTGGAGGGCGACTCCGCGGTGGCCGAGGGCGAGGTGGCGGGCACCTGGTGCCTGCCCGAGTGCCAGGACGACCCCTACAGCGTCACCGTCGAACTCGGCGACCCCGAGACCACCGGCGGCACGACCTACTTCAGCGGCTACTCGGTGACCGACCCGGGCGATCTCCCCGGGGAGATGGAGCAGCGCATGGAGGACGCCGACGGCGGCCGGCTGATGCTGCCCGCCGGCGAGTAGCCCGCGGGGCCGCCTCCTGAGCTCGTCGCCCCGTTGTGGTCTTCTCCGAATGGGGCAAAGAAATCGAGATGAATCCGAAACAGCAGGTCAGTCAGCGGTTTCGGGCCGTTCGCAGGGCATGGGGAAGGGCTTCCGGGGGCGCGGCGGTGGCCCAAGGTCTTTAGTCTGCAGAGTTGTGGATGACTCAGCGAATCAGGTGCCGACCCCCGCGGGCGACGCCCCAGTCGCGGGTGAGGTGGGCCGTCCCGTACCCCGGCACGGCCGCTCCGCCCTGCTGCGCCTGGCCTGCTGGTTCGAAGCCGCTGACACCGCGACGGCGCACGAGATCTACACCGCTGCGTTCGCGGCGTACCGGGCGCGGCACCTCGGTGGCCAGGCAGCGGGGACGGTCACCTCCATCGCGAGCTGGTGGAACGCGCCTCTGGCGCACACGGCGGCCGCGAAGCTGACCGGAGCGCTGCCCGCCGCTCCCGCCCAGGACCACGGCGACCAGCGGGCACGGCTGCGCGACGCCGCCGAATCCTCCGCCCACTGGCGCCGCTCAGCGGCACAGGAGGTGCGCCGACTGCTGGCCGACCCCACCGGGGACGACTCCCGGCTGCACCTGTCCAGCCCCGCCCTCGAGGTGCTCATGGAGCTGCTCACGGCCGCGCTCGGCTCGGGCGACGCCACCCGCGGCGCGGTTTCGGCCGGGGACCTCGAACTCGACATCCGGCTGCACGCCCAGCGCGCGCCCGGTGCCTCGGTCACCCTGCGCGGGGCCGGCGGCGAGCTCACCATGGAGGGGCTGCGGCTGCGCGCCACCTCCTACACCACCCACACGGTGGAGGAAGGGGAGAGCGCCGGGGACAGCGGGCGGGCGGCCGGGACCACCGCCTCGCTCGTACACCCGGCATGAGCGCATGAGACCCGGTTCCCCGCCACCATGGGGAGACCACCGATAACGAGACCGGCGACCGTCGAACCGCTTAGGGGGTGATGACACAAATGGCGTCCAGCGATGACGTCGCGCTCACCGGCGAGCGCCAGACCGCCGCACGGCGGCTTCTCGCCGACCCCGTCATCACCGCGCGCACCCACCCCGACGAGTTCGCCGTCATCCGCACCCACTCCGACTGGTTGATCCAGCAGTTCGACCGGGTGCTCGGCTATGAGCTGACGGTCGCGGCCGGGCACGCGCGCCTGGCCAAAGAGGGACTGGTGCACTCCGTCACGCAGCCGCTCACCCGCCACAGCGGGGCCCGTTTCTCCCCGCGCACCTACAGCTACCTCGCCCTCTGCCTCGCTGTCCTGGTCGAAGCCCCGCCGAAACTCCCGCTATCGCGGCTCGCCGCCGATGTGCGCGAGGCGGCGGCCGAAGCCGGGCTGGGCCTGGACCCCACGGACCGGATGAGTGAACGCCGGGCCTTCGCGGCGGCGGTGCGGCACCTCGCCGGTCTGGGGGCCGTGACCGCGCACGGCGGCGTGCCGGCCGCGCACACCGCCGGCGGTGACGAGGACGCGTGGCTGGAGGTCGATCCCGAAGTCACCCGCCGCGTGGTCGCGCACCTCCCGCTCTCCACATCGGATCCAGGGGAGTTCCTGGCGGACATGGAGGGGGAGGACCCCTCCGGGGACGCCGCGGCCGAGGTCGCTCTGCGCCGCCTGCTCGCCGAAACCGCCGTGGTCTACCGCGACGACCTCTCCGAGCGGCAACGCGAGCGGCTGGGGCGCCACCAGTGGCGCGCCGTCGCCGAACTCGGCGCGCTCCTCGGGTGCGACGCCGAGATCCGGGCCGAGGGCATCGCGTTGATCATGCCCGATGACGCCGAGGCCGAACGGGTCGCCGTCTTCCCCAGCTCCGACCCGGTCGGCCAGGCGGCCCTGCTGCTCGTGGAACGGCTGATCGCGCGGATCCCCCCGGAGAGCGTCCCGGCGTGGACCGTCCCGGTTCCGGCGGAGCTGCTGGAGACCGAGATCACAGCGGTGCTCGACCCCGAAGCCGGCCCCCGGCGCCGATGGGCCCGTACCGCGTTCAGCCACGTTCCCGAGCCGGAGGACCTCACCACGCGGGTCCTGGAACTGCTCCAGGACGCCCGGCTCATGCGGCGCTCGCCCCCTGATGCCTCGCGCTACGAGGGCTGGAGTCTGCTGGCGGCCGCGGCCCGCTACGGCGGGCGGCCCTACCATGCGGACGGCAGCGCCGGGGGGAGGGGCGAAGACGCATGACGGCCCGGTTCGCCCGGAGCGCGGGGGCGGGTCTTGTGGACGCGCCCGTGACAGTCCCCCGGATCCGAGACAATGGCAGGACGGCCCGGGCGGGACCCACCCGCCGGAGTGGCAAGACAATGTACGGAGCGGAGGTCGGTCGATGAGCGACGCCGGTGAGCCCGAGACGACGTCGCTCGCTCCCGTCCACGCCCAGCGCTACCGGCTCAACCGGGCCGGGATCTGCAACGTCTGGCAGTACGACGACCACACCTTCCGCTTCGCCGATGGCCGCCTGCTGCTGCGCGGCCGCAACGGGACGGGGAAGTCCAAGGCACTGGAGATGCTGCTGCCGTTCCTGCTCGACGGCGACGCGCGCCGCCTCGACACGACCGGGACGGGCCGCACCAGCCTGCGCTGGCTGCTGCTGGACGGCCGCACCGCCCCCGAACCGGCCGCGGCCGAGGAACCGGGTACGGACGACGGGGAGGAGGCCGACGAGCCGGACACCTCCGTGCTGGGCTACCTGTGGGTGGAGTTCACCCTGCACGGGGAGGGCGACGAGGTGCGGTGGCTCACCCTCGGCGCGGCCATCACCGCCTCCCCCGGCGCCGAGGCCCGCAGTGTCTTCTTCGTCACCGAACAGCGCGTCGGCGTGGACCTGGCGCTCGTCACTGACGGCCGGCCGATGCCCGTCGAGCGGCTGCGGACCGAGGTCGGCGCCTCGAACTGCTACGACTCCGCGGTCGCCTATCGGGCCCGCGTGATGGGGGACCTCTTCGGGATCGACGATCCCGTCCGCTACCGCAACCTTGTCCACCTGCTGTACCGGTTGCGCCGCCCCACCATCGGCGAACGCCTGGAGGCCGGCGAGCTCGTGTCGGTGCTGGCGGAGGCGCTGCCGCCCATGGACGAGACCGTCATCGACGCGGTGGCGCGCAACATCTCCGACCTGGAGGAGGCACGCGAGCGGCTGTCCGCTCTGCGCGCGGCCAAGGGCGAGGTCGAGACGTTCCTCGCCGACTACCGCCGCTACCTGCACGGAGCCCTGTACCGCCAGGCCGGTGCGGTCCGGGAGCAGATCGACGTCTACCAGCGCCGCGACACCGAGGTCGTACGTCTCCGCGGCGAGCTCGACCGTCTCGTCACCGACGAGAGCGCGGCGCAGGAGGAGCGCGACCGGCTCCGGCGCACCCGCGACACCGCGGCATCCGACGCCGGGACCCTCGACGCCGCCGGAGCGGCGCCGCCGGTGGCCACCGAGGAGGAGCAGGAGGCGCGCTACGCTGCCGTCACCGCCTACATCCGGGCCGCCGAGGCCGCCTGGGCCGCCGGAGGGTACGCGCTGACGACCGAGGAGCGGGCCAGGCAGCAGGTGGCCGCCGACATCACGGCGATCGAACGCGCGCTGTCCGAGCTGCAGCGCCTGCACGCCCAAGCGGACGAGAGCGCGCGTGCCGGCGGGGTCGACGCCGGCGAGCTCGGCCAGGTCCCGCAGCCGGTGCCCACCCTCCTGGCGCCGCGCGAGAGCGTCACCCAGGTCGACCTCGAAGGGCTGGAACAGGCCGTCGAGCGCGAGCCCGTGGCCGGCATCGATCTCACGGACCTGCGCGGCAGGCTCGCCGGACTGCACGACCGGCTGGGCGGCGCCGACGGTCGGGCCGCGGGACGGATGAAGGCGGCGTCCGAACTGCGCGCCTCGGCCGCCGAGCTCGTGGACGCCGAACGGCGCGAGGCCGCGCTGACCGGGGAGGAGGAGTCGGCCGACGCCGTACTCGAACGCGCACGTGAGCGCGAACGGGAAGCCATCGGCGATGTTCGGGCCGCCAGCGCCGATTACGCCGCCCAGGTCCGCGACTGGAGCGCCACGCTGCGCGACTCCGCGCCCGACAACGACCTGACCCACGCCCTCGCCCGGCTGGAGGAGCAGGTCGAGTTGCCCCTTGACGAGGCCGTGCGCGTCCTCGACCCCGAGGTTCCGGAGAAGGCCGCCTGGCACGCCCACGAGATCGTGGACCCGCTACTGCAGGAGCTACGGGAGCGGCGCGACACCGCCGTCGGGGAGGAACGGGAGCTCGCCACCGAGCTCGACGAGCTCTCCGACCGGAAGTCCACGACCGCCGAGCACATCGCCGCCCCGCCCCCCTCCTGGGCCACGTTCGACCGGGACGACTCCGCCGGGGTCCCCTTCTACCTGGCCGTGGACTTCGCCGACGGGCTGGCCGCGGCCGAGCGAGCCGGCCTGGAGGCCGCGCTGGAGGCCAGCGGGCTCCTCTCGGGCTGGATCGCCGCCGATGGAGCCGTCCTGGACCCGGCCACCGGCGACCTGCTGCTGACCCCCGGCCGCCAGGCCACCGGGCGCACCCTGCTCGACGTGCTCGCGCCTGTCGACCACTCCGCCTCCGGCGTCACCGACCGGAGCATCGCGGCCCTGCTGGCCTCCGTCGCGATGCTGCCCTCCCCGGGCGAGGAGGAAGCCGGTGCGAAGCACCGGCGCGATGGGACCGCCCTGACGCCGAAGGCGCCGAGCGCGGTGGGCCTCGACGGCCGGTGGCGGCTCGGTGTGGCCGGCGGCGCCCACCACAAGCAGGCCCCCGAGTACATCGGCGAGAAGGCGCGTACCGATACCCGCGACCGGCATCTCGCCAACATCGACCGGCGCATCGCCATCGCGGAGGCGCTGCTCGCCGAGGCGGAGGAGCGCCGCGGCGACATCGAGCGGCGCTACGCCGCCCTCGTCGAGGTCTCCCGGAGGGTGCCGAGCGGGCGCGACCTCATCGGTGCCTGGGCCGCCCTGGACAACGCGCGGTCGTGGCTGGCCGACGCGAAACGGGGGCACGCCGCCGCGCAGGACGAGGCCGCCAAGGCCCGTTCCACCGTTCTCGAGCTGCGCTCACGGCTGCGTGCGAGCGCCGAAGCGGACGCCGGCGCGCTCCCCACCGACGCCGGGCGCCTCACCGGCACCATTACGACACTCGAACGGCTGCGGGTGCAGATCGCGTCGGCCCACCGCGATCTCGAAGCGCTCGCGGTGCTACTCGGCGACTACCAGCGACACGTCGAGGACTGGGAACGCGCACGCTCGGACCGGATCCTGGCCGAGGACGCGCGGACGTCCGCCATCAGCGACATGATCACCGTGCGCAGGCAGATCGAGCTCACCGACCGGGCCCGCACGGCCGCCCCGGATCAAATCGAGAACGCCGTGGGCGAGGTCCGCGGGCGTATGGAAAGCGCCGGGGGGCGGCTCCCCGAGGCGGAGCGCATCGCGCAGCAGGCCCGCGATGAGCGCGTCGCCGCGGAGACCCGGCTCGACGCGGCCGTGTTCGAACGCGCCGAACAGGCCAGGCGTGTCATCGCTGTCGGGGCCGCGCTTCGCGAGATGCTGTCCGACTCCGAGGGCGCGCCGGACACCGCCCTGCTCGCCGCGGCCGGACTCACCGGGCTCGCCGGCCCCGAGGGGCCGATGAGCCTCCCCGAACCCGGTGGTGAGGACGCTGAGAACGCCGACGGCGCGCTCGCCGCCCGCGTGCGGACGCTCGACGCCCTCGTCACCGCGCTGGAAGACAGCCTCGACCCTCCCGGCGCGGAGGCGGGCGTCGACAACAGCGGCATCCTGCGCCGCGGCGAAGAGCTGCACGGGCTGCTCACGGGAACCGCCGCACGCTCGGCCCCCTCTTCCGACGAAGGCGCCTCGTGGCGCAACCCCCTCGGCGCCCGGCCCGAACTCACCGAACCGCACGGGATCAAGCGGGTCACGGTCTACCACGACGACGGTTCGCACGACATCACCGAGTACGCGGAACACCTCGACCACTCCATCGCGCGCGCCGAAGAGGCCGCGCTGCTGTGCGAGGAGGAGGCGTTCGAGCGCCATCTCCTCGGTGAGCTCGCCGGCCACCTCTCGCGCCAGATCGAGGAGGCCCGTGCGCTCATCGCCAGCATGAACGACGTCCTCGCGAACGTGACCACCTCCCAGGGACTCGGCGTGCGGTTGGACTGGCGGCTCGCCCCCGACGCCGACGAGGACATCCACGCGGTCGTCCCCCTGCTGGAGCGCCCTCCGGAACAGCGCACCCGTGTCGAGACCACGCGGCTCCGCGACGCGCTGCGCCGCTGCATCGAGGCGATCCGCCGGCTGGATCCCTCAGCCACCGGAGGCGCCCGGCTGCGCGCGGCCCTGGACTACCGCTCGTGGTTCGCCTTCACGGTCTACGTGACCGACGCCGCGCACCCCGAACGCGAGCGCAGGCTCGGCCACCGGACAGCGCTCAGCCAGGGCGAGCAGAGGGTCGTCGCCTACCTCGTGCTCTTCGCCGCCGCGGCCGCCCAATTCGACTCGCTGGCCGCCCACGCCTGGTACGCCCCGCGGCTCATCCTGCTCGATGACGCGTTCGCCAAGGTCGACGAGCCCACCCACGGCCGGTTGCTCGGCCTGCTCGTCGAACTCGACCTGGATTTCGTCCTCACCTCGGAACGGGTTTGGGGATGCTTCCCGAGCGTGCCGAGCCTGCACATCTATGAGTGCCTGCGCGACCCCGCGGCCCCCGGCATCGCCACGCTGCACTTCACGTGGGACGGCAACCGCCGGCGCCTCGTGGGCGTATAGGGGTACAACGGCCTCACCCGCCGGATGTGCCGTCGGCGTCGGACATCTGCGAAGATCAAACGCGGTCTACTGCTTTCACCCGTCCTGTCCTAGTCTGCTGGAGCAAGGTCGAGAATGGAGCTGGGTGTGGTGACGACGGTGACGACGAGCTCTCAGGCGTTCGCCGGCGAGTCCCCGCCACCGGATGACGGTGGGAACGGGGCGACCGAGGCCGTTCTCGCGAGGCTTCCGGGATCCCCGCTCGATCAGGCCGCGCGGCAGTGGGCCGCCGCGGCGCTGCACGAGGACGGCGACGCCGCTGTGGCCGCCTGCGCGCGCGGCGAGGCCCCGCC
>NZ_LAJC01000113.1 GCF_000981225.1 Allosalinactinospora lopnorensis
GGCCGAGCTCCGGGGGCGGGGCGGCCGGCAGCCCCGGCGCGGTGACACCCTCCGGGCGCCCCTCGGCGGCCTGCTGCGCAGGCCCGGCGTGCCGTCGGGGCTGTTCGTCAGCCTGGCGCTGCTGTCCTCCGTCGACCTGCTGACCGCCTACCTGCCGCTGATCGCGGAGAACCGGGGGATCGCGCCGTCGACAGTGGGCGTGCTGCTCGGGGCGCGCGCAGGCTGCTCGATCCTGTCCCGCCTGCTGCTGTCCCAGTTGCTGGCCCGCTGGCCGCGCCGCACCCTCGTCGTCGCCAGCGCCCTTGGGGCCGCCGGCGCGCTGGCGTTCGTCACGGTCCCCTGGAGCGGGCCGGCGGTCATGGCCGCCGGCCTCGCGATCGGCGGGTTCCTCCTCGGGATCGGCCAACCGCTGACCATGACCACGGTGGTCATGGCCGTCCCCACCGACGCCCGCAGCACCGCGCTCGCCCTGCGGCTGTGGGCCAACCGCATCGGCCAGGTGGCCCTGCCCGCCGGGGCCGGCGCCGTGGCGGGCACGCTGGGGGCCGCCGGGGCCCTGTGGTTCGCCTGCGGTGTCCTGGCCCTCGCGGCCGGCGCGGCCAGGATCGGCCCGCGGGGCTGACCCTACTCGTCCGGTTCGGCGGCGGGCTCGCTCCAGCGGACCACCAGCGGATAGCCCTCCATCGAGGCGTCGCGGGGGGCGGGGAAGACCTCCTCGGCCTCGCCCGGGCCGTCGTCGCCGATGTCGACCCGGTGCCAGCCGGCCGTGTCCTGCAGCAGCAGACGGTCGCGCCCGGGTGCGGGCGCGCACTGCAGGACGGGGCCGCCCCCGCCCTCCAGCAGCCGGGTGTTCGTGAAACCCTGCCCGGTCTCGTCGAGCACGACGAGGTTCGCGCCGTCCTGGTCCTCTGCGACCTCACCCCCGGAGTCCACCGGGCCGACCACGGTGGTGCCCCCGCCCCAGACCGGGGAGGCGTCCAGGTCCTGCCACCGCGCTCCGTCCGCGGTCAGCGTCGCGTTCATCACGTTGTCGCCGCTCCTGCGCACGACCAGGTCGCCGCCCCCGCCGTTGACCTGCTCGGTCTGCTGCTGCTCCCGCACGTACAGCTCGCCGTCCGGGTCCACCTCCCAGTCGCTCGGCCGACCGTTCTCGCCGAGCGGAAGCGTCCCCTCCTGGTTCGGCGCGTCCGTGGGCTCGTCCACCGGTACCGAGAGCACCTGGACGCCGCCCTGCCCCTCACCGGCGTCCTCGGCGGTGAGGGGCAGGCGGTCGCCGACGATGCGGGGATCACCCCACTCCTGGCCCGCCGGCGGATCGAGGGTGGCGGCCGCTTCGTACCGCGAGCCGTCCTCGGCGAGCGCGGCCAGCTCGACGGCGTCCGACCCCGGGCTGGAATAGGCGAAGTGGCGCCAGTCGGCGGAGAACAGCGCGTACACGGGGAGGCCCGGTGCCATCGGGTCGACGGCGCCTTCGGGGAGTCCGACGGCCGCGGTCTCCTCGCCCGTCCAGGTCGAGCAGGACGAGGTTGCCGGACGGGCCGATGCCGATGGGCACCCGCAGGAAGTCACCGCCGCTGCGGCGCTGCCACGTGGTCCGCGTGTCCAGCCGGGCGACATCGGGGACACCGAGGATCTCCGGAAGGTCGACGGTGGCGTGCAGCGCGTCGGCGCCGTCGGTGGCCGCGAGCCGCAGCGGCGCCAGGATACGGGCCAGGGTGGTGAGCAGCGCGGCGCTCGCCCGGTCGGCCCGGCCCCGCAAAGGGGCGCCCGAGGCGGCGTCCGCACCGTCGTTGGGGTCGGTCTCCTCCTCCAGGTCCCCCTCGGCGGAGATACGCAGCCGCATGTCCACGTGCTCGGGCTCCTCGCGGCGCTCGCCCACCAGCACGATCAGGTGGATGCCGAGGTCGGCCAGCGACTTCACCGGCGGCTCGGCGGCCAGACCGGACAGTGTGGACTGAAACCGCCGTCGACCACCACGACCAGGCGCCGCGTTCCCGGCCCCGGTGGCTGGCCGCGCCGGCGCTGCAGGTCGATGGTGCGCTGCTCGATCTCGGCGGCCAGCAGATCCGCAATCTCCATGGTGGTGCCGCCGACCAGCCGCGCCGGCAGGGGACCGTCGGTGGCCTCCTCGAAGCCGTTGTGCGGAGCCACTTGAGCCAGTCCCACTCGCGGAGCAGCCGCGCGTTGCGGACCACGCCGACCCGTACGTCCTCGGGAGCGGTGAACGTCACCAGCTGCGCGATGAGGGAACGGGCGAGTGCGCGGCCGGCGGCCCGGTCGCCGACGACGGACACGACCCCGAGGTCGCGCAGCGGAACGACCAGCGGCTCCTCGGGGACGTTGGCGTAGAGCTCGACGATCTGGTCGGCGAGGCCCTGACACACCGGGTCGTAGACGATCAGCGGGGAGGAGGTGTCCACTTTCAGGTTCAGCGACCGGGCGAGCGGCCGGGTGCCGATCCCGGCGCGCAGGGCGAGGAAGTCGGAGTCGGTGGCCCGGCGCTCCCAGCGGCGGGCGGGCAGCCGGGCGGGCTCGACGAGCAGACGGGGGGCCGGGTGCCGGAAGGCGCTGCCCCGGCGCTGTACCGCGGCGACGTCGCGGACGGTCTCGCGGAGCTGGTCGGAGGTAGTCCAGGTAGCGTTCCCGCTGTTCCCGGATGCGTTTGCGGGGCCCGTTGCGCTGAGCCACGAACATCACGATGCCCACCGCGACGCTCACGAGCATGACGAGCATCCCGGCCGCGGCGTACAGCGGCCGGTGGCCGAGCGTGATCGTCATCAGCAGCGACCCTGACCCCGTGATGACCGGCATGATGATCATCGCAACCGAGCTGGTCGCGGGAGGGTTCTCCGGCAGCTGCGGCGGAGGCGCGATGACCAGGGGGTCGGTCCCGGGGTCGGGGACGGAGTGTCGGGCGGGTCGGTGGACAAGGGTCGTCGCCAAGGCGAGCTCTTTCGTACACCTGAGAACAAAGCGTTGCGAGGTTGCTACGGTGATGATCCCGTAAACCGGCGGATTCAGCTAATTCGACAACAGCGGGAGCGTGTGCTCCGCGCCGGTAAGCCACCCCCGTCGAACAACCCCCGTCAAAGAGGAACAACGGACGTGAGCGGATACTGCCGGGTGACGGTCACCGGCCCCCAGCGCTGGGCGGATCTGGCCCTGCCGGGCACGGTCCCGGTGGCGACGATCCTCCCGCAGGTGGTCTGGGTCTGTTCCCCGACACCGAGGGCACCGACCCCGCGGGATGGACGCTGACCACGGGCAGGGGAGAGGTCGTCCAACCCGAGGTGTCCCTGGAGAGCCAGGGGATCGTCGACGGCGACGTGCTGCTGCTGCACCGCGAGACCGCGGAGGACCGCCCTGCCCACGTCGACGACGTGCGCGGGGCGGTCGAGGACCGGATCGACGAGACCGCGCGCATCTGGCGGTCGTCGACGACCTTCGCCTTCGGACTGCTGCTGGCCGCAACCGGCCCTCTGGCAGCCCTGGCGGTCATGACCTACCTGCGGCCCACTCCGGCCAACGTCAGCGTCGCCGCTGTCGGCGCGCTGCTCTCCCTCGGCATGTACGCGGTACAGCGCTCCATGGCCACTATCGGTCACGTGCTGCTCGTCGCCGCCTGCGTCTGGGGCGCCGGCAGCGCGATGCTCACCGTGGACCTGCTGAGCGGGGAGCCCCAGCCGCTGGTGCTCGCGGCGGCCTCGTGCGTCGCCGCGCTCTTCGTCGCCGCCATCGGCTGGATGGTCGACGAGCTGGGGCTGGTCTACCTCGCGACGATCGGCACGATCACCCTGGCCGCGGGCGTGCTGGCGGCGGTGGGGATCTTCGTCGACGCCGCCCAGGGGGTGCGGGCGGCGGTCGTGCTGCTGGTGCTCGGGGTCGGCGTGCTGCCGCGGGTCGCGCTGGCCATGGGCGGGCTCGCCGGACTGGACTACGAGGTGCGCCACGTCGGCCAGGTCGGCACCGAGCGCTTCGAGGAGGACCTGGGCAACAGTGACCGACTGCTGCTCGGGACACTGCTGGGCTGCGCGGTCAGCGTGACCGCCGCCGCGCCGCTGCTGGTGGCCGTCGGCGGCGGGCTGCCGGACGTACTGCTCGCCGGGCTGGTGTCGCTGCTGATGGTCTTCCGGTCGCGGCTGTTCGACCGGATCAGCCACGTGCTTCCGCTGCGCCTCGGCGGCGTGCTCGGCGCGGGCGTGGCGGCGCTGGGCTCGATCACCCTGCTTCCCGCGATCGCCCCGTGGCTGCCCGCTCTGGTGCTGGCGGCCGGCGCGGCCGTGGCGGTGCTGAGCGGCGTCCGCCTGGCCGACGTCCCCCGCGCGTCGCTGAGGCGTACCTTCAACGCCGTCGAGATCGTCGTCATCATCGCCCTGTGCGGGGTGACCGCCTGGGCCATGGGCTTGTTCCACCTGGTCGCGGCACTGACGGCGTAGGGGTGGGGCCGGTTTTCGCCCTTTCTTTCCTCCCGAGCCGGTGCGCTTGCTGCTCCGACGGTCACTCAGCTTGAGTTCGCGGTGTTCTCAGGCCGGTGAGGTCCCTTGTTCCCTGCGGATACGAGGGGATCACGCGGTATGCGCGAGGGGGCGGGTTGACGCCCGGGGAGTAGCTGCGCTTCGAGGCGGCCGAGCGGTTCGCGGGCGGCGAGAAGGCCGGGGCCATAGCCAGGGATCCGCGGGTGACGTCGCGGTCGGTGCGGCGCCGGCGGTGCTCGTGGCAACACGGCGGCGCGGACGCGCTGCGCTCGAAAAGGGCCGGCGCCGGTGGAGCGGTTGGAGCGGAAGCCGCGACGCGGCCCCCTCGGGCACGGCTTGCCAGTGTCGGCCCTATCCGGTCGGGGCCGCCTTCCACCCGCCGGCCTGATCTTGGATCACGACGCGATCGACCAACCGGACGTCACGAGTTCAACCTGAGTAAACAAACGGAGCCTCATGAAAGATCGAGGCTAGCGCCGAACGTGTATTCGAGTAGCCCGGAATGTAACTCCGACAAAAGCCTTAAGAATCACTGGGTTTTGTATATCAACACACTCGCGCCATAATGCGAGAAATTCTGAATTATGGGCAAATCGGAAAGCCGTTAAGGCACATTAGTGTCACCTCTTCGCAATGCCATGATGGCCGAGATTGTATTCACATTGTTCTGGCGGTGTGAGGAAAATAGAAAACGAATCGCCTGGCGCCGGTAAATAACCTGACTGGAATGGAGCGATAATGCCACTCACGCCTAGCACCGGACCGAGTGCCGGCGGAACGGCGGTGGCCATCACCGGCAGCAATCTGGCCAATGCCACTACGGTGCATTTCGGCACGAAACCGGCCACGATCACCAACAACACCGCGACCCAGGTGGACGTCATCAGCCCGGCCGGGCATGGCGCCGCTCCGGTCAATGTCACGACCCCATCCGGCACGAGCAATGCGTTGCCCTACTTCTACATCGAACCACCCATAAAATCCGGCGCATCCCCGCTGACCGGTTCCGAAGCCGGCGGCGACACGGTCACGATCAGCGGCTCCAACCTCTCCAACGCCACCAGTGTCACTTTCGGCGCCAACGCGGGAACGATCACCGCGAACACCGCCGGGTCGATCACCGTCACCGCTCCTGCCGGCACCGGAACGGTTCCGATCACGGTCACCACACCCGGCGGCACGACGAACGGCTTCTCCTTCAGCTACGTCGCAGCGCCGACGCTGGCTTCCGTGGATCCCGCAAGCGGATCGGAGAGCGGAGGTACCCAGGTCACGATCACTGGGACCAGCCTGACCCACACCAACGAGGTCACGTTCGACGGTGCACCCGCCAGCTTCGTGGTGCTGTCGGACACGTCAGTTTCCGCAGTGACACCCGCGGGTACGGGGACGGTCGATGTGGACGTCACCACCACGGGTGGCACCGGCACCCTGACCGCGGCCTATGCCTACACGGCTGCACCCGGTATCTAGAAGGATGCTGCAGCCCTTGCGGGGCCCTCCAGATTCCGGCGGGCCTCGCAAGGCCTTCATCGCCGCTGCGCGAACGGATCGATCAGCGCACCACAGCAGCACGGACTCGGCAGCACCCGGGTTGAGGAGAACGAGAAGATGGTCCAACAGGAAGACGGGAACCCGCATATCTCAGGTTCTTCGGCCGCCGTGGTGACACCGTCGGCCGTTCCCGCGGTCAGCGACGTGCTGCTCTCCCAAGGCCCTGCGACCGGCGGAACGAGCGTGACCGTGACCGGCATGGGATTCACCGGAGCAACCGACGTCACCTTCGGCGCGACACGTGCGGCCACGTTCACCGTGAACTCCAGCACCCGCATTACCGCCACCACCCCGGCCCTGCCCGTGGGGCAGGCCGCAGTCGTGGTCACGACCTCCCAAGGACCCAGCAACAGTAATGTCGTATTCACCGCCTTGCCGGTTCCCGTGCTGAGCAGTGCGATGCCTGAGCAGATCCCTGAGGTCGGCAACACGACCGTCGTGCTGCACGGGACCGGTTTCACCGGCGCGACACAAGTCGTCTTCGGCGGCAGGCAGGCGGTGTCGTTCACCGTCAATTCCGACAACCGGATCACCGCGACGGTCCCGCCCGGCACCGGCGGCGTGTTCGTCACGATCACCACCCCGGGAGGAACCAGCAGCACCGTCCCGATCACCTACCTCCCCACCCCCAGGATCACCGGACTGGCTCCCGCCGAAGGCCCCGAAGCAGGCGGCGGTCCGGTGACCATCAACGGCTCCGGGTTGACCTACACATCCAGCGTCAAGTTCGGAGCGGATCTGGCGCCGTTCATGGTGCTGTCGGACACGCAGCTCGCCGCCACCCCTCCTCCCGGCACAGGCACCGTCCAGATCACCGTCACCTCCCCCGAAGGAACGAGCGGTCAGCTCCCCTACCGCTATGTTCCCGCGCCTTCGATTTAGCCTGAATCCACGTCGACAGGCGACACGCACCCCCGAAGTCTCATCGGCTCTGTCCTGCCTCCGGTGGTGACTGTGGGCGGGTGCCATCCGAGGAGGACGCGGGGGAGGGGGAGGCCGGCTCTGCCGTATCAGGCCGGTGGGTGGAAGGCGGTCCTCGACCAGATGGGGCCGGTACTGGACTTTCTTCAGTTTCCGCTATGCAGGGTGGAGAAGAAGCGGGAGCGGTGTCCGGCCCGGTGGCAGACCACTCCGGCGATGCCGACCCGTCCCCGGTTTCGACCGCCGCACAGAGACCTGCGCGGACCAGCCGTGCCAGCGCAGCAGTTTCCACACCCCCTGAATCGTGTAGCCGATGTGGAACAGCCGCCCGATCAGCGGCTTGACCCGCGCAAGCGTCCAGCCCTGGAACTCCTCGCCCAAGCCGTGCCCGAGCGGGCCGCGTCGCGGCTTCCGCTCCAGCCGCTCCACCGGCGCCGGCCCTTTTCGAGCGCAGCGCGTCCGCTTTCAGCCGGAGGGAGAATATGCTCTCCCGCTTTCGGATGTTGTCCCACATACTTGTATCCGGCTTTCCTTGAACATCGATGTCAACACGGTCTGCACCGAAGGAACCCTGGGCTATCAGACTTGCTGCGTGCGGTTTGTTGCTGGGTAGCCCGAATTGATCAACTCGCACCAGCGATGGAACGTCCCCCTCCTGCCAAGAACGCGCCCATTCCTCGGACCCGGTTTTTGAAGCGAACGCGACCATATTGACTTCAGTGTCGCTGCCGCAGGCGTAGGACACGACCACGAGTTCCTGGGAGGTCAGAATCGTACTCCCGTTATCCGCTGCCGTTTCGGAGTCCCACGAGCATCCCTGCTCCAGCGGCTCGTGCCACAGCATCTCGCCGGGTTCCCACGGCTCCTGCTGCTCTTCCTCGTCGGCATGTTCCCGGTGGGCCCATGCCCGGATGCCACCGGAGCTCGCGCCGATCACCTCTCCGTGGGTCACCCCCACCATTCGACATCCTCCGCATCGGGGTCGAACTCTGAGACCTGTTGCCCGTCCATCGCTTCCAGGGAGCAATTGTCAAGCCCTGTGGATCAAGATCTTTTGGGCGACTTCGGTTTGTAGGGTTTCGTCCGGTTGTTCGGAATACCCGTCGTCGCTAATCTGGCGTGCACAGTGGACTGACCGGAAGGCACGCTATGGCCGCCACACCCGACATACGTCCGGTCGGAGACCTCCCGGACGAGATTGGCAAGACCGCCGCCCGCGAGCTCTCCCTCAACGGCATCACCAGCCTCCAGCAGGTGGCCGACCGCTCGAAGAAGGAGCTGCTGGCCATCCACGGCATTGGCCCCAAGGCGATCGCCATCCTCGGCGACGCGCTGGCTGCGAAAGGCCTCGATTACAAAGGATCCTAAGCGACCTGCGCCGATAGTTTGTCGTCGCGTTCGACGAGTTTGCCGTTCTTGAACAGCGCGCCCGCACGGACGAGGGCGACGGGGTGGGGTGCGTTGACCGCTCGCCAGCGGGTTTGGGCTGGCTCGACGCGCTTGAACGCCATCGCCGATCCCGGCCGTTCGTGAGCCGGGCCCCTTGGTGGCCTTGGTCCGGTGACGAACAGTGGCGAAGGTCGACTCAATGGGGTTGGTGGTACACAAGTGAACCCAGTACTCGTCGGGGTAGTCGCAGAAGGCGAGTACCCCGTCGGGATCGTCGGTGATCTTAGCGACAGCCTTGGGAAACTTGGCCTGGTAGGTGTCTGAGAACGCTTTGACCGCGGTGCGGGCGTGAGCTCTGTCCTCCGCACCCCAGATCTCGGCCAGTGCTTTCTTCGCCCCCGGGTGAGCGGACTTGGGCAGCGCGGTCAGCACATTATCTGATCTATGCCAAGGCCAACCGGCCCACCCTCTACTCTCAGCTGGCCGCTCTGCCCTGGAAACAGGTGCCCGTCGCCCACACCGAGGGGCCCGAGCACGTCCACGGGCGCCAGGAACACCGGTCGGTCAAGGTCACCGCTGCAAGCGGGCCGGCCTTTCCCGGGGCTCGCCAGGCGGTGCGGATCGGGCGCTGCCGCCGCGAGCACGGCAGGGCCAGGGGCAGCCGCGAGATCATCTTCGCCGTCACCGATCTGGACGCCTACCAGGTCCGGCCGGTCGAGCTGGTCGCTCACGCCCGCGGGCACTGGACGGTGGAGAACCGGGCGCACTACGTGCGGGACGTGACCTTCAACGAGGGCAGGCGGTGGAGCCGCACCAAGACGGCCCCGGGCGTGCTGGGCTGTGTGGCCGACATCAGCGGCCAGGTGCTGGCCGCTGCAGGGTGGAAGAACCTCGCTTCAGGCCGCCGAGCCCATACGAATCCGGACAAGGTACCCGCCTCCACGGAATCACCCGTACTCAACCCGTATGGATCTAAACCGCGATAACTCCGGGCCCTGGCCACTGCGGCGGAGAGTACCGGCTACTCTTTCTGCGCGGATTCGGTCCGATTCCGCGGCCAGCGCAGGATCGTGACGGTAGCTACGACACCTGTCGGAATTCCGATCAAGATGGCCCAGGAAAGGCGTTCGGAGCGCCGAGCGTCGCAGACGTTGTTCACCGGGTCCATCTCCCCCATCACCCCGTTGTCGCTGTCCCAAGCCTCGTATCCCAAACGCGGTGGTCCCGGGCTGATGGGAGCTGAGCATTCGATCGTCGATGCGTCCGGAGCGAGATTCGCCTTAAGGCCGAAAGGAGGGGACAACAGAAGGTAGAGAACGGCTACGAAGCCCGAAGCGGATACGAATGCGGCAGCGATTGCGATGAAGAGGGAGCG
>NZ_LAJC01000114.1 GCF_000981225.1 Allosalinactinospora lopnorensis
CCGCGGTGGCCTGCTGTGCTGGCTGGCGCCCCCGTGGCCGCCGGACGGATGGGCGGTGACGGTCTGCGACGTCGGGCAGGGCGACGCGATCGCGCTGTCGGCCGGCGGCGGCCGCGCGGTGCTGGTCGACACGGGCCTCGACCCGCTGCTGATCGACCACTGCCTTCGCGACCTGCGGATCCGCGAAATCCTCCTGCTGGTGCTGACCCACGGGCACACCGATCACGACGGCGGCACCTCGGGGGTGCTGGCGGGTCGCGAGGTGCACGCGGCGCTCGTCCCCGGAGGCTACGAGTCCCCGGGCACCACCCGGGAACTGGCCGGCGCCGGGGTTCCGGTGCGTACCGCCGAGGCCGGGCAGAGGTGGCGGACCGGTCCCTGGAAGCTGGACGTGCTGTGGCCGCCCGCCGGTACGGACCACGACCCCAACGACGACAGCATCGTCCTGCTCGCCCGCTGGATCCCTCCCTCCGACTCCGCGGCCTCCCCGATGACCGCGCTGCTGACCGGAGACATCGAGGAACCGGCCCAGCGCGCGCTCCTCGGCGAGCACGCGGTCCGCGGGGTGGACCTGCTGAAGACACCGCACCACGGCGCCAAGACCCAGGAGGAGGGTTTCCTCGCCGCCACCCGGCCACGGCTCGCCATCACGTCGGTCGGCGCCGACAACACCTACGGACACCCCCACCCCGGCACCTGGGAACTCCTGGAATCACTCACCGGTGCCAACTACCGCACCGATCTGCACGGCGACATCGCGGTGGTCCCCGGACCGAACGGCCCCGCCGCCACCGCCCGCGGTCGGAACGACTAGATGCTCTGTCCTGAGAGGTCGGCCCGGCCTCCCCGACGCGATCCGGGTACCCGTCCGATTCAGGGTGGTGTCCCGGCACGCCGCCGCTGAACCGGCGACGGGAGTGGCGGGAAGCGCATCGGGTTGTCCGCGGGACGTGGCATGCTGCTGGCATGGCTTCCACGTCCGTCTCCACACTGTCCGTCGTCGTCGGCGACGAGGAACTCCTCATCGACCGGGCCGTGGCCGGGATCGTCGCCCAGGCACGCGCCGACGACCCCGAGGTGGACGTGCACGACCTGGTTCCCGCGCAGGTGACACCAGGGAAGCTGGCGGAGGTGACCTCGCCGTCGCTGTTCGGCGAGCACCGGGTGGTGGTCCTGCGCTCCGCCCAGGACCTGACCAAGGACCTCGCGGCCGAGGTCACCGGTTATCTGAGGAATCCGGCCGATGACGTCGTCCTGGTCCTGGTGCACGCCGGAGGCGCGAAGGGTAAGGCGCTGCTGGAGACCGCGGTCAAGGCGGGTGCCGCGCGTATCGACTGCGCCAAGCCGACGAAGCAGTCCGAACGCCTGGCGTTCGTGAAGGGCGAGTTCGAGCGGGCCCGACGCCAGATCACCCGCGACGCCGCCCAGGCGCTGGTCGACTCGCTCGGCACCGAACTGCGGGAGATCGCCGCCGCCTGCACCCAGCTGATCGCCGACACCGAGGGACGGGTCGACGAGGCGACCGTGGCGCGCTACTACCGGGGCAAGGCCGAGGCATCGGGGTTCAGCGTCGCCGACCGCGCCGTCGAGGGGCGGCTCCCCGAGGCGCTGGAGCAACTGCGCTGGTCACTCGCTGTAGGGACCGCGCCGGTGCTGATCAACAGCGCCCTGGCCGGGGCCGTGCGCGGGCTGGCCGTGGTGGCCCAGCAGCGGGGTGCCTCGGACGCCGAGCTCGCGAAGCGGGCGAAGGTCCCACCGTGGAAGCTGAAGACGCTGCGCCAGCAGGCCCGCGGATGGACGCCGCACGGGGTGGCGCACGCGATGCGCGTGGTGGCCGAGACCGACGCGCTGATCAAGGGGGCCGGCCGCGACCCGGCCTACGCCCTGGAACGCGCCGTCATCGAGATCGCCACGGCACGGGGGCGGACCGCGGGCTAGCGTGCGGCCTGCCCTTCGGGGGCCGGCGTCCCCCGGGCGCTCCGTGCTGCGAGGGCTACCTGATGGTCTCTCCGCCACGCCAGACGCGCAGTGTCTTCAGGCCGTAGGCCCAGGCGAAGGCGCCCTCGTGGTCGGCGTCCCACTGTACGATGTCGGCGTAGCGGCCGGGCGCGAGCACACCGCGGTCGCTCACGCCGAGTGCGTAGGCACCGCCGACGGTCGCGGCGCGCAGCGCCTCCAGGACGCTCATGTTGAACATGGAGATGGCCATGGAGATCGAAAGCGGCAGCGACGTCGACCCCGACTGCCCCGGGTTGTGGTCGGTCCCGAGCCCGACGGGGACACCGTGGTCGAGCAGCGCCCGCACCGGCGGGGTGCGCCGCTCGTGCAGCGACGTGGTGGGGCAGACCACCACGGGCGTGCTGGTCTTGGCCAGGGCGAGGACGTCGTCCTCATCGGTCTCGTGCAGCAGGTCGACCGAGGAGCACTGCAGGTCGGCCGCTATTCGGACGGCACCGTGCCGCGGCTTGGCGCAGGCGTGCAGGTGCGTCTGCAATCCGGAGGCCCGGCCGGCCGTGAGCAGCCAGTAGGCGTCGTCGACGGTGAACTGCTGGTTGTCGCAGTAGACGTCGACCCCCTCGGCACCTGCCTGCGCGGCGTCGCTCAGCCACGAGCCGACTGCTTCGACGTAGTCGTGGGGACGGCCGAAGTACTCCGGCGGTACGGCGTGTGCGGCGAAGAAGGTCACGTGCAGCCGCGGCATGCCCGGCTCCTCCTCCAGCGCGCGCAGCAGCCGGACGTCGGCCAGTTCGCCATCGCGGGTGAGGTGGTAGCCGGTCTTCGACTCGACCGTGGTGCAGCCCGAGAGCACCCAGTGCCGCAGCCGCTCGCGCACGGCGTTGCACAGGGTCCAGGGATCGGTCCCGCGGGTCACGGTCACTGTGGAGGCCACACCGCCGCCCGCGCCGTTGATCTCGGCCTTGGACGCGCCGCTGGCACGCATGGCGATCTCGGCGTAGCGGTTGCCCGCGTAGACCGGGTGGCAATGGGCGTCGATCAGACCGGGGGTGACCAGCCCTCCCCCGAGGTTCTCCACCTCGTCGACGTCAACAATGTCCTCTATGACGCCCGGCAGGCTCTGCGGAAGCTCCGCCGCCGGACCGACCCAGGCGACCCGGTCGTGCTGCAGCAGCATGGCCGCGTTGCTGAGAAGGTCCGTCCCGGTCCACAGCCGCCCGATATTGGTCAGCAGTCGTACCGTCATCGTCTCACCATCCGCCTGACCTTGAGGTCACCACAGCAGAGGTGATGTCTCGTTACATCGAAACAGACGGGCGTACATAGGCGACCTCGTTCTCGGGTGGCTGGCGAAGGAGGGGATGGTGCAAACCGGGGACCGGCGACTCATGAGCCAGTGATTCCAGAACCGTAGTTCATCCGCCGATGCGGTGTACACCTCTTCCCGTAAAGAGGGAACGGCGGAACCCTACCGAGGATTCCGCCGTTCGCTCTTTTGACCGGTTATTTCTGCAGCCGAGACGCGATGCTCACCCTGCTTTACCCGACCGGAACCGCGTATTCATCCAGTTTTCCCGCGAGCAGGTCGGGAACCCAGGCGTGCATGGCGGTGCCGTCGCCTGTATGCTCCTCTTCAAGGATGTGCCCCTCCTCGTGCACGCGC
Source organism: Allosalinactinospora lopnorensis (assembly GCF_000981225.1). Taxonomy (GTDB): domain Bacteria; phylum Actinomycetota; class Actinomycetes; order Streptosporangiales; family Streptosporangiaceae; genus Allosalinactinospora; species Allosalinactinospora lopnorensis. The sequence goes on from NZ_LAJC01000114.1 coordinate 3,620, forward strand.
GAGACGAGGTCGCCTCGTTCGTAGGGCAGCATCACGCGGACTTCGCGGGTCAGGTTGGGCAGCGCCCCGGAGATGGTCTCGACCAGCTCCTCGACCCCCGCACCGGTGCGCGCCGACACCTCGACCGCGCCCGGTTCCCTGGTACGCAGCTGCTTGAGCACGACGGGATCGGCGGCGTCGGTCTTGTTGAGGACCACGATCTCGGGCACGTCCTGGGCACCGATCTCGCCGAACACCTCGCGCACCGAAGCGAGCTGCTGCTCCGGGTCGGGGTGCGAGGCGTCGACCACGTGCAGGATCAGGTCGGAGTCGGTGACCTCCTCCAGGGTAGAGCGGAACGCCTCCACCAGCTGGTGCGGCAGATGCCGGACGAAGCCAACGGTGTCGCTGAAGGTGAACGCCCGGCCGTCGGGTGTGCGGGCCTGGCGCACGGTCGGGTCCAGTGTGGCGAACAGCTCGTCCTCCACCAGTACGCCGGCACCGGTGAGCCGGTTCAGCAGACTGGACTTACCGGCGTTCGTGTAGCCCGCGATCGCGACCGCCGGCACCTGCCGGGCGCGGCGCTTGTCGCGCTTGACGTCGCGGGCGGTCGCCATCTGCTCCAGCTCGCGGCGCAGCTTGGCCATCTTGGTGTTGATCCGGCGGCGGTCGGTCTCGATCTTGGTCTCACCGGGGCCGCGCAGCCCCACACCGCCGTTCCCGCCGCCGGCGCGGCCGCCGGCCTGCCGGGACAGCGTGTCGCCCCAGCCGCGCAGACGCGGCAGCAGGTAGGTGAGCTGCGCCAGCTCCACCTGGGTCTTGCCCTCGCGGCTGCGCGCGTGCTGGGCGAAGATGTCCAGGATGAGGGCCGTGCGGTCGATGACCTTGACCTTGACCACGTCTTCGAGTTGGCGTAGCTGGCCGGGTGCGAGTTCGCCGTCGCAGATAACGGTGTCGGCGCCGGTGGCCTCGACGATGTCGCGGAGCTCCTGGGCCTTGCCGCGCCCCACGTAGGTGGCCGGGTCGGGTTTGGACCGCCGCTGGGTCACCCCTTCGAGCACCAGGGCGCCCGCCGTTTCGGCGAGCTGTTTGAGTTCGTGGAGCGAGTTGTCGGCGTCGGTCTGCGTGCCGCTGGTCCAGACTCCGTTGAGGACGACCCGTTCCAGGCGGAGCGCACGTACTTCGACTTCGGTGACGTCGGTGAGTTCGGTCGACAGCCCGGGCACCCGCCGGAGCGCGTGCCGCTCCGCGAGTTCCAGGTCACCCTGTTCGGAGTCACCACCGTCACGGCGATCACCGGAAGCGAGCACGGTGTCGACATCGGGGGCGACGGTGAACGCGCCGCCGCTCAGCTCCTCCCGGTCGAAATCGCCACCGCCATGCGCGGTGCGGTCCGGGCCGTTGTCATAAGCAGTAGTCATATCCCTCCAGCAGGGTCAACGACATGGTGCCGGCTGTTCTTCCCAGGGATAGTGACACGCCAACACCCAACCGGCATCCGATTTTTCCACCGGAACCGCTCCGGGGTGTGGTGCACGACACGTCAACAGCGCGATAGATGCCGAAAAGTCAAGAATGCGGCAAACTCTGCTGGAAAATTGGTGATTCTTTGGCGTTCGCGGAAAGTTTCCCCTTGTAGAGGAGTCTCACAACGTTGACCACGCTCTGAACCGCCGAGTAACGTCAGAGATTCCGCATACCAAAACATATTTTCGCTTTGTGGAAGGTGTATACATGGGTGCCACCGACGGGGTCACGATCACCGCCCCCCTACACGAGCGGTACGACCAGATCCTCACCGATGACGCACTCGCGCTCATCGCTGACCTGCACCGCAGATACGAGAGCCGGCGGCAGGAGCTACTGGCCGAGCGCAAGCGCCGCCAGGAGCGGATCTCGGCGGGAACCGATCTGGACTTCCTTCCGGAGACCCGTTCGGTGCGCGAGGACCCTTCTTGGAAGGTCGCGCCGCCGGCGCCGGGGATCACCGACCGGCGGATGGAGATCACCGGCCCCACCGACCGCAAGATGACGATCAACGCGCTCAACTCCGGCGCCAAGGTCTGGCTCGCGGACTTCGAGGACGCCAACACCCCGCACTGGGAGAACGTGATCGGCGGCCAGCTCAACCTGCGCGACGCGCTGGACCGCACCATCGACTTCAGCACCCCCGAGGGCAAGAGCTACGCGCTGAAGGAGGACGCCGAACTCGCCACGATGATCGTCCGCCCGCGCGGCTGGCATCTCGACGAGAAGCACATCCTGGTCGACGGGGAACGGACCTCCGGCGGCATCGTCGACTTCGCGCTGTACTTCTTCCACTGCGCGCAGCGCCAGCTCGACAAGGGCAAGGGCCCCTACTTCTACCTGCCCAAGCTGGAGAGCCACCTCGAGGCCCGGCTGTGGAACGAGATCTTCGTCACCGCCCAGGAGCGCCTCGGCATCCCCCGCGGCACCATCCGCGCGACGGTGCTGATCGAGACCATCCCCGCCGCGTTCGAGATGGAGGAGATCCTCTACGAGCTGCGCGAGCACTCCGCGGGGCTGAACGCCGGCCGCTGGGACTACCTCTTCAGCATCATCAAGGTGCACCGCACGCGGGGACGGCGCTTCCTGCTGCCCGAGCGCAACGCCGTCACCATGACCGCGCCGTTCATGCGGGCCTACACCGAACTGCTGGTCCGCACCTGCCACAAGCGCGGAGCACACGCGATCGGCGGCATGGCCGCGTTCATCCCCAGCCGCCGCGATCCGGAGGTCAACGAGCGCGCACTGGCCAAGGTGCGCGACGACAAGAGCCGCGAGTCCGGCGACGGCTTCGACGGGTCCTGGGTGGCCCACCCCGACCTGGTTCCGGTGGCGAAGGAGATCTTCGACGGCGTCCTCGGCGAGCGGCCGAACCAGATCGACAAGCTCCGCGAGGACGTCTCCGTCAAGGCCGGCGACCTGCTCGCGGTGGACGCCACTGAGGGCGGCATCACCGAAGCCGGCCTGCGGAGCAACATCAGCGTCGCCCTGCAGTACCTGGCCTCGTGGATGGGCGGGAACGGCGCCGTCGGTATCTTCAACCTGATGGAGGACGCCGCCACCGCGGAGATCTCCCGCTCCCAGATCTGGCAGTGGCTGCACAACGACGTGACGCTGGACGACGGGCCGAAGGTCACCCCGGAGCTCGTCGACCGCATCATCGAGGAGGAGCTCACCAAGATCCGCGAGGTGGCGGGGCCGGCGTTCGACCCCGAGCTCTACCGCAGCGCCGTGGAGCTGTTCCGGGAGGTCGCGCTGGCCGACGAGTACGCGGACTTCCTGACCCTGCCCGCCTACGAGCGGATGCCCTGAAAAACCGGCACGATGAGCCCGGCAGGACCGTTATCCCCCGCCCGCTCCGGGGATGTTCGTCAATAGTGAGTACGATCACGAACAGTCCTGCCGGGAGGTCGGCCGGTCTCTCGGACAACGACGTACGGGAAGGGCAAGCCCCATGCCGGAACCGCTGAGCGCCTGATCCCGCGGCTGCGTGCGATCTGCGGCGACGACGGCGTTATCACCGACACCGCCCAGCGCCGCACCTACGAGAGCGACGGCCTCACCTACCACGCGGCCGTTCCGGGTGTCGTCGTGCTGCCCACCAGCACCGAGCAGGTCGCCGCCGTCGTGCGGCTCTGCTCCGAGAACGGTGTCCCCTTCGTCCCCCGCGGCGCGGGCACCGGCCTGTCCGCCGGCGCCCTTCCCCACACGGGCGGCGTGCTGATCGTGACCTCGCGCATGCGGCGCATCCTCGACATCGACGTCGAGAACGAGTGCGCCGTCGTCGAACCCGGCGTCGCCAACCTCGAGGTCACCAGGGCGGCCGCGCCGTACGGCTACTACTATGCCCCTGACCCCTCCAGCCAGCAGGTGTGCTCGGTGGGCGGGAATATCGCCGAGAACTCCGGCGGGGCGCACTGCCTGAAGTACGGCTTCACCGTCAACCACGTGCTCGGCCTGGTGATCGTCACGCCTGACGGCGAGACCGTACGACTGGGCGGCAAGGCCGCCGAGCCGCCCGGGTACGACCTGCTCGGCGCGTTCATCGGCTCGGAGGGCACCCTGGGCATCGCCACCGAGATCACCGTGCGGCTGATGCGCACCCCGCAGAAGGTGACCACGGTACTGGCCGCGTTCGAGTCGATGGACGCCGGCGGCTCCGCGGTCTCGGCGATCATCGCCGACGGCGTGCTCCCGGCCGCCATAGAGATGATGGACGCGCTCTCGATCGAGGCCGCCGAAGCCGCGGTGGCCTGCGAGTATCCCGAAGGCGCCGAGGCCGTGCTGATCGTGGAGCTCGACGGGCCCGCGGCCGATGTCGACGCCCAGTTCGAAGCGGTGACGGCGCTGTGCAAGAAGAACGGGGCCTTCGAGATCCGCACGGCCAGCGACGCGGCGGAGCGCGTCCAGATCTGGAAAGGACGCAAGTCGCGTTCGCCGCCGTGGGCCGGATCAGTCCCGCCTACATCGTGCAGGACGGCGTCGTTCCGCGCACCGCGCTGGGCGAGGTGCTGGGCCGGATCGCCGAACTGTCGGCACGTTCCGGGATCCGGGTCGCCAACGTGTTCCACGCCGGCGACGGCAACCTGCACCCGCTGGTGCTGTTCGACGACGCCGAACCGGGGGCGGGTGAGCGCGCCGAGGAGGTGTCGGCGGCGATCCTCGACCTGTGCATCGAGCACGGCGGCTCCATCACCGGCGAGCACGGCGTGGGCGTGGACAAGGCCTGCCACATGCCGAGAATGTTCGGCCCCGAAGATCTGGAGACCATGGACCGCTTCCGCCGCGCCTTCGATCCCGAAGGCATCGCCAATCCCGAGAAGCTGCTGCCCACGCCACGCCTGTGCGGTGAACGTCCCGGCGTGCGCAAGGGCGAGCACCCGCTGGTGGCCGAAGGCGCTGCGGAGTTGTTCTAGCGAACCGTCTAGAGGTAGGGAGCGATGCAATGGCGCAGGTTCAGAACGGAACCGGCGCGGTCGCGGAGGAGCTGAGCGTACACGGAACGGTGGTGCGCGAAGGCAGGGATTCGGACATCGTCGGCGGGGTCGCCCCCCGCTTCGTCGCCACACCGCCCGACACCGCCGCCGTGTCCGCGCTCATGGCGGCCGCCGCCCGGCACGGGCTGGCCTGTGTCGTGCGCGGGAACGGGACCAAGATCGGCTGGGGCGCCCCGCCGCAGCGCTGCGATCTGGTCGTCGACACCACGGCGCTCACGGGGATCGACCACGCCGCGGGCGACCTCGTGGTGCAGTGCGGGGCCGGGACCGGACTGGCCGACCTCCAGGAGGCGCTGGCCGGCGCGAACCAGCGGCTCTCGGCCGACACCGTGGTACCGGACTCCACCGTGGGAGGCGCCGTCGCGACCGGACTGTCGGGGCCGCGCCGGATCCTGCACGGCCCGATGCGCGACCTCATCATCGGCATGACCACGGTACGCGCCGATGGCGTCGCCGCCGCCTCCGGTGGCCGCGTGGTGAAGAACGTCGCAGGATACGACCTCGGCAAGCTGCACACCGGTGCGCTGGGGACACTCGGTGTGATCACGTCGGTGACGTTCCGGCTGCATCCCCTCCCGCCCGCGCAGCGCGTCGTCACCAGCACGGTGGACGGTCTGGCGACCGCGCATGCCCGCGCTATGGAGGTGCTGCGCTCACCGCTGGTGCCCGCCGCGCTCGAACTCGACTGGCCGCACGACGGCCCGCTGACACTCCAGGTGCTGCTAGAGGGGGCCGAGGGCGGCATCGAGGCGCGGGCCTCGGAACTTTCCGACCTGCTCGGCGGCGGACGGGTCGCGACGGAGCCGACGCCGGGCTGGGAGCGGCTGCCCGGCGCCCCCGGCGACACGATCGTCCGGCTCGCGGTCCCGCTGACGGAGGTGGCGGACG
>NZ_LAJC01000115.1 GCF_000981225.1 Allosalinactinospora lopnorensis
CTGCGCGCGGCCGGCGACAGTGCGGGCGTCCCGGTCTCGGTCCGCGGCTCGGCGGGGGCCGGGATACTGCACGCCGCGCTGCCCGCCTCCGCCGACCCGCGGACGGTGGCCGAGATCGTCTCCGGGACGCGGCGCTCGCTCACCGCCGGAACGCTCACCGTCCCGCATGCCGCTCCTCCGCTGCTGGAGCGACTCCCGCAGCACGGCACCGACCTCCTCTGGGGGGAGGTTCCCGGCCTGGCCCTGATGCGGGCGATCAAGGACCGCCTCGACCCCGACCGCCTGCTCTCCCCCGGACGCTTCGCCGGCGGGATCTAAAAGGCCCGCGGACAGCCATACCGAAGGATGGAGCCAACCATGACCGACCGCACCGCCGCCGGCGACGCCACCGGCGCCGATCCGCAGCGGTCCTTCAACGAACTACTCGGCGACTGCGTCCACTGCGGGTTCTGCCTGCCCACCTGTCCCACATACGTGCTGTGGGGCGAGGAGATGGACTCGCCGCGCGGACGCATCCACCTGATGGGCCAGGTCCACTCCGAGGACGTCCTGAACGAGGCGGCCGTACAGCCTTCGACAACTGCCTCGGCTGCCTGGCGTGCGTCTCAGCGTGCCCCTCAGGGGTGGCCTACGACGCGCTCATCGAGACCACCCGCACCCGGGTCGAGGAGGAGCACGAGCGCGGTGCCGGGGAGCGCCTGCTGCGTAAGGCGATCTTCTCGCTGTTCCCGTACCGGCGGCGGCTGAACCTGCTCCGCGGCCCGCTGCGCGTCTACCAGGCCAGCGGGCTCCCGCGGCTGGTGCGCCGTTCCGGGCTGCTGGACCGCCTCTCGCCCTCGCTGGCCACAATGGAGCGCATCGCACCGCCGCTGCACAAGGCACCTCCGGCGCTTCCCGAACGCGTACCCGCGGTCGGGCGCACCAGAGCGGTGGTCGGCATGCTCACCGGATGTGTGCAGGGCTCGTTCTTCCCGCAGGTCAACACCGCGACCGCCCGGGTTCTCGCGAGTGAGGGGTGCGACGTCGTGGTCCCCCGCTCCCAGGGGTGCTGCGGCGCGCTCTCGGCCCATTCCGGGCGGACCGGTGAGGCCGCGAAGTTCGCCCGCGCCACCATCGAGACCTTCGAACACGCCGGCGTGGACGCCATCGTGGTCAACTCCGCCGGCTGCGGCGCCACCATGAAGCACTACGCACGGGTACTGAGCGAGGACGGCGCGGGAGAGGACTGGCTGCAGCGGGCCAAGGCTCTCTCCGAGAAGGTCATGGACTTCTCGGAGTTCCTGGACTGGCTGGGACCGCAGGCCGAGCGGCACCCGCTGCCGATACGCACCGCCTACCACGACGCCTGCCACCTGTCCCACGGGCAGGGAGTCACCAGCGCGCCCCGGAAACTGCTGCACGGCGTGCCCGGGATGGACGTCGTGGACATCCCGAACCCCGAGGTCTGCTGCGGCTCGGCCGGGGTCTACAACCTGCTCCGCCCGCAGCCGGCCGGCGAACTGGGTGACCGCAAGAGCGCGGACGTCCGCTCCACGAACGCCGAGCTGCTCGTGGCGGGCAACCCCGGGTGCTCCCTGCAGATCGCCTCCGCGATCGAACGCGGCGGGGGGTCGATCTCGGTCGCGCACACCGTCCAGGTCCTCGACGCCTCGATCCGCGGCCTGGCGCCATCGGCGCTCCTCGGCCGCCCTGAGGCGGAACCGGGGCCTGATCACTCGCCGTCGTCGAGGAAGCCGATGTCGGCGTAGTCGAGGGTACTGGCGCCCGGGGCTCCCAGGTTGGCGATGTCGGAGCGCACCGCCACCAGCTCCGGGCGCTGGTAGAGCGGAAGCGTGTGCCCGGCCTCCCAGAGGAGGCGGTCGGCCCGGTTGATCCGCTCCCACGCCTCGCCCTTGTCGAAGGCCGTGAGCGCGTCCTCCATGGCCTCGTCGATCTCGGGGGAGCTGATCCGGCCCACGTTGGCGCGCCAGTCGGGCTCGCCGTCCTCGCCGGTGGCCGGCTCGGACCACTGCTGCAGGGACTGGGAGACAGGGAAGCCGCCGCCGGTGTTGACGAACCCGACGATGTCGTAGTTGCCGGGCAGCACGTAGTCGCCGAAGAACTCGTCCCCGCCGACAGGGTCGATGCGGACCCCGATCCCGACCTCGTCCAGCATGTCCTGGACGAGCTCGGCCTCGCTCAGCGCCGGCGGGTGGTCGCGCGGAATGACGAAGCGCAGTTCGAGCGCCTCGCCGCCCTTGGAACGCGGCCCGTCGCCGGATTCCTTCCAGCCGGCCCTCTCCAGAAGCGTGCGCGCCCGTTGGGGGTTGTGCTCCCCCCATTCTCCGCTGTTGTCGGCGTAGCCCTCCTGGTTGGTCAGCAGGAAGCGGTTGCCGAGCAGGGCGGGCGGCCGGTCGACCGTGCTGAACGCGGCGTCGGCGAGAGCCCGGCGGTCGATCCCGAGGAAGACCGCATGCCGTACGTCGACCTCGGAGAGCGCATCGCTCTGCCCGTTGAGCGTCAGATGGCGGTAGTCCGGGGCCAGCGCCGCCCGCACCTCGCCGTGGTCGGTGGCCTCGGCCCTCTCGTAGGAACCGGGGGCACCCGATACCGAGTAGACGTCGATGCTGCCCTCCGCGAACGCGCTGTCGAGTGCGGCGGGGGCGAGGGCGCGGTAGGTGATCTCGTCGAGCAGGGGCGGATCCCCCCACCAGTCGCCGGAACGCCGCACGGTGAGGATCTTCCCGGACGGGTCGATTCCGGCGAACTCGAACGGGCCGGCGGTCACCGGGATGTCGTCGCTGTAGCCGTTGTTGAACCGGGCCGGGTCCTGCGTGTACTTCGCGGGCAGCAGCAGTCGGAACAGCGCCTCGTACTCGGCGAAGCTCCGGTCGAACGTGATGACGACGTCGAACTCGTCGGCACCGGGGCGCACCGAGGTGATCCGGTCGTAGCCGATCTCGCCCAGGATCCGGAACCCGGCTCTCTCACCGGACAGCGCCGTTGCCATGCTCTCGAAGTCCCGCCAGGTGATGGGGGAACCGTCGGACCACCGCGCCTTCGGGTTCAACCGCAGCGTAACGACCTGCCCCTCGTTCTCCCCTCCGGTCCGGCCGCCGTCGCGAGCGGTACCGGCGCGATCGCCGGGCCGGACGTCCACGGACTCGACATAGTCGGGGTTGGGACGCGCTTCGCCGTCCTCGTCGACCCGGAACGGGGTGGGAAGCAGCCCCTCCATGATCTTCTCCACGATGGCCAGGTTGCCGGCGACATGGTGGGGATTCCACTGCGCCGGGAACTCGTTGATCCCCCAGCGCAGGGAACCGCCCTCGGCGATCTCGGTACGGTCGACCGGGTTCATGGCGGCGGAGGGGAGTCCGGCGTGCTCACCCGCGGGATTCTCGGACAGGCCCCGGCACGCACTCAGCACGACGGCGAATGCCAGCGCCGAGACACCGGCTCTCCGAAGTCTGCCCACACACCCCCCAAACCGCGGTACCGCGACGACGCCGGCACCGGGCGGACACGGTCCCCGGTACCGTGTCGCACCTGCCCCGCACGCTCCTCGGATGCCGCCGCCCAACCGTGCCAAAGGAACAATCGGGGAATACTACTGCGCCGACCCCCGGGGCGGCAGCCGACACGGCGCAACCGGCTATCCGGCACGTATCCGAGGATCGAGCACGACCTGGGTGATATCCACGAACACCGCGGCCACGACCACACACAGCGCTCCGAAGGAGCAGACCGCCGCCACGGCGTTCACGTCGCCCGTGCTGACGGAGTCGATCAGCAGGTCGCCCACACCGTGCCGGCCGAACACCTTCTCGATGAAGACGGCCCCGGCGAACAGGCCCGCCGCCGAGTACCCGAAGTAGCTGACAGCCGGGATCAGCGACGTCCGCAGCGCGTGCGTGCGCAGCGCGGTCCAGCGCCTGAGCCTTTCGCCCGGGCCGTGCGCACGAAGTCGGCGGAGGCGGTCTCCGCCATGAGAGCCCGCTGGTACCTGCTGAAGACCGCGGCCTGGGGCAGCGCGAGCGCCAGCGTCGGAAGGACGAGATGGCGCACGTGGTCGGCAAGGGCACCCCAACCCCCGAGGTCCGCTCCGGGGGTGGGCTCCCCCGTCGTACGCAGCAGGTCCACTCCCAGCACCTCGTTCAGCCACAGCGCGGACATCTGCAGCGCGACGGCGATGACCACCACCGGGACCGAGATGACCACGACCGCGCCGATCGTGCAGAACCGGTCGGTCCAGCCGTACCGGTGGCCGCCGGACCACGCCCCCAGCAGCACCCCGGCCGCGCTGCCGAGGACGGCGCCGAGCGCAACCAGGCGCAGGCTGACCCCGATACGCCGGGCCATCTCCTCGTTGACGGGGCGGCCGTCCCACGTGGCGCCGAGGTCGCCGGTGGCCACTCCCGACGCCCAGGTCAGGTACCGCTCCCCGAGCCATACGCGGTCGTTGAGGTTGTGCTCGGCCAACGCCGCATCCACCACCTCCGGCGGAGGGGGCGGACTCTGCCCCTCGTAGTTGCCGCGGGGGCTGAGGACGGTGGCCGCGAGCAGATAAGCGCAACTGCTGACGACGACCAGCAGCACGGCATGACCGACCGCCCTGCGAAGCAGGTAACGTGCCGCGGCGCTCACACCGGGCGGGCCTCTCCCTCGGCCACGATCACGGCCGGACCGCGCAACCGGGCGCCGTCGGCGTCCAGGAAGACGGTGCACTCGCCTCCGGGCACCAGCACACGCCAGGTCGCCCCCTCGCCCGGGGGCGTGGCCGCGGCGGCCACCGCCACGATCCCGGTACCGCAGGACCGGGTCTCGCCCGATCCGCGCTCGTACACGCGCATCTCCAGCGTCCCCGGCGCGACCTCGCGGAACACCTCGACGTTGACGCCGTCGGGAAACCGCCCCGGGTCGACCCGCGGCTGGGCGGTCAGGTCGACGTCGGCGACCGGACGGTCCACGAGGCAGGCCAGGTGCGGGTTGCCCACGGAGATCCCCCTGCCGGTGAGCCGCTCGCGTGCGAATTCGGCCCACCCGTCGCCGAGCGAGCCGACCGGTCCCATGTCGACGGTGATCTGCCCGTCGGCCTCGACGGTCACCCGCTTCGCCCCGGCCCGCGTTCCGACGTCGAACGAGCCCGCCTCCGACAGACCGGATTCGACGAGGTAGCGCGCGAACACCCGTACGCCGTTACCGCACATCTCGGCGACGCTGCCGTCGGCGTTGCGGTAGTCCATGAACCACTCGCACCGCTCCGCGGAGCGCGCGGACTCCGGCAGGGGTTCCGCTTCCTTCAACGCCGCCGTGCGGACCACGCGCAGGACGCCGTCGCCGCCGATTCCGGCACGCCGGTCGCACAGCGCGGCGACCGTTTCAGGGGTGAGATCCAGCACCCCCTCGGCATCGGGAAGGATCACGAAATCGTTCTCCGTGCCGTGGCCCTTGGCGAATCGCATGGGGATCATCCTAAGACGCCATCAGCGGTACTCGTCCTGTTTCGCGGCACTGCCACACTGGACGTGTGAGCGGGTACGGCACGCAGGACGCGAGAACAGTGGTGGCGGTCGTCGGAGCGACCGCCTCGGGCAAGTCCGACCTGGCCGTGGAGCTGGCGCGCGGAATCACCGGCGCGGGCGGCGGCGCGAGATCATCAACGCCGACTCCATGCAGCTGTACCGCGGCATGGACATCGGCACCGCCAAGCTCACCGGCGCCGAACAGGGCGGGGTTCCGCATCACCTGCTCGACATCTGGGAGGTCACCGAGACCGCGGATGTCGCGCGTTACCAGCGCCTGGCGCGCGGGCTCATCGACGAACTGCGCTCCGCGGGACGCACGCCGATCCTGGTCGGCGGTTCCGGGCTGTACATCCGCGGGGCCCTGGACAACCTGGACTTCCCCGGCACCGACCCCGCGGTCCGCGGTCGGCTGGAGGCCGAACTCGCCGAAGTCGGCCCGGCCCCTCTACACGAGCGGCTGGCGAGGCGGGACCCGGCCGCCGCCGAGGCGATCCTGCCCAGCAACGGGCGCCGCATCGTACGCGCGCTGGAGGTCGTCGAGCTTACCGGGCGCCCTTTCACCGCGAACCTGCCGGAGCACGTCGCGCGTTACCCGTGCCTGCAGATCGGCCTCCAGATACCCCGCGACGAGCTCGACGAGCGGATCAGGATGCGGGTGGACCGCATGTGGCGGGCCGGACTCGTCGAGGAGGTCCAGAAACTGGAGAAACGGGGGCTGCGCTCGGGCCGCACGGCGTCGCGGGCGCTCGGTTACGCCCAGGTGCTGCGCTTCCTCTCCGGGGAATACGACGAGGAGACGGCGCGCGAGGAGACCGTCCGCGCGACGCGCCGGTTCGCCCGCCGCCAGGAGTCCTGGTTCCGGCGGGACCCGCGGGTCCACTGGCTGCCCTATGACGCGCCCGATCTCACCGGGCGCGCCCTTCGCCTGGTCGGCTCCGGCGCGGCGTGCCGGGTGACCTGACGCCCCGGCGGGCTGAGCGGACCTCTGATCCCGCTCAGCGCCACAGCGCCGCGAAGTAGCCCACACCGTAGGGCGCCTCGTGGGCGAGGAGTTCGCCGTGCAGCCCCGCGCCCTCCGCGGCGCCCGCGAGGGCCTGCCAGGCGGCCCGGCCCGCGACCATGAGTTCAGCGGCGACCAGCGGATCGAGCGCCGCCAGCGCCGCCGTATCCGCCTTGGCGAGCGCCGCGGCCACCGAGTGATCGAACGGGGCGGCCCGCTCGTCGACATAGCTGGGAGAGCACTCTGTGCGCCGGGCGCTGCCGTCGCCCATGGCCAGGATCCCGATCCGGGAGGCCGCCGCTGCCAGCTCCGCCCCGCGCGCCAGGCACTCCTCGGGCGGGGCGCCGGCCGCCACCTCCACGTAGCACGACGGGACGGCACCCCCGCGCTCGGCCAGCCACCGGCCCATGGTCAGCGAGAGCGGAAGCACCGCCGGGGGCGGACCGACGCCGACGTCGACGCCGTATCCCGCCAGGCTGCCGCCGGTCCCGGCACCGTAGGTCCGGTCGCCCCCGCCGGCCCCGACGACGACGAGCTCGTCGGCGCCGGAGCCGAGCAGTCCGGTCACCGCCCGGTCGCACGCCGCCCGCAGCGTCTCCAACTCCGGTGCCGCCCCCTGCGCCAGCTCCGGTACGAGCAGCGGAGGATGCGGGCACACGGCGGCGGCGATCAGCACACGGCGAGAGTACCGGTCCGATCGCCGACGCCGCTTCAGCGCCTCCGAACATTGCCCCGTGGGCCCCCATCCCCTATGTTTGACTGTATGACCAGTTTTGAAATCTGGTCACACAGCCCGGGGCAGCGAGCCGAAAGGAGAGGAGACAACGTGGTGTGGACCGACCCTCCGGCAACGGCCTCCGCGGAGGACGAGCGCGACCAACGGGCGGAGCGCATCCTGGACGCCGCCGCCGAACTCCTCATCGCCTGGGGATACCGGCGGGTGACCATCGACGAGGTCGCGCGCCGCGCCGGCGTCGGCAAGGGGACCGTCTACCTGCACTTCCACACCAAAGAGGCGCTGTTCCTCACGGTGGTGATGCGCTCCCAGGCGTTCTGGGGGACGCGAATCGTGCAGGACATGCGCGCCGATCCGGCCGGTGTCCTGCTCAGCCGCATCGCCCGGACCTCCTTCCTCGCGATGCACGAGGACGCCGTTATCCGCGCCGTCGTCACCGGCGACACCGACACCCTGGGCACCCTGGTCCGCAGCGCCTCCGACATCATCGGCGACCTCGTCCGGGAGCGGGAGCGCACCGTTGAGAGCCACCTTCAGGAGCTGCGCGACCACGGCCTGCTGCGCACCGACCTGCCCCTCGCGATGCAGCGCTACAGCTACTCCGCGGTCGTCACCGGCTTCCTGGTGTTCGATCCGATGACACCGCACGAGACACACGACACCCGCGCCAAAGCGGACGCGCTCGCCCAGACCGTCCGCGCGGCGTTCGAGCTCGACGCCGGGCACGAGGCGCTGCGCGCCGCCGCGCCGCGGATCATCGAGTTCTACCAGCGCCTGATGGACCGGATCCGCGAGGAGATCCACAGGCAGAAACTCACCTGACGCGACGGAGGGCAGCATGAGCACTTCGGCCACCACCGGCACCGCCCGGACCGACCCGGCCGTCAACCTGACGGACCCGGACTTCCTCGCCGACCCCTACACGGCGGTCGCCGCCCTCCGGGAGCAGGGACCGGCCGTCCGGGCCGCCTTCCTCGACGGCTCGCAACTGTGGATGTTCATCGGGGACGAGGAGGTCCGCAGCCTCCTGAGCGACCCCCGGTTCGTCGTCGACCCGGCTTCGGTCCCCGGCGGCAGGGGGCAGGACAAGCGCCTGGAGCTGATGCGGCAGCTGGGAATCAGCGAAGACCTGACCACCTACCTCACCGAGGGGGTCCTGGACCACGACGCCCCCGATCACACCCGGCTGCGGAAGCTGGTCTCCCGCGCCTTCACCGTGCGCCGGGTCTCCGAGCTGCGGCCGCGCGTGGAGCAGATCACCGACGACCTGCTCGACGCGCTCCCCGGGCACGCCGAGGACGGGGTCGTCGACCTCCTGGAGCACTTCGGCTATCCGCTGCCGATCACCGTCATCTGCGAGCTGGTGGGCGTGCCCGAGGAGGACCGCCCACTGTGGCGGAAGTGGGGCCACACCCTGGTCACGATGGGCTCCGAGCGGATGAACGACGCCCTGCGCGAGATGGTGGACCACATCCGGGCGATGATCGAGCAGCGGCGGAGCGAGCCCTCCGACGACCTGCTCGGCGCGCTGATCCGCGTGCGGGAGGAGAACGGCGACCGGCTCACCGAGACCGAGCTGATCACCATGGTCTTCACCTTGATCATGGCCGGACACGAGACCACGGCCCACCTGATCTGCAACGGCACCGTGGCGCTGCTGACCCACCCCGAACAGCTCGACCTGGTCCGCCGGGATCCGGAGCGGCTGCCCGCCGCGGTGCACGAGCTGCAACGGTGGTGCCACCCGGTCCTCATGACCCGGCTCCGCTACACCGCCGAGGACGTCGAGCTGGGCGGGGTACGGCTCAAGGTGGGAGAGCCGGTCCAGGCACTGCTCCTGGGCGCCAACCGCGACCCGCGGAAGTACACCGACCCGGACCGCTTCGACATCACCCGGCGCCCTTCGGGCCGCGGGGAGGAGCACGTCGGCTTCGGCCACGGCCCGCACTACTGCCTGGGCGCGGCCCTCGCGCGGCAGGAGGCCGAGGTCGCGTTCGGCAAGCTGTTCAGCGCCTACCCGGAGCTGGAACCGGCCGTTGCCGAAGCCGAGCTGGAGTGGATGCCCCGGCCGGCCATGCGCAGGCTGGTGCGCCTGCCGGTCCGGCTCTGAGAGCACCGGGCGGGGACGCCCCCGCCCGGGCCGGGTGCCGTTGCGCGCGCTCAGGCG
>NZ_LAJC01000116.1 GCF_000981225.1 Allosalinactinospora lopnorensis
ATCCAGGAACTGGTCGATCTCGGCCGTACGGGCCAGGTACCGCACACCATGGATCAGCGCGTTCCGGTTGTCCCATCCAACCTCATAGGTCTCGGGACTCTGCTCCGCGAAGAGCGCGGCCGCATCGCGATCCGCCTGAAAGTTGTCCTTGCCCCTGAGAAGAGCAGGACGATATGGCCCGTCATGCCTGGACGTCTGATTCCAGCGCCCATTTATGGCTGACCCAAAACCCTCCACCACGGTACATTCAATCGGAATTCCATTCCCGGGGGCCTGACGCACGAAATCCGGTATTAGACCCCTTTTCCGGAATGTTCCTTCTGGGGATCCTTCGCCCCTCGTGTCCGTCCACGCAGCTGCGGAATTCCGCGATGCGCGGCTTGCTCCTCGCTGCGGCCGCGGATCGATGACGTCCGAGCCTGCCCGCAGAAAAGACCGAATTTCCACGCGTTCCCCTCTATCGGGATTTCGCGATCTGGTGGAGAATCCCGGCCGTGCCGGAGTTCCCTATCCCGAGGAGTGCAGCGTCTTGACGGATCGGATTCACATCGACCTCCAGCACATCGACACGCCGGACATCGCCGCCCGGCTACGCGAAGCGGGCCCCATAGCGCCAATTCGCTTCGACGGGGTGAACTTGTGGATCGTCACCCACCATGACGCGCTACGGCGCGTGCTCAGCGCCCCCGACACCTTCATGCGCGGGGCGGCCAACTGGCGAGCGCTGGCGGATGGCGAGGTGCCCACCGACAAACCGCTGGTGCAGATGAGCACGGTGTCGAGCATGTTCTTCTCCAACGGGGAGGACCACCGACGGGCGCGAAGTATCCTGCAGGGCGCGTTCACCCACCGGCGGGTCCGCGGACTGGAGCCACAGGTGAACACGATCGTCGACGAGCTGCTGGACAACATGGCCCGAGCCGGCGGGCGCTGCGACCTCAAGGCGGAGCTGTCCTGGCCGCTGTCGATCCGCGTGTTGTGCGAACTGCTCGGGCTGACCGGGGAGTGGGCCGCACGGCTGGAGGACATCCCCGCTCGCATCTTCTCCGGCACCGACACCGAGGTCTACACCGACATCCACAATCTTGCCACCAAGGTGATCAAGGAGAAACGCGACGATCCCGGCGACGACCTGATCAGTGCCCTGGTTCAGGCCCGCGACCACGAGGACAGGCTCACCGACGTCGAGTTGGCCAGCAATGTGCGTCTCCTGGTCAATGCCGGCTTCGAGACGACGGTGGGCGCGCTCACCAACGCGGTCCGGGCGCTGCTGACCCACCCTGACCAGTACGCGCTGCTGGCCTCCGACGAGGTGTCCTGGAAGGAAAGCATCGACGAGCTCTTGCGGTATGACACCAGCGTGGCGATGCTACCCATGGTCTACACAGCGCACCCCGTGGAGATCGGGGGAGTTAACCTCCCCCAAGGCGAGCCGATCATGCTGGCCTACTGGGCTGCCAACCGCGATCCCCAAGCCTATGGCGATACCGTCCACACCTTGGACCTACGCCGCCCGCAGAAGCCGCGGCACATGGCCTTCGGCCACGGAGTGCACCGGTGCCTGGGCGAACCGCTGGCCCGCCTGGAGCTTGAGGTCGCGCTGCCGAGGCTGTTCGCCCGCTTCCCCGATCTGGCGCTGGACACCACGGACGGGGACCCCCCGCCCACTCCCAGCCCGTTCATGCACCACCCGCTGCGGCTTCCAGTACTCACCGGGACGGGCTGAGGCCGCGGACATCGCCGCCGCGTACCGGCCTTCTGGGCCGGTGCTGAGCCCAAGTGCGGTCTCTCATAGAAGTATCCCACCTGGAGCCGGCCAATTTTGACCAGGACCGTGCATCGGGGAGAAGGTAAACGGTTCGTTGAGCTCTGGATAATGCCTCTCCCCGGACCCCACCAGGTTCACCTCCGGCAGGAAGGAATGGAAAAGGAAAAACTGAACCACAGCTCAGCGACACCCAGTGGTCAGAAAACCATACTAAGGAGTTGATACATGACCACCGAGACCGCTTCTGTCACCGGGCAGGCAAGCTGGCTCCTACAATACCTCGACGCGTGGAACCGTCATGATCTCGAATCTGTGACGGCGTTCATGACCGACGACGTCGTGTTCATCGACACCCCGCTCGGCCAACGCTTGGTGGGCCGTGCAGAGGTACGGACATTCATCGACTCGCTCCGCGCCAACTTCTCGACCAACTACCAAATCACGCCGGGACTCATCATCACCACCGACGAAGCGTATTCGTACGAGTGGGTCTCGGTAGGCACAAACGACTGCGACAACACCGAACTGGGGGTACCGGCAACCGGGAAGCCTTTTGAGATCCGCGGTATCTCAATCGGTGTGCTGAAGGACGGCAAGATCAAAGAGAACCGCGACTACTGGGACGTTGCCGGCTACCTCAAGCAGGTCGGACTCATGCCCGCACCCGAATCATCGAATGGAGCGACCGCCTGATGTCGTCTGGACCCTGCAGAGAAAGTCCCCACCGTCCACGAGACGCTGGTGCGTTGTGAGACGCTAAAAGAGTTCCAGGGTCGATCATGTGACCGTGGTGGCCGCGTCGAAGACCGGTGTCCTCGGCGCGGCCACCACAGGACCGCTCATGGCGTTCGTGAGGGGCCAGCCGTTACCGAAGAATAAGGCCGTTCGTTTTTCGGAGGGCTTAGCCACACCTGTGCTTCTTACGAAGAGGCAACGCGATGGCTGGGTTATTGCGATCGTAGTTGATTGCGTACCGTTCGAACCGCCGCCGTGCGGTTAAGCTCCCCACTCTGGTGCCCGCCCAATGGGCGCGTACGACTCAGGACCGCAATGCCCCGGGCCGAATCCCAGCGTCATGTAGACAGGAAAGCAGGCGCTGCGCCGGGTTCGCACGGCCGGATGGGCATACGCCGCGCTGGACGGCCCCCTCCTCGCCTGCGACCGGCCGGCCGCAGAGCGGTCCTTCTACGCGGGTAGGCACCGCCATCACGGGACGAACGTCCAGGTCGTGGCCGCGCCGGACGGTGCCCTGCCGTGGACAGCGTGATCGCTGCCAGGTGCGGTGCACGACGTCAGAGCCGCCAGGGTCTGGAGGACCGCCGAACGCGTGGGAGCCGCTGGTCTGGTGGCGTCGGCGGACAAGGGGGACACCGGCTGGAGGCGGGGTGTTCTGCCCGTTCAAGGGGGCAAGCCGCAGTGGACGAAGGACGCCGGCCCCGAGCACACCAGACTCCGCAGCCGGGAGAGCGCACGATCGCGCAGCCGAAGAACTGGCAGGTACTGCGCAAACTCCGATGCTGCCCACAACGGGCAGGTGAGATCACCCCCGCGGTCCCCGTGCTCCAGTTACGAAAGACCGGATGAAAGAGGACGGGTGTGTTTCCATCCGCCTCGCCTGCGTCCTTCATTGAGACTCCTAGGAATACGCCTACGTGACGGCGGCACCCTCTACTCTCGGGAAACCAGGAAGAGCAGCGGTAAGCTTCCAGCCGCGCTGGCCACCAGGTCTTCAGGCAACCCGGTCTCCGGGCAGCGGGGCGCACCCGGTCAGACCACGGGAAAAGCGAGGTGGACACGGGGGTCCCGTAGAAAGGCATCGGCGATGGCGAGGTACCGCGGTCTCCGGACGCCGAAGGATTCGGCTGCTCCCCAGTCGGGGGACCTTCCGCGATGGGCGCAGCAGGGACGCGGAGGCAGCGGGAACGACAAACCGGACGGCAAACGAGATCCCTGGCGGCGAGGTGGTACTTCCGTTTGCGAGGAGTTCCTGTGCGCTATGGCAGGGAGCCATCCGAAGTCGTCGATGGCGAGCGACCACGATCGCGCAGTCCCCCGCTTCACCTGCGTTTCCGAGAAACATCCCCTGGCTTCCACTCAAATCCTGGAGGAAGAACGTGGGCAATCCACACGATCCAGCATCGCGGCAAGGCATCCTATGATGCTGTCATCGACAGGTACTCCCGCGCCGGGCGTCTTTTAGCCTTATATCGGAATTCGGGAGGCACCTTGCGGTTGCCGTGAAAGAGTCATAGCTTATGGGGGCACGGCGCATCGATCCCGGATTCACCGAGGGACAGGGCGCAATCCTGTTCGCGATGCTAATCTGTCTCCCCGTCTCGGTACATCCAAAGGCTCAGGAGGCTCCTCATGGAAGTAGATCCTGCATTCGACGACGGCACCCTACGGATCAGCCGAACCGTCGACCCCCCCGGCCTCCGCCTTGAAGGAGAGCTTGACGCAACACGGCACTCCGTTCTTACCGACGCGTTGTCTTCGGTGACGGACACAAACAGCGAAGTGCATCTCGACTTCTCTCAACTGAGTTTCATCGATCTGGGCACGCTTAATCTGCTGACAAGCTGGGCAGCGCGCAGCGGCCATGAGGCCCAGCTCGTCCTGGACAATCCATCACCCGAGGTGGAGAACCTCATCGAGACAGTGAGTTGGGACCGACTGCCCGGCCTTGTCCAGGGGCAGAAGGAGAATTCATGACGGACATGAGCGAGATCGCCACATCCTGGGTAAATCCCAACATATATCAGCACAATGCACTCCTGTATAAGGACGAAGAGGAATTCCTCTCTGTGGCGGTCCCCTTCGTGCGAGCGGGGCTCGAGGCCGGTGACGTCGTGTCCGTCTGCCTCACCGAGGCCAGCCTCCAGACGATGCGAGACGCCCTTGGCCCCGACGCCTCATCGGTGCAGTTCGCAGACAGTACTGATGCGTTCAAACACCCGATCCGGACATTCGCAACCTACAAAGGTTACCTAAGAGCGATAGCGCCACGCCGTTTGCGAGTGGTCGCCGGAGAGATCCTGGAGAGCCACCCCCGCCGCAATTGGTCAGAATGGTTCCGTTTTGAATGGTTCTGCAATACAGCATTAAAGGACGATAAGGTCACGTCGATCTGCTGCTACAACCGGTCGATGCTTCCCCCCGAAGCTATCGAATACGGCCGCCGGACCCACCCCGCTTCCTTTATTGACTACGACCGAGAAGAAAACCACGACTTTCCCGACTTCGCTGACCCCGTTTCCGGGCCCGTCACCCCTACGTTCGGTCGGGAGCCTCTTCCCTCCGCTCCGCCCACAGCCGCATCGTTTCACGTGGATCCCACCGACCTGCACGCCGTGCGGAGCTTCGTCGCCGAACAGGCACGGCGCTATGGGATGACGCAAGGGCCGCTGCAGGATCTACTCGTTGCGGTGACCGAGGTGGTTACCAATGCCATCCGCCACGGAACCACACCGGTTACGCTACGCTCGTGGCCCGTCGACAGTGACTTGTTCTGCGAAATCGTCGACTCCGGCAATTGGCAGCCCAATGAGTTCCTGGGCTGGATGCCGCCGGAGTCCGCTTCGGACAAGGAGTTCGGGCTTTGGGGCGTCCGGATGCTATGTGACATCGTGGAGGTGCGCTCCAAGGGGAAGGGAACCTCCGTACTGCTACGACACCAGTTTTGATCGAGGTCAAATGATCCGTCTTGGGGCGTACCCGCCCCAAGACGGATGGGCCTGTACGAACGAAGTGCCCTGACCCGAAGCATCCTCAATACGGTGCCAAGGTCAGCTCCGGTTTCCCCAACGCTTTTCCGGCCGTAGTGCCCCCGAGCCGGGAGCGGATTACCATCCCGGGAACCCGTCACGGTTCCGCGGGAGCGGCTTCCAAGGCTCGGAGCATGTCCGCGCTGTCCCAATAGACCGCAACGTTCCTGACCGTGCCGTCGACTATCCGGAAGTACTGCGCGAACCGCATGGTGCTGGCGACGCCACTCTGGGCACCGCGCAGGTGATAGCTGCCGAAGACCGCCACCCGGTCACCGGACTCGATGACCTCCTCCGGGATACGATGCTGCTCGCTGAAGAGCCGCTGACCACCGGTGAAGAGTGCACGGAACCCCTCGTGCCCTTTCACGTTACCGACACCATGGTCAGCCGCCCCGATCGGCAGTGTCCACTCGACATCGTGCGCCATGACCGTGAGGAGCGCATCGAGGTCATTGCGGTTGGCATCAGCGTAGAACTTACGAACGATCTCGCTGTTGGTCGGCATGCTGCCTCTTTCTACCTCTGGCACTGAATTGGAGGATCTTGCCGGGATGCTACCGAATGACACCGAGTCCACCGGGAAGTTCATCCGGGTTTTTGTGAAAGAGCGACCAAAATCCAAAAGATCGTGAATGGGGCCTCTGGCCGATAGTGCCCGGATTGGGCGAGTAATCGCCTCCTTCGGGATGCCGGGCTCCATCGGGAAGGAGCACTCCGCGTCAAGGAAGCACCACGCTACCGGGACCATTCACCTCTGGAAGGGCCGGCAGATTCGCGGGGCGGGAACGCGTTCATCCGGAAGGTCCGGTGACATTTCGGCCAGAGAACCAAAGAACTCTTGGCCCGCCCTCAACAATGCCGGCCTTCCAGGAGTGAGTAGGGGTGGCTAGGGGTTGGGCCGCAAGCGTCGCGAGACGATAATTTCGATGGCCTACCGGGTTCCAGTCGATTATGTGTGGTGGGTAGACGCAGGAGGTGCGGGATGGGGAGCAACGACCACGCTGTGGTCCTCGGAGGCGGCATGGCAGGGCTGCTCACCGCGCGGGTGCTGACCGACGTCTACGAGCGGGTGACGATCGTCGAACGCGACCCACTGCCAACGCATGTCGCAAGCCGACGCGGTGTTCCCCAAGACAGGCACGTCCATGGACTGCTTCCCGGCGGGGCCCAGGTTATGGAGGAGCTTCTCCCCGGTCTACTCGACGGGATCGAGGCCGAGGGCGCTCCGGTCATCAGGGACTACGCAGAGTATTATTGCTCACCGGCTGGTCATCTGCTGTCCCGAGAGGCTCAGCCCGGTGTGCCCCACTACCTGTCCAGCCGACCCTACCTGGAGCACCACATCCGGGCCCGAGTGCGGGCACTGCCCAACATCGAGATCATCGATCAGTGCGACGCGGTCAACCTGGTCACCACCGAAACCCGCGACCGGATCACCGGAGTCCGAATCCAGCGCCGCACCGACGACAGCCAGGAGGAAACCCTTGAGGCCGACCTCGTCGTCGACGCGATGGGACGCGGCGCACGCACACCTGCATGGCTGGCAGAACTCGGCTACAACCGCCCGGACGAAGACGAACTCGTGATCAAAGTGGAGTGTTCCAGTCAGCTTATCCGGTTGCCACCGAATCCCATACCGGAGAAGGCGGTCGTTGTCGGCGCGCGGCCCGGGCGTCCCACCAGCGGAGGCCTAGTTCTGCAGGAGAACGGTGCATGGTTGCTCACCGCCACCGGACGCCTCGGTCTCCGTCCGCCCACCGATTTCAAAGCCCGGCTCGACTTTGTCGGGGACTTCATGCCTCCACACGTCATGGCGGCGATTCGCAACGCCGAGCCCATCGGTGAGGTGGCGACCTTTCGGTTCCCGGCGAACCGGTGGCGGCACTACGAGCGGCTTCGCAACTTTCCTGAGGGGCTGCTGGTCGCCGGCGACGCCTTGTGCAGCTTCAACCCGATCTACGCACAGGGAATGTCGGTTGCGGCGCTGCAGGCGGCGGCGCTGCGCGACTGCCTGAACCGCGGCACGCACGACCTGCCCCGCCGCTTCTTCCGCGTCGCGGCCACACCGCTCGGCATGGTGTGGCAACTGGCATCAGGCGCCGACCTGGCGCTGCCCGAGGTCGAGGGACCACGGCCGCTTCCGCTTCGGCTCTTCAACTCCTACGTCGGCCGACTTCAGGCGAAGGCTGAACACGACCCGGTCCTCGCCGCCCAGTTCATCCGCGTCGCATTCCTGGTCGACCCGCCCACACAGCTGCTCCGCCCCGCAACCGCACTACGCGTCATGACCGGCAAACAACGCCGCATGGCCCCTGCCTCAACCACGGAGGGCACATCGGGTTCCAGGGTCCAGACCTGAGGCCACCACGGCCGCACGACGCTCTCTGTAACGCTTCGACGAAAGGACGTTAGGGGTAACCGTGGCAGGCTCTCTTGCTGACAATGCTCTGTGGCTGCGGTCTTTCCATCCTTCTCCAGGGGCCGGAGCGCAGCTGGTCTGCTTTCCGCACGCGGGCGGGTCGGCAAGCTCGTTTTTCTCGCTTTCGCGATCCCTGACACCGGAAATCGATGTGCTATCGGTCCAATATCCGGGAAGGCAGGACCGGCGCCGGGAAGAGTGTGTCGGTGACATCACCGAACTGGCCGAGCTCGCTTTTGGCGCGCTTGACGCTGACGCACGCATCGAGTACCCGTTCGCCTTCTTGGGTCACAGTATGGGGGCCATTGTCGCTTTCGAGGTGGCGTTGCGATTCGCGCGGCGAACCGGACGGGGGCCGATATGGCTGTTCGTCTCCGGTCGCCGCGCGCCGTCGCGGCGCCGAGACGAGGGTCTCGATTTCGACGACGACGCGAGCGTGGTGGCGAGACTGCGCGAGTTGGGTGGCACAAACGAGCAGTTCCTGGAGGACGAGGAGTTGCTGGCCACCATTCTTCCCGTAGCACGCAACGATTACCGGGCGATCGAGAACTATGCCGGGGCACCCGACGCGACCGTGGACTGCCCGATTACAGCGTTAGTTGGTGACCGTGACCCCCAGACCACAATTGATGAGGCCTCCGCATGGGAGAAACACTCCTCGAAAGGATTCGATCTTCGTGTCTTTCCTGGTAGCCACTTCTTCCTTGAGGAGCACCAATCAGGCGTGACCAGTGTAATCTTGGCCTCGCTCAGAGGGTGACTCCTCGTTCGACATCGCCCAGCCAGTATCGTCGGCGCTGGAAAGCGTAGGTGGGGAGTTCCACCCGGCTCGCCCCGGTCCCAGAGAACACCGCCTCCCAGTCCAAGGGCAAGCCCGGACATGGGCCTCGCACAATGAGTTCAGGAACCGGGGCAGCCCGTCCTCGCCACCACCGGACGCCCCGAGCGCCACCGCGTTCGCGTCAGTGGCATCGAGACTTTCCTGGATGTTCGAGGTCGGGCCGGGTTGAACGCGCATCTCGACGTGGAAAAGAACGGCACCTCGGCAGGACGCGAGAAAACACCGGC
>NZ_LAJC01000117.1 GCF_000981225.1 Allosalinactinospora lopnorensis
ACACGTCGGGCAGCATGTATCCGATGGCGGCCAGCACCAGGGACAACCCGGCGGGCACCGCATAGGGCAGCGGTGCGCCGAGGAGCGCGCTCACCAGGGCCAGTACCAAAGGGGATGCGGCGGCCAGGCCAGCGGCTGCCAGCTTCTGGCCAACGAACTGGGCCCGGCCAAGCGAGATCAGTTCCAGGGACTGGGTCGGCACACGCACCAGCGAGGTATCGGACAGGCGGGTCAAGGCATCGGCGAGCAGCCTCTGCCACCGGCCGACGGGAGCGGCCGTGGCAGGCGGGCTTGGTCGAATTTCAGCGTTGGCTGAGGCCAGGGCCGAACGTAGATCGGGCACATTCGAGACCGACCCGGCCACCAGCAGGGTGAGGCCCAGGCCGAAACCCGCGCCTACCAGGACGAATACGGCGAGGCTCATCTCTGGTCACCGCCGCTGGACTCGGCTGGCTGCAGGAAACGCGGCCCGGGCCTGGTGGCGGTCATTCGGCGCATCCAGATCATTGCCGCGATGAACACCATGCCGATCCCGGCCAGGGCGATCTGACCAGTGGCCGAGGCGTAGGGCTGCATGTACTCGCCCGACAGCGCCAAAAAGCCCGCGGCGATCACCGCGATGATGGTGACCAGACGGGCGGTCAACCGAGGGCGGGCCCGCTCGGCCTCGATCTGGCGGTGCATGGCGACCTCCTCTGCGACCAGGTCAGCGAGCTGGCTCAGCGACTGCGAGACGCCAGCGCCCTGGCGGGTGGCCGCCAGCGAGAGTTCGGCGACCACCAGGTCACCGACGGGGGAGGCGAGTTCGTCGGCGAAGCGCCGTAATGCCTCGCTACTGGGCCAGCCGTTGCGCAGCCGGGCGCTGAGCCGCGCTACCTCCGCGCGCACCGCGGTCGGCGCTGTCTGGGCACTGGCCACCAACGCCTGCTCCACGACGATTCCGGCGCTCAGGCGCGAGGCGAGCTGGCGGACCCACTCCTCCATGCTTCCAGTCGCTCGATGGCCTGGCGTGCTTCCTTTTCGCCGCCCACGAGGTAGGGCAGTCCCAGGACGGCCAGCGGTGCGAGCACCACCGCCACAACCCACCCGGTGAACAGCCACAGACTGATCCCGGCTCCTGCTGCGATCAGGAGCCGGATCCGTTCGCGCCGACGGGGGATTCGGAGCCGTCGTGTGCGCGCTGGGGGCAGGGGAGCAGGCAGGCTACCCAAGACGATGGCGAGAACTCCGGCGGCCACACCCGCGCCGAGAGCTGCCCCGACGATGCTGTCCATCATGCCCCCACCTGTCTCAGCGGGGCGGTGGAGCGCGCGGGAGGGGTGTGCCAGGTGGAGTGCGCGGACTGCAGCCACCGCGGGTCCAGGCCCGCGCGCTGCAACTCGGGCATACACACCGGGGGAACGCCGGTCGGCTCGGCGCGGCCGTCAGCGCCGGGCTTGTAGATGTCGCTGATGGTGGGGCGTCCCGTCTCTGCGATTCCGGCGACCTCGACGACTTCGCGAACGTAGCGCAGGCGCCGGCCGCCCTCACGCCAGGTGTCGTCGAGGAGGTCGACGTGGACGATGAGGTCCACGGCCCCAGCGATGACCCGGTAGGCGATATCGGGGGCGATCCCATAACGGCCGCAGAGCACGACCAGGCGTTCGACGGCATCACGCGCCGAGCGGGCGTGCAGGGTGCACAGGGATCCGCCGTCGCCGGTGGTCATCGCATCCAGCATGGGCACCACCTCGGGCCCGCGGACCTCGCCGACCACGATGCGTGAGAGGTTCATTCTCAGTGCGTCGCGGACGATGTCTTGCAGCCCGACCTCGCCGGCGGGGCGCCCGTCGGGCCCGTACTCCGAGCCGCCTTCGCGCACCTGCATCGCCACGACGTGCGGGTGGCGCCCCAGCCTGTCCAGGTGCAGCTCGTACTCCTGCTCCAGGGTCGCGAAGCGTTCGTGAGGAGGGATGAGCGCCACCAATCCCCGCATGAGTGTGGTTTTTCCGGAGTTTTGGGCGCCGCTGACCACGATGTTCTTCCTGGCCCGGACCGCGGTCACGAAGAAAGCGCGCAAAGAGTCAGAGATCGTGCCATTCGCGGTCAGATCGTTCATCGTCACGTCCTGAAGGAGGTGACGGCGGATGACCGCGTGGGGGCGCCGGGTCGTCTCGATCACCGCGGCCAGGCGGCTGCCATCAGGCAGTTCCATGTGCAGCCGTGGTGAGGTTGTCGACAAACTCCGTCCCGCCTGGGAGGCGATGTAGCGCAGTTCGTCGACCAGTTCCTGGTCGCTGTCGGCGACCGGTTCGCCGCGCAGCAGTTCCCCTGTACGGGTGCGCATCCACACCTGGTCGTAGCCGTTGATCTCGATGTTCTCCACGTCTGGGCGCTCGATGAGGGGCTGCAGGCGGCCCAGCCCGAACACGGAGTTGAACACGCGGGTCTGCAGTTCGGCTTCCAGAGCGCCGTTGGGCGGCTGGCCGGCCAGCACGCGCTTGTGTGCCCAGGCGCGGACCTCTTCTTGGATGACGGCTCGGCCGCGCTCTCGGCGGTGCTCGGAGCGCCCGCCCTCGGTGCTGAGGCGTTCGACGACGATGTCGCGGATCAGGCGGACGTCCTCCCAGGCGGGGGTGATCCCGCCCAGTGCGCCTTCAGCCGACATCACCGGCTCCTTCCCGCGCACCGAGGGTCCGCGGGCGCACGGCCATGGAGCGCGTGAGGTTCGCCGCGCACGCACGGGCGGCGCGCATGTAGGACGACCGGGAGAAACGCCGGGGGCGCCTACCACTCACCAGGTCCTCCACCGATGCCGGGTCATGGGGCAACCGAACCGCTATATCGGTCCCCAGTGCTGTGGCGACGTCCTTGGCGGAGTAGGGGCCTTCGTCGATCAGCGCAGCCGACAGGGCCGGTGCGGGGCCGCCGCGGCTGGCCAGGGCCTGGCGCAGGTGCTCAACCCGGGGAGCCGCCGCCATCACCGAGGGCATGGTCGAGCGCACAGTGATCAGCACCAGGTCGGCTGTTTGCAGCAGGGGCCAGGGCAGGTGGCGATGTTCCAGCCGCCCGCAGTCGGCCACCACGTCCAGCGGCTGGTTCTTTCCGGCCTCTGGGAGGCGAACATCGCGCAGCAGAAAGCCCAATGGTTCCCACAGGCCATCAAGGGCGGAGGCCGACATCGGGTCGACCAGCCCGGGGAGGACGAAGCGGGAGTGGGCCGGGGCGTCCAGCGAGTACAGCTGTTGGGCCAGATCCTGCGGGGTGAGGGTTGCGTTGCGGTGCGCGGTAGCCAGATTGACGAGGTTGCGGTTCTGCCCTAGGCCGGCGAGCAGACCGGCGCGCAGGTCACCGCCGGCCGGATCGCACTCGGCCAGCATCACAGGGGAGGGCCATGCGCTGGTCAGCGCCAGCGCGGTGACCGAGGCACCGGGAGCCCCTTTGGCGGTGACCAGGCAGGTGAGCATCATTGGCCTCCCGGGGTGTCCACCACGATCGCGATCCGCCCGGTCGCCACGCGGGCCGCGAGCGTGGGGCCGTCGGTCGTTGGTGTCTCGACGTCGATGACGGTCAGTCCGTCGACGTCGGGCTTGCCGACCCGCACCACCTCGGCGTCGATGCTCTGCGGCAGCTTCTTGGGGGGTTCCCCGCCCTCCCCCGGGGTGCTGACGATCTGGACGAGGTCGCCGGCCCTGAGTCCTTGTGAGGGGAGCTGGCTGGACGCCAGCGGGATGGCCACCAGCGCCCGACCCGTGCCCGGGGTCCGCTTGGGGGTCAGCGCACTGGGTGTCAGCAGGTCTCCGGCGACCAGGTCACGACCTGCGATTTGGCCTGTGACCTGCTCCAGATCGGCCTTGGGTACAGTCTGCACGGCCGGGTCTGTGGTGATGCGAACGGTGGTGAGATCCTTGGCCGTGATCTCTTGGCCGTAGGAGACAGGTTGGGCCACCGCGAGCACCTCGACCCGCTCACCGGCGGCTGAAAGCAGGCCCGCGCCCGCCACGCCGCACGTGGCGACCAGGGTGATCCCCAGTGCGATGAGCCACGGGCGGCGGCGCCCACGCGGTGGGCGGATCGGAGGCGCGGGGATGGCGTCGTCCTGGACGGCGTGGTTCCTTTGTGGGTTGTCGTGATGTGGCGAAGTGGTCGCCATGGAAGACCCTGTTCTCCAAAAGTGCGGACTGCTGATTACTGGACCAGTGACTGTGCTTCACCGACGGCTAGAGAGGTGGAGGAGGTCCGCGTCAGATCAGCGCTTCCCGAGGCTCCGCCGCCTTCCCAGGCGATTTCCCAGTGCACGGTGGCGGTGATGCGGTAGCGCTGCTCGGGGCGGTCGGCGCTGGTGCGGGTGTAGGTGTGGCCGCAGTCGGGCGAGGAGGAGGCTTTGGCCTCAGGGGTATAGGGGGTGCCCGGGCCCTCACAGATCACGGTCGATCCTTCGCCCATGCGCCAGATGACGCTGGTGGGGCTCGCGGTCGCGGTCACCGATACCGATCCGGCCGATGCCGTCTGGCTCACCGAGGACCAGTCCTCTTCAGAGACCCACATCCACACCGGAAGCCCGACCAGCCCCATTCCTGAGGGTTTGGGGGCGAGGCCGACCTCAGGGGCGGGTAACGGCAGTTCCTCGATGGCTTGCTGGGCAAGTTCCTCGGGCGAGGGGGCGTCCTCGCCGCCGGGGATCAGCTCCGGAGCGACGCAGGTTTCCATGGGAGAGTCGGCTGTGCGCTCCTCGCAGGCGGAGACGGCAGTGGCGGAGCCGGCTCCTTCTTGGGAGGAACGTTCGGGTGGCTTTCCTGCAGATCCCTGGTCCTCGGCGAGAAGGGTGCACGAACCGGTCAGCTCCGAGCACACGACGTCGGCGGTTGCGGTCCCTGGCTGCAGGAGGGCTCCGGCGATGCCGAGTGGAAGGACGAACAGAACAGAGCGTTTCAGCATGTGCGCCCCTCTTCGGGGCGCCACTCGGTCAGCACCCATGCATCGGAGTCGTCCTGCTCGGCGCGTACCTTGATAACGCGCCGTTCCGGTTTGTCGGGGGTGGGGACGGGCTCGCCGGTCTCGGCGTCCACGGGGCGCCAGTTGGAGTCATCCCAGCAGTCCTCGAGTGTGGCTGCTGGCGGGTCGGTGTCCATGGTGAGCGCGGTGACCTCGGTGGATATCTCTGGCTCGCCCTCGAAGACCTGGCCCACCTCCTGGAAGCGCTCCACGTCGGCGACGAGGCTGTCCAATGCCTGGCCTGCTGCTCGCTCTTCCAGTTCAGGCCGAAGGTCTTCTAGGTCGTGCTCGCCCGACATCGCATCGATGTATATGCCGCGTACGTCGCGGTAGACCTCTTCGACGGCCTCGGCTTGCTCGGGGTCGATCTCTTCGGCCCCTCCCTGCCCGTTGGGAGGGGCCTCAGTGTCATCTGGGGCACTGCACCCCACCATGAGTGCGATGGCCGGCACAGCGATAAGGGCAGCAAAACGCCGGCAGTAGGCCGAACAGGGTCGGGGGATCGGCACTCGCACCTCCACGATGGTGTTGTCCCACGGCAGGGCGACCGAACAGCAGCCGTCCTCAGTGAGAGTCGGCGAACAGCTCGTGAGTCTAGAACTCGGGAGGTAAAGCCGAAATGGCCACAAAACGGGTGGAGACGCCGGCGCGGAAGCCCTGTTTGGCTCGAGAAGCCTTACGGCTCAAGGGGAGCAGGAGGCGGCGCATGAGCGCTGGGAGGTGCGTTCCATACGCGGTAACGATTTGGCCGCAAGCGGGCTCTGCTCAGGTGAAAGGCGGCCTTGAAGAGCCTCAAGCCCGACAGGAACGCCGATCCGCCCCCGAGGGGGGATGTCAACCTTCCACGGAAATCGAGATTTTCCCGTGACATTTGGTGGAGAGGAGTGGGCTGTTCCCGGCTCGAACCGTGGTGTCCGACCAATCGTCCTCAAGCAGGAGATTCAGAGTTGGACGCTACGAACGCCCGCCGGAGCACCACCACTATCATCGGCCAGCTGAACCGGGAATGGGAACAGATGCGCCAGGACGCCAGCATCGAGCAGACCCTGCACCGTTGGGCCGAGCAGGACGAGCGTCTGGGCGGAGCCGCAAGGCTGGCCGACCTGGAAGCGATCGCGCGGCGCCCTGTCACCGAGGAGACCGACCTCTTCTTCGCCTCGCTGCTGGAGCGCGCGGTCCGGCGTGATGAGGACGGTGATTTGGCCGCGCGTATCGTCGTGCAGCTGATGCTCGGCAGAGTCGTTATCAGCGCCTACTCCCTCACCGGCTGGGTCCACGACTCCGAGGAGCAAGCGCAGCTCGTCGTGGCGGCCATGTGGGAAACCATCCGCAACTTCCCCATCGACAAGCGAAAGCGCTACATCACCCCCTACCTCGCCTGGACCACCCACCATCGGGCCAAGCGGCAGGCCCAGCCAGGATGCCGCGAAATCCCTCTCGACATCGATGAGATCAACAGAATTCCGGCCGAGGAGAACCAGATGAACGCCAGCGAGGAGCTCACCAAACTCCTCGCCTGGTCACTGGCCGAATCGATCCTGAACCCGGCGGAGGCGGACCTGCTCATGGAGCGCTACGGCACCTCATCGCCGGGCCGCAAGGCCTGGTCCAGCCTGGGCGATCCCGACAGGATCGCCACGTCGATCGGTGCGACCCCGGCAGCGATGCGGCAGCGCTGCAGCAGGGCTGCCCGCAAGCTCTCCAAGGCTGCCGCCCGCTATATCGCCACCAACGTCTTTTAGGCGGCCCCGTCACAAGCCGATGCGTGGCTTCCTTCCCTGAGTTGCCCGACCAGGAAGGAAGCCACATTCATGTATGACGACTTCGACCATGACGACGTCGTTTCCGGCCTTGACGGACCAGACGTTGTGTGCCCGGATCTGCTCACCGACGATGAGCGGACCGTGGGGGCGGCCTATGCACGGCTGGTGTCGCTTTGTGAGGCTCTGATGGCCTCCCCTTTCAGTCGGCATCTGTACCAAGAACTGCGGGACTACCTCGACGTGCAGGCCTGGCAGGCCGCCGATGCCTTCGAACGCATCCAGCAGTTGGGAGCCGCGCACGTGGAGGCTCGGCTGCGAGCGCTGGAGCCGGACTCCCTCGGCGAGGACTGGGAATGAAGCGCCCACGTTTGAGCGTGAGCGGTCGCTCGCGCCCTCGAGAAGGCCGAGCCCAGGAGTCGCAGAGCCAGCCGCAACCGTGGTTTGCCGCGACTCGCCAAACTGATGCCGCCACCCGGGCACTGCGCCTGGCGCTGATGGCGTCCATCGCCTGTGGCCCGACCTCCTTGGGCCTCCACTGGTTCGCCCCGGACCAAGCGGACCACCAGGACGCCGGGCCGTCCCAGCGCGGTGGCGAGGTCTCGGCGTTGGGACCCGCCGGTTGGGCCGAGCGCGCCGTCAGCGCCTATCTGGAAGGAGACGTGGAAGCGGTTGGGCTGTTCTTTCCCACAGCCCCCGACAGCGAGCTTCCAGACCCGGCACCCGAGGCCGGACTCCGGACCACCACGGTGGCCGCCAGCGAGATCTCTGAGGAGTACTGGGGGGTCACGGTGGCGGTGTCGATTCCGCGCACCGATCCGCAGACGCCCGTCGCCCGCTATTACTCGCTGGGAGTGCTCCGCAGCGGCGCCGGATGGGTGGCAGCCGACCTGCCCAGCGAGGTCGCCATGCCGCGCCCAGGGGAGGAACCGGCGCTGGACTACGCCTCCCGTGCCGTGCCCCCGGGAGCGCTGGTGCAGACGGTCGAGCAGTGGGCCGGGGCCTACCTGGCAGCCGACGGCGAGCTCGACCGGTACCTCGCCCCCGGCTTCAACCAGGCCCCGATCTCCCCCACCCCCTATACCGCGGTGACGCTACGCGCGGTCTATCCGCGCTCCGGTCACGAAGAGCAGGCCACGAAGCAGCGCCCCGGCGACGCAGCGGTGGTTGAGGTGCTGGCCCGTCTGGAGGCCACCGACGCTTCGGAGGAGTCAATCGCCCTGACCTACCCCCTGGAACTGACCGCACGCAGTGCCGATGGGAGGTGAGCGCCCTACGACCCGCACCTGCTGATGCCGAGCAGGACAACGCCTCCGACTAGCCCTGCCACGCCACCCTGGCCAAGCCGAAGGAGATTTCCCATGCATGCGAGCGTCCTGGACTGGTACGGCGACAAGCTCACCCAGGTCACCGACCTCGTCACCCCCACCTTGTGGCTCATCGGAGCCTTCGTGGTCCTCATGGCCTACATCGTGTACCGCTCCTGGAAGAAGGCCGCGATCGCCGCCCTGGGGATGGCGATCGTGATCGCCATCGTCAACAACGTCACCTCGCTGTCCGACATGGTCGAGGGCGAGATCGCCGCCCCCCTCAGCGTGACAGCCCCGGCAGGCGTGGGGTCTACGGCGTGAACGAGCCCAACCAGACGCCCGACCAGCCTTATGCGCTGGTCGGGCGCTCCTACACCAAAGCCCGGCGCCACCCCTGGGTGATCGGCAAAATCCAGGGCTGGACCCTGCCGATGGGCCCCTTCACCGCTACCCAGCTCGGGGTGCTGGCCGTAGGGCTCTACCTGCTGGCAAAGACCTGGCCGCTGTGGAGCCATCTGGGCCCGTTCGCCGTGATCGTCATCGCCGCCCCCATTGCCGCCACCTGGGCGGTGCGCCACGCCACGATCGAGGGCCGTACCCCGCTGCGTGCACTCACCGGATATCTGGCGTTGCTCACTGCCCCCCGCACCGGCTGGATGCACGGACGCCCCGTCACTGAGCCTCGCCCGGAGCCCGTTCACGGGGTCATCACCATCGCCCCGCCCCAGGCTCCCGAAACAGGACACGACCAGCGGCGCCGGCGCACCGCACCGAGGGCCGCGCGGCCTTCGCGCCCCACCACCCTCCAGCAGCTGCTGTCCGAGC
>NZ_LAJC01000118.1 GCF_000981225.1 Allosalinactinospora lopnorensis
GGCCAGCGCGGGTCACCGGCGCCAGGGGCGGGCCCGGCGCAGCCAGGCCGCGGACTCCGCGGTCCCGCGCCCCGTCCCCTGAGGGGCGTTCTCCAGCAGGTAGATCGCGAACAGCATGCTCCAGGCTCACCCGAGAACCACGTGAAATAGATTCACTGAAAACATCGGGCCAGTTCGTAGGCCTCGGTGAGGATTCGGTTGAGGGCGGCCTGCGCCTTCTCGGGAGTGCCCAGGTAAGAAACGAGTTCGTCGAGTCGAGCACCGCGGACTTCCGACATCTGGGCATAGAGGGCGTCAGTAGTGTCGGGAAGGGGACAGCCCGAGGGCAGGGAAGCAAAGTCGATACCGACGCTGCGCAACGAGTTTCGCAGTCTTCCATCGCTGACGAGGTCACGAATGAGCGCGGCGGCGAGATGATGAGCTAAAGCGGTGGACACCCCGTTGTCACTAGCGCACAGGTACACACCGAGGCCGTGATGACTGATGGCGATGTCCTGAGGGATGGCAGCGAGGTAAGCGTGCCTCAATGCGTCTTGCCCGGTAACAATGGCGTTGGCTGCATCGCCACACGCATGGTAGAGGTGGGCAAGGGCACTGAGGGTACGAGCGAGATCGACCCACGAACGATGTGCTTCGAAGATCTCCCGGCATTCCTGGAGTAGGCGTTCGGCTTCATCGAGGCGGCCGAGTTCGATGAGTGGGCCATGGGCATTGAAACGGGCACCGATGATCTCAAGTTCCGGAGCCCCGCGATCATGCCGGGATTCGACGATACGAGCAATGAAACCAAGGGCTTCCTCCCACTCCCGCAAGCATGAAGCGGCCTAACCTGCTGTGTCGAGGAGATTTTCGCGAACATTCCATGCGTCGATCGTCTCGCTCGACGTGTCGGGGGCGGGCAGGTGTTCCAAGGCATGCAGGAGACGGCGA
This sequence comes from Allosalinactinospora lopnorensis, assembly GCF_000981225.1. Taxonomy (GTDB): domain Bacteria; phylum Actinomycetota; class Actinomycetes; order Streptosporangiales; family Streptosporangiaceae; genus Allosalinactinospora; species Allosalinactinospora lopnorensis. The sequence goes on from NZ_LAJC01000118.1 coordinate 931, forward strand.
GCCTCGGCCAGCACAGGGGTGTGCTCACCCAAAGCGCTGAGGGTTTTCAGCCGCTGGCCTTGGTTGGCGAGTTGGGTCCAGGGACCGTGCCCGGCCTGCTGTGCGTATCGGATCAAATCATCGGCCGGTGCCAGGGCCCTCACGCAGCCGCCCAGTATTCCGGTAGAGGTTGATCAGGAAGCTGGTGCGGACCGCGCGGCACTGTGATAATCCCGAGCAGCCACAGTGGACGTGAGCAGGTTATGCAGGCGCCGTTCGTCCTCTTCGGAAGAGTTGTGCACGAGTATGCGGGCAAGCAAGAACTCTGCGTCGCTCTCCTCCACGGTGTCGTGAGCCGCTTCGGCGTTAGCTCGTGCCAATGGCAGCAATCTGGCCAGCGAGGCAGGTGACGAATCCCGGATGAGAGCTTCCTCCAGCAGCCCGGTGGCCTCTTCGATTGCGCCGAGGCGCAGTAGGTACGGTGCGGGCAATGGCGCAGACGGCACGGTGAGGGGTCCAGACGTCAGGAAACGCCGCGGGGCGGCCGATCAGGTGCGGACAGACTCAGCGGGAACCTATCGGACTATTACCCCAGAGTCGTGGGCCCCAGGACCCAAACGCTGCCCAGCGTGGGCGAAACACCCCACCAACACTTGACCGATTGGGGCGCCGTCCAGCACGGCCAAAGCCGTGGGATGGGAGGGAATCGACTTCCCACACGCCTGCCAAGTGGTGCGCCTGCGCCGCCATGTCACCGACCTGCGCACCGGGAAACGCCCATGGATCTGCACCTATGCGGTGACCAGCCTGGCGGTGGGACAGACCGACGCCGCCGCGCTGGGGGGCGGTACGGGGCCATTGGAACATCAAGGCATGGCACCACGTGCGGGACGTGTTCCTGAGCGAGGACGCGTGCAAGGTCAAGTCCGGGCGCGCTCCGGCCGACCTCGCCGCGCCGCAGACCGCGGTGATCGCGCTGCTGTCAGGGCTGGACCGGGAAACCGTCCCTGGTGCCGTCCGACGGATCTGCTATGAGAGCTTCCCCCGACCGCTGGATATGCTTGGACTACCAGCACGAGCGCAATCACTCACCGAGAATGAACCAACCCTGGGCCATGCGGCTCGACCTGCCGCCGAAAAACGACCGGAAGCGCCTCCCTGCGCGCCCGGCGGATTCGCCGGTGCTCCCCTTTTCCGCTTCGTCCGGGAATTGACGGCCCTATCATCCGGGGTGGCTGCAACCGCCGGGGAGGAACATCGAAAAACGGCGCGATGCGGGGAGCGAAAGCAATGATGCCTCCTCGGCGGAGATATTCGAAAGGTACTCCGGGGGCGGCCTCCCCCGAATCGCCGCCGCGGGGAACGGAAATGCTGTCGCTTCCGTCGCGCGGGCGGTGCGCCCTCCCAGCGGTGTCGGGGCGTGCCGCGGAGGGGGACAGGCCCGTTTCTTTGCCGCCGTGTCGGACCGCTGTCCGGAATCCCGGCCCGGCCGATCCGCCATGGAGCCTCCTCAGCCCTCCCGGCGCCAGGACCGACCCGACCGCGGGAGCGACCGCCCGCCACCCACGCCCCCGAGTCCGCACCGGTGCGGCAGCGCATCCCCCGCACTCAACAGGGGCGCCACGAACCCGCGCCCTGCCCCGAACTGGTACAGCCTGGCCGCCAAAGGGCGGCCGCAACCTTCTGGCCAGGGGGTTCGGGGCGCCTGTAGCATCTGCACGCGCGGTCGGCCGCCTCCGCCCTCCTCAACGCACCCCAAGCACTCCCGGCGCGCCCCTCTCACCCTCGGGGCGTCGACGCCGCAGCTCAGCGGCCCGCACGCGCCCGAGCCCTCGTGACGGCACGGGTACCGCCACGATCCAGCGAACCGGCCACAATTGCATTTCAATTTCACGCTTATTTGCGTATAGAAAACATCTATAAAGACCAGCAAGTATCAGTATAGGTCGTGTTCCGCCAGACATTGAACTTTTGCACCCCGTGCACCAGTATCAATCGGCGTATGTCACACGATGCGGAGAGCGGCGATCCCGCGAAAAATTCGCATTCGGATCGCATCCACCCCGGGAGAGGTGAAACGAAAAATGGAGAACCACCGACCCTACGAGAACGCCGTGAACGGAAAAAGTTTATAACCACCGACTGTCCAGAGAGGTCCCAACTCATGTATCTGCGACCAGGCCGCGTTCTGGCAACCTCCCTCGCGGCGCTCAGCACATTGACCGTCGCCGCCTGCAGCGAACCCGAGGGGGGATTCGACGACGGCGGCGGGGGTGAAAACGAGATCACGCTGGTGGAGCAGCCGTGGGAAGACCTGATGGTCGAGAACGCGATCGTCAGCCAGATCCTGGAAGAGCTCGGGTACAGCGTCAGCGTCGAGGAGCTCTCCGTCCCGCTCGGAGCCGAGGCCCTGGCCAGCGGGGACGCCGACGCCTACCTCGGCAACTGGTGGCCGAGCCAGGAGGAGGTCTTCACCCAATACATCGACACGGGCAGCGTGCAGATCCTCGACACGCTCGTCACAGGAGCGAGCTACGAGCCCGCCGTCCCCCGGTACGCCGCCGAACAGCTCGACGTGACGTCGCTCGCCGACCTGGCGCCGAACGCGGAGGAGTTCGACAACGAGTTCCTCGGGATCGAGGCCGGAACACCCGGGAACCAGAGCATCCAGGACGCCATCGACGATGACACCTACGACCTCGGCGACTGGGACCTCCTCGAGTCGAGCACCCCGGCGATGCTCGCCGAGGTCGAACAGAAGGTGGACGACGAGCAGCCGGTCGTCTTCCTCGCCTGGGAGCCGCACTGGATGAACGTCGAGTGGGATCTCGTCTACCTTGAGGACCCCGAGGAAGCCTGGCCCGGCGCGGGCGAGATCCGGATCGCCACCCGCGAGAACTTCGAGACCGACAATCCGAACGTGGCGCGGCTGCTGTCCCAGATGGAGGTGGACACCGACACCGCCTCCGACTGGGTCTACGACGTGAGCCAGGAAGGCATGTCGGCGGAGGACGTCGCCGGTGCCTGGATCGCGGACAACCCCGACGAGATCGGTACGTGGCTGGACGGCGTCGAGACCGTGGACGGCGAGCCCGCGGAGGCCCCTAATGATTGAGGCCCGACATCTCACGAAGGTGTTCGACCTCCCGCCGGCACGGGCGCGCCGGGCCCTCGACACCGGGACCGACCGCGGCCGCGCGGTGCGGGAGGCCGGCGGGGTCCTCGCCGTCGACGACGTGTCCTTCTCGGTGCAGCAGGGCGAGCTCTTCGTGGTCATGGGCTTGTCCGGATCGGGGAAGTCCACCGTCATCCGGATGATCAACCGGCTGGTGGCGCCGACCGCCGGAAACGTCGTGTACGACGGGACCGATGTCGGCGGAATGACACGGCAGCAGCTCCGGGAGCTGCGGAACAAGCGCGTCGGTATGGTCTTCCAGCACTTCGCGCTCTTCCCGCACCGCACGGTCAGGGAGAACGCCGCCTACGGGCTGAAGGCGCGCGGCATGCCCAGGCGCGAACGCCTGCAGCGCGCCGACCGCGCCTTGGAGCAGGTGGGTCTCGGCCAGCGGGGAGACGCCTACCCCGACGAGTTCAGCGGGGGGATGAAGCAGCGGGTCGGGCTCGCCCGCGCCCTGACGACGGATCCCGACGTCCTCATCATGGACGAGCCGTTCAGCGCGCTCGATCCGCTCACCCGCCGCTCGATGCAGGAGCAGCTACTCGAACTGCAGCGGGACTTCCGCAAGACCATCATCTTCGTCACGCACGATCTCAACGAGGCGATGCGCATCGGCGACCGGATCATGGTCATGCGGGACGGCCGGATCGTCCAGTTGGGCACCGGGCCCGAGATCATCTCGCGGCCGGCGGACGGCTACGTCCACGATTTCGTCTCCGACGTCGACCGGACGCGCGTGCTCACGGCGAGCACGGTCATGCAGCCTCCGTGGGTCACCGCCACCCTCGACGAGGATCCGGCCTCCGTACTGGCGCGGATGGAGGAGTCGCGCGGCCGCGGCGTCTACGTCACCGACCCCGGCGGCGAGATCGCCGGGGTCGTCACCCCCGCGCTCCTGTCCGAAGCGATCGCCGAGCACCGCGCCGACCTGGGGGACTGCGTCGGCGACGACTACACCGCGGTCCCCGACGACACCCCTCTCGTCGAATTCTGCCATCTCGCGGGCGGGCACACCGTCCCGCTCGCGGTCGTGGACCGCAACAAGCACCTGGTCGGCGTCGTGCCCAGGGCCCGCGTCCTGGACGCCATCGCCTCCGCCCCCAAGGACGTGAACGAGCATGCCTAGGATCCCGGTCGGCACAGCAATCGAATCCGCGCTGCAGTGGCTGGTGGACCACGTCGGCGGCTTCTTCGACGCCCTCTCCGCCGTACTGCTGTTCGCCGTGAACGCCGTCTACACAGCGCTGGCCACGCCGATGCCGTTCGTGCTGATCGCGGTCTTCGGCCTGCTGGCCGCCGTGACGGTCCGCAGCATCAGCCTGACCGTGTTCACCGTGCTCGCGTTCCTCCTCGTGGTCGGTATGCAACTGTGGACGCAGACCCTGGAGACCCTCGCGGTCGTCATCATCGCCGCGGTCATCTCGATCACCATCGGCGTCCCGATCGGGATCCTCGCCGCGAACAGCCCGCGGGTGAGCGTCTGCGTCCGGCCGGTCCTCGACTTCATGCAGACCCTGCCGGTCTTCGTCTACCTCGTGCCCGCGGTGTTCTTCTTCGGCATCGGGGTCGTCCCGGGAATCGTCGCCACAACGGTGTTCGCCATCCCGCCGGCGGTCCGCCTCACCGAGCTCGGCATCCGCCAGGTGGACGCCGAGATCGTGGAGGCGGCACGGGCGTTCGGGCCGCGTCCCGGGCAGGTGCTCCGCGAGGTCCAGCTCCCGCTGGCGCTGCCGTCCATCATGACGGGCGTCAACCAGGTGATCATGCTCGCGCTGTCGATGGTGGTCGTCGCCGGCCTGGTCGGGGCGGCGGGGCTGGGCGGGGTCGTCGTGAACGGTGTCACCCAGTTCAACATCGGTGTCGCGTTCGAGGGGGGCATCGCCGTTGTCATCCTCGCGATCTTCCTCGACCGGGTGACGAGCGCCCTCGGCGGGTCGCGGGGATCCGGTCGGCGCGCACGCGCCGCCCTCGACATGCTGCTCCGCCGGCGGCCCCGGGAGGAGACGGACCAGGTGCCCGTGCGCACAGCCGCCTGACGGCCGCGCCGCGGCCCCACGCTCCGACACGACCGCGCTGCCGCCGGTTCCGGCGGCAGCGCGGAGCGAGCACCCGTCGAAGCATCCGCCGATCAGCGAAGGACCGGCCCGCCGCATAGGGCCCGCGAGACCGTAAAGGAGAGCCTCGATGACCGAACCGCACGTCAACAGGAGCAACCTGCCGATCGGGGACCGGCCGCACCCGTCGGCGACGTCGATCGACGTGCGCGACCAGGATCCGCCCCACACCCCGCCCGAACCGCTGCGGGCGCCGGAGGGCGCCCCGAACGTCGTGCTCGTCCTCATCGACGACATGGGCTTCGGGGCGCCCAGCGCGTTCGGCGGGCCGTGCGAGATGCCCGCCGCCGACCGGCTGGCCGAGGGCGGCCTCCGGTACACGCGCTTCCACGTCACCGCGGTGTGCTCGCCCACCCGGCAGTCCCTGCTCACCGGCCGCAACCACCATTCGGTGGGAATGGGCGCCACGACCGAGATGGCCAGCGCGGCTCCCGGGTACTGCGGCATCCGCCCGCGCAGCGCCGCGACCCTGGCCCAGGTCCTGCGCGCCAACGGCTACAACACGGCCGCGTTCGGCAAGTGGCACCAGACGCCCGCGCGCGACGTGAGCCCGGCCGGCCCCTTCGACCGCTGGCCCACCGGCGAGGGCTTCGAGAAGTTCTACGGCTTCCTGTGCGCCGAGATGAACCACTGGTATCCGGTGCTGTTCGACGGGACCACGCCGATCGAGCCGGACAGGCGACCGCAGGACGGCTACCACCTCTCCGAGGACCTCGTCGACCAGGCGATCGAGTGGGTCAACGCCCAGCGGAGCCTCAAGCCCGACACCCCCTTCTTCCTCTACCTCCCGTTCGGCGCCACGCACGCGCCCTACCACGTGCCCAGGGAGTACCGGGACAAGTACAAGGGCAGGTTCGACCACGGGTGGGACCGCCAGCGGGAGATCACCCTGCGGCGCCAGAAGGAGCTGGGCGTCGTCCCGGAGGACGCCGAGCTGGCTCCGTGGGCCGAGGGCGTACCGCACTGGGACGAGCTCTCCGAGGTCGAGCGCAGATCGGCGGCGTCGCTGATGGAGCTGTACGCCGGGTTCGCCGAACACACCGACGTCCAGGTCGGGCGGCTGGTCGACGCCCTGAGCCAGGCCGGAGCCCTGGAGGACACGCTGTTCGTCTATGTCCTGGGAGACAACGGGGCATCGGCGGAGGGCGGACTGGGCGGAACGCTCAACGAGCACCGCTTCGCCAGCGGCATCCCCGACACCGCCGAGTTCATCAACGCCCACGCCAACGCGCTCGGCGACGAGACGACCCACGCCCACTACCCGGTCGGCTGGGCTCTCGCGATGAACACGCCCTACCAGTGGACCAAGCAGGTCGCCTCGCACTTCGGGGGCACGCGCGACGGAATGGTGGTGCACTGGCCGAACGGGATCGAGGAGCGCGGCGGGATCCGCCACCAGTTCCACCACGTGATCGACGTGATGCCGACGATCCTCGAAGCCGCCGGCATCCCCAAGCCCGACGCGGTGGACGGGATCGCCCAGCAGGACATCGAGGGCACCAGCATGCTCTACAGCTTCAACGACGTCCGGGCGCCGGACCGCCGCCGCCTGCAGTACTTCGAGATGGTGGGCAACCGCGGCATCTACCACGACGGCTGGATGGCGGTCACCCGGCACGGCACCCCGTGGGAGATGGTGCAGACCGGGCGCCGCTACTTCGACGACGACGTCTGGGAGCTCTACGACACCAACGTCGACTGGACCCAGGCGCGCGACATCTCCGCCGAGCACCCGGGCAGGCTGCGGCAACTGCAGCAGTTGTTTCTCATCGAGGCCGCCAAGTACAACGTGTTCCCGCTGGACGACCGGATGACCGAGCGGGAGAACCCGAAGGAGGCGGGCCGGCTCGACCTGCTCGGCGACCGCCGCACGGTGACGTTCCACGGCCCCGGGCTGCGCCTGACCGAGGAGACCGCGCCGAACGTGAAGAACCGCTCGCACACGATCACCGCGAGCGTCGACCTGCCGCCCGGAGGCGGCGACGGGGTGATCGTCGCGCAGGGGGGCCGCTTCGGCGGCTGGTCGCTGTACGTGCACGAGGGGCGGCCGGCCTACGCCTACAACTACTTCGGCCTCCGGGTGCACAAGGTGTCGGGCGGCGACACGTTGGCGGCCGGACCGCACGAGCTCCGGCTGGAATTCGGCTACGACGGCGGGGGCGTCGGCAAGGGGGGAAGCGTCACGCTGCTGGTCGACGGCGAGAAGGTCGCCACCGGCCGGGCGGACGCCACCATCCCCTACTACTTCGCCTTCGACGAGACCTTCGACATCGGGGTCGACCGCGCCTCGCCGGTGACGGACGACTACCCCACCGCCGACAACGAGTTCACCGGTCGGCTGCGCTGGGTGCGCCTCGACCTCGCCGACGACCTGTGCAGCGACGTCCGGAGCGAGAACGAACGCGAACTGTTCAGGGCGGCCCATGACTGAGGAGCACCAGCGCGGCGGGTGCTGCGCCCCGTCGGCCGACCGGCGGGGCGCCCCGCCCCAAGCGGCCCCGGGCCGC
>NZ_LAJC01000119.1 GCF_000981225.1 Allosalinactinospora lopnorensis
ACGGTTCACGGCGCCCGAAATGACCGCCGTGAGCTGCGGGTGTCACCTTGGAGGCGCTGAGGGCGCCCGGTGCGGTGGAAGCCGTCGCGTTTCCGTGCTCCTGACGGGGCTGGGCTGCGGCATCAAGGAGGCCTACCGGCAGCCCGTCCTCGCACTCGCGGCGCTCTCGGCCGAACTCTCATGTGTAAGCGCGGCCACCGGTGATCGGTAAGAGAAACAGAGATCCCACGGAAAACCTCTACTTACGTGAGGGTAGGGTTTTTGGAAGGAACACCAGGAACGAAAGAGGCGCCGGCAGATGAGCACTGACCCCGCGAACCGACCCGTCAACGACCCGGAGTCCATCGCCGTGGAGGAGCACGAGCGGATTCGCGGCTGCCTGCTCGCGGCCGCCTGCGGGGACGCGCTTAGCGCCCCGTTCGAGGGGGTCTTTTTCGTTCCCGGCGACGCCGTGGCCGCCTGGGAACAGCAGGAGGCCGTGCTGGGCTACACCGACGACACCGCGCTCATGCTCGCCCTCGCCGATCACCTCGCCACGGCCACGAACCAGCCCGAGTGGGACATCTACGAGGACGGTCTCGCCTGGGCCTTCGCCCGGACCTGGGAGGCCGATCCCCGGCGCGGCTACGGCGCGGGGGCGGTGTGCGTCCTGCAGTCCATCCTCAACGGCGTTTCCTGGCAGGAGGCCGCGGGCAGCGCTTTCGGCGGGACGGGCTCCTACGGCAACGGCGGCGCGATGCGCGTGGCCCCAGTCGGGCTGCTGCCCCTGCCGATGAACAGGGTGAGCGCGCTGGCCCGGCGCAGCGCCGCGCTCACCCACGCCCACGAGCACGCACTGGACGCAGCCGCGATCCAGGCCTGCGCGGTGGCCTACGCCCACCGCTCCCCACGCGCGCAGCCCCTCGACGGCCACCACCTGCTCGCGACCGTGGCCCCTACGCCATCGAGCCGGAGTTCCGTGCCCAACTCACCCGGCTGGGCGCCCTGGTCCGCAACGGCTACACCCCGCAGCAGGTCGCCGACGAGCTCGGCAATGATGTCACCGCCTTGGCCGCGGTCCCGGCGGCGCTGGCCGCCTTCCTGCACGCCCCCGACGACATCGTCCAGGTCACCCGCTTCGCGATCCGCGCCGGCGGGGACACCGACACCATCGCCACCATGGCCGGGGCACTGGCCGGGGCCCGCAACGGCGCGGCAGGTATCCCGGAGTCCTGGCTGGCCCGGCTCGAACACCGCGACCGCATCGAGCAGACCGCCCAGGATCTCATCCGATCACTGGGCTGACCCTGACCTCGCACTGGCAGACGCGCCGGGGCGGGTGTATCGCGGCCGGCCGAGTACACCTAGGCTTCCTCTGGTTCCCCTGCCGTCTCCAAGGAGCAGAGCATGACCGACCGCCCCTCCACACAGGACATCCCGGACGACGACGCGGATGTGCGCCGGATCAAGGAAGTCTTCGCCGAGCTCGAAGCCGCCTTCGCCGAACAGGGCGCGGCCGGGTTCGATGGCCGCTTCACCGCTGACATCGTGTTCACCGCCGTCAACGGCCGCCGCTTCCACGGCTGGGAGGAGAGCCACGCCTACCACAAGGAACGCCTGGAGAACCACGCCGACGGTATCCGTACGTGGTACGAGATCGACCGCATCACCTTCCCGGCGCCTGATGTGGCCGTCGCCTTCGTCCGGCAGCCGGTGGCCACTCCCGTGGACGAGCGCACCAACGTCGGTACGTGGGTGCTGGTCAAGAAGAACGGCCAGTGGTGGGTGTCCGCCATTCAGAACACCGGCGTCGCCAAGGCCTGACCCGTCTCCACCGGCGGTCGGCGGTGGCGTGGAGCCGGGAACCGGCGGGGACCGCACCCAGGGGCCGCCGTCGGGGCGGCGCCGCCGCTTAGGTCGCGCGTCCCCGTAGCTGGAAGGGAGCGTGATGGCCGGACACAGCTAGCGGTGCAGGATGGACTGGACGCCGTCGTCACCGGGTTCGTAGGCCACGCCGCGGATGATGGCCACGGGCACGCCCCGGCCGCGCTGGCCGAGGATGATGCCGCCGCAGGCGGCGACCAGGTCGGTGAGGGTTTCCTCCTGGTGTTTGGTCGTTCCCTCAGGGGCGGTGTGGGTGGTGGTGCGCAGCGGGCGGATGCCGGCGGCGCCGATGGCGAGGATGGTGGCGCCGCGCCGGTCGGGACGGCCTTCGGAGTCGGCGATGACCACGGCGGGGCGGATGCCGGTGGCCGTTGCGAGGTCGTCGCGGATGCGGCGGGCCGAGGCGTCGGGGTCGGCGGGAAGCAGCCGGGCGGCGGTGCCCTCGTGATCGATGCCGGCGGAGGCGAGCTGGTAGCCGAGCCTGTGGCGGGCGATGATGGGGCCGCGCTCGGTGGCCAGGTGGTGCTCGGTGGACTCGTCCAGGATGAGCTGGACGAGAGTGGCGGGCTTGCCGGTTGTCTCGGCGATCCGGCGCGCTTGCGCGCCGGGGACGATGGTGGCCAGGTCGACGCGGCGCTTCTCGGCGACGGAGACGGCCCTGGAGGCGATGACGACGATGTCGCCCTCGCGCAGTGCCGCGTCGCGGTCGGTGAGGGTCCGGGCGATCACCGCGGCCAGGTCATCACCCTCGCAGATGGTGGGGAAGGGCTCCAGGCCGACTGCGGTGAGGAAGGTGGTCGTCATGGGGCAACTCCGGCGTGTCAGGTGGTTGAGGAAGGTTCCCATCGCGGCCGAGAGCCCAGAGGCGCGCTCGGGCAGGCTGCGGTGGTGTTCGCGCAGGTAGGCATGCACCCGGTAGGCGTAGTGCGGCCAGAGCCGCCGTTCTGCCATCGTCGGCGGCATTCCGGCGGCGACCGAGGTCCAGGCGTCGAGCAGCGGCCTTGGCCATTGCTCATCGTAGTCGTGCGGTCGCGGCGCGAGCTGCACCATTCGAGTAACCATGGCGCCCACCTGCTCGGCGGCCAGCGCGCGATCGGTCAGGTGGAAAGCCGGCGATGACCCCATCGGAGCACGGGTACCGCCACTCGCCATGGCCCGGCGTGCGCAGGGCCCGCCGACCTCCCCGCCGGCCAGGCGGGACGGGCCCGCGTCAGGGCCGGACGAGCACCTTGAGCGCCCTCCGCTCGTCCATGGCCCGGTAGCCCTCAGGGGTGTCCTCGAGCGCGACCGTCCGGTCGAAGACCCGGCCCGGCTCGACGGTGCCGTCGAGGATGGCGGGCATCAGCGTCTCGATGTAGGCGCGGGCCGGCGCAGGACCTCCGGTGAGGGTGACATTGGGCCCGAACAGGCTGCCGAACCCGATCGGTGCCTTCTCGTACTGCGGTACCCCGACACGGCTGATCACGCCGCCGGGACGCACGACCCCGACCGCCTGCTCGTACGCCGGCATGTGGCCGACCGCCTCGATCGCGATCGGGCTCCCGTGTCCGCCGGTGAGCGCGCGTACCTCGGCCATGCCCTTCTCGCCGCGCTCGGCGACGACGTCGGTGGCGCCGAACTCGCGGCCCAGGTCGGTGCGCTCCTTGTGGCGACCCATCAGCACGATCCGCTCGGCTCCGAGCTGCCGGGCCGCGAGCACGGCCAGCAGGCCGACCGCGCCGTCGCCGATGACGGTGACCATGCTGCCTGTTGCCACACCGCCCTTGAGAGCGGCGTGGTAGCCGGTGCCGTAGACGTCGGACAGGGTCAGCAGCGAGGGAAGCAGCGCGGAGTCCTCGGTGACCGGGGCCTTGACCAGGGTGCCGTCGGCGAAGGGGACCCGCACCGCCTCGGCTTGGGCCCCGCCGATCCCGTTCGCCGCCCAGAAACCGCCGTGCAGGCAGGATGTCTGCAGCCCTTCGCGGCAGAATTCGCAGGTCCCGTCGGACCAGGCGAACGGCGCGATCACCAGGTCGCCGGGGGCCAGGGTCGCCACCTCGATCCCGATCTCCTCGACCACGCCGACGAACTCGTGGCCCATCGGGGTCCCCTCCGGAGTGGCCGGCAGGGAGTGGAACGGGTGCAGGTCGCTGCCGCACACGCAGGCCCGGACCACGCGGACCAGGGCGTCGGTGGGCAGTTGGATGGCCGGATCGGGGACGTCGGCGACACGGACGTCGCCGGCCCCGTACATGTAGGTAGCTCGCATGGTGTCCAGTCAACCGGGCCCGCACGGGCACAGGGAGTGCCTGGCGTTCGGGGTACTGGCGTTCCCTCCCTCACGCCCGGCCGGCTGCTTAACCTGGAGCCATGAGCCAGGTCGACCACCGTGCCGAGGTCCGCGAGTTCCTCAGCTCGCGGCGGGCGCGCATCACACCGGATCAGGCCGGGCTGCCCGCCTACGGCGGCAACCGGCGCGTCAAGGGGCTGCGCCGCGAAGAGGTCGCGATGCTCGCCGGCGTCTCCATCGACTACTACGTCCGGATGGAGCGCGGAAACCTCTCCGGCGCCTCTGACAGCGTCCTGGACGCGCTGGGCCGCGCGCTGCAACTGGACGAGGCCGAGCGCGACCACCTGTTTGTTCTCGCCCGGGCCGCGGGCGGAGACCGCCGTCGGCACCCTGCGCCGCCGACCAGCGTGCGTCCGGCCATCCAGCAGGTGCTCGACGCCATCACCGACGCGCCCGCATGGGTGCGCAACGGCCGCCACGACATCGTGGCCATGAACCGCCTCGCCCGCGCCCTCTACACCCCCGTTCTCGCCGACCCCCGCCGGCCCGCGAACACGACGCGGTTCGTCTACCTCGACCCGGCGGCGCGCGAGTTCTTCGTCGACTGGGAACGGATCGCCAACGACGCCGCCGCGATGCTCCGCCTGGAGGCGGGCCGCAACCCGCACGACCCGGCCCTGATCGAGCTGGTCGGCGAGCTGTCGACGCAAAGCGAGATCTTCCGGCAGCGCTGGGCCTCCCACGACGTCCAGTTCCACCGCAGCGGCGGCAAACGGCTGCGCCACCCCGTCGTGGGCCAGCTCGACCTGAGCTTCGAGTCGATGGAGCTCCCCTCCGAGCCGGGCCTGACCCTCAACGTCTACACCGCGCCCTCGGACAGCCCCACCGCCGACGGCCTCAAAATGCTCGCCAGTTGGGCCGCCACCCAGGAGCTGACTGACGACGAGACACCGGCGGCCACCGACCGGACCTGATGCCGCCGCGGGCCTCGGCGTGCCAGGCGGTGCGTGCGCCTGGAGCGCAGCGCACCACGTTCACGCGCATCCACCAGAGCCCCTCGTCCCCCGCGTGATCCGGGTGGGCGGTGCGGAGAACATCGAGAATGGCCCGTTCAGTCTTCAGATCGGCATCCGTGGCGAAGTCTCCGGGCGACTTCTCGAAGCGCTTCAGTGACCCCGTGAACATGTCGCGCACCATCTCAGCGCCTGCCCATGCCGCGGCCACCGCCACTTCCGCGTCGCCACCGACGCCTCTCATGACCATGAACCGGGTCCACGAGTCGGCCCAGAACCTCTTGCAGGACAGCCTCCAATCGGAGCGGCGTGCACACAGGATTCGCGCTCCTTCGCCGACCAACTCAAGCGAGGTTCTTCGCCCTCGGGAACGTAGGCGCCCCAGGTTCTGTCAACTATTAGCGCCCGACACGTGACCGGGTGAATTCCAGGGGTGTTCCAAAGTCGGGGGTGGGTTGATGCCGGCGCTGGTCACAGGTGCGTAGCGGTCGTGGGGAAGCCCTTACACGCAGCAACGGAGCCCGCTAGAAGAACAGGGAATCTCACATCTCTGGCTTCCAAAGGACTCCGTTGCGCTCTCAGTCTGCCATGCTCGCCTCCACCCTGCCCGCGCTGTGGACCGAGCTCGGGGCCGCTCGCGATCCCCGTGACCGCCGAGGACGCCGCCATCGGCTCGGCCATCGTCCTCTCCTGCTTATGCGCTGCTGTGCGGAGCCCGCCCGCTGAGCGCGATCGGCCGGTGGGCCGCCAACGCTTCCCAGCACGCCTTGGCCCGGCTGGGTGTCCTGTGCCGGGACGGTCCTATAGAGGTCAAGTGAGTCCGAGGTCGGTTCTGAGGTCGTTGAAGACTTCGCGGGCGATGAAGCTGTTTGAGGCAGCGAAGGACGTCTTTCTTGGACAAGCCGTCAGCTCGCCGTCGTTGCATATAAGCGATGGTTTGTCGGTGGTAACGCAGTCGGCACACAGCAATCATGTGCAGGGCGCGGTCGGCTTGGCGGTCGCCGCCGCGGTGCAGCCGCATCCGATGGGCCTTGCCCGAGGACACCGGGGCCGGGGCGGCTCCGCACGGCCGGGCGAAGGCGGCCTCTGAGTTCAATCGGTCGATGTTTTGCCCGGCGCCACCTCGGCGTGCTGGTCGAGGCCGGCATCGCCCCCTCGTCGCTGGCCATCGCCGGGCTGGCGACCAGCGTGGATCCTGGGCCACCCCCGGCGCCCCCGTGACGGGCCGAGGTCAACGCCGACGCGCGGTGACCAGCCAGGCACCGGAGTCGAGCCACACTCCCTCGCCGGTGTCATGGGCGTCGAGCATGGCCAGCAACCGATCGAGAGCACGCGCGGTCGCTGCCGCGTCCAGGTCGGCCACCAGATCCTTGGCCATCCGCAGATCGGATAGGGCGTCGCGGGCGCCGGCCGCGTCCGGGCCGTAGTAGATCGGCTCGCGTACCTCGGTGATCTCGATCGCGATGAAGCCGGCAGCGGTCAGCACGCCGGCCGCGACGACCGGATCCGCCAGCGAGAAGGCGTCATCACCGAGCCCAGCCGGCATCCTCCGTCCATCGGCCAGCGCCTGTCGGATCGCGCTGAACCACTCCTGACGGTCGTCGGCCTGCCACACCAGCTGCACCAGCCGCGCCCCCGGCCGTAACGCCGATCCGATGTTGGCGAACGCCGCGACCGGGTCGGGGAAGAACATCGTGCCGAATCGGCTGATCCCCAGGGAGAAACGCTCCCGCGCGAAGGGGTGGATCTGGGCATCGGCTCGCTCGAAGCTGACGTTGCGGATTCCCTCCTTTTCGCTCAGCCGGCGGGCGCGGTCCACCATCGGTCCGGACAGATCAACGCCGAGTGCGCTTCCCGTGCGCGCGGATCTGCCCGCCTCCCGCGTGGTCTGCCCGGTGCCGCAGCCGATATCGAGCACGCGATCGCCGGTTCTGACGTCAGCGGCCGTTCGCAGCCGCGCGTTGTAGCGGCTCAGCTCGGCGTCGTAGTCGAACAAGTCAATCGCCGCCCGGACTCGCTGGGCCGTCGCGGAGTACGCCGCGCATCGTGTCGAGCGGAACGCCGGGCGGGAACTCCGGCAGCCACCAGGTCGCACCCACTGCGGCGTAAGGCAGGGGATCGGCGTCGAAGGGCAGGCCGATGGCGATGTCGTACGCGCCGGTCTTGCCCATTCGGAGGTCGGTGATGGTGGCGACGACCTCGGCGAGTTGATCCGGGTGCTCGAGATCGGCCGGGAAGAAACCGTTGAGCCGAGCGGCGCGACGGATCGGCTTGACATTGCCGGGGAATCCGGCGGCCCACACCGGCGCACCGGGCTCCTGGACCGGTCGGGGCAGGAACTCGATGTCGTCGACGGTGTAGTGCTCTCCGCGGTGGTGCACCGGCTCGCCGGACCAGGCGGCGGCCAGTCGCGTGACCACTTTCGGGTCGGCGAGTTCCTCGAAGAGCGGCAGCCAGAGTGCTGACCGTAGCCGGCTCATGGGCGGCCCCGTCCCGTGTGCCGGATCAGGGCCGACACGAAGTCGTCCCACACCGGTCTCGGCAGATCGTGTCCGACTCCCTCCAATACCAGCAGCTCCGCTCCGGGGATCGCGTCGCGCAAGCCCTTGCCGTGCGGCAGCGGCAGCAGCGGGTCATGATCGCCGTGGACCACGAGCGTCGGCGCCGCGATGTCGCCGAAGCCGCCTCGGGCCGGCCGATCGAACTCGATGGCGTAGTGGTTGACGAGCGTGGACGCGTAGTTCCCGGCGCGTGCCAGGTCACGTTCGACCAACGCCCGAATGGCGGTCTCATCGAAGTACGGCGAGCCACCGGCGTAAGACCTGGTCGAGCCGACCACGTACTCCACGACCGACGCCGCGTCGGTCGGGTCGGGCTCGGCCGGCAGTCCCTTGGCGAGCTCGTCCGACGGTGGCGGAAGCCCAGCCGCGCCCGTGGAGCTGGAGACGAACGTCAGCGACGCGACCCGATCGGGATGGTCCACACCGGCGATGAGGCCGATCCCACCGAACATGGACTGGCAGACCAGGTGTGCCCGCTCGATGCCTAGGGCGTCTTGGATGCCGAGCATGTCCAGGGTCAGATCGGTGAACGAGTACGCCGGCTGTCCCGGCGGGTAGCTGGTCGACCGTCCGGTGTCCCGATGGTCATAGCGGATGACATATCGAGTGCCCGCCGCGATTCGTTCGCAAAGCTCGGCATCCCACCACAGCATCGAGCGGCCGCCCCGGCAACGAGCACGATCGCCGGGCCCGCTCGGTTCCCGTAGGTCTCAACGCCCAGCTCGACGCCGTTGACCTCGATGAGCTGCTCGCCGTTGGTGAGCGTCGTGGCCATGCCGGTTCTCCTTCGTCCTCGTCATGCGCCCGCGGGCAGGCTAGGCCTGAGCTCCGCGGTGGTCGGC
This sequence comes from Allosalinactinospora lopnorensis, assembly GCF_000981225.1. GTDB lineage: Bacteria > Actinomycetota > Actinomycetes > Streptosporangiales > Streptosporangiaceae > Allosalinactinospora > Allosalinactinospora lopnorensis. Next base: position 8,549 of record NZ_LAJC01000119.1, read on the forward strand.
CCCCAGGTGGACGGTCTTGACCCGGGTCTCCGGGGCGTACTTGCTCGGCATGAGACACAACCTTCCAAGGAAGGAGGTGCGCATAAACCCGGGACGGTTCACT
>NZ_LAJC01000120.1 GCF_000981225.1 Allosalinactinospora lopnorensis
TGGCCTTCGGCGGAACGAAGATGACGGAGACGTCGGCCCCGGTCTGCTCCATACCCTCGGCCACCGAACCGAACACCGGAACCCGCGCGCCGTCGAAGTCGACGTCCTGGCCGGCCTTGCGCGGGTTGACGCCACCGACGATCTGCGTTCCGGAGGCCAGCATGCGGCGCGTGTGCTTGCTGCCTTCGGAGCCGGTCATGCCCTGGACCAGCACCTTGCTGTCCTTGGTCAGAAAAATAGCCATGTCGCTCTTCGCCTTTACTTCGCGGCCAGTTCGGCGGCCTTGTCGGCGGCGCCGTCCATGGTCTCCAGCTGACGCACCGCCGGGTGGCTGCGGTCGTTCAGGATCTTCCGCCCCACCTCTGCGTTGTTGCCGTCGAGGCGCACCACCAGAGGCTTGCTGACATCGTCGCCGCGGGACTCGAGCAGCTCCAGCGCGGACACGATGCCGTTGGCGACCGCGTCGCAGGCGGTGATCCCGCCGAAGACGTTGACGAACACGCTCTTCACGTCGGGGTCGCCCAGGATGATCTCCAGGCCGTTCGCCATGACCTCGGCCGACGCGCCGCCGCCGATGTCCAGGAAGTTGGCCGGCTTGACACCGCCGTGCGCCTCGCCGGCGTAGGCGACCACGTCCAGCGTGGACATGACCAGGCCCGCACCGTTACCGATGATGCCGACCTGTCCGTCCAGCTTCACGTAGTTGAGGCCCTTCTCCTTCGCCTTGACCTCAAGGGGATCGCCTTCGGCCGCGAAGGCGAGGGATTCGAGGTCCTGCCGGAAGTCGGCGTTCTCGTCCAGCGTGACCTTGCCGTCGAGGGCCACCACGCGGCCGTCGCCGGTCAGGATGAGCGGGTTGACTTCGACGAGCTGGGCGTCCTTGCCGACGAAGCAGTCCCAGAGCTTGGTCACGGCCTCGGTCGCGCCCTGCGCCGCGGCTTCGGGCAGCTTGCCCCGCCTGACGATCTCGGCGGCGACATCGGCCGGAGCACCCTCCAGGGGGTTGACCGCCACCTTGGCAACGGCGTCGGGGTTGGTGGCCGCGACCTCCTCGATCTCCACACCGCCCTCGGCGGAGCAGATCGAGAGGAAGGTCCGGTTCGCCCGGTCGAGCAGGAACGAGAAGTAGTACTCCTCGGCGATGTCGCTGGCCTCTTCGATCAGGACACGGTGGACCGTGTGGCCCTTGATGTCCATGCCGAGAATCTGCGCGGCCAGGTCCCGCGCCTCCGCGGCGTCACCGGCAAGCTTGACGCCGCCGGCCTTACCGCGTCCACCCGTCTTGACCTGTGCTTTGACGACAACGCGTGACTTGCCCGCCGCCGCGAATTCTTCGGCGATGGCACGCGCCTCTTCGGGCGTGCTCGCCACTTTTCCCTGGGGTACCGGGACCCCGTACTCCGCGAAGAGTTCCTTCGCCTGGTATTCGAACAGGTCCACGAGGGTTCGTCCTTGTATCGCTGGCTGTGGTCTTTTGCGGAGGTCGTGTCACTCACGCAGCGGAACCTTGCGGAATCCGGCCGCGTAGGAAGATACGTCGTAAAGCCATCCGCACCATGCGGAAGCTTAGCTCTCCCCGCCCTTGACAACTGACACCGACCCCGTTTTGACCGGTCAAACCGTGCCCTCGACACCGGGACCGCCGGGCCACTGCCAGGAGTTGCGTTGAGAGTCCGTGTGACGGATCACAGTCTTCCTCACAACCGCTCATCGGGGTACACCCGGGCCACGCTTGCAGCCCGTGCCGTGCGCCACTGCCCCGAGAACGGGAGCCGACGCTATCCCGCCGCGTGCACGGCGCGAATGTTCTCGCGGACCCAGTCGGCGATATCGGAGGTGGTGGCACCCGGAGTGAAGATCTTGGCCACGCCCATGCGCTGCAGCTCGGGGATGTCCTCCTCGGGGATGATGCCACCGCCGAAGACCATGACATCGGTGGCGTCGTTCTCCCGCAGCAGCTCCATGACCTTGCCGAAGAGCGTCATGTGCGCGCCGGAGAGGACCGACAGTCCGATGGCGTCGGCGTCCTCCTGCAGGGCCGCGTTCACGATCATCTCCGGCGTCTGGCGCAGCCCGGTGTAGACGACCTCGACTCCGGCGTCACGCAACGCGCGGGCGACCACCTTCACCCCGCGATCATGGCCGTCGAGGCCGGGCTTGGCGATGACGACCCGCACCGCTGAGGACGTACTCATGGTCAGCCCCTTGTCGCTAGCCCCGCGCTGTCCTTGTGGACAGCGCGCGGGTGAGATGCCCCACCCGTGAGCAGACTAACTCAGGCCGGCGTCGCTTGACGCGGCCCACCTCCCCCTTGAACAGAGCGGGAGCCGGGTAGTGGTCCCACCATGACCGACGATCTGGCTCAGCTTGAACAGCTCCCCACGAAAGAACTGCGGGAACGCGCCGTCGCGCTCGCGCGGCACCGGTGGGACGCCCGCTTCTTCTGGCGACTCCTGCGCAGCCTGCCCGCCGCGGAAGCCTCCGTGGGCCACCTGGAGCACAGTGACGCCACTGTCGCCCAGGCTTCCGGCCTGTTCCAGGAGGCCTTCGCAGCAGAGAGCGACCCGGCCGTACAGGAGGCGCTGCGGCCGATCTACATCGACTACCTCACCGCGCACTCCGCGCAGGACAGCGGCCCCGAGGCCTGAGGGCGCCGTGACCGGGTCGACGCCCCGGCCCGCACAGCGCGCGGCGCCGGGAGCACGGCCCTGATCCGGCAGGACGCCTCGGGCGACTGTGGATGTGCGGGACCGCGGATCGTCCCGGCGCCCCACCGCCTCGGCGCGGTCCCGGTCGGTCCCGCGCGTCCACGACCGCTCCGTCAGGGAAGCGAGGCGTCAAGGATCGGGATCAACTGCTCCTCCTCGTAGGTCAGATGGTTCTCGAGCTCCTCGGCGAGCCGCTCGACTTCGGGCAGTACCCGCAGGGCGTCGGCCCCGCCGGCGGAGACGGTCTCCTGCAGGTCGCCGAGGAGGGCCGCGATCTTCTAGTGTTCCCTGCCCAGCCGTTCCAGGGTCGGGGACAGCTCGGGATAGCGCTCGCCCAGGGCGGGGAACATCCCGGCGTCCTCACTGGTGTGGTGGTGATGCAGTCCGCCGCAGAGGGTCAGGCAGTTCACCCGGAGCTGGGCCCCCAGTCCGGGCCCCGACTCGGCGACCTCCCTGCGGATCAGGGCGAGCTCCCGCCGGAAGGCGTCATGGACCAGCCTGAGGGCCGCACCCCACGACGCCGCGTTCGGCGGTCCGGCCGCGACCTGCTGGAGGGCCACCACGGGGATGACGCGCGTCGTCGCGGCCTGATAGGTACTCCATCCGGGGTCGGCCTCGACCGCGCGGGCGAAGGCGCGGTCGCGTTCGGCGCTCTCCAGGGCAACGGCGCGCGCTTCGTAGCTGAAGACGCCGTCCTCGACCGTGACACGCGGATCGGCCAGCAGGTTGTGGAACCAGTCCGGATGCTTCGGGGCACCGCCGGCCGAGGCGATGACCAGGACACGCTCACCGCCGTCGGGCAGGTAGCCGAGCGGGGTCGTGTGCGCGGCGCCGGACTGCGCTCCGGTGGTGGTCAGCAGCAGCAGCCGGGCTCCTTCGAAGGGGCCGCAGACCCGTCCGCCATTGGCGCGGAACTCATCGATGATCTTCTGGTTGAAATCGTTCGGCATTCTCTGTGTTCTTCTCCAGGGCTGAGTGTCCCGCGACCGTTCGCCGGCATGGCACAGAACGGCTTGGTGAGCGGGACGGAATCACCACGGGAGGCTCTCGACCGTGGTGCGGGGAATACGGAAGGCGCACTGAGCACCCGAACAGGGCGGCAGCGGCTCGCGGGATCGGCGGCGACCGGCACCGCCGTGCACGTGGGGGCGTCGCGCGAAGCGCGCGGAAACACAGAGAGGCGGGCCTCGTGCCCGCCCGGCGCTCACGCCGTGGCCGGGTGCCTCACTCGTTCTTGGCCCATGGCCGACCCGGCAGTCACGGTGCTGACTCTAGTTCCGCGGGTGCGCCGAGGCAATGCCGCGCCTCCCGCGAATACCGCCGGGCCCTCCGTTGGGGCGGGATCGGCGGCCCGACCGGGGCGCGGCGACGTCGAGGACCGCCCCGGAGCCGGTGACCGCGGGAATGGTCCGGTCTCGGACGCGGGCCTGACAACCCGGACGGGGTGCCGCTCCAGCTCTCTGAGGCACGGATCGGGGAGCCACCGCGGACCGCGCTATGGCGGTCTGGAACGCTGTTGTCCGGTCGTGAACCCCTGCCCCACGGAACGTTGGCTTAGGCTGGGCCTTCCGGGGAGGCGAGCGAGCAGGGAGTGTCCATGCCCGCTGTCCGAGTCGAACGCGACGGCCCCGTCTCCACTGTCGTGCTGTCCCGCCCTGATGTCCGCAACGCCGTCGACGGGCCCACAGCGGCGGAGCTGGCGCGGGCTTTCCGCACGTTCGACGCCGATCCCGAGGCGTCGGTGGCGGTGCTGTGGGGCGAAGGCGGAGTGTTCTGCTCCGGGGCCGACCTGAAAGCGCAGGCGACAGAGCGGCGGAACCGTATCGAGGAGGACGGCGACGGTCCGATGGGGCCGACCCGGCTGCGGCTGTCCAAACCGGTGATCGCCGCGATCGCCGGTCACGCGGTCGCGGGAGGTCTGGAGCTCGCGCTCTGGTGCGACCTGCGCGTGGTCGAGGAGAGCGCCGAGTTCGGCGTGTTCTGCCGCCGCTGGGGCGTTCCCCTGATCGACGGCGGGACGGTACGGCTGCCCCGGCTGATCGGGCAGAGCCAGGCGATGGACATGATCGTGACCGGGCGGCCCGTGGGCGCCGACGAGGCACTGCGCATGGGCCTGGCCAACCGCGTGGTCCCCGACGGCGAGGCCCGGGCGGCGGCCGACCTGCTCGCCCGGCAGATCGCGTCGTTCCCCCAGACCTGCCTGCGCGAGGACCGCGCTTCCGTTCTGGAACAGCATGGCCGCGGCGAGAAGGACGCCCTGGCCAACGAGTTCCGCCATGGTCTGGCCTCGCTGAAGGAGTCGGCGACCGGCATCACGCGGTTCGTCCAAGGGGAGGGGCGAGGCGGGAGGTTCTGACCCCGCGGGTCGCGCTTCCCTCTGCCGGGACTTTCCGCGAGCCCCAGCGGTGAAATTCCCCTCGAACCGCAGCTGTCCGCGGATCCAGATGTCCGATATTCGCTAGCTCGGGCGGCCTGCGCGCGCGATGATGGGAGTGTGCTTGACGACGACCACCGCTACCTGGCGGTACGCAGCGGCGACGCCCGTTTCGACGGGGTGTTCTACGTCGGGGTGACGAGTACCGGCATCTACTGCCGCCCGAGCTGCCCAGCTATGACACCGAAGCGGGAGAACACCCGGTTCTTCCGCTCCGCCGCCGCGGCACAGGGGGCCGGGTTCCGCGCCTGCAAGCGGTGCCGTCCCGACGTCGCGCCCGGGTCCCCGGAGTGGAACGCCCGAGCCGACGCCGTGGGCCGCGCCATGCGGCTCATCGCGGACGGCGCGGTGGACCGTGACGGCGTGAACGGACTGGCGGCTTCCCTGGGCTACAGCGAACGTCACCTGAACCGGCTGCTGACCGCGGAACTGGGCGCGGGCCCGCTGGCGCTCGCCCGGGCACAGCGGGCGCAGACGGCGCGCATCCTGGTCGAAACGACCGCACTGCCGATGGGCGACATCACGTTCGCCTCGGGATTCTCCAGTATCCGCCAGTTCAACGACACTGTGCGGGAGGTGTTCGGGCTTCCCCCGTCAAAGATGCGTGAACGATCAGCGCACCGGGACGGCGCGGTGGCGCCGGGCGGCACCGCGCTCCGCCTGCCCCTCCGCCCTCCGTGCGACCTGGGGAGCCTGCTCGGTTTCCTGGCCGCGCGGGCGGTGCCCGGGATCGAGGAGTCCACCGGCGGCGTTTACCGCCGGGTGCTCCGGTTGCCGCACGGGAACGGCGTCGCCGAGATAACCGAGGGAGCCGACCCCGGGCACGTGCACTGCCGACTGCACCTGGACGACCTTCGTGACCTGGGCACAGCCGTACAGCGGTGCCGCCGGCTCCTCGATCTGGACACCGATCCTCAGGCCGTCGCCGAGGTACTGGGACGCAGCGAACTCCTCGGCCCTGCCGTGACCGCGATGCCGGGACTGCGCGCCCCCGGCCACGTCGACCCCGCCGAGCTCGCGGTACGCGCGGTCGTCGGCCAGCAGGTGTCCGTCGCAGCGGCCCGGACCATAGCGGGTCGGCTCGTCCAGCGGTACGGGAAACCGCTGACCACCCCCCAAGGGGGGCTTACCCACGTGTTCCCCGGACCGGAAACGCTGGCCGAGGCGGACCTCGAACAACTGCCGGTACCGGCCGCACGCGCGCGGGCGCTGCGGATGCTCATGGGAGCGATCGCCTCCGGCGACATCGATCTCGGCCCGGGGGCCGACCGCGACGAGTGCGAGTCGCGTCTGCTGTCGCTGCCCGGCATCGGCCCGTGGACGGCCGGCTATATCCGCATGCGGGCCCTCGGCGATCCCGACACGTTCCTGCGCGGCGATGGAGGGATTCAACGGGCGCTGCGGCGCTCCGGCCACACGGGGAGCATGGACGGAATCACACGATCGTGGCGCCCTTGGCGCTCCTATGCCACCCACTATCTGTGGGCGACACTCACCGACGGGCCCGGACCATCCGGGCGAGCCCAATGACGGGGAAGCACATAATGGTATCCAGCACCACTGCCCAGGAGACGCTCCCGCTGACCGTCCCGGCGCCGGACGCACTTCCGCCCGTGGAGTTTGCCGAGCCGAACGCCGGGCCGACGCTCTACACCACCCTGCCCTCACCTGTGGGCGAGATGCTGCTCACCGGCGACGGGGAATCCCTGACGGGCCTGTTCATGGTGCCGAAGGAGGGGTGGGGCGCGCAGATCGGTGCCGAGTGGCGCCACGAGCCGGAACGTTTCCGCGACATCGAAGCGCAGCTGCGCGGCTACTTCGCCGGGGAGCTCCGGCGGTTCTCGCTCCGCCTGGCACCGAGCGGCACCCCGTTCCAGTTGCGGGTGTGGCAAACGCTGACCACCATCCCCTACGGGAGGACGGCCAGCTACGGAGCCATCGCCTCCGCCATCGACCAGCCGACGGCCTCGCGGGCCGTGGGGGCGGCCAACGGGCGCAACCCCATCTCGATCATCGTGCCCTGTCACCGCGTCGTCGGCGCCAACGGAACCCTGACCGGTTACTCGGCGGGCCTGCCACGCAAACGGCACCTGCTGGACCTGGAGCGGAGGCGAAGCGTCTGACGGCCACCGGAGGAGCGGAGCGGCGGGACCGGGGGTGGAGCGGGCCCGCCAGTCACGCCACTCTTGCGTGCGGTCTCGGAATGGCGGGTGCGACCTGATCACCACGCGGGTGGAAGCGGCGCCTGACCAGGTCCGGAACTTTTCCCAAGTCTGCCGAGCCGCGCCCGGTGATGACCCTAGCGGCGGTCTCCGGCGAGTCCGCGACGGCCTGGCCGTTCTTCCCCCAGACGAACCACCATGAACTCCCGAGCCACATCGCCACGACGGCGACCCAGCGACCTTCGGGGCCGATGGTGTAGAGGGCCGGGCGATCGGAGTCGGCGAGGGCCACCACGGCGGGCCAGCCCGACTTGTAGATCTCTTCCTGGAGTCGTAAAAGCAGCGATCGGCGGACGGAGCCTATGGGCGAGCCCGGCGGAGACATGGACATCCTGTTCCCCTCGCTGTCGGGGCGTGGCTATATTATCCGCATCAAAAAGCTAACGTTTCGATAACGCGGAAAATCGAGTGTGAGCACCATAGCCATATTCGCGAAGGTCACCGGGCCGCCTGCACACCAGTCCCCGGAACTCGGTTCCATGATGTGATGTCACTGCTGGTCCACGATGGCGCTATCGGTGAAGAACGAACGCCGGCGGGTCGAATCCGCGAAATCCAGGGGGCACTGTCTCAGACAGGAAACCACGCCGACCGGTCCAGCACCAGAGCGCGGCCCCGGTGGGCCGATTCCCGTCGGGTCCCTCAGAAGCGCCAGCGCGTGGGGACGGATGCGTCGGTGGTGGGAAAACCGAACACCGTCGTCGGAACCACCCTGCGGACTTGGTAGGGCGGCGGGCCCGCTGTCGGGGCGCCGTCAGCCCACAGCGCTCCGTCGCGCGCCTCCGGCTGCCACCCGTACTTGGCCGCGTACTCCTCGGCGACACGGCGGATCTCGGCTTCGTCGCTCACCGCCGCCGCCTCGCCCTCGACCACGAGGTCGAGGGTTTCACCACTGGCCGTGATAACGCAGTGCGAGTCGAGTTCGAGGTTCCTGGCCTTCCTGGACTGCTCGTTCGCGCAGAAGTGCACAACGCCGTCGACCACGACAGCCAGCACCGGGACCGCGTGGGGCCGACCGTCCGGGCGTACTGTCGCGAGCCAGTATGTCTGCGCCCTCCGCAGTTCGGAAAGCGCCCGCTCCCACGTCTTCGGCGGCATACCTTCGATGGGGAACACTTCAGAGCTGTCCCATGCCATCGAGTACTCCATGGGCTCGGCCACCGGCTCCTTGTCCACTGTGCCCCCCTCTTCTGGGGACCTTACCCCTTTTCCGCGTCCGTGCAGCGTCGGCACGGGGAGAGCACTGTGAACATGCACCACTGGGT
>NZ_LAJC01000121.1 GCF_000981225.1 Allosalinactinospora lopnorensis
AGCGCGGCCAGCCCGGCCTCGTGCACACGGGAGCCGGCCAGGACCGCCCGCACCGCGGCGCCGCGCCGAGCGAGGAAGGTCCCGGCGTAAAGCGCGTCGCCGCCGTTGTCACCACCGCCGACGAGCAGCACCACACGGGAGCCGTAGACCCGCGGGAGCATCCGCGCGCACACCCCGGCCAGCCCGGTGGCCGCGCGCTGCATCAGTGCGCCGTCGGGCAGCCGCGCCATGAGCTCGCCCTCGGCCTTGCGGATCGTCTCCACCGTGTGTGCGTAACGCACTACGCCTCCCCGAAGCGTCGGAATCCCGGTGTGCCCCTTTCCCCAGAGCATGCCCGACACTCCCCCGGGAAGCACGCCGGGATGCTGGCGATGGCCGCACGGGTCGCATACGGTCGTGGGACATCCCCTCTCCGCCGTCGTGCACGGGCGCGCGCCGGCCACTGATTTACTGGTGGACAGCCAGATTCCAGGCACGGACAGCAGCACGGGAACTTCTGCATGACCTCAACGGACGACCGCATCGCGACGCAGGACGTACTGTCCGAACGCGTCGCCCACCTGCAGAACGCCATGCACAGACTCGGCGCGGACGTCATCCGGCTGCAGACGCAACTCAGCGATCTGGTGACGGCGGCACCGGAGCAGGATGGCCCGGACACCGAGGCCGCCCCATTCATCTTCAACCTGTCCCGCGAGGCCTACAAGAGCGAGCTCGGCTCTCTGGTGGCGTGGGTGAACGAGTTCCTGGTCCCGGTCTATGTCGGCGACGACTCCGTGTGGTGCCCCGTCTGGTGGGAGCACCACGAGGCGGTCGGCCGGCTGCACGCGCTGCGCCTCGCCTACCGTGAGCTCACCGACACCGCCGTCTCCGGACCGAGCGGCCCGGGGATCTGGCACCGCGACCACCTCGACCCGCTCCTGGACCGGCTGCGTGCCGAGAGCGGCCCGTTCGCCTCGTGCCTTTCTGGGGCGGGACACGTGGAGCGCCGCCGCGCGCAGCCCGCCTGAGGCCGGACGGGACACCGCGTTCCGCGGCTCACATGCGGTCGATCTCCGTCAGGTCGATGTCGATATCTCCCGGCGCACCCGGAGATGGTCCGGAGCCGAGCGGCGCAACTCGAAGTCGAGCATCGAGAGCACCAGCATGTGGAACAGTTTCCGCGGACTCACGAAGACGAGGCTCTCGTCGATGAGCTCGGTGTGCGGGGGGAGATCCGGAATCCGGTCGAGATCATCGGCGGTGAAGCCCTCGGGGGGCGGTACCGGCCAGTTCACGCTCCGCGAAGGCGCGACCGATGGTTCGGTCGCGGGGGGAGCGTCCGTGTCACCGCCTCCGGTGGTCGGATCGCTGTCGTCGCCCAGAGTAGCCATTCGTACCGTCCCGTCGCGGTGTTTCCACATATGTTCCCACCAGGGAGCACCGTCTGCGGGGACTCTCCTACCCGCGCGGCGGCGCGCTCACCTCGCCCCGCGGCGGCCGCTCAGGTCTTGCGCAGCCGCACCCGGCGGACCCGGTGGTCCTCGCCCTTGTACAGGACGAGCGTGGCCCGGGCCCGGGTCGGGCGGATGTTCTCCACCAGGTTGACCTCGTTGATGGTGCGCCAGGCGTTCTTGGCGAACTCCAGCGCCTCCTCGTCCTCCACGGAGACGGCCATGGAGTGGAAGTAGGAACGGGGGTCGGAGAAGGCGGTGCGCCGCAGTTCCCGGAACCGGTCCAGGTACCAGGACCGGATGTGCTCGACCTTGGCGTCGACGTAGATGGAGAAGTCGAAGAAGTCGGCGACGGCCAGCCGTCCCGGCAGGGGAGGCTGGAGGACGTTGATCCCCTCGACGATGAGGATGTCGGGCCGGTACACCGTCTGGAGGGCCCCAGGGAGGATGTCGTAGGCCAGGTGGGAGTAGACGGGAAGCTCCACCTGGCTCGCGCCGGCCTTCATCTCCGAGGCGAACCGCACCAGCGCGCGCCGGTCATAGCTCTCCGGGAACCCCTTGCGGTTCATGATCCCGCGCTCCTGCAGCGCCGCGTTCGGGTACAGGAAGTTGTCGGTGCTCACGAGCTCCACGTTGGGGTGGTCCGGCCACTGGGCGAGCAGGCTGCGCAGCAGTCGGGCCGTGGTCGACTTGCCGACGGCGACACTTCCGGCCACTCCGATGACGAAGGGGGCGGGGCGGTCGTCCTCACCGAGGAAGTCCCGGACGGCCGCGTGGCGCTGCCGCGTGGCCTTGACGTACAGGTTGAGCAGTCGCGACAGGGGGAGGTAGATGTCCCGCACATCGTCCATCGACGTGGGATCGGTGGTCCCGCGCAGGACCTCGAGCTCTGCTTCGGTCAGGGACAGCGGGGTCGAGTCGCGCAGGGCCGCCCACGCATCCCGGTCGAGCTCCACGTACGGCGATGAGAAGCCGTTCTTCGTCGCATGAGACACGGTTGCCCACCCTAGACGAGCACGCATTCGGGACGTTTCACCGCCCCCGTTCTACCGGGTGATCCGCGCCTCACCAGGAAAGGTTGCCTCTCGAACCGAAATCCGGATGACCGGAACCGGCCTCTCGATGCGAGGAATTTCTCCCGTCGCCTCCGCCGGCCCCACCGGGGACCTCCCGGCGCGGTCGGCAGCGTCCTGACGTGCGCGGCCACTCTCCTCTTTACCAACAGGTCTATACCGCTACCTGCGAAAATAGCGAATGGTCCGGCGTGTCCGCGTACCGGAGGACCCACCGTGATTGGCTACGCTGACGGCCATGTGCGGAATCGTTGGCTACGTCGGGCCGCAACCGGCGCTTGAGGTCGTCGTGGACGGCCTCGCACGGCTGGAGTATCGGGGGTACGACTCCGCGGGCATCGCCGTCCTCACCGATGGCAGGCTCGCGACCGAGAAGCGGGCCGGCAAGCTCGCCAACCTGCGGGCGGCGCTGGAGCACAATCCGCGCACCGCCGACGGCATCGGTATCGGCCACACCCGCTGGGCCACGCACGGCGCCCCCACCGATACCAACGCCCACCCGCACGTCGACAACGACAACCGGGTGGCCGTGATCCACAACGGGATCATCGAGAACTTCGCCTCGCTGCGCCTGGAGCTGGAGGAGCGCGGCTGCAAGTTCACCTCCGAGACCGACACCGAGGTCGCCGCGCACCTGCTCGCCGAAGAGCTGAAGCAGCAGGACGGCGACCTGGCCGCGGCGATGCGCTCGGTCTGCAGGCGGCTTGAGGGGGCCTTCACGCTCGTCGCCATGTTCGCGAACGACCCGGAGCTGGTCGTCGCCGCGCGCCGCAACTCCCCCCTGGTCGTGGGCCGGGGCCAGGGCGAGAACTTCCTCGCCAGCGACGTCGCCGCGTTCATCGCGCACACCCGCGACGCCATCGAGCTGGGCCAGGACCAGGTCGTCGAGCTGCGCGCCGACTCCGTGACCATCACCGACTACGACGGCCGCCCCGTCAAGGTGCGCGAGTACCACGTCGACTGGGACGCCTCCGCCGCCGAGAAGGGCGGTTACGAGTACTTCATGCTCAAGGAGATCGTCGAGCAGCCGCAGGCGGTCGCCGACACCCTCCTGGGCCGCGTCGCCGTCGACGGCACGCTCACCCTCGACGAGATGCGGTTGGCCCCCTCCGAGCTGCGCGATATCGAGAAGATCGTGATCATCGCGTGCGGCACCTCCTACCACGCGGGACTGATCGCCAAGTACGCCATCGAGCACTGGTGCCGCGTCCCGTGCGAGGTGGAGGTCGCCAGCGAGTTCCGCTACCGCGACCCCATCCTGAACCGCCAGACGCTGGTCATCGCGATCTCCCAGTCCGGCGAGAGCATGGACACCCTGATGGCCGTGCGCTATGCCCGGGAGCAGCGCGCCCGGGTACTCGCCATCTGCAACGTCAACGGCTCCACCATCCCGCGCGAGTCCGACGGCGTGCTCTACACCCACGCCGGGCCCGAGGTCGGGGTCGCCGCGACCAAGACGTTCCTCACCCAGCTCGTGGCCTGCTATCTGGTGGGGCTCTACCTGGCGCAGGTGCGCACCGTGAAATTCGGTGACGAGATCAATGCGGTCATCGAGCAGCTCGCGAACATGCCGGAGCAGGTCAAGAAGGTGCTGAGCACGGTCGACCCGGTCCGCGAGTTGGCGCGCTCCCTCGGCGAGGCCGACACCGTGCTGTTCCTCGGCCGCCACGTGGGCTACCCGGTGGCGCTCGAAGGAGCGCTCAAGCTCAAGGAGCTCGCCTACATGCACGCCGAGGCGTTCGCGGCGGGTGAGCTCAAGCACGGCCCGATCGCGCTGATCGAGAACGGGCTGCCGGTCGTGGTGGTCGTGCCCTCGCGCGAAGGCCGCGGTGTGCTCCACGACAAGATCGTGTCCAACATCCAGGAGATCCGCGCCCGGGGCGCGCGCACGATCGTGATCGCCGAGGAGGGCGACGAGACCGTGCGCCCCTTCGCCGACGAGCTGATCGAGATCCCGGCCGTGCCCACGCTGCTGCAACCGATCGTGTCCACGGTCCCGCTGCAGGTGTTCGCCTGCGAACTGGCCCTGGCCAAGGGCAACGACGTCGACCAGCCGCGCAACCTCGCCAAGAGCGTGACCGTGGAATAGCCGGATCGGGCCGCGAACACGACGCGAGGGGCGGGTACCCGCCCCTCGCGTTGGTTTTCCGGGGTGTCAGCGCCCGAGGGCGGACCTCACCACATCGGCCAGGCGCTCGGCGACCTCGTGCGCGTGGCTTTCGGCGGCGGCCTCGACCATGACGCGGACCATCGGCTCGGTACCGCTCGACCGGATCAGCACCCGGCCGGTGTCGCCGAGTTCGGCCTCGGCGCGGGTCACGGCCTCGGCCAGTTCGCTGGAACTCGCCGCGCGGCTCTTGTCGACGCCGCGCACGTTGATCAGCACCTGCGGCAGCCGGGTCATGACCTTGGCCAGCTCGTCGAGGGAGCGTCCGCGGCGGCTCACCGCTCCGAGCAGGTGCAGTCCCGTGAGGAGTCCGTCGCCGGTGCTCGCGTGGTCGAGCAACACCACGTGGCCGGACTGCTCGCCCCCCAGCGAATACGCCCCGGCCTTCATCTCCTCCAGGACGTAGCGGTCGCCCACCGGGGTTTCGACGACGGCGATGCCCGCCTCCTTCATGGCCAGTTTCAGGCCGAGGTTCGACATCACCGTGACCACCAACGTGTCCTTCGCGAGACTCCCCGCCTCCTGCAGCTCGAGCGCGAGGATCCCGAGGATCTGGTCGCCGTCGACCACCGAGCCGTCACCCGCGACCGCGAGGCAGCGGTCCGCGTCGCCGTCGTGGGCGATTCCGGCGTCGGCCCCGTGGCTGCGCACGGCTTCCTGCAGCGCTTCCAACTGAGTGGAACCGCACCCCTCGTTGATGTTCAGCCCGTCGGGCCGGTCCCCGATCGTGATGACCTCGGCTCCGACGCGGCGCAGGGCCTCAGGGGCGACCTCGGAGGCGGCACCGTTCGCGCAGTCGAGCACCACACGCAGGCCGTCAAGACGGTTCGGGACCGACTCCACGACGTGCCGGATGTAGTGCTCAGCGGCCTCGGCGGCGTCGCTGACCCGGCCGACGTCCGCGCCCACAGCAGGGGGCGCGCCCCCGCCCAGGTTCGCTTCGATCTGGTTCTCGAGCTCGTCGGGGAGCTTCTGGCCGCCCCGTGCGAAGAACTTGATTCCGTTGTCCGGCGCGGCGTTGTGGCTGGCCGACAGCATCACCCCGAAGTCGGCGTCGAGATCATCGGTGAGGTGGGCCACGGCCGGCGTGGGCAGCACACCCAGACGGATGACGTCCACCCCCGAACTCGCCAGTCCGGCGACGACTGCGGCCTCCAGGAACTCACCGGAGGCACGCGGATCCCTGCCGACGACCGCCAGCGGGCGGCCCGCGCGTTCACCTGCGGCCAGAACCTGCGCTGCGGCGATGGAGAGATCCAGCGCCAGGGTGGCGGTGAGATCGCGCCCGGCGACCCCCCGGACTCCGTCAGTACCAAACAGCCGAGCCACGAACCAATCGCCCCTTCAGCTAAGGAGACAGCAACTCTGAGGAGACAGGAGCACTGACGCTGTGCCCTGTCAGAAAGGTGAGACGGGAGTCCGGGGGGATCCGTTCGCGTCGGACGCCTCCCCGCGTTTCCCGCACCGAGAAACAGCTACGGCCCGCCTCTGCCCCCATGCTAGGGGGACCGGCGGGCCGTAGCGCGGTGCCGCGCCATTCATGGTCCGGCACGAAAGTTATCTGCCGCGGGTTACCGCTTGGAGTACTGCGGAGCCTTGCGAGCCTTCTTCAGACCGGCCTTCTTCCGCTCCACCTCGCGGGCATCCCGGGTGAGGAACCCGGCCTTCTTCAGAGCCGGGCGGTTGTTCTCCGGGTCCAGTCCGGCCAGGGCCCGGGCGAGGCCGTGGCGCAGGGCGCCGGCCTGTCCGCTGGGGCCGCCGCCGTTCAGACGGGCGAAGACATCATAGGCACCCTCGATGCCGAGGGCGACCAGCGGCTCCTTGATGGTCTGCTGGTGGACCTTGTCCGGGAAGTAGTCCTCCAACGGCTTGCCGTTGACCTTCCACTCCCCGCCACCGGGCGTGATGCGGACACGGGCGACGGCCGTCTTCCGGCGGCCGGTGCCCGCGCTCGGACCGGACGCGGTGGGAACGTACCCCGCTCCGGGCGCCTCGGGAGTCTCGCTGGTGTATTCAGCGGGGAACTCCTCGGGGTTGTCCTCGAAGTCCTGGGCGACGTCTTCGATACCGGTGGGCTCGACCACGGTTCTCCTCGTACTTCCTTTACGTCTCGCGAGCGCCTACGCGGGCTGCTTGATCTTGCTGATTTCGAAGGGCACCGGCTTCTGTGCCTGGTGCGGGTGCTCCGAGCCGGCGTAGACCTTGAGCTTCTTGGCCATCTGGCGGCCGAGGGAGCCCTTCGGCAGCATCCCCTTGACGGCCTTCTCGACGGCCCGCTCAGGACGCTTGGCCATCAGCTCGCTGTAGGCGACGGAACGCAGACCGCCGGGGTAACCGGAGTGCCGGTACGCCCGCTTCTGCTCCAGCTTGTTACCGGTCAGCACCACCTTGTCGGCGTTCACGATGATCACGTAGTCGCCGGTGTCGATGTGGGGTGCGTAGTACGTCTTGTGCTTGCCTCGGAGCAGGGTCGCGACGTGGCTGGCCAGCCGCCCGAGCACGACATCGTTGGCGTCGATGACGTGCCACTGACGCTGGACATCGCTGGGCTTGGGGCTGTATGTGCGCACGATCGTAAGCCTTCGTCTCAGTCGGCGGGCGGCCATCTCCACGCACGGAGATGGGGAACTTTTGACTTCTCCCCGCGTTGCAGCACGGGGATCCCCGCCCTCGCGGGCAAGGGTTCCTGTTTCGCGGCAAGCGGCCACCCGAGCGGTTTCGGGGAGGGTCTACGCCGCCTCCACAGGCATTCGGGACTGTCGCCCCGGGATCCCGAACGTCCTCCGGTACCCGTTACGCAGACGGTGCTGAGTTACCGGCGCCCACCGAGGTGCGACGGGAGCCCACAGCAACTCAACACACAACAACGGAGCATACTATCGGGCCGACGCACCACCAGTCAAAGCAGCCTGTGACCGTATCCCGCGCCGCCATGGCAGCGGCGGGATGGACCGGTGGTCACACTACGATCCGCGGTTACTCCACTCTCATTATGCCTTGCCCACCGAGGTGCTTGCGCCAATCAGCGCTCAGCTCTTCGACGGCGCACGCCCACCCCCTGGAGGGCCGCGAGAAAGACGAGGATAGCCCCGGAACATCTCATTCGCGCGAGTAGGAGCTATCCTCTGCCTTGACGGTCGACGACACCAGTGGCCCGAGGACGGCGCGGCGGTACTGACCAGCCACTGTCCGCTCCGCCTCCGCAACCGCATGTCGTCGCCGATGGTCTCCCTGACGGTCCCGGCCGGGTTCCCCCGCCATCCGGTGAGGCCCCGTCCCCGGAGATGACGACGATCACCCAAAACCGGACAGTGCCCTGATCGTTCCCCGAGGAGCGACCATCGAGGTCCTCAATGGAGGCCTGCTCCGTATCGATCCAGTTCCGCCACCCCCAGGACAGTCTCCGGAGTACTCTCATCGCACCGCATCCACATGAGCCGAACAACGGCCGTCCCGACCACGACGGTCGGCCCCAGCAGCCTCCCCAGGCTGCCCCGCACCAGCAACCGGGCGAAGAACCCCCCCAGACACCTCGTCCGCAGCAGCCGCAGCAGCAGCCGGGCCCCGCCTCACCGAGCGACGGCGGAGCCCGCCCGCCCACCGGCCCTTACGGCGGCCCCACCGGTCCGGGGCCGGCACAAGGCATGCCCGGTCCACGCACCGGACCGCAGCACCCGCCGCAGGGGCAGCAGCCCGGCCCGCCTCCGCAGGGCCCGCACCAGGGCAGGCCCCAAGGGCCGCAGCAGGCGCCGCCTCCCGGTGCACCTCAAGGCCCCTCCCCGGGGCACCCCCCCCCGCCCGCCGGCCCCGGCCGGGCGGCCCGCCCCGTCCGGGCCC
>NZ_LAJC01000122.1 GCF_000981225.1 Allosalinactinospora lopnorensis
GGCGGCCGCGCCCCCGCAGCGCGGTCCGGCGCCGCCGTGCGCCCGTCCGGGGCGAACTTTGTGCGAAATCCGCTTCGGCCGTGTGGGAAAACCACTGGAGAATCCCACGACACCCCTCATAGCGTGAGCCCATGACCTCGTCCAGGCTCGAAGAGCTCCCTGTCCCCGTAACGGAAGGTGATTCCCCGGCTATCAGTCTGCGAGAGGTGGTGAAACGCTTTGGGCCGATCACGGCGGTCGACGGGCTCGACCTCGACGTCCCCTCCGGCGTCGTGCTCGGTCTGCTCGGCCCGAACGGCGCGGGCAAGTCCACCATGATGCGGATGCTCACCGCGCAGACCCGCGCCAACTCCGGGCAGATCACCGTTCTCGGCCATTCGGTGCCCCGCGAGTCCAAACGCGCCCGCGCGGCCATGGGAGTCGTCCCGCAGCACGACAACCTCGACGAAGAACTCACGGTCGCCGAGAACCTGGAGGTGTTCTGCCACCTCTACCGGGTGCCGCGGCGGGAACGGGCCGAGGCCGTCAACTACGGGCTGCGCCTCGCCCACCTGGAGGACAGGCGCGACACCCGCGCCGACAAGCTCTCCGGCGGCATGCGCCGCCGGCTGCTCATCGTCCGCGGCCTGGTGCACCGGCCGCGGCTGGTGCTGCTGGACGAGCCGACGGTCGGCCTGGACCCCCAGGTCCGCCAGGAGCTCTGGGGCCTCATCACCGACCTGCGCGACGAGGGCGTCACCGTGCTGATGTCCACCCACTACATCGAGGAGGCCGAGCGGCTCGCCGACGTCGTCGCGCTCATGGCCAAGGGCAAGGTCGTGACCACAGGTGTTCCCGGCGATCTCATCGCCGAGTACGCGGGCAAGACCGTTGAGGAGTTCTGGCCCGGTCCGGGCGGGCCGGAAAGGATCGAGGAACTCGTCCAGGCCGCCGGACTGCCCACCCGCCGCACCGGCGCGACACTCTCGGTGCTGCACGCCGAAGAGCTGACCGCTGACCTCCGGGAGGCGGTGGGCCACGGCAACATCCGCCCCAGCAACCTTGAGGACGTCTTCGTGACTCTGACCGGGGAGCGTGTCGAATGACGCTGCAGAGCGGGCCCACCGCCCGCCGCGCCTTCCAGGCGCCGCCAGGACGGTTCGAGATCGCTCCGGTCCTGGGGGTTCTCGCCCGAGAATGGGCGCTGTACCGCCGCAGCTGGAAACCCACGACGTTCGCCGCGATCGTCGAGCCGGTCATCATGCTGCTCGCGTTCGGGGTCGGCCTCGGCTCCCTGGTGGGCGCCATCGGTGGGCACGACTACATCCACTTCCTGGGCACCGGCATCGTCGCGATGTCGGTGCTGTTCACCTCGATGTTCCCGGGACTGATCGACACCTACGTGCGCCGGGTCTTCCAGCACACCTACGAAGGAATGCTGGCCGCCCCCGTTGACGTGCGGGAGCTCGTCACCGCCGAGGCGAGCTGGATCGCTCTCAAGGCCGGCGTCTACGGCTGCGCGCCGCTGGTCGTCGCGATCGGGTTCGGGCTGCCGCCGTCGCCGGCGATGCTGATCGTCCCGGTCGTCGCGTTCGCCACGGGGTTCGGGTTCGCGCTCATGGGCATCTGGATGTCGGCGGTGGTGCCGTCGATCAAGACGATGGACTACATCATCTCCGGGATCATCACGCCGCTGTTCCTGATCGCCGGGACGTTCTTCCCGGTGGACACCCTCCCGACGTGGGCACAGGTGGCGGCGAAGATCAACCCGCTCTACCACTGCGTCGAGCTGGTCCGGGGCACCGCGTTCGGAATGCAGCCGCTGGCCGGTCTCGGGCACTTCGCCGCGATCCTGGCCTTCGTCGCCGTCATGTGGTGCTTCGCCGTGTTCCAGATGCGCCGCCGGCTGATCGACTGAGTCCCCGCCTTCGAAAGAGGCGGGCGAGGGCGGTAACGCGAGGGGGCCGCGGTGCCCGCGCCTCCGGCCGGCCAGCACACGAAAACGGGCGGCGCCCCGCGCGGGGCGCCGCCCGTTTTCGTGTGCTGGCCGGCGGATCAGCCGCCGCTTGGCGCCCAGCGGGCCTGGAAGGAGGCGTTGTCGCCGTCGAGGCTCATCGCGGCCCCGATCGCGCCGAACTGGTCGGCGCCGTGCGTCCCGTCCTCCTCCGCGACCGCGCGGAGGTCGAGGTAGAAGCCCATGCCGGCGCCGGCCATGTCCTGCATGGCCTGCTGGTACAGGGGGTCGTCACCGAGCCGGCCGGTACCGGTGCGGCCGTAGGAGACGACAGTGGTGTCGCCCTCGGTGTCGACACCCGGCGCCGAGCCGTAGCCGCCCTGGCCGGCCTCCGTAACGATCTCCTCCAGCACGCCGGCCTCGGCCCCGGTGGCCCGGTACTGGAACGAGGGGTCGCTGCTACGCACCCCCGTGGAGTCGAACATGCCGTCGAAGTCGGTGATACCGAAGGCGGTGCGGGAGCCGAGCAGGTCGGCGAAGCCCTCCGGCGGGTCGACCCCGAGCTCTGTCATGGCGTCGTCGATGCCGAGTTCGGCGAACGCGTCGGGGTCGTCCTCCCATGCCTGGGAGACCCACTGTTCCAGGTTGTTGCCGCCCATGGCCATGACGGTGTTGTCGGGCAGTTCGCCGAGCACGTCGATCCCGGGGGCCTCCACCTCGTACTCCGACATGGACACCCCGTCGACGGTGACGTCGAACATGTCGCCGCGCAGCTCGACGTAGTCGGCCTCGACCTTCAACGCCATGGCCATCCGCCCGGTGGCCTCCTCGAACTCGCTGAACGGGTCGGAGCCGCCCCACGGATCCTCGTTCCAGGGGTCGGTGCCGTAGCCGGAGCCGCCCGTTCCCAGGTCCAGCTCGGAGAGGGCCTCGAGGTCTAGCCAGGCCGCGGCGAGGCTGTCGCCGCCGACGGCGTTCATGTCCGCGGAGAAGTCGCTCTCGTCCGCCAGCGTCCCGCGGTCGACCTGCGCCGCGTGTTCGTCCAGCGCCGCGTCGCTGGTGGAGAGAATGGCGAAGTCGCCGTCGATCTCGTAGTAGAGATCGTCCCACTCGCCCCGCAGCTCATCCAGGGTCTCCTCGGCCGCCCCCTCGTCCTCCACGGCCAGAGCGAGCGCCATCGCCAGGCCGTCGTCGTCGACCGCGGCGTCCTCGTTGTCCGCGGGCCACATGGCGAACCCGAACCGCTGGCCGAACCAGGACTGGACGTCACGCTCGTAGCGGAGGTCGGTGCCGTCGAGGAGCAGCTCGTCGAAGATCGGCTCGGCCGGGTCGGACTCGGGATCGACCTCGTCCCTCAGCTCATCCGGCAGCTTGTCGACGAACTGGGCGTAGTTGGCGAGCTGCCCGCCCGACGGCCTCAGGTCGAGCTTGGCGAACATCACCGAGGACGCCGGCAGCACGGTCTCGGGCTGCGGCCCGACGAACAGGTCGTCCATGACGTGGTTCGCGGCCCACACCGACGACGCCATAAGCGCGACACCAGCCACACCGGCGACCGGGATCATCCACGTCCGGTTCTTCCGCGGCGCACCGTAGTGCGGCTGCGGGTAGGCCGCCCCCGGCGGGGGCGGCCCGGGGGGCTGCTGCCCCGGCGGCGTCCAGGGCGGCTGGCTGGGGGGATCGGGATAGGACATCGGACCTCCGGGGGACAGGTGCAACCGTATGAAGGTACCAATCTCCGAATAGCCGATTCCCCAGGTCCAGGCGAACGTGCCAGGAAATCCGCCGCCGGTTGCGGTAGTGTTCTCCTTCGCCCGGAAACGGGTCGGGTCAGCTCGCGGAGGCGAAGTCGACGCCGCTGTAGGTCGCCAGCTTGCTCAGCCGGTGCTCGCTGTACACCTTCCGGACCGTGCCGCTGCGTCCCCGCATGACCAGGGAATCCGTCATCGCCCGGCCCTCCTCGTAGCGGACGCCGCCGAGCAGCTCGCCATCGGTGATCCCCGTGGCCGCGAAGAACACGTCCTCCGACGCCACCAGGTCATCCGTCGTCAGTACGCGGTCGACGTCGTGCCCGGCGTCGACGGCCTTGCGCCGCTCGTCGTCGTCCTTTGGCCACAACCGGCCCTGGATCACACCGCCCAGGCACTTCATGGCGCATGCGCTGATGATCCCCTCAGGGGTTCCGCCGATACCGAGCAGCAGGTCGACCCCGGTACCGGTCCGCGCCGCCATGATGGCTCCGGCGACGTCACCGTCGGTGATGAACTTGATCCGCGCCCCGGCCTCGCGCACCTCGCGCACGATGTCCTCGTGGCGCGGGCGGTCCAGGATGACGACGGTGACGTCCTGCGGGGTGCCGCCCTTGGCGCGAGCCACCGCGCGGATGTTCTCCGTGATCGGGGCCGTAATGTCCACCACTCCCGCGGCCGCGGGACCGGTGGCGAGCTTCTCCATGTAGAACACCGCCGAGGGGTCGAACATGGAACCGCGCGGGCTCATCGCGATCACCGAGATCGCGTTCGGCATGCCCTTCGCGGTCAGCCGGGTGCCGTCGATCGGGTCGACGGCCACGTCCCAGTCCGACCCGCCGCCGTCGCCGACCCGCTCGCCGTTGTAGAGCATCGGGGCGTCGTCCTTCTCGCCCTCACCGATGACGACCGTCCCGTTCATCGAGACCGTGCCGATCAGGTGGCGCATGCCGCGCACGGCGGCGCCGTCGGCCCCGTTCTTGTCCCCCTGGCCGACCCAGCGCGCCGCGGCCAGCGCGGCGGCCTCGGTCACTCGGACCAGCTCCAGAGCCAGGTTGCGATCGGGGGCCTCGTAGGAGTGCGGTGCGGCGGTGGACGTGGTCATGGTCTACCTCTCCAAACGGGTTTTACCTGGTTGGACGGGGAGCGCCGATGCCTAGCGCGGTCCGCCCGCCGCAGACGGCGGCGTGACTCCTAGGGTAATCACTTGACGTAACCTCGACCTAGGCGGCCCGTCGGCATGCCACCCGGAGGGACGGTTCCAGACGTGACAGTGGAGAAGGTGCAGAAGCCGGTGCGGGTCTCGCCCCGGGGAGCGGCCACGCGCAGCGCCCTGCTCGGCGCCGCGGCGCACGTGTTCCGTACGGTCGGCTTCGCCAAGGCAGGTGTCAGCGAGGTCGTGTCCGAGGCGGGGGCCAGCGTCGGCAGCCTCTACCACCACTTCACCGGCAAGGCCGACCTGTACATGGCGCTCTACGAGGAGTTCCAGCAGCGCCAGCAGGACCGCACCCACCAGGCGGTGGCCGAGGCCAGGGACGCGGGCGAGAACGATCCCACCCGGCTGATGAACGTGGCGGCGCGCGCCTACCTCGACGGGTGCATCGAAGAGCGCGAGACCACCCAGCTGTTCTTCAGCGGCGACGGCCCGCCCGGCTTCGACTCCCAGCTGCGGGCCCGGCTGCGCGAGTGGACCGACCGCAACGTCGCCCTGTTCCGCAAGGCCGACGAACCCGTTGACGAAGCCCTGCTCATGGTGGTCAGCGGCTCGATGCTGCTCGCGGTGGCCGAAGTCGTGCACCGCGACGCCGGCGACGCCCGGCGGCTGGCCGACGACATCACCTCGCTGCTGTCCCAGCTGGAACCCAGGTACGGCCGCGACCACGAGGATTCCGCCGGCGGCCCCCGGAAGGGGTGAACCGCCCGCCTGCGGCAAGCTGGTAACCATCATGAGCAACTACAACCGCGCTGACGCGACGTTCGGTGCCTACGCAACCGCACTCGGCATCATCGTCGCCATTCTGCTCGTCATGGCGTTCGTGGTCGCGACACGCAGTGAGGAGCACATCCCCCGCGTCGACTACACCCCCGACGCCCGGACCCTCCAGGAGGTCGCCGACTACACCGTCTACGTGCCGGGGGAGCTGCCCGACGGCTGGGTACCGACCAGCAGCCGGATCGACGCTGAAGAGGACGAGGAGGAACCCGTCACCTGGACAGTGGGATTCGCCACACCCGAGGACCTGCATGCCAGATTCAGCATGAGCGACGCGGACCCCGAGCGGTTCATCGCTGAGACGACGGAGCAGGGCGCCCCCGACGGCGAGTCCGGCATCGGCGGCGAGGCCTGGAAGCGCTACACCGACCGCGAGGAGCCGCAGCGCTCCCTGGTGAGGCGGGAGGACGGCGTCACCCTCGTCGTCACCGGGAGCGCGGGCTACGCGGAGCTCGAAACCCTCGCCGGCTCGCTGGAGCCCCGCGGCTAGCCTCCGCGGGCGCAGGCCTTCCCTGGAGACCGCGCCGAGCCCCGCCCGAGGTCCGGCCTCGATCAGGGCGGGAGGCGAGAAGCCCGGCTCAGCCGTTGACCGGCTCGGCCCGCAGGTCCTTGCGGAGCTCCTTGGGCAGCGAGAACGTGAGGTTCTCCTGCGCCGTCTCGACCTCGGCGACCTCGCCGAACCCGTACCCGGCGAGCCGTTCCAGCAGCTCCTGTACGAGCAGGTCCGGAACCGAGGCGCCGCTGGTGACACCGACCGTGTCGACCCCCTCCAGCCACGCCTCGTCCATCAGGGAGGCGTTGTCGATCAGGTGCGCGGCGGTGGCGCCGGCCTCCAGAGCGACCTCGACCAGCCGTACCGAGTTGGATGAGTTGTCCGAACCGACCACCAGGACGAGGTCGCACTCGGAGGCCATCTCCTTGACCGCGTCCTGGCGGTTGGAGGTGGCGTAGCAGATGTCGTCGCTCGGCGGGTCGAGCAGGTTCGGGAACCGCTCGCGCAGGGCGTCGACGGTCTGGTTGGTCTCGTCCACGGAGAGGGTGGTCTGGGACAGCAGGAGACGTTCTCGGGGTTGCGCACCTGCACCTTGTCGACCTCGTCGGGACTCTCCACGACCTGGATGTGGTCGGGGGCCTCACCGCTGGTGCCCTCGACCTCCTCGTGGCCGGTGTGGCCGATCAGGATGATGTCGCGGTCCTCGGAGGCGAAGCGCTTGGCCTCCTTGTGCACCTTGGTCACCAGGGGGCACGTGGCGTCGACGGTCTTGAGCTGCCGGCGGTGCGCCTCCTCGTGCACCATCGGGGAGACGCCGTGGGCCGAGAAGACGACGATGGCCCCCTCGGGAACCTCGCCGGTCTCCTCGACGAAGATGGCGCCGCGCTCCTCCAATCTCTGCACGACGTGCGTGTTGTGCACGATCTGTTTGCGCACGTAGATCGGAGCGCCGTACTGCTCAAGTGCCTTTTCGACCGTGATGACAGCGCGGTCAACCCCGGCGCAGTAACCGCGGGGTTTGGCGAGCAGGACACGGCGGCGATTCGTCGCAGTCATGGCCCCATCCTAAGGGCCGTACGGGTCGACCAGTTCCGAACGGGGTTCGGTGCGCCGTCCCGCGGCGGGAGAACGGCCTTTGGGTGACCAGATGATAACGTTCGGCGCTCGGTTCTGTCGCGACATCGCCAAATCGTTCGCAACAACCGCACATCAGGCAACCCTTACTCCCCTATTCTGGTTGAACTGCGTAATCGAATAAAGCCGTGGTAGTGGTGTGCACACGTGGGGCGGTCCTCCCTCTTTGGCCCGGGGAGGGGTCCCGGGTGCGCGCCCCCAGGCATCCCCCCGCCGACAGCATCAGGAGCCTCCAACCCATGTCGAATCCGTCGATCGCCAGCAAGATGATGACCTTGGTCAAAGGCATCTTCGGGCAGAAGAAGCCCGTGGCCGCCGAGCCGTCGGCGCCCGCCCCGGCCAAGGAGACCACCGACGTCCGGCCCGAGGCGGAGCCCAAGCCGGAGGCGGCGGAGGAGACACCCGCCGAGGAGACCACCGCAGAGGCCGCTGAGCTGCTCGCACCCGAGGAGAAGACCGCCCTCGCCGAGGAGTTGGCGGTTGCCGAGGCCGAGACCCAGGCATCCAGCGACGAAGTGCTGGAGCAGGTCCGCAAGGACGCGGCTCCGGAGGCTGAGGAGCTCCCTGTCCCGGGGTACGACGAGCTGACCCTGCCCTCCATCCGCGCCCGGCTGCGCAAGCTCAGCATCGAGCAGGTCCGTGAACTCCGCGCCTACGAGGTCGCCCACCAGAGCCGCCAGGAGTTCATCAAGATGTACGACAACCGGATCGCCAAGCTGCAGAGCGAGGATCAGTAGGCCTCTCCGGCGATCCGTCCTCCGGCCGGGCGCGCACCGGGCGCACCCGACGCGGCGGAGTCATCGACGGCCGCGCATGATCGACGGCTTCTCGTGCCTGCTCACCGCCTGTAGGCATCATGCGGGCGCGGATCCGCGGCGTGCGGCCGGGCCGCATCCCGGGCGTTCCGCCGGCACCCGGATCGCCGGGCCGCGGGTGGCCCGCCG
>NZ_LAJC01000123.1 GCF_000981225.1 Allosalinactinospora lopnorensis
GGGGGATTCCGCCCCTCGCGGGGTGGGGTTCCTGCTTCACAGCCGATTGCGGAAGGGAGGACCCTTGCCGTCTCACACCAGCTCCACAGGCATCACCCGAGGACTCTCGGGCTGCGACACGTCCTGCCGCACCGATGTTCTTCGCCGCGTTGGTGTCCCGGTGGTGGCGGGTGCGGCAGGCCGGGCAGGTCCACGCCCGAACCGAGAGTTCGAGTTCGGCGAGCAGGTGCCCGCAGGCCGAGCAGGTCTTGGAGGAGGGGTACCACCGGTCGATCACGACCAGGCGGCGCCCGTACCGGGCGCACTTGTACTGCAGTTGGCGGCGGAACTCAGCGAGCCCGGCGTCGAGCACGGCCCGGTTCAGCCCGGCCTTCTGGCGGACCTTCGTGCCCGGCTTTTGGAGGGTGCCTTTCGCGCCGGCGGTCATACCCCGGATGTTGAGGTCTTCAATCGCGATCACGTCGTAGTCGCGCACCAGACGGGTGCTGGTCTTGTGCAGGAAGTCCTGGCGGGCGTGGCGGACCTTGCGGTGGGCGACCGCCACCGTGCGCTTGGCTTTGCGGCGGTTGTTCGACCCCTTCTGGCAGCGCGCCATCCTGCGCTGGTAGCGGGCCAGGTTGCGTGCCTTGCGCTGAAGGTGGCGCGGGTTGGCGATCGTCTCGCCGGTGGACAGGGCCGCGAAGTCCTTCACCCCCAGATCCACTCCGGCCTCGGCCCCCGCATCCGAGGCGGGCTCGGGCTCGGCGGTGTCCACGGCGAAGGTCACGTACCAGCGGCCATCCGGTTCGCGGGAGACAACCACCATGGTCGGGCTCAGGGTGCCCAGGTCCGCCTCGGGCCAAGACCACGCCACCTCCAGCGGCGCGGCCTGTTTGGCCAGGAACAGGCGGCCGTGGCGAATGCGAAACGCCGAGCGTGTGTAGTGGGCGGACTGGCGGGAGTTGCGGTTTTTGAAGCGCGGGTACCTGGCCCGGCCCGCGAAGAAGTTCGCGAACGCGGTGTGCTGGTGGCGCAGCGTCTGCTGCAGCGGCACCGAGGACACCTCGGACAGGAACGCCAGGTCCTCGGTTCGCTTCCACTCGGTCAGCGCCGCGTCGGTCTGCTTGTACGACGTCATGCGGCCTTCGGTGCGGTAGGCGCGGTGGCGTTCGGCGAGCGTCTTGTTCCACACCAGGCGCACACACCCCAACGTGCGGCCCAACTGGGCCGCTTGGTCGGGGTTCGGGTAGGCCCGGCACTTGTACGCCGTCCGCATACCCCCAAGTTTGCAGAAAAGTACGACATGAATAAGCCACGCCGGATGGTGGCGCCCGGACTCCTTCCCGACCTCAAGGCCGGGCCATCCTCCAGGAGGAATCGGTGACCGGTGCGAGCGCAGGTTTCGGGGCCGCTGTCGCGCGGCGCTTCGCCCGGGAAGGGGCGCGGGTCGTCGCCTCCGCACGCAGGGCGGACAGGCTCGCGGGCCTCGCCGAGGAGATCGGCGACGGTGTCCTGCCCCTCGAACTCGACGTGCGGGACCGGGCCGCGGTCGAGCGCGTGATCGGCGGACTGCCCGGGGAATTCGCCGAGATCGACGTCCTGGTCAACAACGCCGGCCCGGCCAAGGGCCTCGAACCGGCGCAGCGGGCCGATCCCGACGACTGGGAGCAGATGGTCGACACGAACTGCAAAGGGCTCATGTACTGCACGCGCGCCGTGCTACCCGGCATGGTGGATCGCGGCGGCGGCCACATCATCAACATGGGGTCGATCGCCGGGACCTACCCCTACCCCGGTGGCAACGTCTACGGGGCCACCAAGGCGTTCGTCCGCCAGTTCAGTCTGAACCTCCGTTCCGACCTGCACGGTAGCGGCGTGCGCGTCACCGACGTGGCGCCCGGCCTCGCAGGGGGCACCGAGTTCTCCACGGTGCGCTTCGAGGGCGACCAGACCAAAGCGGACGCCGTCTACGCCGGAACCCAGCCGCTCACCCCCGAGGACGTCGCGGAGTCGGTGTACTGGGCGACGGCGCAGCCGGCGCACGTGAACATCAACACGATCGAGCTCATGCCCCTCGCCCAGAGTTTCGCGGGGCTGCGGGTGCACCGGGAGGGCGGCTGAGGGACACACCGCCCCGGTCCGGCACATCTACCGGCGCGGCGGACCTCAGCCCGCTGGCGCCGCCACGTCCCGCTTGACCATACGGCGGGAGTTCTCGGGGTCGAGCCCCCAGCTCAGGATCCGCCGCGGGTGGATCCTGATCACCTCGTCCCCGAACGGCGACACGCCGGGGCCGCGCAGCAGCTCCGCCTCGCCCCGGACCTCGATCCCGCGCGCCCGCCACGGTTTCACCGAGACCAGGTCGTCGACCACGAACGACACGTACGGGTGCGACTCGGCGTTGCGCCACTTTCGGCTGGTGGAGAGGTCGTAGCCCACGACGTCGATGGTCTGCTTCTCGGTGTTGTAGTGCACGCCCACGGGGCGGTTCTGCGGGTAGCCGTCCGGCCCGACGGTGGCGAGGCGCCCCAGCCGCTGCCCGTCCAGGTACTCGATCTCGGCTTCGGTGAACATCATGCCGCCATTCTCGTACGCGGTGCTCGCGTGCGGTCAACGAATCGCCGCGGATCCCGGCGGCCGCCGCCCGCACGCGGCGGCCCCGGCCCTTCAGCCGCGCAGCATGGCGCGGTGGGCGAGGTCCCGGCAGACAACGGCGAAGTCGAGTCCGGCCGCCGCCACAGCGAGGGGGAAGGTCGAGGTCTCGGTCATCCCCGGTGCGACGTTGACCTCCAGGAAGCGCACCCGTCCGCCGCTGTCGACGATGAGGTCGGTTCGCGAGAAGTCGCGCAGCCCCAGGGCACGGTGCGCGGTCAGCGCGGTCTCGGTTGCGGCCCGCACCGTCTCCTCGGCCAGCCGGGCCGGGCAGAAGAACTCGGTGCGGCCCGGGGTGTAGCGTGCGGTGTAGTCGTAGACGCCGCCATCGGGCACGATCTCCACCGGCGGCAGCGCGAAGGGGCCCTCGCCCGTGTCAAGGACGCCGACCGCGATCTCGGTACCGGACAGCCGCTCCTCGACGAGCGCGGCGTCGCTGTAGGCGAAGCAGCTCACCAGCGCCGCCGAGAGCTCTTCGACAGAGTCGGCGGGAGTGGCGCCGAACGCCGACCCTCCCTGGTCGGGCTTGACGAACAGCGGTGACCCGAGCGCGGCGACGATACGCTCCAGCAACGCGGGCGCGCCCAGGTCGTGGAAGGCCGACTTCGGCAGCGTCACGCCCCGCGCCACCTCCGCACCGCGCTCGGCGACCAGCGCCTTGGCGGTGGGCTTGGCGAAGGCGACCCGGCAGGCCTGGGGCGGCGCCCCGACGTAGGGGACGCCGCTCAGCTCCATGACCTCGCGGATCGCGCCGTCCTCGCCCGAGGCGCCGTGCAGTACCGGGAACACCACCTGCGGCGGGTCGTCCGCCAAACTCGACAGCAGCGAGGCGTCGACATCGGCGATCTGGACCTCGAGGCCCAGGCGGCGCAGGGACTCCGCGACGCGCCGCCCGGAACGCACGCTGACCTCGTGCTCGGGAGACATCCCGCCCGCGAGTACGAGCACCCGGTCCAGATCGGCCACGGTCCTGCCTTCTTCCTGTCCTGCTGCTGCCACGACGAACCGCCCGGGCTATGGGAGGTCGGGGGTGGGAGCGTCGGTCCCGCCGGTGTGCGGCGCCGACGCGCTGCCGAAGGTATCACGCAGCGAGGTCTCGCTCTCGATGACGCCGACGAGGCGGCGGATCCCCTCGCGGATCTGCTCGGGGGTGGGATAGCAGAACGACAACCGCATGTTGCGGTGCCCTTCGTCGGAGGCGAAGAAGCCGGTTCCGGGGACATAGGCCACCCGCTCGGTGACGGCGCGCGGCAGCATGGCCTTGGAGTCGAGCCCGTCAGGGAGCGTGACCCACACGAAGAACCCGCCCTGGGGACGGGTCCAGCGGCTCCCCGCCGGCATGAGCGCCTCCAGCGCCGCGAGCATGGTGTCGCGGCGCTCCCGGTACATCTCGTTGAAGTCTTTGATCTGCTCCCGCCACGGATGGCTGGACAGGTAGCGGCCCACGACCATCTGGTTGAAGGTGGAGTGGCTGAGCATCGCCGACTCGGCGGCCAGTACGAGCTTGGCCCGCACCGCCGGAGGGGCCAGCGCCCAGCCGATCCGGAATCCCGGTGAGAGCGTCTTGGAGAAGGAACCCAGGTAGATGACATTGTCGGGGGCGTCCGCGCGCAGTACGCGGTCAGGTTCGCCCTCGTAGCGGAGCAGCCCGTAGGGGTTGTCCTCCAGGACCAGCAGACCATGGCGCTGGCAGATGTCCAGGACCTGCCGCCGCCGCGCGGCGCTGAGCGTGACGCCGGCGGGGTTCTGGAAGTTGGGCACGGTGTAGAAGAACTTCACCCGGCGCCCGGCGGCGGCGAGGTTGCTCAGGGCCTCCTCCAGCGCCTCGGGGACAACGCCGTCGTCGTCCATCGCGACGTGGTGGATGTCGGCCTGGAACGCCGAGAAGGTGTTGATGGCGGTGACGTAGGTGGGGGCCTCGGCGAGGACGACGTCGCCTGGATCGATGAACACCCTGGTGACGAGGTCGAGGGCCTGCTGGGAGCCGACGGTGACGATGATGTCGTCGGAGCTGGCCTCGATCCCCTCCAGGCTCATGACGTCGCAGATCTGCTCGCGCAGGACGGGATCGCCTTGGGCGGATCCGTACTGCAGCGCCGTGGTCCCCTGTTCGGCGACGACCCGCTGCACGATGTCGCCGATATGGTCCAGCGGAAGCGCGCTCACGTTGGGCATTCCGCCCGCGAGGGACACCACCTCGGGGCGCGAGGCGACGGCGAAGAGCGCCCGGACCTCCGAGGCCACCATCCCCTGGGCGCGCTCGGCGTAGGAACCGACGTAGCGGTCTATGCGCGAGCCCCGCTGGGAAGGCTGGTGCTGGGACTCTCGGGGATCAACGGACACGGTCCACCTCCGCTGGTTCGGCCATGGATATTGGGACGCCTGAAGCCACGAAACGGTTCGGGACTCGCGCGGAGCGGGCGGTGCGCGAGCGCGGTTCGGCGCGCCGGGCGGCTCAGCCAAGACGACTCGGACGAACCGAGAATCGCCAGCCAGTGTACGTGCCCGTGTCCGTCCTGTGACCATCGCCCCGCAACCGCCGGAGCGTCCGGCCGCCGCGCCGTGGCGGCGTGAGACGCCGCTCGTTTTAGGGCGGCGGCCCGGGGGCGCTCCCCCTCCTCCCCTCGGGCCGCCGCTGGTGGCCCGCCCTGCGCGTGCTTCCCGTTGCCCCCTCTTGCACGGGACGCGCCGGCGGGCCGGATAATGGCATTTCGCCTGCGCTCATGCACTACTCCATCCCAGCGCACCGGAAGCGGCAAAGGTTGCAGCCCGTTGCAATCTAAATACATACGGTTGCCGAACCGCCACTCGCCTCCTACTCTCCGGAGCCGGACCGGTGAGTAGGGCGTCACAGGGCCCGAATCAGCCGGGGAGTCGCTGGCCGGCGAGGTCGCCCCGGAGGCGGCGGATCGCCGGTGCGCACGAGCCGGGCAGCAGCGCCGCCGCGTCCTCCGGGCCGCGAACGGAGACAAGCAGCTTCTCGTTGAACCGGTAGGGGCGGCTCTGGACGACTCCGCCCAGGTGGCGGCGGAGCCGCGACATCTCGGCCCGGACCGTGACCTCCCGGTCCTGGTCTCCGAAGAGGTCAGCGGCGAGCTGGGCCGCGCTGCGCCCCTCGCGGTTGCAGGACAGCAGGAACAGCAGTTCCGCGTGACGCGAGGTGAGCCGGCGCGTCCACTCCCCGCTCTGGCTGGTGACCGAGAGCGAGGGCTCCGAGGGGTGTGTCAGATCCAGAACCACGTGCGTGGCCGGGGCCGGCTCCGTATCGATCGGCCGCAGCAGCCAGCCGCCCGGCAGGGGCTCCATCCGGCACTCACCTAGGACCGGGAGCCAGATGTTGCCGGCCTCGGGGCGTTTGGGCAGCAGCACCCTGCGGACCGGGTCCATGTGCGCCACCGCCGCCGTCCACCCGTTCTCGTCCACGACGAGCGCCTTCTCCCGCAGTTTCGCGAGCAGGGGCGCGGCGACGACGCGCAGCCGTTCGAGGTGCGCATGGTGCACGCACCGCAGCTGGGACTCGGCCAGCTGCGCCGTTGCGTTGACCAGACCGAGCGTGGACGGGTGCGCGGTGACCGCCGCGCCGCTGAGGTCGATCGCGCCGACCAGTTTGCCGTCGCGTGGATCGTGGATCGGCGCACAGGAGCAGGTCAACGGGTGCAGGCCGCGCAGGTAGTGCTCGGCGGAGTAGACCTGCAGCGGGCGGTCCACCACCAGCGCCGTTCCTATGCCGTTGGTCCCGGCGACGCTCTCCTCCCAGGCGGCCCCCTCGACGAGACCGAGTCCGTCGCCGATGCGACGCACGCTGCTGGGGCCTTCGCGCCAGAGGATCCGCCCCTTCTCATCGGTGATCAGCATGACGTGGCCGGCGTCCTCGGCGACGGAGACCAGTGAGCTGCGGAGCATGGGCAGCAGTTCCAGGAGCGGTGAGGTGTTGCGGCGCTGCTCGATCTCCTCCTTGCGCAGGACCGGGGCGGGGGCACGCCGATCCGGGTCGATGCCCAGTCGCCGCACCCGTTCCCAGGAGTCGGCGATGACGGGGCGGGGGCGCGCCGGCGGGACTCCCCCGGAGAACGTGGCTTCGTGGACCCGGTGCAGCAATCGCGCGTACTCTCTGGGATCCGTGCCCGCGGGCAGGGCGGTGTCCAGTTGCTGTTGCGCCACGATGACCCCACTGAACTCACGCATGCAATGAGTTTTCATCCTTATCCGAGCGCAGCGGGCGGTCAACAACGCTCCACCGCAAGCCGGGGGTTGGTCGGTGATCGGTGCCGGCGACGACCGTTTCCATCGGATCGCTGTCCAGGCAACGATGATTCGGGATCCATCGGGGACCGAAAGACCGCGGGTGATCGGACCTTACAGACACCGCCATCGGCTCCGCACGCGCTCTTCCCGGACGGGCGGGGCCGGTTTCCCGGCTGCCGGAACCGCCCTGAGATGCTGATACGCGCAGTCGTCGACACAGAGAGGGGCGCGCGGTGGCGTTCGTGATCCGGGTCGCGGAGTTCGTCGGGCGCTGGTTCGCCGTACTGGTCCTCCTCGGCGCGGCGCTGGGCCTCGCCGCACCGGACCAGGCGGCGCGCCTCGCACCGGCCATCACCCTCATGCTGGGCGTGATCATGTTCGGCATGGGGCTGACGCTTCGGCCGGGCGACTTCGCAATCGTGCTCAAGCGCCCCCAGGCGGTGCTCATCGGGCTCGCGGCGCAGTTCCTGATCATGCCGCTCATCGGTTACGGCATCGCGGTACTGCTGCATCTGCCGCCGCTGCTGCTCGTGGGGTTGGTCCTCGTCGGTGCGGCTCCGGGCGGAACGGCCTCCAACGTGATCGTCTACCTGGCACGCGGCGACGTCGCCCTATCGGTGGCGATGACGTCGGTCTCCACACTGCTGGCCCCGCTGTTGACACCCCTGCTGGTGCTGTGGCTGGCGGGTTCCACGCTCCCGGTTCCCGCGGGGGAGCTGCTGGTGACGATCCTGCAGGTGGCCATGGGGCCGGTACTGGCCGGTCTGGTGATACGCGCGGTGGCCGCGCGGTTCGTGCGGCGCCTGCTGCCCGTTCTTCCGCTGATCTCGGTGAGCGGGATCGTCCTGGTGGTCGCGGCGGTCGTCGGAGCCAACGCGGAGGCCGTCCTGGGAACCGGTGCGCTGCTGGTCCTGGCGGTCGTGCTGCACAACGGCGCCGGCCTGGCTCTGGGCTACGCCGCCGCCCGGCTCGCCCGGCTGCCGGAGTCGGCACGGCGGGCGGTGAGCGTCGAGGTGGGCATGCAGAACTCCGGGCTGGCGGCGGCACTAGCCACCGCGCACTTCGCGCCGCTGGCCGCCCTGCCCGGCGCGCTGTTCTCCGTGTGGCACAACATCTCCGGAGCGCTGATCGCCACGTTCTGGGCGCGGCGTGTGCCCGAGCAGAAGACGGA
>NZ_LAJC01000124.1 GCF_000981225.1 Allosalinactinospora lopnorensis
GCTCCGCTCAGCGCGAGCGCGGCCGTCGTCGCCAGGTGCACCCGGAACCGGCCGCGCGCCTCGCCGACACGCCGCCGCCACCGGGCCCCGTGGCGGCGCCGCATCACTACGTCGTCGGCATTGCCTCGCTGCGCGGCGACGCTCCCCCACACCCCGCCGCCGCGCAGCGGATGGACGGTCAGGCGGTCGCCGCGGACCAGCCGGTATCCCCGATCCAGAACCCGAAGGGCGAGGTCGGTGTCCTCGCGGTAGGCACGCCGGAACGTCTCGTCGAACCCGTCCGCTTCGGCCAGCGCCGAACGGCGGTAGGCCATGTCCGCCGTGATCCAGCGCGCGCTCGACAGCGCAGCGGTGGCGAGCTCGCTGTCGGTCAGGCGCCGATCCGGCGGCGGGACCCGGATCCGCCCCTGACTGCCGGCCACGTCGGCGGGAAGTCCCGCCAGGTCGCCCGCGACGGCGGCCGGCCATCCGGGGGCAGGGACCACGTCGTCGTCGAGGAACACCACCCAGGGTGTCGAGGCCGCTCGCCAACCGGCGTTGCGCGCGGCCGCCGGGCCGCGACCGCCGGCGGCGAGCACCCGTACCGGCCCCACGTTCCGGCGCAGCTCTCCAGGGTCCCCGGATCGCCCAGCGGAGCCCTCGAAACGGTCCGGTCGTCGACCAGGAGCACCTCCGTCAGCGCCGCCGCGAGGAAGCCCTCATCCGCGGTGCGCTGTTCCCCGCGCCGGGCGAGCGCGTCCAGGGTGCGCTCCAGGCTGGGCCGGCCCACCGTCGGAATCACCACCGTGTAGGCGTAGGGCACCCGGTCCGCGACCGTGGCTTCGCCCCGGCGGGTCGCCGAAGGCGAGCGCCTGTCACCGGCCATACACACCTCCCCCCGGACGCCCGGACCGCCGGACGGCGAAGGGGCCGATGGCCAGCAGGTCGATCGGTGTCGCCCCGAAGCACTCCAGGACGTCCCGCGGCGAATCGACCATGGGCCGCCCCGCGGTGTTGAGGCTGGTGTTGATGACGACCGGCAGGCCGGTGCGTGCTTCGAACCGCTCCAGCAGGCGGCCGAGGAGCGGCTCGGCCTCGCTGTCGACCGTCTGGATCCGGGCCGTGCCGTCGACGTGCACGACGGCCGGGATCCGGTCGCGCCAGGCCGGCGCCACGTCGTGCACGAACAGCATGTAGGGGCTGGGAAGCGGGCCTCGGGAGAAGACCTCTCCGGCGCGTTCGCCGCGGACCATCGGCGCCACGGGGCGGAACCGCTCCCTGCCCTTCACCGCGTTCAACCGGTCGACGTTGCCCAGCCGGCCCGGGTGCGCGAGAAGGGACCGCCGGCCGAGTGCCCTGGGGCCGAACTCGGCGCGTCCCTGGAACCAGGCGACCATCCGGTCGGCGGCGAGGGCGTCGGCGACCGCCTCGGCGATGTCGTCGGGCCGCTCGAACGGGACGGCCGCCTCGCGCAGGAGCTCGGCGATCTCGTCCTCCTCCCATGAGCGGCCCAGATCCGCGCCCGGCATGGGGGCGACGTGTTCGCCGGCCTCTGCCGCGTGGTGCAGGGCGGCCCCGAGCGCGGTGCCGGCGTCGCCCGCGGCGGGCTGCACCCAGACCCGGGAAAAGGGGGTCTCCGCGGCGATGCGCGTGTTGGCCACGCAGTTCAGGGCGATGCCGCCGGCCATGGCGAGGCGCCGCTGCCCCGTCCGCTCGTACAGCCACCCGGCGAGTTCCAGAAGGACCTCTTCGAGGCGCCGCTGCACGCTGGCCGCCAGGTCCGCGTGCTGCGAGGTCATCTCGCGCCCGGGCGGCCGCGGCGGCGCCCATCGGCTCCAGTCGCCCGGTTCGGCGATGAAACCGCCCTTCTCCGTCGTGCGGACCCGCTCACGCAGGGGTCCGACGAAGCGGGGGGTGCCGTAGGAGGCGAGCGCCATGACCTTGTACTCGTCGCTGGAACGCAGGAACCCCAAGTGCTGGGTGAGATCCTCGTACATGAGCCCGAGGGAGTGCGGCAGCGGCTGGTCGGCGAGGATGTCGAGCTTGCCGTTGCGATAGGCGCCCGCGAGGTAGGAACCGGACTCCCCCCGTCCGTCCACCACGAGGACCGCGCAGTCGCGGCCGCCGTTCGCTCCGTTGCCCTCCCGGACCCCCTCCGCCCCGAACGGTGCCGCCAGTCCGGCCGACGCGGCGTGGGCGACGTGGTGCGGGACGAAGCGGAAGTCGGCCGCGTCCAGGCCCGGAACGGCAGAGGCGAGGAAGCGGGGCGCGCGTCGGGCGTAGGTGGTGCGCAGGTCCTCCCATCCCGGGTCCTGCCCCTCGCCCTCCTGGCGCACCAGCTCCGGGGCGTAGGAATAGGCGACGGCGTCGACATCGGCGGCGTCCAGGCCGGCCCTCTCCAGGCACCACCGGATCGCCTGCTCCGGCAGCTCCCACGCGGAAAACGGCACCGGCCGCTTTCCGTGCTTGCGCCGGTTGAAGCGTTCCTCCTCGGCCGCTGCCGCGGTCGTCCCGTCGACGACGACCGCGGCAGCGGGGTCGTGGAACACCGCGTTCACTCCGAGAACACGCATGTGAGCTCCCCCGAGCAGCTCGGACAGTGTCCGTGTCCTCAGTCGACTACCGAGCGAAGCGACTCGCAAACACCGCCGATAAGAGTTGGTTACTGGCCTGGAAAAATTTTCTTCACCCGATCTGTCTCAATTACCGGCTGTGATCGATATTGGGGTAGTGCCCCGGATATGCGTGTTCTGCTGGTCGGCTGGTTCAGCTTCCTGCACGGCGAGGCGACGGCCGGCGACGTGCGGGCTCTCGAAGTGGTCCAGGGGCTGCTGTCCGGCATGGGGATCGCCCACGACGCGGCGTGGAGCCCGGTGTTCCGTCCGGACGCCCTGTCACTGGAGGAGACGGACCCGGACCGCTACTCGCACCTGGTGTTCGTATGCGGCCCCCTTTACGGGGAGCAGGTCGAGCGGCTGCACACACGGTTCCGCCGCTGCCGGCGCATCGCCGTGGGCGTGTCCGTCATCGACCCGGACGCCCCTGTGACCACCGGTTTCAGTACCGTTCTGGCGCGGGACGGCGGCCCGCGCCCCGCTCGATGGGACCTGACCATGGCAGCACCGGACGCACACGACGCACCCGCACCCGTGGTCGGCGTCATGCTCGCGGCCCCCCAGGAGGAGTACCGCGACCGGGCGCGCCACACCTACATCACCGAACGTGTCACGGACTGGGTCTCCACCCGCGACTGCGCGCCGGTGCCCATCAGCACCCGCCTGGACTACCGCAGTTGGCGGCACTGCACCACACCCGCCCAGCTCACGGCCCTGTTGCGGCGGATGGATCTGACGGTGACCATGCGGCTGCACGGGATGGTGTTCGCCCTGCGGGCGGGGGTGCCCGCCATCGCGGTCGACCCGGTCGCCGAGGGTGCCAAGATCAGCGCCCAGGCCCGCGCGCTCAACTGGCCGGCGGTGATCACACCGGAGCGGATCAACGCAGGGGAACACCCCGGCAGCGCCGACTTCGAGGTGGAGCTGTCCCGGCAGTGGGACTGGTGCCTGTCACCAGAGGGCCGGCGAGCCGCGGCCGGCTACCAGGGGTACGGGGAGCGCTCCTCCGGTGGCGACACCGCCCTTCTGGACGAGCTCGCGCGGACGTTGCGCGCGTGAACGCGGACCGGCCGGGAGCCTTCCGGAACAGACGAAGCACCGGCGGCGGGTTGCAGAATGACAGCGCTGGGTAGTCGGCCGCCATGCGACGACTCAATGGTGTTGAAACGCTTGAGAGGGCGTCGGTTCTGGACGCCCTCATCCGGCCCGTCAAACGCGCCGCGTCGCGGATCCAGCACGGCCGGGTGGGTGATGCCCTGCACGGCGTCTGGCTCGGCCACCCGGCGCATCCCGCGTTCGTGCAGTTGCCGATCGGCGCCTGGGTCTCCAGCGGGATCCTCGACGCCCTTCCCGGTCACGAGCAGGAGTCGCGGCGGCTGATCCAGACCGGACTCACCGCCGCCCTTCCCGCGGTGCTCACGGGCGCGGCGGACTGGTCGCAGCAGAACCAGCGCCAGAGCCGGGTGGGGTTCGTGCACTCCATCGCCAACGGCACCGCCATCGTGCTCTACGCGTCCTCGCTGATCGCGCGTTCGAACGGTCGGAACCTGAAAGGGAAGCTTCTGGCCTACGCCGGCCTCACGGCGGTGGGCGCCGGCGGGTTTCTCGGCGGTCACATCACCTACCGCCAGGCGGGCGGGGTGAACCGCGCCGAGGGCGTGGTGCGCGCGTTCCCCCGCGAATGGCGGACGGCCGCGCCGCTGGCCGAGCTGCCCGAGCGCCGGCTGGCGCGCCAGACCGTGGACGGGGTCGACCTGCTGGTCGTACGCGACGGCGATACCGTCCACGCGCTGATCGAGACCTGCAGCCATCTGGCCGGGCCGCTCTCCGAGGGGACGCTCGTCGACGGAGGGGCACAGCTCCGCGACGCCTGCGTGCAGTGCCCGTGGCACGGCAGCACGTTCCGCCTCGGCGACGGGGACGTCGTGCACGGGCCGGCCACGGCTCCGCAGCCGGTGCTGCGGACCCGTGTCCGCGACGGCGTCGTGGAAGTGCGCTCCCCGGACTGACGGTGTCCACACGGCCGCCCCGCTCCGTCTCGCGTACCGAGACGCGCGAGCGGATCAGCATTGTCATCGCCACCCGGAACCGCCGCACCGAGCTGGCGCGGACGCTCGCGGAGCTCCGCCGGGCCTGCCCCGGCGTCGCCGTTGTCGTGGTCGACAACGCGTCCGGCGACGGGACGGTGCCGCATGTGCGGCGGACACGGCCGGACGTGGAGGTCGTCGCGCTCGACCGCAACGCGGGCGCCGCTGCCCGCAACGCCGGTGTACGGCGCACCCGAACGCCCTACGTCGCCTTCTGCGACGACGACTCCTGGTGGCAGCCCGGATCGCTCGAACGCGCGGTCGCACTGTTCGACCGGCACCCGCTGCTCGGACTGATCGCCGCCCGGACCCTGGTCGGCGCCGAGCGGCGGCCCGACCCGACCAACCGCCTGATGGAACAGGGGCCGCTGACCGACCGGCACGGAGCACCCGGAACCCCGGTCCTGGGGTTCATGGCCTGCTCGGCGGTCGTCCGCCGGCGCGCGTTCCTCGACGTCGGCGGGTTCAGCGCCCTGCTGTTCTTCGTCGGGGAGGAGAAGCTGCTCGCCCAGGACCTGGCCGCGCGGGGGTGGTGGCTGCGCTACATCGAGGATGTGACCGCCTGCCACCACCCGTCGGAGCACCGCCCTTCGGACCGGTGGCGCCGGAGGCTCGAATGGCGCAACTCCGTGCTCATCGCGTGGCTCCGGCGGCCCGTCGCCACCGCCCTGCGGGAGACCCGCGCCCTCCTCGTGGCGGCCGCCCACGACCGGGCCGCATGCGAGGCGGTGGTTCCGACCCTGCGCCGGGTCCCCCTCGCACTGCGGCGGCGGCGCCGGCTACCGGAGCCGGTGGAGTCCGATATCCGCCGCCTCGAACGGGCGGCGACCGAGTAGGGAGCCGCCGGCGGGGCGCGCGGGCGCCGCGATCGGGGCGCGGAACCGAGGGGAGCGACGACGAAGAGGGGGAAACCGTGCCGGCCGACGGAACTCCGCAAGCGCCGTTCGACGAGCGCGTCAGCGTTGTGGTCATCACCCGCAACCGGCGCGACCAACTGCTGCGCGTCCTCGGCGAGCTCGCCCGGCTCCCGGAGCGGCCCCGCGTGATCGTCGTGGACAACGCGTCCGACGACGGCACCGCCGAGGCGGTGGCGCGCCGCCATCCGCGGGTGCGGACGATCCGCTGCCGCGGCAACCTCGGTGCCGTCGCGCGGAACATCGGCACCGACGCCGTCACCACTCCCTACGTGGCCTTCTGCGACGACGACACATGGTGGCGGCCCGGTGCGCTCACCCGCGCCGCGGACGTCCTCGACGCCCACCCCGGGCTCGCCTCCGTCACCGGGC
This sequence comes from Allosalinactinospora lopnorensis, assembly GCF_000981225.1. Lineage (GTDB taxonomy): Bacteria > Actinomycetota > Actinomycetes > Streptosporangiales > Streptosporangiaceae > Allosalinactinospora > Allosalinactinospora lopnorensis. The sequence continues at coordinate 5,968 of NZ_LAJC01000124.1, forward strand.
GGATCCTGGTCGGTCCCGACGAGCGCGAGGATCCCATAACCCCGGAGCTCCGGCACTCGCCGCTCCCCGCCTCGGGGGACGCGCCCGGTCCCGCCCTGCTCAGCTTCCTCGCCGGTGCCACTGTTCTGCGCGCGGACGCGTTCCGCGCCGCGGGAGGGTTCTCCGCGCGGCTGTGGCTCGGCGGTGAGGAGGAACTTCTCGCCCTGGACCTCGCCGGCGCCGGGTGGCAGATGTGCTGGCGGGAGGACGTGGTGGTGCACCACATGCCGTCACGGCAGCGCGACCGGCGGCGCCGGCGCGAACTCGGCATCCGCAACACCCTGTGGACCGCGTGGCTGCGCCGCCCCTGGCGAGGCGCGTGGCGCCACACGGTCGACGTGCTGCGCGGGGCGCCCAAGGACCTCGCGACCGCGCGGGCGGTCCTGGAGGCCACCGCGGGCGCCGGATGGGTCCTCCGGCACCGGCGCGTGGTCCCGGAATCGGTCGAGGACGGGCTGCGCGCGCTGGAGGAGCCGCGGCGCCGCTCGAAGGCGCGCCGCTACATCGGGTGAGCCGCCGGGCACGGCCCTCATGTCCGTGTCGCGTGCTCCTGTTCCCGGGGCGGAATCTGGTTGAACCGCCGGCCGGCCTTGTCGTTGAGCCGGGTGAGGAACCGGAGGACCGCATTGTCGGCGCGGGCGGACGCCTCGGGGCCGGGCGTCGCGGGCTCCCCCGCTGATTCCGGCAGGATCCGGTTCATCGTGCGCAGGCCCCACAGTGTGGCCCGCGGAAAGGTCCCGTGGGCCACCATCGCGGCCCGGGTCAGCGGGTGCAGCACCAGGTGGTGCTGCCGCCGCCGCACGGCCTCGACGATGCGCGCGGCCGCCCGTTCGGCGTCCATGGAGATGAACGGCAGGCTCGCTCCAAGGGCGAACCAGGTGTACTCGCGTTCCGGCGCTCCGGCGAACACCGCCCTGCGGTGGGAGCCGGTACGCATGAGGCCGGGGACCACGGTGAGCACGTGCACCCCGTTCTTCGCCAGTTCCGCGTCGAGCCCCTCTGAGAGGGCCGTCTGCGCGAACTTCGCGCAGGAGTAGGGCAGTAGGTGCGGTGAGCTCACCTTCCCGCCGACCGAGGTGATGTTGACCAGGGTCCCGCGGCGCTCGCGCAGTGTGGGCAGCGCCGCCTCGGCGACGTCCACCGCCCCCCAGAACATCGTGCCCATCGCGCTCTCGAACGCCTCGCGGGGTGTCGCCTCCACGGGAGCCACCTGGATCTCCCCGGCGTTGTTGACCACGATGTCGAGTCCACCGAAGTGCGCGACCGCCCGCTCCACCATGGCGGTGGTCTCCTTCCGGTCGCGCAGGTCGCACACCTCCCCCCGCGTCTCGACGCCGCGGGCCCGCAGGTCTTCCAGCGCCCCCTGCACCTCCTCCGCATCGCGTGCGCAGACCACCACGCGGCACCCGGCGGCTCCGAAACCGCGCGCGAGAAGCAGGCCCAGGCCTCGGGATCCGCCCGTGACGAGCACGGACCGCCCCCGGAGGTCCTCTGCCGGCCGGGATCTGCGGGCCCGGTACGCGATCGCGGCGAGTGCGGCACCGCTCGCCACCGCGGTCCGTCCTGTCCGCACGTGGACCACCTCCGAACGGGGCCCAAGGCCCGCGCGTCCGAACCGCCCGGCCTTGCGCCCTTTCGACGAACCTTCCCGAAGGGACCACTGACGCGAACGGAGCACGCTAAACGCGTCCTCCGCGAGGCCGGGCTCAGCCGTCCTTCTCGTCCGCGTACACGCGCGAGAGGCCGTCCAGGAACGCCGAGAGGGCGAGCTCGAAACTGTCGTGGTCGATCTCGGCGGCGTGTTCGGAGAGCCGGTGGGCCTGGGACAGGTTGGGGTAGCGATCGCGGTAGACGCGCACGTCGTCGTCGAACCCGCGGGCGAAGGAGTTCGTCGCGGCCCCTACCACCAGGTACTTCGCGGACGCCCCGATCATGGTGGCGTAGCGGGGCGGCCACCCGGCCGCGACCAGGCCGCCGTGCACGGCGTCGGCGCGGCGCAGCGCCTCGTCGCGGCGGCCGGGG
>NZ_LAJC01000125.1 GCF_000981225.1 Allosalinactinospora lopnorensis
CACGGCGCCGCGGCGGCGCGGCCGCGGGCGCGCCGCGACGCATAGAGCCCGGCCCGGCCCTCGGTCGTCTCCGAGGCGCGCACAACGACGGGCAGCCGCTCGGTGACCAAGGGCCCCATCCGGCGACCGCGCCACAGCGCCAGCATCAGCAGGGTCACGCCCAGCGGCACCAGGGCCAGGTGGAACGAGCGGGGAAGCAGCTCCCACAGGGTGGCCTGGCCGGCCTGGGCGGGCACGTCCGGCAGGAACCAGACGACGTCGCTTTCCCCCACCAGGTTGAGCGCGAGCGCCGCGTTGCCTTCGCGGCCCAGGCGCTCGTTGGTCAGTGGGGCCGCCGAGCCGAGCACGGTCGTGGCGCCGTCGTCCCGCGGGACGCGCAGCAGCGCCGCGCCGTCGTCGGCGGGATAGCAGCCGGCCGTCCCCTCCTGGTCGCCGGCCGCCTCGACGGCGAACAGTTCGCCGCCGGTGTCGGCGTTCCCGGCGGCGCGTGCCGCCGGCAGCTCGCAGTCGGCGCTCAGGGTGGAGTCCTCGGTGCGTCCGCTCATGACCGCGCCCGGTGCCAGGGAACCCAGCGCCTGGGTGGTCGGCTGGACCAGGATCCGGTCGCCGGGCGTATCGGCGATCCGGTCGAGTTCCTCGGGGAGCAGGCGATGCGATTGCGCCAGTACCAGCACCGTGTCGTCGGCCGCGGCCGCGGCCGCGGCCTCGTCGGTTTCGCGCGCGACCGTGACCTCGGCTCCGCGCTGCTGCAGGATCTGCGCCAGGGCCCGGGCCCCTTGGGGGTTGGGTCCTTCGGGTTCCAGGAAGCCCTCGGGGGTGTCCTCGGCCCCCAGCGAGAGCAGCACGGCGAGCAGGACGAGGCCGCCGAGGAAGGCGAGCGGACCGCGTGCCCGGCGCCAGAACTCGCCGGGGCCCGGCGACACCGGGACCGGGGCCTGGGAGCCGGACGGGGCGGAAGTGCCGGCCGTCATTCGCTCCGCCCCCCGTTTCCGACCGGCCGTGTCTCGCGCAGCCGCTCGTCCAGCTCCCGGAGGAAGCGGTCGCCATCGGCGGTGGCCGGGCGCTCCCCGTAGGCGATGTCGTTGAACACGGCGGCGGCACGGTACAGCGCGTCGCGCTGGGGCGGCAGTGTGGCGGCGGCCTCGGCGGCCAGTTCGGTCGCGGTCCGGCCGGGTCGTGGAGGCAGGATGGCGCGCTCCTCCAGCTCCCGGGCGATCGCGCGCAGGCGCTCACGGATCGCTGCGGCGTACTCGCCGGTCGCGGCGTGCGTGTCGGCCGCGGCGCGGTGGTCGGCGGCGGTGAGAGGGCGCCGGTGTCGAAGACGTCGCCGGGCCGCTGCGCCCGCCGGGACGGGCGCGCGTACCCGACCAGCAGGGTCAGCAGAACGAGCAGCAGGACCAGCAGGGGCCCGAGCGCCCACCAGCCGCCCGGGATCGACTGCGCCACCTGCTGACCGAGCCGTTCGAACCACTCGGTCACCCAGGTGTAGAGCCGTTCGACCAGGGTGGGCTCGGCCTGACCGTAGACCGGTTCGGACAGCTCCTCGCGGGCGATGCGCGCCCCCTCGCTGCGATCGACGGTCGCGGGGACAGGAACGGCGGAGAAGAGGGGAACGCCAGTGAGCACGGCCGTCACATCGGGGTCCCGGGGGTGCTCCCGGTGTGCTGCGTTCCGGGATACGGCGGGGCGCTGGGCGGGTCCGGCAGGTACACACCGGGACCGATCGTCCCGCCCGAGTGGAGTGCGGCCCGCAGCTTCAGATCCAGTCCCTCGCGCCGCATCCGCAGGTCCACGTAGAGCAGGGTGGTGACGCCGACGATGAACGGGATGGTGAGGGCGCCGGCGAGCACGGTGCCCAGGAACGAGGCGGCGGCGCTGGCCACGTAGACCCAGGGAGCTCCCGGGGCCGCGAGCGGTATGAGCAGCCCGCCGAACGCGAACGGGGTCATCAGCAGATTGGACACCAGGCTTGCGATCACCACGGCGATGATCAGGCTCCGAAGACCCGCCACCAGCTGCGCCGGGTGAGCTGCCAGGAGCGCACCAGGGAGGTCCCGGCCCCGAGACGCTCCAGAACGGCCACCGGCATCGCCAGCGAGGTGCGCACCCAGACCCACACGCCCAGTGCCACAAGCGGAGCGAAGCCGATGAGGAAGACGAGGAGGCCTGGGAGGACACCCGCGAAGAGGCCGACCGCGGACGCGGCCAGGATGAGCCCGATGAGCAGCCCGGTCCACCCCAGGCCGATGAGGAAGAGCAGTCCGGCGACGCCGAACACCGCGCCCATCCGGCCGCGCACCGCCTCCATGGCCTCCTTCATGGTGAGCTTGCGGCCGAGGACGGCCAGCCCGACGACCGCCGCCAGCAGGCCGGTCAGCACGATTTGGCCGATGTAGCTGAACAGCAGGCCCCCGTACATCACGATGACCGTCCACGGAGCGACCGGCACGTCGGCCTCGGCCGCGGTTGGGTCGGAGATGGCCTCCCCCAGCCAGGCGCCGTGGTCAGCGAGGTAGCCGCCCATACCGATGGAGCTCACGATGCTGAAGACCGCGATGACGATGACCGCCAGCCCGAGCACGGCTTTTGGGTTGTGCCGGATGTAGCTGAATGCTCCGTTGAGGATCTCGTTGAGGTTGAGGGGACGCAGCGCGACGACGCCGGACCGGGGATCCGGGGCCCCGGGCGCCGGTCCGCCGTAGGAGCCGGTTCCGGGCGGCGGTGACGCGGGGGTGGCCTGCCCGGGTGCGGCCCAGCCATGCTGCCGACCGGAACCGTGCTGTCCCGGAGCCGCCCACGGGGTCTGCGGCGAGGCCGGGTCCGCCGAGGCACCGGGGCCCTGGCCGTCGCCCGGTTGCGGGGGAGAACCCGGAGCCTCCCAGGCGTGACCGTCCTCGTGTGTCATGGATCCTCCGTCACCGGTCTGCTGCCTCCAGCGCTCCCCACGCTATGCGAGACCCGCCTGCTGTCGGGCGCCCCAGCGCATCCGGGGTATTCGCCGGTTATCGATACAGCGGCACCCGTCATTGGTTTTGTATGCTTTCGGTTATCAACCGACCGAATCGCGCACCCCGGCGAGTATTCACTCTGGACGAGGTGGCGGGTCAGGCGGCAGGGTATTTCGGGAGGGGTTCGGCCAGGAGACAACCGCAGCGCAAAGGCAGAGACGGGGATCTGCCATCCGTACGGCCGAACATGGGGCGACCACGCGCCTAGCAGTGTCCGATGGTGGCAAGGTTAGGGGGAGAGAAGCACTCCCGCGCGGGGGGACCCGGCAGGCGTGAGATCGAAGTTGTGCCGCTTGAATGTCCGGAAAGGAGAAGGCGCCGCGGTCCGCATCCGCACGTCGATGCGTACGGGCGCCGGAGACATCGATGAAGGGACGCGTACTGGTCGTCGATGACGACCTCGCTCTCGCCGAAATGTTGGGCATTGTCCTCAGAGGCGAAGGTTTCGAACCATCCTTCGTGCACGACGGGGACAAGGCGATGGACGCCTTTCGCGAGACCAAGCCCGATCTGGTGCTGCTGGATCTGATGCTGCCGGGCGCGGACGGCATCGACGTCTGCCGCCAGATCCGGGCGGAGTCCGGTGTGCCGGTCGTGATGCTCACAGCGAAGAGCGACACCGTGGACGTTGTGCTCGGCCTGGAATCCGGGGCCGACGACTACATAGTCAAACCGTTCAAACCCAAGGAGCTGGTGGCGCGTGTCCGCGTCCGGCTGCGCCGCACGGAGGAACCGGCTCCCGAGATACTGCAGATCGGCGACATCACCATCGACGTCGCGGGGCACGCGGTGCGCCGCGATGGTGAACCGATCAGCCTAACCCCCCTGGAGTTCGACCTCCTCGTAGCGCTCGCCCGCAAACCGCGCCAGGTGTTCACCCGCGAGGTCCTGCTCGAACAGGTGTGGGGATACCGGCACGCGGCCGATACCCGCCTGGTGAACGTACACGTCCAGCGACTGCGCGCGAAGATCGAGAGGGATCCTGAGCACCCGGAGGTCGTTGTCACCGTCCGCGGTGTCGGCTACAAAGCCGGTACCGCCTGATCGATCCTGAGACCGCACCTGTGTCGAGTAGCACCGGCGACGCCAACGCGACGCCCCCGCTGGAGAGTGCGTCCGCCGTGCAATCGCTTTGGCAGAAAGTGGGGGGCCTGCTACTCCGCGGCTACCTTGTGGCGCAGCGGGCGGCCCGCGGGCTGGTCCGTGCCGTCCACACGCGCTGGCGGCGCTCCCTGCAGCTGCGGGTGGTCAGCACCACCCTGGTGATCTCCGCGCTGGTCACCGCCGTGCTCGGGTTCTTCCTGATGCAGCAGGTGCAGTCCGGCCTGCTCGACGCGAAGGAGAACGCGGCGCTCAGCGACCACAAAGCCGGGCTCACCTACGCCCTCAACGTCATGCAGGACGGCGGCGCCGTCGAGCAGGACACCCAGCTCGATCAGATCACCCAGGACCTCAGTGCCCGCAGCGGTACCACCGGTCTCTACGAGGTCGTCATCATCCCCTCCGTGGGCGGCGTCACCGGCTGGGCGACCGTGGAGGAGGAGAGCGTGCCGCAGCGGCTGCGCGACGATGTCCGGGACAGCACCGAGCTGGAGTCGCAGTACCTCACCTACACCGAGATCGTGCGCGGCGACAGCACCGAGCCCGCCCTGGCGGTGGGAGCGCAGCTGTCCAACGCGTTCGAGCTGTACTACCTGTTCCCACTGGAACACGAGCAGCAGATGCTCACCCTGGTACAGAACACCATCACCTTCGCGGCCGCCACGTTGATCATCTCCTTCGCGGTGATCGCGTTCCTGGTCACGCGCCAGGTGGTGAGTCCCGTCCGGCTCGCGGCCGGCTCAGCGGAGAAGCTCGCCTCGGGTGACCTCTCCGAACGCATGAACGTGCGGGGCGAGGACGATCTCGCGCGGCTCGCGATGTCCTTCAACGACATGGCCGGCAATCTCCAGGAGAAGATCCACGAGCTGGAGGAGCTGTCCAAGGTGCAGCGCCAGTTCGTCTCCGATGTCTCCCACGAGCTGCGTACTCCGCTGTCCACGATCCGCATGGCCGGCGATCTGCTCTACGAGGAGCGCGAGGAGCTCGACCCCACCATGAGCCGTTCCGTGGAGCTGCTGCAGAGCCAGCTGGAACGGTTCGAGGAGCTTCTCGGCGACCTGCTGGAGATCAGCCGGCACGACGCCGGGGCGGCGACGCTTACCATCGAGCCGGTGGACATCCGCGACTCCGTCCTGAAAGCGGTCAGCGACGCCGAGCAGATCGCGGAGAAACGCGGGATCAAGGTCGTGCTCCGGCTGCCCGCCGAACCGTGCACGGCCGAATTCGACCAGCGGCGCATCAACCGCATTCTGCGCAATCTCATCGTGAACGCAATCGAGCACAGTGAAGGCAAGGACGTCATCGTCACCGCCGCGGGCGACCGCGACGCGGTCGCGGTCGCCGTGCGCGACTTCGGAGTGGGGCTCAAGGAGGGCGAGGAGCACCTCTGTTTCGATCGGTTCTGGCGCGCCGACCCAGCTCGGGCCCGTACAACGGGCGGCACCGGTTTGGGCCTGTCGATCGCCAAGGAGGACGCCCTGCTGCACGGCGGCTGGCTGCAGGCGTGGGGGATGCCCGGTAAGGGATCGCAGTTCCGGCTGTCGCTGCCGCGCGAGTCCGGCAAGGAACTGCGGGGATCGCCGCTTCCGCTGGCCCCGCCCGAGATGGCGCTTGGGCGGATACGCCCCGTTCTGCCCGCGCCGACCACGGACCTTGACCCGGCCCGCTCCGGAGGAGGGAGTCAGGGGTGACCGGTGGAGAGCGATCGCGGCTGGGCGCCGCTGCTGCCGCTGCCGTACTGGCCGCCGTCATGACGGGATGCGCGTCGGTGCCCACCGGCGGTCCCGTCGTCCGCGGCTCCGGTGGTGAGGATACCGGGGAGGGCAACGGCGGCTACGTGCGGATGCTGCCGGCCGGACCTCAACCGGGTGTGGGAGAGAACGGCCTGATCAAGGGGTTCCTCCGGGACATGGGCAGCTTCGAGGAGAACCATCACGCGGCCCGGATGTATCTGATGCCCGGCCCGCGGGAGACCTGGGCGCCCGGGGGAGACGTGCTCGTCTACGAGAGTATGGACAGCATCTCCTTCGACACCGATGTCTCCTCGGACGGCACGGCCGCCACGATCCGGATGCGCGGCCCGCAGATCGCACGGATCACCGGGAACGGGCAGTACATCCCCGAGGAGACCGGGGAGGTCATCGATGTCACGTTCGAGCTGGCCAGGGACGACGGCGGCGAGTGGCGGATCAATGACCTGCCCGACTCGCTGATTCTCGGCAGCCGCGACGTCGACCGCGCCTACCGTCCCCTCAACCTGTACTACTTCAACCGCGACAAGAGCACGCTGGTGCCCGACCCGGTGTTCCTGCCGGTCAGCAGTGACAACCTGGCCACACGCCTGGTGCAGAAGCTGGTGTCCGGGCCCACCGAGTGGCTGGAGCCCGCCGTGGGCTCCGCGTTTCCCGAAGGGGCCACGGTGGACGTCGCGTTCGACTCGGGCAGCGTGACCGTAGAGCTGAGGGGCGGACCGACCGCCGTCCGCGACCGCTACGGCATGGGGGCGCAGCTCGCCTGGACGCTCAAACAGCTGCCCGAGGTCCAGGACTTCGCGCTGCGGATCGACGGCGACAACGTGGACCTGCCCGGCGGAGAGGAAGAGAACCTGCAGGCCACCGACGACCAGTGGGATTCGGTCAACCCTTCGGGGGTGTCAGGCGACCCGAGCGCCTATTTCATCCGCGACGGCCAGCTCTGGTCCCTCTCCGGTGAAGGGCAGGACGATGACCAGAACGAGGCGCGCGTCCAGGGCGCTCCCGGTGTCGGTGACACGCCATTGCAGAAGCACGCCGTCTCCCTCGACGAGGACCGGGTCGCCGGCATCGAGGCCGGCCTCGAGTCGGTGGTGCTGGCCGAGGCGGCCGAGGGCAGCGAGTACGACTCGGTACTGTCCGGCGGCGACTACGCCGCGCTGTCCTGGGACGGCTACGGTGATCTCTGGGTCGTCGAGGAGGAAGGCGGGGACCGGGACGACGAGGAGCGGTCCGACCCCGGAAGCAAGCTGTGGCTACTGCGCGACGGCAGCGAGCCGTTCGAGGTGACGGCCCCGGAACTGGACGACATCGCCGTCTCCGAGTTCCGCATCTCCCGCGATGGCACCCGTGCCGCGCTCATCGCCGAGCACGAGGACGGTCCGCGCCTCTATGCGGGACGGGTGATCAGCGACGGTGACGACGTCTCCGTGGGGCGGTTGATACCGCTCGCGCGGGATCTCGGAGAGGTGGCCGACGTCGCCTGGCGCAGCGGTGACCAGCTCGCCGTTCTCGGCCAGAAGGAGCGCGGAGCGGCGCAGGCCTTCCTGGTGTCGCTGGATGGCAGCACCGAGACCACCAGTGCCGGGGCGCCGACCGGCGCCGACATGGGGGCTCTCACCGCGGCGCCGGGGCGGCCGCTGCTCTCCAGTGCCGACGACGACCAGGTGTGGCTGACCAACGACCGCCTCATGTGGCGGTACGTCACCGAGGGGTCCAACCCCGTCTACCCGGGCTGAGCAGCGGGCGCCTCCCGTGCGGCCGCGGACCCGCGCGCCGGGGGCCGGGCGCCCGTGCTGAATCCCGCCCTCCGTGTCCACAGAAGCGATGTCCGACTGGCGGTGGGGGCGGACGGCGGGCGAGCCTGGGGCCATGTCGCGGCTCAAGCCCCTCCTCACCGCCCTTGTCGATCTCGCGCTGGGTGAGCGGTGCGCCGGGTGCGCCGGCCCGGGAGGGCCGCTGTGCGCTCCGTGCGCCGATGTTCTCGACCGGCCGCCGCGCCGCTGCGGCGCCCGCTCCGGCTGCCCGCCCGTGTGGGCG
>NZ_LAJC01000126.1 GCF_000981225.1 Allosalinactinospora lopnorensis
ACTGCGTCGGGGATACAGCGAAACGTCTCACGGCGCACCATCCGGTTCCAGACCTTGTACAGATGATCCTGCACCCGGTCTTCGAACTCCGACACTTCGACCGCATCCACCCCAGCCGACCCCTGGTTCGCCTTCACCTGCTCCCACGCCTGCCACCCCTCGGTTTTGGAGATGTCGAAGGGCTTGGACCCCGCCGTTGACCGTGACTCGCCCACAGACTCCCCCCACACCTGGTTGATCCATCCGCGAGTCGCGCACTACCGGTGCCCTTCGCTCCACTCCCACCGCGCCCAGCACGAGCTTCCCCGCTACTACGAGACCGTCCGCAGCCCCGCTCCGCATCGGTACTTACCCCCTCGTCTGCTGGCTCGGAGCGCTCCCTTGACATCGGAGCAGGGCCTTCCCAAGTTCCACATGGCCGCCGCAGACTGCGTTCACGCCCCCTTTACGCCGGGTGCCGCCCGGCCAGTCAGCCCGCTCCCGCCGGACTCCTCCCGGGAGAAAAAGCGCCCTCCCGGTTTTGACACCACCTCAGATGTAACGACGCCTCTCACAGGGCACCCCGGACAACGCCAGGGCTCGCGCAACGTCTCCGCAGTCCCCGCCTGACAGCTCAAGCTGCCTTTTCCTTGTCGCTCACCACGCTCACCTCACAGTTCACGCAGCACAAGGCGGTTTGCGATCTCCTCGGGCAAGGCGACCGCGAAGGGCCATACCTTCATCGACCATGCAGCACCGAAGTCCATCAGCTACACCACTGACCTCCTCCGTTCTTGGCACACGCCTTTTTCGCCCTGAAGGTGCAGGTCACGGCCTTGCATCGGCCTCCCGAAACCGCCCCTGACAGCAAGAAGCCCCTGGTAGACGGGTTTTCGGCCAAGAACAACCTGAACACCAGAGGCTCTGATGCTGTTCCACCGCGCCTGCCTGCCGTTGTCACGCCGTCCCCTGAATTTGGCTGTCCGCACCATGCGTGCTCACCGCGAGAGCACCCGCTCCCGGTGGCGACGACTCGACCCGCCCGCTAAGCCCTGCTCGTGCTTCAACTGCGTGAAACACGATGAAAAGTGCTCATTGCCGCCGTGTAGGAACCGACCGATGCACGTGGGGCGTTCTCGACTCTCACGATGTTGGCGAAGGCCTGTGACAGATCCCATTCCTCACGCGCCGCGGTGGTTTCGCCTTCCGCTCTGCCCGCGCCGTCCAAGGACCGGTCCACCACACCGAAGCGACTCCCCAAGGGGCGCGGCCGTCAGCCGGGGACGCATCGCTTGCGAGAAGCGGTAGCCCGCCCACAGGAAGGCGGCGACGAACACCAGGAGCAGCAGGCTCGCGAGCGCACAGGGGCTCTCCCCGCGTCATCGTCTGCGACGTCATGACGGCAAAGGCCGCTCCCACGTGCACGACGATGAGAATCCCACCTTCCCGTCCGCCTACTGCACGTAACCCCAGAAAACCGTCAAAGCGGTCAGGGGTGTCGTAATGTTGTCTGGCTCTTCTTTTCTGGGCGTTTCCATGCGCTCTCTTCTGCGGGCTCTATGCCGAACCACCGACGGAACAGCGCAACACCCCTCTTTCAGTTGGAATCCCGGATCAATCAGTCATCTGGCATGTGCGCATGCTCACAGCCGATACCCCGAAGTCGTCCGTGAGAAAACCGATTTATACGGGATCTTCCGTCGCCGCTTACTCCAGAGTTGGCTTCTCACCGTGTGGAGATACCTCCGGAAAGGATGAATAGTGACGTTCAGCGATCGATTCGACAGGCGCCCCATGATGGCCGTTGACGTCAAAGGGTTCGGTAGTTCTGACGACCAGCGGCAGGAGGACATCCAGGACGGGCTGATCACGGTCCTGGAGCAGGCAGCGAAGCGCAGCCATCTGCGTAGAAAAGACTGGTTCGTCGACTTTACCGGTGACGGCGAACTCGCGATCCTCCCCCGTGAGGTGCCGGAGTCGCTGCTTGTCGACGACTACTTGCGGGCGTTCAAAGCGGAGCTGACCAGATACAATCGCGACCGCCTGGCCAATGCCCACCTGCGGGTGCGGATAGCGATCCACTTCGGCAGTGCGGTCCGATCGGGGAACGGCCATTACCGCGGTCAAGGGGTCGTCGCCGTCAGTCGGCTGGTGGACAGCGACGTGCTCCGCACAGCCCTTGCTATGTCTGGCGCGGATCTGGCGGTCATCCTGTCGCGTCCGGTCTTCATGGACGCGGTCCTGCAGGGCTACACGACCGGAAACGCGGAGGACTACCGCAGGGTCGAGGTGCGGCAAAAGGAGTTCCGGAGCGACGCCTGGATCCTGGTCCCCGGCCACGACATCCATGCCATGGACCTTGACCCTGCCTCCGCCGACGACGACACCACATCCGCCCCCGAAGACACCACTGGCGGGACTCCCGATGCGTCCGGCGCGAGATGCGGAGCCCCGCGCGCTTCCGGTGGCACCGACGAGCGGACCCGTGGCCGCCCCTACCCCGGAGTGGTCAACAACTTCAACGATCGGGTCGACGTATCCGGCGGCGTCATCGGCATCAAGTACGAGTAGCGGGTCCAATGGCCGAGAACGGAACCGAGAAGAACGACGACGATCGACACGACGGCCCCGCACCGTCCCCACCTCCCGAAGCGGAGAAGGACTCCTCCACGCTCGGCGAAGATCACGAGGCCGAAAAACCCAATCCGGCTGACCGGCCCGACTCGGCCGCGAGGAAGGACGGGGAGTGCATCGAACGCCGAATGGGCCGGTCCAGCGAGGTGGTCAACAACTTCTACGGGCACGTCCATGTGTCTGACGGCACGATCGGCGTCGCCGGGGCCGGTGACGGCGACAGGCGCCGCGCGGTGACCGGCAGGCTCGACGAAGACGAGATCAGGCAGATCCTGCGGCATCACATCCGGCCGGCGGCGCACGAGCGGGCCGCGGAGAAGCTGGCCGAACAGCGGGTCGTCGTGCTGACCGGACCTCACGGCATCGGAAAGCGGTCCGGGGCGATGGCGCTGCTGCGGGAGGCCGCATCAGGGAAGCTGGCCGTCCTGTCTCCCGCGTCGGATCTGTCTACCTTGGCCGAGCGCCCCTACAGAACAGGGTGGGGCTACCTGATCACCGACTGGTTCGCCGGCGACCGCGCGCTACGCGCATCGGAGCGGGATTTCTCGTGGAGCGCGGTACGCGATCAGGTCGCGGAGGCCCGTGCGTACCTGATCGTCACCACCCTTCCAAGCGCCTTCGCGATCGACTCGCACGCGGTCGCCCACGTCGCCTGGGAGTGTCCGCCGATTACCGAACTACTGCGCCGTCGGGTCGCCGGCGCGGTGCCCGATGGCGCCGTCGAGCGGGCGGCCGCACTGGTGCCGGAGGACTACGCCATAGCGGACGCCGTCCGCATCGCCGACCGCCTAGCGCGGGAAGAGGAGGCCGAGCGGGCAGTCGCCGAGGTGCTGGAGCGCTCCGGCCGGAAGGAGGTCCATCAGTGGTTCGAGACCGAACCCACCCGTGAAGAGATCGTCGACGTCACCGCGCTGGCGCTGGCACCAGGGGTGCGGGAGCGCGACTTCGAGACGCTGTCGGGTCGTCTGGCCAAGGAACTGGCCACCACCATGCCGCCCCCCGCAGCGACGGCCTTGGACCCCGAGCAGACCATGGTTCCCGGCAAGGACGTCTTGGGGCAGCGGCGGAGTCTGCGCGGGTCGATGGAGGGACTCATACGCGTCGAGCGGCGGACGCAGGAGGGAACAGGCCGCCGCTACCCGGTGTTCCGGGAGGACGGTTACCGGTCCGAGGTGCTGACCCAACTGTGGGAGCGGTTCGACATCTCGTTCTGGGACGGTGTGCGTGCCTGGATGACCGGGATCATGGACGAGGGCGGATACGCGGTCAATGTCGCCGCCGGGCTCGCCGCGCTGGCGCGTATCGACCTCGACGAGGTCCAGGAGATGTATCTCGATCCCTGGTCCAAGGACGGATCGGCGTGGCACGCTCAAGTAGCGGCCGTCTACCTGCTGTGGACCATGTGCCGGGACGACGAGCAGGCGGCCGAGGCGCTGCGCATCGCGGTGCGCTGGATCAGCTACGGCAGTAACGCGCAGAGAGAGCTGGGAACCCTCGCCTTCACCGGTGAGCTGGGCGTGCGCTATCCCACGGAGGCCGTCCGCAGGCTCTGGCAGCTCGCCTCCCAGGAGAACGCGCTCAGCACCGACGCTGCGATCGCCCTCGGCGGACTGTTCGGCACGCTGGCCATGCGCGGGCGAAGCGCCGGTGAGGTGGTGCGCCAGTTGAGGGTCCAGTTCTCCCGCACGCGGCCCGTCGGACCGACGCGCGGGCGGCGCGTTCTGATCCTGCACGCGGTCCTTGTCCTGCTGTCCGGCCGTGATCCTCACACGGGGATCCCCGCTGTAGTGATCCACCTCGACGCCCGTCCCGGTCAGGTTCAGCCAATCGTCGAGCTGTGGGCGGCCCTCATCCGATACCGGCCGCTGCGCCATGCCGGCCTCACCGAGCTGTGGAGAGCCGTCAACGCGTTTCACCAGGTGACCTCCGAGCCCGAGCCTGCCGTCCGCGCGCTCGGCGAGGCCTTTGCCCGAGTGCTTCCGCTGGCCGAGCACACAGGTTTCCGCGCCTCCCTGATCCGGATCGCCGAAGGGGAGCGGCCCGACCGCGCCGCGCGCGCCTCCGCGATCGAGACCCTGCTGGCGGCCCTGAAGAAAGCCCACGTCCGAAGCCACGGAGAAAAGGAATGATGATGCAGCGGAAGTACCCCATCATCGAGCAACGACAGCTCCGCCTGCCCGAGCGGCAGGGGCCCCTCGGCCTCGGCCGGCGCTGTCGCGACCGGGAGGACCTGCCGGAGGTGCTTGCACATCACCTGCTGGTGTACAGGGTGCGGGGCGAGTACGTTGTCGACAATGGTCGACTGGGCCTCGACGACGAACGGGTGGTCGAAGCCGACCACGTCAGCCTGGTCGACGTCGGGCGCGATACCGCGGTCTCCGTGCCGTTGACGATTCCCTCGGGTGAAGACGCCCCCTTCACCATCGTCACCACGTTCAACTGCACCGTCACGGACGCGGTCACGGTCGTCCGGGAGGGGCAGACCGAGGCGGCGAAAAGGCTCGACACCTACCTACGCGCCCACCAGCGCCTCTTCGAGCTGGGCCAGTACTGTGAGCTGGCCGAGGTGAATGAGGTGCGGGTGAGCACGAGCGCTCAGATTCAGGCGTACACGCAACTCAAACCGCCGGTCATTCCGGGCATCAGCATCGAGCTGGCCGGGGTCGAGGTCACGGTCCCCGACGCGCTCAGGGAGTACCGCGAGAAGCTCCGGGAGACCAGAGAGCAGTACGACCTCAGCAACCATGTGGCCATCCAAGAAGGCACCCAGGCGCTCAAGGAGGACCATCTCAAGCAGGCCCTCGCCGCGCAGCAGCAGAACGGCACCCTGGAACGGGCCCAGCAGGTCGACGAGTTCGCCAAGGAGAGCCCCGCTCGCGTCTGGGCGGCCGGCCTGGCCAGCGGCGAGTTCAGCTACGCAGACCTCGCCGCACAGTTGGACAAGCGGGAGCGGATGGTGGTCGAGCGGATTGAGAGGGAGCAGGAGGAGCTGCGCCGGCGCTGGGAGGTCACGCGCGAGGACGAACTGCGCCGCCAGACGTGGCGCCGGGAGGACGAACGCCAGCAGCTCGCCCTCAAGCTGGAGCTCATCAAGGAGGCCTTGCAACGGGGGCACGGCGACGAGGTCTCGCTGGGCTTGGACGAGTTGATCAGGCAGATGCTCGAACCGGGCGTGAGCGTGGCGTCTGGAGGGGAGGAGCGGCAGAGCATCGAGAAGAACGGCCACGACTTCGACGGTGAGGCGGCCGAGGAGGAGGACAGTGGCGACTAGCACCGGAGCGGCACCGCAGACCGATGGCGACCAGGTGCCGGTCGATCCTCACCGGCCCGCGCCGCCGGTCATCGGCCTGGGCCGGTGGCCGCGCCGCCTCATCGGCGTCGTCGAGGAGCTCCTCGACTGGGTTCCGGAAGAGCGCTCCCGCTATACGTGGCAAGGCCTCATCGTCATAGGGGCCGGCTGTGCGGCCATGATCTCGGTTCTGGTGGCAGTCACGTCGATCACCGGTGTGAACCCGCTCTGGCTGCTCCCGTTCGCAGTCTTCTGGGGGGCGATGATCGCGACGATCGACGGGTGGCTGATCAGCACCACCCACGGTGTCGCAACCGGGTTCCGCTGGCTGCTCTTCATCCCCCGCATCGTGTTGACGGTTCTGCTCAGCTTCGTCATCGCGGAGCCCTTAGTGCTGTACGTGTTCCATCCGGCGATCGAGCAGGAGACCCAGCGGCACCGGGCCGACGAGATCGACGCCTACGAGAGCAGGCTGACCGAGTGCAATCCGGTGGACGGCGGGGAGAGCGGGAGCGATTGCGCGGACTTCCTCATCAAGGTCGAGGGAGCGGCGCCGGATGCGGCACGGGACGAGCTCGCCCGCGCCGTCCAGGAGCGCGACGACCTGCTAGAGGAGAAGAAGGAGCTCGACGACCAGTGGCAGGAGATGAACGAGGACGCGCGGAAGGAGTGCGGCGGGGCCGATGGCGAAGACTTCACCGGGGTCGTCGGCGAGGGCCCCAACTGCGTCCGGCTGCGCGGTGAGGCGGACGACTTCCGCGCCGACAACGACCTCGGTGGGCAGCAGGAGCGGATCGACGAGCTGAACGCGCGGATCGATGAGCTGGAGAAGTCCACCGGGGGCACGTTCGAGGCCTACGAGAAGCAGCTCAGCGAGGAGATCGCGACGAAGGTGCGGGAACGCGAGGACGCCCACGGGCGCGTGGGCCTCCTTGAGGAGATGGACGCGCTGCACCGGTTGCAGCAGGACAGCTTCTACGTGTGGGCCGGAGTGTGGCTGCTGCGGCTGTGCCTCATGACGGTCGATGCCCTTCCCGTCCTGACGAAGCTGATGTCGCGGTCGAGCACCTACGACATGCTGTACTCTCGGCAACTCGTCACGAACGAGGACCTGTTCACCATGGAGTCCGATGTGCGCAAGCGCCGGGACACGGCCGCGAAGCGGGTTGAGCTGGAGGCCGTTGAGTTCGACGTCCAAGAGCAAATCCGGCGGCTCAACGTCGCCGATCGCGCGGGGCAGGCGAGCAGTGACGCGGAACTCAACGCGCAGATCGATGCCCTGGCGGACCGGCTTCGCGACACTGCGCCCGCCGCCCAGGGACGCCACAGCAAGCTGGCGGACTGAATCCGCTCTTCCGTGACGAACGTGGCGCACGGCCACCGCCTCCTCATCGTCCTTCCTGTGGACGAGGGGCCGGTGGTCGGCGGCATGCTCGACGGTCCCGCAGGCTTCCTCTCGGCGGTCGAGCGGGCGGACCTTTTCGGGATCTGGCACATATTTCTGATGTTGTTGGTGATCTTTGGGGCGTTAGGTGGGTGCCTGTGCTGAGAGGCGTTGAGATAGGCGCTGGAAGCGACTGGCGGGGCGTGGCTTCGGGGGTGGGGTGGCGCCTTGGGGGTAGTACTGGCTGAGTCGGATGATTTTGGTACCGGCGGCGGTCAGGACATGCTGGACGTGGGCTTTGGC
>NZ_LAJC01000127.1 GCF_000981225.1 Allosalinactinospora lopnorensis
ACCTCACCACCACCGGGCTCGAACCGGCCGGCCACCCGCTGCTGGGCGCCGCGGTGGCCGTTCCGGATTCGGGCGGGGTGGTGCTGACCGGCCGGCTGTCGGTCCAAGGGCACCCGTGGCTGGCCGACCACGTGGTGGGCGGCTCGGTGCTCTTCCCGGGGACGGGGTTCGTCGAGTTGGCGGCCTGCGCGGGCGACCGGGTCGGCTGCGACCGGGTCGAGGAGCTGGAACTGGGCTCCGCGCTGGTTCTGCCTGAGCACGGCGGAGTGCAGCTGCGGGTGGTGGTGGGCGCGCCCGACGAAGCCGGGCGCCACCCGCTGAGCGTGTACTCGCGGCCCGAGGAGGACATGACTGAGCAGTCGTGGGTGCTCAACGCCAGTGGCGTGCTGGCGCGAGAGGAAACGCCGGAAGGGACCGGTCCGGCGGCGTGGCCGCCGGACGGGGCGTCCCCGGTCGAGGTCGAGGGGCTGTACGAGTGGGCGGTCGAGCGGGGCTACGAGTACGGGCCGGTGTTCCAGGGGCTGCGCGCGGCCTGGCGGCGCGGCGAGGATCTCTTCGCCGAGGTCGCCCTGCCCGAGTCCGTGCGCGGTGATGCGGCCGGGTTCGGGCTGCATCCGGCACTGCTGGACGCCGCCCTGCACGCGCTCCTCCTCGACGAGCAGGGCGGTGAGAGCGGGGAGACGCTGATCCCGTTCGTGTGGTCCGGTGTGTCCCTGTACGCGACCGGTGCATCGGTGCTGCGCGTGCAGTTGTCCCCCGCCGGGGACAACGCGGTTGCGCTGGCGGTGGCCGACAAGGCGGGCCGGCCGGTGGCGTCGGTGGAGCGGCTGGTGACGAAGCCGGCCACAGGGGAGTGGTTCGGCGCCGCCCGCACCCGCCCCGAGGACTCCCTCTTCCGCGTGGAGTGGGGCCCGACCCCGGCGCCGGGCGGCCCCGACACCCGGTGGGTGCTGGTCGGCGCCGCTGACAGCGAGGACGGAGAGACGGAGGCGGCGGGCACCGCGTACCGGGATCTGGCGTCGCTGGGTGAGGCGATCGACGCCGGTATGCCTGCTCCGGACGCCGTGTTCGTCGAGTGCCTCCCGACCCGGATCCCGGTCCGTCGGGGGTGCGGTCGGCCACCCACCATGTGCTGGGGCTCGTCCAGCAGTGGCTGGGGGACGAGCGGTTCACCGGGGCGCGGCTGGTCGTACTGACACGGGGCGCGGTCTCGGCATCGGTCGCTGAGGATGTGGCCGACCTGGTGCAGGCACCGGTGTGGGGGCTGGTGCGCTCGGCGCAGATGGAGAATCCCGACCGCCTCGCGCTGGCCGACGTGGACGGGGAGCGCCCTCCCTTCCGGGAGCTGGCGCTGCTGGCGGCTTCGGGGGAGTCGCAGATGGCGGTGCGCCTGGGGGCGGTGCACATCCCGCGCCTGGTCGAGGCGGGGGAGGCGGAGTCCGGCCCGGAGCCGTTCTTCGACCCCGAGGGAACGGTCCTGGTCACGGGCGGGACCGGGGCCTTGGGCGCCGAGATCGCCCGGCACCTGGTGAGTGTGCACGGCGTGCGGCACCTCGTACTGGCCGGCCGCCGCGGGCTTGAGACCCCCGGAGCGCCCGAACTGCGCGCCGAACTCGGCGAACTGGGGGCGGAGGTCTCGGTCCAGGCCTGTGACGTCGCCGACCGCGAAGGGCTCACTGCGCTGGTGGAGTCGGTTCCCGGCGACCGGCCGCTGCGGGGCGTGGTGCACGCGGCGGGCGCCTTGGACGACGCCACGGTCGCCGCCCTGTCGGGGGAGCAGGTCGACCGCGTCCTGCGTCCGAAGGCGGACGCGGCGTGGCACCTGCACGAGTTGACCCGGGATCTGGACCTGTCGGCGTTCGTGCTGTTCTCCTCCGTCGCGGGGATACTCGGCGGTGCGGGGCAGGGGAACTACGCGGCGGCCAACGCCTTTCTGGACGCGCTGGCCCAGCACCGCCGGGCGCGGGGCCTGGCCGCCGTCTCAGTTGCGTGGGGGCTGTGGAGCGACACCGGCGGCATGGCCGGGGGCCTCAACACCGCCGACCTGGCGCGGGTACGCCGGACCGGTATCAGGCCGCTGGCATCCGACGAAGGCGTGGCCCTGTTCGATGCCGCGTTGGCCGCCCGCCGGGCGCAGGTTGTGGCCGCCCGGCTGGACCGGTCGGCACTGCGCGCCCAGGCGGGGTCGGGAGCGCTGCCCCTGCTGATGCGGGGACTGGTCCGCATTCCGGTGCGGCAGGCCGTCGACACTGAAGAGTCCTCGACCTGGACGCAGCGCCTTGCCGCGATGCCGGAGCCGGAGCGCGTCGAGGTACTCATCGACCTGGTGCGCTCCCACGTCGCCGGGGTGCTCGGGCACGCTGATACCGCCTCGATCGCCGTTGACCGGGCGTTCCAGGAGTCCGGTTTCGATTCGCTGACCGCCGTTGAGTTGCGCAACCGTCTTGGCGCCGCGGTTGGACTGCGGTTGCCGGCGACGGTGGTGTTCGACTACCCCACCGTCACCGACCTGGCGCACCACCTGCGCTCCGAGCTCCTCGCGGACGAGGCGGAACCGGCCGTGCCGCTGGCGGCGGAACTCGACAGGTTGGAAGCGGCCGTCTCGGCGCTCGCCCCGGCGGACCTGGAGCGCGCGGGAGCCGTGGAACGCCTCCAGGCGCTCCTGCGGAAGTGCGGCGAGCCGCAGGGCGCCGCCACCGGTGAGCTCGACCTCGAATCCGCGACACACGACGAGGTCTTCGCCCTTATCGACGACGAGCTCGGAAAAGCCTAGTCGGCAGATCCACACCCCTCCCCCATCCCCCACGTATCCGAACCGATGAGGTCGCAATGGCGGACGAAAAGAAGCTCTTCGACTACCTGAAGCGGGTAACGGCCGACCTGCAACAGACCCGATCCCGTCTGCGCGAGGTGGAGGAGAAGGACCGGGAACCGATCGCGATCGTGGCTATGAGTTGCCGCTACCCCGGTGACGTGCGCTCTCCGGAGGACCTGTGGGAGCTGGTCGCCTCCGGCACGGACGCGATCTCGGCGTTCCCGGCCGACCGCGGCTGGGATACGGAAGGACTGTACGACCCGGACCCGGACCGTCCGGGGTCCGTCTACGTACGTGAGGGCGGCTTCCTGCACGACGCGGCGCACTTCGACGCGGGGTTCTTCGGCATCAGCCCGCACGAGGCGTCGGCGATGGATCCGCAGCAGCGGCTGCTGCTGGAGACATCGTGGGAGGCGTTCGAACGCGCCGGCATCGACCCGGCTTCGGCGAAGGGCAGTCCGACGGGCGTGTTCACCGGCGTGATGTACGACGACTACGCGAAGCGCCTGCACCGGGTGCCGGAGAGTGTCGAAGGCCAGCTGCTGCTCGGCAGCGCGCCCAGTGTCGCTTCGGGCCGGGTCGCGTACATGTTCGGCCTGGAGGGGCCGGCCGTGACGCTGGACACCGCGTGTTCGTCGTCGCTGGTGGCGCTGCATCTGGCGTGCCATGCGCTGCGGTCGGGGGAGTGCTCGCTGGCGCTGGCCGGCGGCGCCACGGTGATGGCGGCCCCCGACGTGTTCGTCGAGTTCTCCCGGCAGCGGGGGCTGGCCCCCGATGGGCGGTGCAAGTCCTTCGCGGCCGGGGCCGACGGGACGGCCTGGTCCGAGGGCGTGGGCGTGCTCCTGGTGGAGCGGTTGTCGGATGCGCGGCGTCGTGGGCATCCGGTGTTGGCGGTGATTCGTGGCAGTGCGGTGAACCAGGACGGCGCCTCCAATGGGTTGACCGCGCCGAACGGGCCGTCGCAGGAGCGGGTGATCCGGCAGGCGCTGGCCGGTGCTGGGCTTGTCCCCGCTGATGTGGACGCGGTGGAGGCGCACGGAACCGGTACCAGGCTGGGCGACCCGATCGAGGCCCAGGCGCTGCTGGCCACGTATGGGCGGGACCGGTCGGCGGATCGGCCGCTGCGGCTGGGGTCGCTGAAGTCCAATATCGGCCATACCCAGGCGGCGGCCGGGGTGGGCGGCGTGATCAAGATGGTCCAGGCGATGCGGCACGGCCTGCTGCCGCAGACTCTGCACGTGCAGGAGCCCACCCCGCACGTCGATTGGGACAAGGGCGCCGTATCGCTGCTGAACGAACCCGCCTCGTGGCCGGAGACCGGCCATCCGCGGCGCGCCGGCGTCTCCTCGTTCGGGGTGAGCGGCACCAACGCCCACCTCATCGTCGAGCAGGTTCCACAGGCCGAGGCGGCCGCGGACGTGTCCACCGCTGACGGGGAGGCCCCGGCGGACCCGACCGCGCCGCCGACGTTCCCGTGGGTGGTGTCGGGGCGGACCGAGGCGGCGCTGCGGGACCAGGCCGCGCGGCTGCGCGCGGCCGCGGCGGCCGACCCCGGCCCGCGCCGGGTGGACGTCGGGTTCTCGCTGGCCACCACGCGCGCCACGTTCGAGCACCGCGCGGTCGTGGTCAGCGGCGGACAGGATGGGTTCCTGGACGGCCTTGACGCGATCGCCCGGGGCGGTGAAGCGCCGGGGCTGGTCCAGGGGGCGGCCGACACCGCGGGCAAGGTGACCTTCGTGTTCCCCGGACAGGGGGCGCAATGGGAGGGGATGGCCGCGGATCTGCTGGAGTCCTCGCCGGTGTTCGCCGAGAGCATCCGGGAGTGCGAGCGGGCGCTGGCCGCGTACGTGGACTGGTCGCTGCTGGACCTCCTGCGCGGCGAGGCGGACGCTCCCTCCGCGGACCGGGTGGACGTGGTGCAGCCGGCGCTGTGGGCGGTGATGGTGTCGCTGGCGCGGCTGTGGCGCTCGCACGGTGTGGAGCCCGCCGCTGTCGTGGGGCACTCGCAGGGAGAGATCGCGGCGGCGTGCGTGGCCGGGGCGCTGTCCGTGGACGACGGGGCGCGGGTGGTGGCACTGCGCAGCCAGGCCGTGGCCGCGTCGCTGGCCGGCAGGGGAGGGATGGTCTCGCTCGCGCTGCCGGTCGACCGGGTCGAATCGCTGCTGGAGCGCTGGCCGGGCCGGATCTCGGTGGCGGTGGTCAACGGTCCCGGGTCCGTGGTCGTGGCCGGTGAGCCCGAGGCGCTGGACGAGCTGTGCGGCGCGTGCGAAGCCGAGGGGGTCAGGGCGCGGCGGATCCCGGTGGACTACGCCTCCCACTCCGCCCAGGTGGAGGCGCTCAAGGATCGGCTGCTGGACGCATTGTCCGGGATTGCGCCGCGTTCCGCCGAGATCCCGTTCCTCTCCACGGTGACCGGTGGCTGGCTGGACACCGCCCAGCTGGACGCCGACTACTGGTACCGCAACCTGCGGCAGAGGGTGCGGTTCGAGCAGGCCGTTCGAACACTGGTCGGGCAGGGCCACGGCTTCTTCCTGGAGGCGAGCCCGCACCCCGTCCTGACCATCGGGATCGAGGAGACGGTCGGCGCCCTGGACGCGGACGCGGTGGCCGTAGGGACGCTGCACCGCGGCGAGGGCGGACTGGATCGCTTTCTTCTCTCGATGGCTGAAGCGCACGTGCGCGGCCTGGCGGTCGACTGGGGGCAGGCGTTCGCCGGTCACCAGGCCCACGTGGTCGACCTGCCGACGTATGCGTTCCAGCACCAGCGCTACTGGCTGGAGGCCGGCGAGCCCTCCGCAGCGGTGGCCGATACGGCGGAGACCTCGTTCTGGGAGGCCGTCGAACAGGGGGACGTGGACGTGGTCGCCGACTCCCTGGACGTCGGCGACGGCGAGCGCTCCTCCCTGGAAGCGGTGCTCCCGGCGCTGTCGTCGTGGCGCCGGCGGAGCCGCGAGCGCTCGATCGTGGACGGCTGGCGATACAAGGTCACCTGGAAACCGGAGGCCGACGCGGCGCCGCCCACGCTGGACGGCACATGGTTGGTGGTGGTTCCGGCGGCGCACACCGACGAGGACCGGGTGGCGGCGGTGATCGGCGCGCTCCAGCGCCACGGCGCGCAGGCCGTCCGGATCGAACTGGACGCCGCCGAACCCGATCGGGAGTGGATCGCTCAGCGTATCCGGAACGGCGGCACCCCCGTGGCCGGTGTGCTGTCCCTCCTGGGACTCGATGAGCGGCCGTACCCCGATCATCCGGCCGTGCCCGCGGGGGTCGCCGCGACCCTGGCGCTGGTGCAGGCGGTGGGGGACGCCGACGCGCGGCTGTGGCTCGCGACGTGCGGCGCTGTGTCGACCGGGCGCTCCGACCGGCTCACCAGCCGGAGCAGGCCCTGGTGTGGGGGCTGGGCCGGGTCGTCGCGCTGGAGCACCCCGAACGCTGGGGCGGACTGGTCGACCTTCCCGAGCAGACGAGTGAGCGGACGATGGACCGGCTGGCCGGAGTGCTCGCCGGGGAGAAGGGCGAGGACCAGGTCGCGGTGCGGCCCGCCGGGGTGTTCGTGCAGCGGCTGGTTCGTGCTCCGGGTCCGGACACGTCCGGGAAGGCGTGGCAGCCGAGCGGGACCGTGCTGGTGACCGGCGGTACCGGAGCTCTGGGCGCGTATACGGCGCGGTGGTTGGCCCGTAGTGGCGCCGAGCACGTGGTGCTGACCAGTCGGCGCGGGCCGGACTCGCCCGGAGCCGCCGAGCTCGAAGCCGAACTGGAAGCGCTCGGCGTCGACGTGACCGTGGCGGCCTGCGATGTGGCGGACCGTGACGCGTTGGCGGGGCTGCTCGCCGAACATCCCCCGACAGCAGTCGTACACACGGCGGGTGTGCTGGACGACGGTGTGCTCGACGGGATGACCCTCGACCGGATGGAGAAGGTCTGTCTGCCGAAGGCGCGCGCTGCGCTGAACCTGCACGAGTTGACTCGGGATCTGGATCTTACGGCGTTCGTGCTGTTCTCCTCGGCCTCCGGCGTGCTGGGCAGTGCGGGCCAGGCCAACTATGCTGCCGCGAACGCGTTCGTCGATGCCCTGGCCGAGCAGCGCCGGGCCGCTGGACTCGCGGCGACTTCAGTCGCATGGGGCAGTTGGGGTGGTGGCGGCCTTGCTGTCGATGGCGGAGTGATCGAGGACCAGTTGCGGCAGAGTGGTGTGGCCGCGATGGCACCGGAGTTGGCGATCACGGCCCTGCGGCAGTCGCTGGACCTCGCTGACACGAATGTGGTCATCGCCGACATCGACTGGGAGCGCTTTGTCTCGCAGTCTGCCTCGGCGCGACCGAACCGGTTGGTCGTGGATGTGCCGGAGGTCGAGCGTGTCCTTGCCGCCGCGGCGTCCGAAGAGAACGCCGAGAGTGGCACGTCGGAACTGGCCCGCCGACTAAACGAGTTGTCCGAAGCCGAACGGGGCCGTGTGCTGCTGGACCTGGTGCGTACTCATGCGGCCGCGGTGCTCGGCCACGAGGGAGCTGGGGAGGTTACGGCGAATCGCGCCTTCCGTGATCTGGGGTTCGATTCGCTGGGCGCGGTGAAATTGCGGAACCGGTTGAGTACTGCGACCGGCCTTCGGCTGCCGACCACCGTTGTATACGACTACTCGTCCTCGGTGGAGCTCGCTGGTTACCTGCAAGCGGAGCTCGTCGGCGCGGATACGGATACCGAGGTTTTCGCCTCCAGGCAGACCACCGGAGCCGAGGAAAGCGAT
>NZ_LAJC01000128.1 GCF_000981225.1 Allosalinactinospora lopnorensis
AACCGCCGACCCACCGATCAGGGCAACGACTCGGAATGTCAGCCTTCGGGGCCACTCAACCGCGGGTGGGAGCGATCCTCGTGCCGCGAGTAGACGACAGGTTCCTGACCGAGGGCATGGACGCGGGCGGCGACATCGTCCAGGTCATCGACATCAACAGCCGGCTCCCGTTGGCGAGATCGCTCACGCTGCCGATGCGGTATCCCCCGACGGAGATAAAGGTCGCACGGCGCCAGTCGTCTTCGTCCACCGCGAACCGCCTGCCGAGCACCGCCGAGAAGAAGTCCGTGGTGCCGGGGATATCGCGGGTCTTGAGGTCCACCCAGCAGAACTCGCTACCGGGGCAGGTCGTCGCTGCTGGCCGCACGCCAGCGGGAGGGCCCCGCTGACAGACCGGCCACCGTTCGCGTGAAGCATGCCCGGGAAACCCAACAGAGCGCCCTGTGTCCTGTCAGTTCAAAAACGCCCTATTTCGTCCCGTGCGGTACGCCGCATCGCCTGCCACGAGGCCGAGCACACACGCTGACCCCGAGCCCGATCCAGGCATCCCCAGGACACTTCGAGGCCACCCGGCGTTTATATTAGGGCCTGCCTAAATAGAAACCTGTCCAAGCGAGGGGAGGAGAGTGCATGGCTGAGTGGTTCGGGAGCGTGCGGGCCGGCGCGGCGGCAGTGGCGAGCGCGCTGGTGCTGACCGCCTGCGGCAGCGACAATGCCGTCCCCCCGGACTCCGCCCCTCCCGCGCCCGACGATCTGGCCTGCCCGCCGGGAAACATCTCCGGAGCCGGTTCCAGTGCCCAGGAGAACGCCATGGTGACCTGGGTCGCCGGGTACCAGATGGCGTGCGAGGGCTCCGTGGTCTACTACAACTCCGTTGGATCGGGGGCCGGTCGCAGCCAGTTCCTCGACGGCGCGGTCACGTTCGGCGGTACCGACGCCGCGCTCGATCCCAAGGAGACCACCGAGGCGAAGGAGCGCTGCCACGGAAGCGACGCGATCAACATCCCCGCCTACGTGGTCCCCATCGCGGTCGCCTTCAACCTGCCCGGCATCGACACGCTCAATCTCAGGCCCGGCACCATCGCCAAGATCTTCGACCAGCAGATCACCCACTGGGACGACGAGGAGATCGCCGCCGACAACCCCGACCTCGACCTCCCCCACACTCCGGTCCTGCCGGTGAACCGCTCCGATGAATCGGGGACCACCGAGAACTTCACCGACTACCTCGCGGCCGCCGCGGGCGACGACTGGCCGCACGAGCCCGACGGCTCCTGGCCGATCAGACCGGCCGAGGCCGGCCAGGGCAACAGCGGTGTCGCCGCCGCCGTCAAGGGCGGCGAAGGCACGGTGGGCTACGTCGAGGTCTCCTTCGCCGAAGGCATGACGACCGCGAGGGTCGGCATCGGGGAGGAGTTCGTCGAAATGTCCCCGGAGTCGGCCGGAGCCATCGTCATCGCCTCACCGCAGCGCGAGGGCAACGTCGAACACGACCACGCCCTCGAACTGGACTACAACACCCGTGAACCGGGCACCTACCCGATCGTGCTGGTGTCCTACCAGGTGGCGTGCCTGACCTACACCAATGGCCGCGACACCGCCCTGCTCAAGGACTTCCTCGGCTACCTGGTCAGCGAGGAGGGACAGCAAGCCGTGTCCGAGGAGACCGGTTCGGCCCCGCTCCCCGACGACATCCGCGCTGAGCTGAACGAATCCATCGGGGCCATCGAAACCCGCTGACCGCCTGCGCGCCGCGTATCCACCACCCGCGCAGGAAAGGCTCTTCTCCGAGGTGCCGATTGTCGGCCGTGCGGCTTAGTGTTGCGGGGAACCCAGTCGCCGGCTCGCGTTGGGGAGGACTGTGTGGCGGTTCACCGAAGGCTTCCTCCGAACCTGTTCATGTTCACCACCACCGGCCTCGCCGATCTGCACACCGCGACAATGCAGGCGTTCGGGGCGGCACATGAGCGTTTTGAGACGGCGCTGACCTTCGACGAGATCCGTCCGCACCTGCGGGCGATCGGCTGGCACGCTCCCGTGAGCGACGACGAACTGGCATCCACACTCAAGTCGCTGGTCAAGTGGGGGCTGCTGGACGTCGTGCAGAACCACGCCGCCAATTACGCCACCGCCGAGGAATACGAGCGCAAGAACCTCCGGTACTCGCTGACTAAGCGCGGCGAAGCGGCGTTCGAGGGCGTCCAGCGCGCATTGGCCGTACTCTCCTCGACCGGTGCACTGCAGACCGCGGTGCTGGTGGCGATCGCCGAACGGCTCGACGAGCTGTACGGCTACCAGCTCGACGAGGAGTGCTCCGACCGCCGCGTGTTCACCGCACTGACCGAACTGGAGGGCCACCTGGAGGCGCTGCGGTCCAACACCAAGCAGTTCAACGCCGAACTCCAGCGGCTGCTGCGCGACGATCTGACCGACATCGAGACCTTCCACGACGTCAAGCGCGCCAC
Organism: Allosalinactinospora lopnorensis; assembly: GCF_000981225.1. Classification (GTDB taxonomy): domain Bacteria; phylum Actinomycetota; class Actinomycetes; order Streptosporangiales; family Streptosporangiaceae; genus Allosalinactinospora; species Allosalinactinospora lopnorensis. The sequence continues at coordinate 2,466 of NZ_LAJC01000128.1, forward strand.
GATCGCCTACCTGGAGGAGTTCGTCACCAACCTGGACGTGCGCAGGCAGCAGATCCAGCAGGCCATGGAGCGCGTTGAGGGGTGCGGCGTCGCGGCCGTGCACCGGCGTGCGCTGCGCGGCGCCGACCTGCCCGCCCTCGGCGGCGGGGATCTCGGCGGGGAGTGGCTGGAGCAGCGCGCGCACCGCTGGGAGGGAATGCGGGCGTGGTTCCTGCCACCCGAGGGCAGGCCCGCCCGCATTGATGAGCTGCGCGACATCGCGCGCCGCGCCATCGTCTCGCTGATGCGGGTGCTGGAGCGCATCAGCGAGTCGCGCCGCCGCGCCTCCAGCGCGGTGGCCGATTTCCGCACGCTGTCCCGCTGGTTCGCCACCGCACCCGCCGAGGCGGACGCACACGAGCTGTGGCACACCTCCTTCGGCCTCGACTCCGCCCGTCATGCACACCTCGCGCCCGACGACGCGGAGGCCGTCCCCTCGTCGACGCCGTGGCTGGAGGCCCCGAGCGTGCCGGTCTCCCCGCTGCTGCGCACGCGTGGCCGCAGCGAGCACCTCGCCCGCACCGCGAAGGTCCGCGACGTCCGCGCCGTTCGGGAGCACCGCAAGGCCGCCGCCCAGTTGGAGCGCGCAGAGCTCGAAGCCGCGTGGCAGCTACTGGCCACCGATGGTGCCGTACGGCTCTCCCAACTGCAGACCCTCGATCACGCCACGTTCCAGCGCCTCCTCGAACTGGTCGGACGCGCCCTGTCCAGCCGACCCGACTCCAGCGGATGCCGACACGGCACGAGCGCGGACGGGAGGATGCGGCTGCTGCTGCGGCCGCCTTCCGAGGGGCGCACGGCGGAACTGCGCACACCGCAAGGGCGCCTCACCGCCCCCGATTACCTGATCGACGTGCACCCGGTCGGGCCTGGCGTGTCGGCGGCCGGCCACAAGGCGGTCTCGTGACGTCGCTGAGCAATCAGCTGGTCCGCCAGGAGGCCGAGGAGGTCGCGCGCGGCGTACGCGTACTACTGGGCAGTCCCATGCTGGTCGCGGCGCGCGACCGCGACGCGTTCGACTTGGTCCGCCGCCGCCGCGGAGCGCTGGAGAAGTGGTTCGACTACTACTGCGGCTGGCGCCTGGTGGTCGAGGCGCGGCACGGATACGCCCGGCTGGTCAAGATCCATGATCGTCCCGACACCACTCGGCCCGCGCGCAGGCACCGCTCCGGCAAGGCGCCGTTCGACCGCCGCCGCTACACACTGCTGTGCGTCCTGGCCGCCGAGCTGCTGTCCGGCCCGGTCACCACCATCGGCCTGCTCGCGGAGCGCATCGTGCAGGCCACCCTCAACGAGGAGCGGATCCCGACGTTCGACTCGGCGCGCCGGGACGAGCGCTCGGCCTTCGTCGACGCGCTCAAGCTCCTCGAACGCCTGGGGGCGGTGGTCGCGACCGACGGAGTCACAGAGACCTTCCTGGAGCATGAGGACGCCAAAGTCCTCTACCGCGTCGACGCCACGCTACTGCTGCGCCTGGTGGCGGCCCCCGTCGCGCCGTCGCGGATCGCCGCCGAGCTCGCCGAGGCCAGCGACGCCGCGACTTCCGTGGCTGAGGAGGCGGATGGCGAGGACCTCGCTGCCGGTGCTTCGGGCGGCGAGCACGCCGCGGCCGAGCCGATCATCAGCGGCGCCGAGTTCGGCGAGCGGCTCGCGCGGCTGCGCCGCGAGGCCCGCTACGGTGACGCCGCCGATCCCGATTCGGGCACATCGGAGGTGCAGCGCAACCTGTGGCTGCGGCACTCGGTAATGCGGCGGCTGCTGAACGAGCCTGTGGTCTACCGGGCGGATCTCAGCGCCGAGCAGATCGCCTACCTCGACTCCCCCACAGGACACAGGCTGGTGCGCCGGGCGGCCGAGCAGGCCGGTTTCGTGTTCGAGGAGCGCGCCGAAGGCGTGCTACTGGTCGACCCCGACTCCATCGCCACCGACGACAGGTTCCCCGACGACCGCAGCAACGCCAAGGTCGCCGCCCTGCTGCTGCTCGACCACCTGGTCGCCGGCGGCCGTCCGCTCGACCGGCCCGCCCTCGTCGCCCATGCGGAGCGGATTCTGACCGCCGCCCCCGCGTGGGCGGCGCGGGCCTACCAGTCCGACGGCGGCGCGGCACGGCTCGTCAACGAAGGCATAGGCATGCTGTGCGCGTTCGGGCTGGCGCGCAGTGAGGATTCCGGTGTTCGGTCCCTACCCGCCGCCGCCCGCTACACGGTGGAACGCCCCGATCCCCAAGCCAGTGGAGACGAGCATGCCGCCGACTGAGACCGCCGCCGATCCGTCGCGACTGCGCCCGGTGCCCGAGCCCGCGACGAGCGCCGCCGGGGAGCCGGGCCGCGGCGGGCGCTGGCAGCCCACCCGCGCCGGCATCATCAACATCTGGCGCTACTACGACGAGACCTTCCGATTCCACGGCGGCCGGCTGCTGCTGCGCGGCGCCAACGGCACCGGGAAGTCCAAGGCGCTGGAACTGCTGCTGCCGTTCCTGTTCGACGCCAACCTGCAGCCCAGCCGACTCTCCACGTTCGGCGGCACCGAGCGCACCATGCACTGGAACCTCATGGGCGACGGCTACGAGGGCACGAACCGGGTCGGCTACGTGTGGCTGGAGTTCGGCCGATCCGGCGACGGCGCGGGCGCCGGCGACAAAGCGGGACCGGAGTGGTTCACCTGCGGGGCGCGGCTGCAGGCGAGCACCAACACCAGGAACGTGGGCGTCGCCTACTTCACCACCGACCAGCGGGTAGACACGGGCGAACACGGCGAACTGGCCTTGGTCAACGCCGCCGGGCGCCCGCTGACCAGGAAGGACCTCGTCTCAGCGATCGGCGCCCGCGGTGAGGTCCACGAAACCGCCGCCGACTACCGCGACACCGTGCGCCACACGCTGTTTCCCGGGTTCAACCAGCAGCGCTTCGACGCCCTCATCACGGCACTGCTGCAGCTGCGCACACCGAAGCTGTCGGAGCACCTCGATCCCGCGGTGCTGTCCACGCTGCTCTCCCGCGCCCTGCCGCCGCTGGACCAGGGCGACATCACCGAGATCGCCGAAGGGTTCGAGCGCCTGGACCGGCAGCAGCAGGAGCTCAGGGACCTCGACGGGGAGGTGGACGCCGCCGACCGGCTGGCCGCCCGCCAGCGCACCTACGCGCAGCGCGTACTGCGGGCCGGCGCGGCCGCGCTGATCGCGGCGACGTCGACCATGGACGGCCTGACCCGCAAGGCGCGCGAGAGCGAGCAGGAGCACGAGGCCACGCTGGCCCGGCTGGAGGAGGTCGCGGAACAGGACGCGGCGCTGGAGTCCGAGGCCGATCAGCGGTCGGCCCGCATCGAGGTGCTGACCAACCTCGACTCCTACCGCGAAGGGCGCGAGCTCGAACGGCTCCGTTCCGAGCTCGACACCGCCCGGCACAGGGCCGGTGAGACCCGGCGCCGCGCCGACGGCCTGGCCCGGCGCGCGGAGGAGGACCGGGAGAAGGCCGACAGCGCCGTGGAGGATGCCGCACGCAGAGGCAGGCACGCCCGGCAATGCCGCGACGACGCGGAGCACGCGGCGCGGATCCCCGGACTGACAGCGGCCTTCGAGGAGCTCGACAGCACTGGCGAGCCGGAGCCGGCGCGTCGGCTGCTGCGGGCCGCCGTCGACGGCCGCCACGAGCAGATCGCCGAGGTGCGCCGCGTCCTCGCCACGCACACTCGCGCCGTCAGCGAGCGGACAGCCGCCGAGCAGCGGCTGGAGAGTGCGCGCGCCGATCTCGACTCAGCCGAGGCGGCCGTCGAGCGACGGCGCCGGGACTACGACGCGGAACTCGCCGACCTCACCGACCGGCTGGGCACATGGGCGCACGCCTGCGTCGAGCTGGCGGCCGACGCCGACGCGCTGGCCGGTGCCGCGGGCGACCCGATGGCCGTGGTCGAGCTGGTGAACTCGGCGCACGGGCGCGCGGCGGATGCGATCACCCGCGCGGAGGCGGGTGATCAGGCCCGCCGCGACGCGCTGGCCGGCGAGCGCCGGACCCTGTCCTCGGATCGGGAGAAGCTGCGCCAAGAGGCCGACCTGCCACCGACCGCACCCCACACACGCGACCTCGACCGGGCCACGCTCGACGGAGCGCCGCTGTGGCGGCTCGTGTACTTCCGGCCCGGTGTCGACGCGGCGGTGCAGGCCGGTGTCGAGGCGGCCCTGGAGGCGTCCGGGCTGCTGGACGCGTGGATGCTGCCTGATGGCCGGATGCCGATGCCCGGCAACGACGTGTTCGCCGAGCCCGACCGCACGGCTCCGGTCAGCGGCCCCAGTCTGGCCGACGTGCTGGAATGCGAACCGGGTGCGCCGGTCGGCGAACACCGGGTGAGGCTGCTGCTGGAGCGCATCGCCTACGGGCCGCACGCACCCGACCACCCGGCCGCGGTGGGCGCGGACGGCGGCTGGCGGCTGGCGGCCGCGCAGGGGCGTTGGACCAAACCCGAACCCGCCTACATCGGCGCCACCGCCCGCGAGCGGTACCGGCAGCGCAGGATCGCCGACCTCGACGGGCGGATCGCCGACCTCGACGGGCGGATCGCGGCCGCCGACACCGCGCTGGACGAGCTGGCCCGGCGGCGCGGGATCCTGGATGAGGAGCTGGCTCGGCGGCCCGACCACACCGCGCTGGAGGAGGCCCGGCGCGCCCTGCGCCGGGCCGAGGCCGATCACGCCGCCCGCGGTGACGCCGTTGCCCGCGCCGAGACCGAGGTGTCGGAGTGGGAACACAAGGTGGCCGCGGTGCTTCACGAACTGACGGCGGTCGCGTCGGAGCGCGGCCTGTCCGCCGCCGAGGAGGCGCTCGACCAGGTCGCCGAGGCGCTCACCGCGTTCCGCGCCCAGGCCGATGCGTGGCTGGCAGCGCGCAGCGACGCCGGAGCCGCCGGCCGGCGGGCGGACGAGCTGGTCGGGC
>NZ_LAJC01000129.1 GCF_000981225.1 Allosalinactinospora lopnorensis
GCCGTGGGGGCCCGGGCGGTCCCGCCGCCCGCTGATGACCGGTTCGCGCGGTGGCGGGAGGCCGGCCAGGCCCCGCTGCCGGAGGCCAACCCGCATGCCGATCCTGCCGGTCCGCTGTACGGGCGGGTGGTGTGCATCAGTGGTGAGCTGGAGGCGATGGGCAAGCCCGCGGCCTGGGAGCGCGTCGCCGAGGCCGGGGGCCACCCCGCCAAGAACGTCACGAAGAAGACCGGCGTGCTCGTCGCCGCCCGCGGTGACGGTGCCGGCAAAACCGCCAAGCACCGCCGGGCCGAGGCCTACCGTGCCCGGGGGCAGCGCATCGAGATCATCACCGAGGCCGATTTCCTCGCCCGGCTCGCCGTGTCCGGTTGAGGTCTGCCTGGTGAGGGCTCGGGCGGGGCCGCGTCGGCCGCCCTACAGTGGCGGGGTGAATCTTGATCTCGTAACGGTCGTCGTCGAGGAGTACGGCCCCGCGATCGACTTCTTCGTCGGCGCGCTGGGTTTCGAGCTCGTCGAGGACTCGCCGTCATCAACCGGCGACGGGCGCCCGAAGCGGTGGGTGGTGGTTCGTCCGCCCGGCGGCCGAACGGGGGTGCTGCTCGCCCGGGCGGACGGGGACGGCCAGGCCGCGGTGGTCGGGCGGCAGGTAGCCGGCCGGGTCGGTTTCTTCCTGCGGGTCGACGACGTCGATTCCGCTTACGGGCGGATGGTCTCGGCCGGGGTCGAGTTCGTCACCGCCCCTCGTGTAGAGCCCTACGGCCGCGTTGCGGTGTTCCTCGACATCGCCGGAAACCGCTGGGACCTCCTCGGTCCGACCGGGTAGTCCTGGGGCCCGGCCGTGACGCGGGTACGGTTCCACTCGCCCGCGGGGGTTCACGTGCCGGGGGATCCAGAGGAGGCTCCCGGTGGGAGCCGCTGGGCCAATCGCGGTGCCGACCGGGCCGGTTTCACCGCTGTTGGTGGGCCACTGGGCGCTGGTGGGTGGATGCTCCGGTTGGTGTTCTCGGGATCAGCCGAGCGTGGCTTTCGGCCGCTCGATGGCGAGGTGGGCGGCGACGAGGTCGGTGAGGACGGCGGCCACGTGGCGCGGCGACTCCAGCGGTGTCATGTGCCGGTGGCGGGGAGTTCGACGAGTTCGTCGCAGTGGGGGAGCAGATCGGCCAGGCGGTGGGCGTGGGCGATGGGGGTGAGCCGGTCGGCGGTTCCGTGCACGATCACGGTGGGGAGGTCCAGTTCCCGGGCGCCGTGTTCCAGGTCGAGGTCGGCGAGTACGGCGCCCCACCGTGCGCGGGTGGTGGAGGGGCAGTCGTGGATCAGCCGGGTGCAGAAGTCGACCATTCTCGGGTTGGTGTCGGGGGCCATCGTCATGTAGCGCAGGCCCGCGCGGGTGAGGGGGGTGATGGGGCCCAGGGGCAAGGGGGAGCTGAGAAGGAACCGGTGGCCTGCGGTTCTGAGCCGGGGGAAGCGTTGGGTTCCGGGAAGGAGGTGGGACCGGGCGAGCAGGTCGGCGCTTCCGGTGCTGGCCAGCAGGATGGCCGCGGCCCGGCCGCGTACCTGGGGGCGCTGCGCAGCGGCCATGATCGTCATGCCGCCCATGCTGTGGCCGCCGAGGATGGCTTTTTCCCCGGTGGGGACGGTGGCCTCGAGCACGGCGCAGAGATCGTCGGCGAGCGCCGTTGTGCTGTATCCGGTTGTGGCGGGTGCGGCGCTGCGGCCGTGGCCTCGCTGGTCGTAGAGGACGACGCGGTAGTTGGAGCCCAGCGTGGCGACCAGTGGCGCCCAGAAGGGGATGGAGCAGGTCCAGCCGTGGCTGAGCACGACGGTGGGGCCGTCGTCGCGGCCGTGTACCTCGACGTGCAGCCGGGTGCCGTCGGCCGAGTCAACCCGGAGTTCGCGGCGGGGGGCGGGGGTCATCGGTGCCCTACCTTTCTGATCTGGGCCTGAACTGGTCATTCGTAAGATCGGTGGACCCGGGGGCTCTGGGCATGGCTGTCATGGTTGAGCCGTCTGATGGCTGAGGAGGCTTGGCCACCCAGGGCCCCGCGACGACTCGACCGCTAATTGGGAGATGCGACGCGATCGCTGCTGTAGGGCAACGCCGGCGAGGTCGCCGTGGACCTGCGCACCCTCACCACCCGCCGCCTGGACCTGGTCTTCGACCGCACCCGGCAGATCAACCGGCTGCGCGCCCAACTGCTGGAGATCTTCCCGGCGTTGGAGCGCACCCTGGAGCTGACCAACCAGGGGCCGGTCCTGCTGCTGAGGGGCTACCAGACCCCGGCGGCCATCCGCCGCGCGGGAACGAAGCGAATCGAGACCTGGCTGAAGAACCGCAACGTCCGTGGCGCCGCCGCACTCGCGAAGGCCGTCGTTGAGGCCGCCCACTCCCAGCACACGGCACTGCCCGGTGAGAAGCTGGCCGCCGCCATGGTGGCCCGCCTCGCGAAGGGGGTGCTGGCCCTCGACGAGGAGATCGCCGAGCTTGACACCCTCATCGAGGCCCGGTTTCGCGAGCATCCGCACGCCGAGGTGATCGCCAGCCTGCCGGGCATGGGCGCCAGGCTCGGCGCGGAGTTCCTTGCCGCGACCGGCGGCGACACCGACGCCTTCGGCAGCGCCGACCGGCTGGCGGGCTTCGCCGGCCTGGCCCCGCAGCCGCGCGACTCCGGCCGCCTCAGCGGCAACCTGCGCCGGCCCAGGCGGTATCACCGCGGGCTGCTGCGGACCATGTACTTGTCGGCCATGGTCAGCCTGCGCTGCTGTCCGGTTTCCAAGGCGTACTACGACCGCAAGAGGCAGGAGGGCAAGGGGCACAAGCAGGCCCTGCTGGCCCTCGCCCGCCGTCGCGTCAACGTGTTGTGGGCGATGCTCCGTGACGGTGAGCGCTACCACGTTTCACCTCCCCTCACTACCGCAGCTTGACAACACGATTGGGAAGCCTCCTGTTGCGGTCCCGAAGCGGTGCTGGGGCTGTCCCTGCGCGGTTCAGGGGTGTTTCTTCATCCCACTTTTGTTACTGCTAGGTAGGTTGTGCCGCCTCAGCGTAAACCATGACAATACTTATTGAAAGGGTTGGTCGGTGTGGAATCGGCCGCAGGGCGCCGCGGCGCCCTGCGGCCGCATTCGCCGTAGAGGGCACCGGGCCGGCGGGTCCGGTAGCGTCCACGCCAGGGCGGCCGCACCCCGCCCCTTCCGCACAAGGGGAGCCACAGCGCAGATGAACGACAACGACGACTTCGCCGACGTTCTCCGGGCGATCCCGCTCTACCGTCCCGCTGAGGAGTCGCGGCGCGGCCGCATCAGCTCGACCACCGTGCACCCGGGCGAGGTCCTGCCCGCGAAGGTCGTCGTGGATTTCGGCTCCACCCCCGAAGGGCCCGACCAGGGCCCGGACCTGGAGATCGCGACCCGGAGCTGGGAGCACCTCCGCGAGCCGGGCGAGCGGGAGATCCGCGGCTTCTGCGGCGAACGGGACCTCATGGAGCGGCGCATGCGCGACCCGCTCAGTGCGCACTCCTTCGCCCTGCCCGAGGACGCGCGGTGGTCCACACAGACGATCGACATCGACGGCGCCCCGCACACCTTCACGGTGCTCGCCACCTCCCGCTCCTGGGTGGCCGCGGCCCTCCTGCCCGGGCCGTTCCTGGTCCGGATCTATACTCCGGCGCCCGGGCCCGCCCCCGGCGCGCTGCGCCGTATCACCTCAGTGGGGGAGCTGGAGCCCGTCCGCGGCCGCGGGTGACAGGCGAGCGCGGCGTTCCGGGGCATTTTCCCGGTCGTGTCCTAGGGTCGCCACTATGGTCCACGTTCTCGGCAGCCGCGTCCTGCTGCGGCCCACCGACCTCGAGCGCAGCCGCGCCTTCTACCGGGATTCCCTCGGCCTGGCGATCTACCGGGAGTTCGGAACGGCGGGACGGCTGGGCACCGTGTTCTTCCTCGGCGGGGGGTTCCTCGAACTGTCCGGCCATTCCGACCGGCCGCCCGAACCCTCGGCGACGCAGCTGTGGCTGCAGGTCCCTGACGCCGTGCAGACGCAGATGGAACTGCGGGAACGGGGGGTGGCCGTGCTGCGGGAACCGCGGAAGGAGCCTGGGGGCTGATCGAGATGCACATCGCCGACCCCGACGGCCTTCCGATCTACCTCGTCGAGGTCCCCAAGGACCATCCCATCCGCTACCGTCCCTGACCTCCCGCCTGCGCTTCGTTGCGTTCGCGGGCCGCGTGGTGCAACGGGCCGCGAGTCCGGGCGCCGGTCGGGAGGCGCCGCCTCTAGCACGCAGAACGCGATCGCTGGGCCGGCTCGGTGATCGGGCCGCCGGTGAGTAGGCGCCGAGGCCCGGGCCCCTCTTCGGCGCACTGGTCGTGCGGGTTGGACAGGGCGCAGGTGTCCAGGGAGAGGCAGCCGCAGCCAATGCAGTCGGTGAGGTCGTCGCGCAGCCGCCGCAGCTGGTCGATGCGGGCGTCGAGCTCGCTTCGCCACCCCTCCGACAACCGCGCCCAGTCCTCGCGGGTGGGCGTTCGGCCATCGGGGAGCTCGGCGAAGGCGTCACGGATACGGCTCAACGGGATACCCACGCGCTGCGACACCCGGATGAAGGCGATCCGGCGCAGCGTGTCGCGGCTGTAGCGCCGCTGGTTGCCCGCAGTCCGGCGGCTGTGGATCAGTTCCTGCCGCTCATAGAAGTGCAGCGCCGAAACGGCGACACCACTGCGGGCGGCGACCTGGCCGACCGTGAGCTCCTTGTTTTTCCACGAGACCTCGGTGCTCATACGCCCCCCCTGCGCTAACCTCAATGATCGTTGAGGCTACCCGCCGGCTTTCGCCGGGCACAATCGCCGCCCACAAGAGCAGGGGGCCGGCGGCCCGCGGCCCCGCACACGCCATACTCGGCCCAAGAGGCGTCGAGCAGGGCGGAGGAGAAGGTGGACAAGCCGAGCAACCGGTGGAGTGAGCTGACCGACGGCCAGGGCGGGCAGCGCTACGCCGCCAGGTTCGCCGAACTCGCGAGGAGCGGCACCGACGTGCACGGTGAGGCCCGGTTCTGCGACGCGCTGCTCGCCCCCGGCTCCCGGGTGCTCGACGCCGGATGCGGAACCGGCCGCGTCGCGGTCTGGCTCGCCGGCAACGGGCACCGCTGTGTGGGCGTGGACGTCGACGCCTCCATGCTGGCCGAGGCGCGCCGCGAAGCGCCGCAGCTGGCCTGGCGGGAAGCCGACCTCTGCGACGTGACGTCGCTGGGGCTGGAGCCCGGCTTCGACATGGTGGTACTCGCCGGCAACGTCATCCCGCTGCTGGCCGCCGGGACCGAGGCGAAAGTGGTCGCCGGCCTTGCGGCGCTGCTGCGGACCGGCGGCCTGCTGGTGGCCGGTTTCGGTCTTGACGCCCGGCACCTGCCCCTGTCCTCCGCGCCGGTCACCCTGGCCGACTACGACGCCTGGTGCGCTGAAGCGGGCCTGGCCCTGGAGCGGCGCTGCGCCACGTGGGAGGGCGCCCCCTACACCGGCGGCGGCTATGCCGTCAGTGTCCACAGGCTGCGCTGACCCCGTCCGCCGGGGCGGGCGGGGACGCGGTGCCGTCGAGCGTCAGGGGCCGGGCAGGGGTGCGTCCGGCCCGCACGCCGTTGGCGATGACGGCGACCTCGGCCGCCTCGTGCACCAGCACCACCGCGGCCAGGCCGAGCACGCCGGACAGCGCGAGCGGCACCAGGACGGTGATCAGCGCCAAGGACAGGCCGACGTTCTGCCACATGATCGCCCGGGATCGGCGGGCGTGGGCCAGGGCGCGGGGCAGGTGGTGCAGGTCCTCGCCCATGAGAGCGACGTCGGCGGTCTCGATGGCCACGTCGCTGCCCATGGCGCCCATGGCGACACCGGTGTCGGCGGCGGCCAGGGCGGGGGCGTCGTTGACGCCGTCGCCCACCATCGCCACCGGCCCCCAGGCGCGCAGGTCGCCGACGGTGCGGGCCTTGTCCTCGGGGAGCAGTTGGGCGTGCACGGCCTCGATGCCGGCCCGGCGGGCCAGCGCGGTGGCGGTTGCGGTGTTGTCGCCGGTGAGCATCGCCACCCGGTAGCCGCAGCGGTGCAGGCCGGCGAGGACCTCGTGCGCTTCGGGGCGCAGTTCGTCGCGCACCGCGATCGCTCCGATGAGCACTCCGTCGTCCTCGACGAGCACGGCCGTGGCGCCGTCGGCCTGCATCCGCCGCGCCGTCCGGGCAAGGGTGCCGGCCCCGATCCATCCGGGGCGGCCCAGCCGCACCTCGCGGCCCTCCAGTCGTCCGGTGAGCCCTGCGCCGATGACGGCCTGCACGTCGGTGGCCGTGAGCGGAGCCGCGACCTCGGCGCCGATCGCATGGGCGAGGGGGTGCTCGCTGCGGGCCTCCAGCGCCGCGGCCACGTCCAGGACCTGCTCGCGGGTGCGGCCGGGGGCGGGGGCGACCTCGATGACGGCCGGAGCGTTGCCGGTGAGAGTGCCGGTCTTGTCCAGCGCCACGACCCTGACACGACCGAGCGACTCAAGGGCGGCGCCTCCTTTGACGAGCACACCGTTCCTGGAGGCGGCGCCGATGGCGGCCACCACGGTGACCGGAACCGAGATCGCCAGCGCACACGGTGAGGCGGCCACGAGCACCACCAGGGCGCGTTCGACCCAGACCAGCGGGTCGCCCAGCAGGGCACCCAGGGCGGCGATCAGTGCCGCGGCGATCAGCACGCCGGGCACCAGCGGACGTGCGACCGTGTCGGCCAGGCGCTGGCCGGCGCCCTTGCGGGACTGCTCGGCCTCCACGATCGCCACGATGCGGGCCAGGGAATTGTTCTCGGCGGTGCTGGTCACCCTCACTTCGAGGGCGCCGGTGCCGTTCACGGATCCGGCGAGGACCTCGTCGCCGGGCCCGGCCTCCACACGCACGGATTCTCCGGTGATGGCGGAGGTGTCCAGTGCGGTGCGGCCCGAGCCGATGACACCGTCGGTGGCGATGCGCTCACCGGGCCTGACCACCATGGTCTCCCCGACACGCAGCTCCCCGGGAGCCACGGTGCGCTCGGCGCCGCCGCGCAGGACGGTGGCCCGTGCGGGGACCAGATCCAGCAGGGCGCGCAGGCCGCGGCGGGTGCGGGCGAGGGAGTACTCCTCCAGTCCTTCGGCGATGGAGTACAGGAAAGCCAGCGCCGCGGCCTCACCGATCTCGCCCAGGGCCACGGCGCCGACCGCGGCTATGGTCATCAGCGTGCCCACGCCGATCCTGCCCCTGGACAGGCGGCGCAGCGTCGCGGGGACGAACGTCTGCGCCCCCACCGCCAGCGCGGCGGCCTGCAGCGCCGGCGCCACCGGTTCGGGCGCGCCGGCCCACCCGGATGCGTAGCCCGCGGC
>NZ_LAJC01000130.1 GCF_000981225.1 Allosalinactinospora lopnorensis
CCCCGCGGAGGCGGGCACGCGACCCGGGCGCTCCGGCGCCCGGTCGGCCCCCGGGCTCGCCGTTGCCGGAGCGTGGCGTGCCGGGCATCCCCCGCTTCCATATCCGCTCGTCGATATATGCGAAGAACGAAAACCGCTGCAGGTAGGATGCGGCGGAATCCACCAGCTACGACGAGGTTGCGAGCGTGTCCGGACGGCCGACGGGAACCGCCCCCACGGGGAAACCCTCCCTTGGAGATTCCCTGGTCAGCGATTTCGACGACAGGAACGACGAGCTTCCTCCCTCCGATTGGGGGCGACCGCGCGGACCGCGGCGCACCGCGACCGTGTGGTTGTTCGCCCTCTTCATCGCGGGCATGGCGTTCGCCCACTCGTGGTACACCGACGACCTCACCAACGACGCGTTCCTGGCGTGGGCGACCATCTTCACCGCGATCAGCCTGCAGGCGATGCCCTTCCTGATCTTCGGTATCGCGTTGTCGTCGGCGCTCACCGCGTTCGTGCCGGCCTCGTTCTACCAGCGGATCATCCCCACCAGGACCAGCGCCTCCGTGCCGGTGGCGGGGGCGGCCGGAGGGATCCTTCCCGGCTGCGAATGCGCGTCGGTACCTCTCGCCGGGGGGTTGATCAGGCGCGGGGTGGCCCCCGCGGCGGCGCTGACGTTCCTGCTGTCAGCCCCGGCGATCAACCCCGTCGTCCTGGTGGCGACGGGTGTGGCGTTCGCCGGGCAGTTGGAGATGGTCGCGGCCCGGTTCCTGGCGTCCTTCGGCGCGGCCGTGGTGATCGGCTGGGTGTGGGCGCGCTTCGGTAGGACCGACTGGCTGCGCATGCGCCCGCAGCACCACGACCCCTCGGCGTCCAAGTGGGCCGTGTTCCGTGACTCGATGATGCACGACCTGATGCACGCCGGCGGTTACCTGGTCGTGGGCGCGGCGGCCGCCGGAACCCTGAACGTGATCGTGCCGCGCGGGTGGATCCTCACCGTCGCCGACTTGCCGATCATTTCGGTGCTGGTCATGGCGGCACTGGCGATCCTGCTCTCCATCTGCTCGGAGGCCGACGCGTTCGTCGCGGCCAGTCTCACCGACTTCTCGCCCACGGCCATGCTCGCCTTCATGGTGGTGGGGCCGATGGTCGACCTGAAACTCATCGCCCTCCAGGCCGGAACATTCGGCTGGAAGTTCGTGTGGCGCTTCGTCCCCCTCACGCTCGGCATGGCGCTGCTGTTCACGTTCGTGATCGGAGGATTGCTGCTGTGAACCGGATCGCACAGGGACTGGTAGCGGTGCTGCTGGGTGCTGCTGTCCTGGGCAGCGCACTCTCGGGCCTCTACGTCAACTATGTGAAGGCGCTGTTCCAGCCGTTCCTCGTTCTCACGGGTATCGTCCTGGTCGGACTGGGCGTCTGGGTCGTCCTGGCCGACCTGCGGGCCGGTGCCAACGAGGACGGGACCGGTACGGGACACGACGACCATGACGGGCACGGCCACGACCATTCGCGCGCGCCGTGGGTGGCATGGCTGCTGGTGCTCCCCGCGGTCTCGGTGTTCGTGATCGCTCCGCCGGCCCTGGGATCCTACTCGGCGGCCGAGACGACGGCCACCTCGGCCGGGAGCACCAGGGACTCCTCCTTAGACGAGCTGGACGGCGGCCCCGGCCCGGTCGAAATGAAACTGCAGGAGTTCGTGATGCGGGCCTGGACCGACGAGAACCGGGAGATGGCCGGCCGCGAGATCGAGCTGACCGGGTTCGCCACCCCGAACCCCGACGGCGAGGGCTGGTATCTCGCCCGGTTGCAGATGGCCTGCTGCGCCGCGGACGCGGTCGTCAACCGGGTCCTCATCACCGACGAACCGGAGCCGGAGGAGGACAGCTGGTGGACGGTCCGCGGCACGTGGGTGGAGCCCGAGGGGGACCTGGAGAGCGTCCAGGATCACCGCTTCGCCGTCGACGAGATGACCGAGGTGGACAACCCGCCCGACCCCTACGAGTAGCCCGAAGAGGCGGGGCCCGCACCGCCGCCGGCGGTGCGGGGTGCGCGAATGCGCACATAGGGCGGCGGTCCGGCACCGGCGGACCCTAGATCTCTGCTACCGGGTCTAACAAACCATCACTAGAGGTCGAAGACCCCGCTGCTCTCCCTGATGGCCAGGCACGGGTTGTCAAAGGTCTCCCGGTAGTCCACCGGTTCCGCGAACCAGCGGCCCTTGGCCGTGGCGGTGGTCGGCCGGTACTCCATCGTGCAGACCCCGCCTGAGGACGACAAGTCGCCGAACCGTCCGTCGACCCGGTCGAGAGCCGCGCAGGCCGCCTCGGCGCGAGAATGGAAGCCGCCGGACGGATGGCAGGTCAGGGTGGTCTCCGCGGGCCCCCGGCCGCCGCCGTCCCATTCGACCGAGAGGTACAGCGCCGCTCCCGGGGACTGGTGCGCCTGCGCGGCCGGTACCACCAGCAGGAGCCCGGCGCCCGCGGCCAGAAGAGCCGGGCGGACGACCGACATCAGTTGCCGCATCTGCATGCACGCCCCCTTTTTTTCGAATGCCTCCCCGCAGTCCGGTACGGCGAAAACACGGCGGAGGGGAGGGGCCGCCACGCTGTCTCCGGAAGCGGGCCCTCGGCCTCCGCCGCGCCAACGGCAACGGCGAGAGGGGCGACTCAGGGCGATGTCTTCGAAGGCGCGTTCAGGGAGAGGTGTGCGGGATGTAATATAACGATTATCGTTTTCAATCAAGGAAGTCGAGATCCACTGATGCCAGCCGATTACGTCGACTTCAAAGATGTCGACCTGCTGCGCACCTTCATATCGGACAGGGGCAAGATCCGCAGCCGCCGCGTCACCAGGGTGACGGCGCGCCAGCAGCGCCTGACCGCCCGCGCGATCAAGAACGCCCGCGAGATGGCACCGCTGCCCTACCCCGTCCAACGGCGCCCGGGCAGGAACTAAAGCCTCCTCGGCGGTGGGCGCCCGCCGCGGGGGGCGCACGGTTCAGGGCAGCAGCCCCCGTGTGATGACGTCGTCGCTCAGGGCGCGGGAGAGCTCTTCGAGGTCGCCGATATGACCGGTGTGGCCGGTGCGGGTGCGCAGCTCGCGGCGCAGGGCGCTGATCACGGCGTCGCTGCGCAGCGCGTCCGCGAGCGCCGCGGGTGCCAGTGCCTCGCGCCATTCGCGCAGGTCGTCCAGGCGTCCGTGCTCAACGGCTTCCTTGGTCAGATGGAACAGCATGTCGACGGCGACCGGCCGCCCATCATCGTTCAGCAGGTCGGCCTCGAGGATCAGCCGCGTGCTCGACGCGTCGCCGTCCCCCAGGTGGTAGACCTGCCACAGCCGGCCGTTGGTCAGGACCACCCATTCGACGCCCTCGTCGGCGGCCTGCATACGCGCCTGCCGGAGGTTCCGGGTGTCGAGGTTCTGCCCGCAGGGTTTGACTTCGACGAATGCGAACAGCTGATCGCTGATCAGAATTCCGTAATCCACCGATCCGCCGGTGGTGCGATATTCGGTCGTCAGTTCGCCGTACTTGCTGTAATTCAGGCCGTAACTGAGAAAGTCGGCGACCAGAATCTGGGTGTCGCCTTGATTGGCATCCCTTTCGACCAGGTCGGACAGGGGGTCGGAGAAGCGTCCCGCGGCCGCGGCCAGCCGCTCCCGCGCGTCCGTCTCCCACTGCGGTGGGGAGTCCGATTCGAAGGTGAATTCACCTGTTCTGGTCATGATCTGCGTCGCGTCCGGATCCATTTATATCCGTTCCGTGCAATTCCGACCCGCCGCCGGACTCCCCGAACAAACGCTGCCGAGTGAAAACGATAACTCTCGGGCCGGTGGTTTGTAAAACGGCGCGGCGCGGGCCCGGGCCGGACCTTCTCCCCGCGGGCCCGGATGCCGGCGGCGACGCTCTCGATGCCGCGCCTGTCGATGATCCTCATGCCTTTGGCGCTGACGCGCAGCCGGAAGAAACGCTGTTCGCTGGGCAGCCAGTAGCGCTTCCTCTGGATATTGGGGTCGAAGCGGCGCCTGGTGCGCCGTTGGGAGTGCGAGACGTTGTTGCCGAAGGCGGGGTGTCTGCCCGTTACCTGGCATAGGCGGGACATGGCGGATCCTCCTGCCGGACGCTGCGTCGCTGGTCGGAGGCATTCTGCCTACAATGATAACCGTTTTCATTATCGCGGTGCCCCGCGCGTCCGGGACGCGGGAACAACACCGCGCCCCGCGACGTTGCCCCTTCGGCGCCACCCCGGACGTCTCGAGCGCCGCCGGAGGCGCCATCATGGGGAGATCACGGGACCCTTCCCCAGGGCCTGTAGACCTTTGTGCATCCCGAAACGAGGAATCAGACCGTGCAGCGTACCCTCATCAACGGCAAGATCCACCGTGCAACGGTGACTCAGGCCGATCTGCACTACGTCGGGTCGATCACCATCGACGCCGACCTCATGGAAGCGGCCGATCTCGTCGACGGGGAGCAGGTCCACGTCGTCGACATCGACAACGGCAGCCGTCTGGTGACCTACGCCATCACCGGGGAGCGGGGCAGCGGCGTCATCGGTATCAATGGGGCCGCGGCCCATCTCGTCAGCCCCGGCGACCTGGTCATCATCATGGCCTATGCCGTCGTCGACGAGACCGAGCGCGCGAGCCACGTTCCGCACATCGTGCACGTCGACGCCGAGAACCGGATCGTCGATCTGGGCGACGACCCCGCCGAACCGGTTCCCGGTTCGGGCCTGCTCTCAGGAGCCGGCCAAACGCGGCCGCGCGAGAGGGTCTGAGCCCCAGGCGTCCAACCGCGAGTGGCCACATCCGGTCCGGTCAGCCGGAACCCCAACGGGGTAAGCACCATTCGACATGGGTGCACCCGAGGACGACGACCAGCGACGTCAGGTTGCCGCGTACATTGAGTGGCAGAAACAGGAGGCATGGCTGGTTCTTTGGGGGCCCTACACCCGCCGCTACTGGGCGTACGCACGCTGGCCGCTTCCGCCCGGCGGTGCGGTGGTCTCCGCTCCCGACCCCGACACGCTCTATGCCGAGATGCGCCGTGTCGAACGCGAACACGGTTTCCTGCGCTGGCGCTACGGATAACCCGCCCCTGCAAGGGGTCTAGGGTGGAGCCGCTGGTCGAGGGGGAGTATGGCTGAGGGAATGCACCGGGTGCGCGCGGTGGTCCGGCGCGGGGAGTTCCGGTGGCTCGCGGTTCTGGCGGGCGCGTTCGTCCTGCTGCTCATGGGGCTGCTGACGCGCACCGGTGACAGCGGCGACCCGGTGCCGGCCACCACGCCGCTTGCGGAGGAGGGCGCCGAGTCCGCACCGGAGCCCGAGATCACGGGGCCCTCACCGGAACCGGTCGCCGCCGAGCTGTCCCTGGGCTCCGCGGACGCCTCCGTCACCATGGTCGTGTTCAGTGATTACCAGTGTTCCTACTGCGCGGAGTTCGCGACCGAACGGCTCCCCGAACTCGTCGGCACCTACGTCGAGCCGGGAACGCTGCGGGTCCAGTGGCGGGACTACCCCTACAAGGGGCAGGCGTCGACCGATGCCGCTGTCGCGGCCCGCGCGGCCGGCGAGCAGGGCGCCTACTGGGAGTACCATGACGCGCTGTTCGAGCAGGCGCCCGACGCCGATCTCTCCCGCGCCGCGCTCGTGGCGACCGCCGGCGACATCGGGCTCGACACAGCGGAGTTCGAGGCCGCGCTCGACGATCCGCGGATCGCCGACCGCGTCGAGGCCGATCTCGAGTTCGGGATAGGGCTGGGGATCCCCGGCACGCCCGCTTTCCTCATCGACGGTGAGGCGTTCTTCGGCGCCCAGCCGCTGGCGGAGTTCGAGAAGGCGATCGAGGCCGCGGCCCGGTCGTGACTCCGCGGGGAGCGCGCGTGCGCCCGGCTATGGGGCGAGGGCGGGGTCGCGCAGCCACTCGTGGAGCTCCTCCCGGCGGTCGGTGTCGGGCTTGAGCGGGCAGGTGGTGCAGAACCCGTGTTCCGGGTCGGCCTTGTACTCGAAGCAGCAGGTGCCGCGGACCGCCCAGGTGCCGCGCGGGTGCTCCGCGCAGAACGGGAAGATCCGCGGCCGGGCGCGGGTCACCGCCCCGGCGACGATCAGTTCTTCACCGAAGCGGCTGGCGCGCGCCCAAGCCGCCCCGGCGTCGTGGCCGAGGAACCGGGCCGGGTTGAGCATGTAGAAGTGCAGGGTGTCGAGCACCCATCCCCACAGGGTGCGCAGGCCTATGCGGGTGTGCCGGGAGACGGCGTCGAGGAGGGGGGAGAACGTCCGCACCATGTGCTCGGCGGCCAGCCGCTCCAGCGCCGCCTCGTCGGCCACCACCACGGCGTCGGGGTGGTCGGCTGCGGGGTCGTCGGGCAGAACCGCGATCGCGGTGCTGGTCACGGTGGGGGCGCCGAAGTTCGCGTCGGACAGCCACGGGAACCAGAGGTGCTCTTGGTCCAGAAGGGGGGCGCGGCCGGTCAGGTAGATGCCGGCGGACACCATGAAGATGGGCTCGCGCAGCAGGGCGCGCAGGAAATGCGTGGTGTCCGGAAGCTTGTGCCCGGGACCGTGCCGCGCGGTGTACTGGTCGAAGAGTGTCCGCACCGCGCCTTCGACGACCATCAGGTCGGCGCGGTACCACTGCTCGGTGCATCGGCGTTCGGACACGGAGCGGATCTCGGCGCTGCGGATGTCGGGCAGCGGCGCGAACTTCAACGGAGCACAGGCGTCGACCAGCGCTTGCATCGGGTGCTGGGGCAAGGCCATGTGCTGGAACAACCTTCCTGCGCCGGAGATCGTGCGCGGATGGCCGCGGCACGCGTACAGACCCGGGTGGCCGTGCCGATGTCCGGATACCGGGCGGCTCGAACAACTCCGATTCGTTAGATGAGGCTACCCTAACGGATGCTTGGATGGCAATCGCGGCCGGGGTATGGCAACGCCGTGGAAAAGGGGCGTGACCTGTGGCCCCGGCCGCGCCGGCCGCGCCGGCCGCGCCTGGCCTCG
>NZ_LAJC01000131.1 GCF_000981225.1 Allosalinactinospora lopnorensis
CCCCCTTCGTCAAGATCGGCGAGCGCACACTGTGGCTACCGGGGGCCGTCGTTCTTGTCGTCGCCGGGGAAGTCCGGACGGTCCTCGACCGGGGTGTCGTCGGAGATCCCGTCGTTCGGCGTGATCACGTCGCCGATACCCTGCTTGAGCATCCGGATCCGGGTGCCGGGCGAGACCTCCAGCTCGACGTCGTTCTCCCGCACCTCGATGACCGTGGCGTAGAAACCGGCCTTGGTCAGCACCTCGACGCCCGGCTGCAGCGTGCTCTGCATCTGCTGCTCCTGCTGCCGGCGCTTCTGCTGCGGGCGCAGGAACAGCAGCCAGAACACCAGGATGATGAGCGCGAACGGCAGGATCATCCCGAAAATGCTCTGGGATTCCCCGCCGCCCGCCGCGAGAATGTAGTAGCCCTCCTGCACGGGGCATCCTTTCCTAACGTGTCTCTCGTGTCCGCCAGCACTGCCACCTGGTCACGGCTACCCGTGGACGGCACGTTCTCTTACAACGAGCACGCCCGGTGCCGTGTTCCCGCTCCGGCGTTGACCAGGGTTGTACCCGGTGGCAGATGGACACGGCGCCGATGGCGCACCCGTGAAGTTTCCCACCAGCTTACGCGGGTGCGATCCGGATACCACCCCGCGGTCCCCGGTGGACGCCTAACGGTTCAGTGTCCTTTCCCAGCACGGCACGCGGCTTCCCACCTGCTCCGGGCTCCGGGGCGGCCGTCGGACGTCAGGAACTCCGCGTCCCCCCGGTACCGTTCTCGGACCGCGCGCCGTTCTCCTGCTCGGTCCGCTCGGGCTCGTTCTCCACGCTGAACAGGTCGGCCGCGCCGAAGGCCGCGTCCGGCGGCGGGGGCACCCCCATGTGCACCCAGGCCTCGGGGGTGGCCACCCGGCCGCGCGGCGTACGGGCGATGTAGCCGGAGCGCACCAGGAACGGCTCGGCGACCACCTCGACGGTCTCCGGCTCCTCCCCCACCGACACCGCGAGCGTCGACAGGCCGACAGGCCCCCCGCGGAACCGGGACAGCAGCGCGTGCAGCACGGCCCGGTCCAGCCGGTCGAGCCCCTGGGCGTCCACCTCGTACAGGCTGAGCGCGGAACAGGCGGTCTCCAGGGTGAGCCGGCCGTCGCTGCGCACCTCGGCGTAGTCGCGCACCCGGCGCAGCAGCCGGTTGGCGATACGCGGGGTGCCCCGGGAACGCCCCGCGATCTCGGCCGCGGCCTCGTCGGTCAGCTCCACGGAGAGCAGCCCGGCCGAGCGGCGCAGGATGAGCTCCAGGTCGGCGGGGTCGTAAAAGTCCATGTGCCCGACGAACCCGAACCGGTCGCGCAGCGGGGCCGGCAGCAGCCCGGCCCGGGTCGTCGCACCGACCAGGGTGAACGGGGCGATGTCGATCGGGATGGCGGTGGCCCCCGGGCCCTTGCCGACGACGACGTCGACCCGGAAGTCCTCCATGGCGACGTAGAGCATCTCCTCGGCCGGCCGTGCCATACGGTGGATCTCGTCCAGGAACAGCACCTCGCCCTCCTGCAGCGTGGACAGGATGGCCGCGAGGTCACCGGAGCGTTCGATCGCCGGCCCCGAGGTGATCCGCAGCGGCGCCCCGAGCTCGGCGGCGATGATCATGGCCAGGGTCGTCTTACCCAAGCCCGGGCCGCCCGACATCAGGATGTGGTCCGGAACCCTGCCCCGCCGCTGGGCGCTGCGCAGCACCAGGGCAAGCTGTTCGCGGACGCGTTCCTGGCCGACGAAGTCCTCCAGCCGCTTGGGGCGAAGCGCGCCCTCAAGCGCGCGGTCGTCCACATCGGCGTCGGGGGACACCACATCGCGTTCGTGTTCGGCCATAAGGGTCGGCTCCTTCCCGCCGGTCCCGCCCACTCAAGAGCGGGACGCTAGACCCGGCTCAGTTTGCGCAGGGCGCTGCGGAGCAGCACGGCGACGTCCTCCTGCTCCTCCGCCTCCGGTGCGACGGCGTCGGCCGCGGCTTCGGCGTCCTTGCTGGACCATCCCAGGTTGATCAGGCCGGAGACGACCTGCGGGCGCCACGGCGCCGCGCCCGCGGAGGCGTCGACGTCGCCGATGTCCCCGGCCGCCCCGTCCCCGCCGAGCGGAGCACCGAGCTTGTCGCGCAGCTCCAGCACGATGCGCTGCGCTCCTTTCCTACCAATACCCGGAACGCGGGTGAGTGCCGCGGTGTCCTCAGCGGCCACGGCCCGCCGCAGCGCCTCGGGGGTGTGGACGGCCAGCATCGCCAGCGCGAGGCGCGGACCCACGCCCCCGGCCTGCTGCAGTTGCTCGAACACGTCGCGCTCGTCGGCATCGGCGAACCCGTAGAGGGTCAGCGAGTCCTCGCGGACCACCAGGGAGGTGGCCACCGTCGCGCTGTCGCCCACCCGCAGCCCGGAAAGGGTGGCCGGGGTGCAGTGAACGGTCATGCCCACGCCGGCCACGTCGATCACGGCGCGGCCGCCGCTGCGGCCGGCGACGCGGCCGCTCAGGAACGCGATCACGGCTTCGTCCCCTCCTCGGATCCGGTGTGGTGGTACCGCGGGCGCTAGAGCCCGCGCGCCTGCCGCGCCACTTCGACCTTACGCGCGAACTCCTGCTGGGCCCGGGCCACGCGCTCCTGGGCGCCGCCGCGCCAGATGTGGCAGATGGCCAGGGCGACGGCGTCGGCGGCGTCGGCCGGCTTGGGGGCCGCCTCCAACTTCAGCACCCGGGCGACCATGTGCTGCACCTGGGCCTTCTCGGCTCGCCCGTTGCCGGTGATGGCGGCCTTGACCTCGCTGGGAGTGTGCAGCACCACGGGCAGCCCCCGGCGGGCGGCGCAGGTGATGGCGACGGCGCTGGCCTGGGCGGTGCCCATCACCGTGCTGACGTTGTGCTGGGCGAACACGCGCTCGACCGCTACGGCGTCGGGTCGGTGCTCACTCAGCCACGCGTCGATGCCGTGCTCGATGTCGAGCAGCCGGGACGGCAGCTCGTCCTCGGCGTCGGTCCGCACGGCACCGGCGGCGACGAAGGTCAGCGGCCGCCCGACGGAACCGTCGACGACGCCCACCCCGCACCGGGTGAGCCCCGGGTCGATCCCCAGCACACGCATCGTCAGGTGCGCCCCTCCCCGGTGTCACTCGAACGCTCGTTCGCAGATCCTATCGCCTGGCTCGGACTCCCTGCGGCGAAACGCCCCGCACCGGCGGCCGCCGTGTTCCCGGACCGCGGGTCCCGCGCGGACGGTCGGCGTGACCACCGCGGCCGCGGGTCCGCGGTCGAGAGGAGCGCGGCCGCCCCGAGCCGGGCGCGGCACCGCTAAGGGACGCGGGAGCGGTCCCCGGCCTCTCAGCCGATCCTCTCCATGGCCTCGTCGGGGAAGTCGGCGTTGGAGTAGACGTTCTGGACGTCGTCGGAGTCCTCCAAGGCGTCGATGACGCGCATGACCTTCTTGGCGGTCTCCTCGTCCAACGGGACCTCCATGCTCGGGAGGAAGGGGGTCTCGGCCGAGTCGTACTCGATCCCGGCCTCCTGCAGAGCCGTGCGCACCGGGACGACGTCCGTCGCCTCGGACACCACCTCGTAGGAGCCGCCCAGGTCGTTGACGTCCTCGGCGCCGGCGTCCAGCACCGCCATGGTGACGTCGTCCTCGCTCGTGCCCTCCTTCGGCACGATCACGACGCCCTTGCGGCTGAAGAGGTAGGCCACCGATCCGGCGTCGCCCATGGACCCTCCGTTGCGGGTGATCGCCATCCGCACATCGGAGGCCGCGCGGTTCTTGTTGTCGGTGAGGCACTCCACCAGCAGTGCGACACCGCCCGGGGCGTAGCCCTCGTACATGACGGTGTGCCACTCGGCGCCGCCGGCCTCCTCGCCGGAGCCGCGCTTGCGGGCCCGCTCGATGTTGTCCAGCGGAACGGAGTTCTTCTTGGCCTTCTGGATGGCGTCGTAGAGCGTCGGGTTCCCCTCGGGGTCCCCTCCACCCGTGCGCGCGGCCACCTCGACGTTCTTGACCAGCTTGGCGAACAGCTTGCCGCGCTTGGCGTCTATGGCAGCTTTCTTGTGCTTCGTGGTGGCCCACTTCGAGTGGCCGCTCATGCCTGTCCTTTCACCATGTCGACGAAGAGCCGGTGGATACGCGTGTCCCCGGTGAGTTCGGGATGGAACGAGGTGGCCAGCAGAGCCCCCTGCCGCACGGCGACGATCCTACCCGTCCGCTCCCCGTGCGCGATCTTTCCCAGCACGCGGACGCGGTCGCCGACCGCCTCCACCCACGGGGCGCGGATGAAGACCGCGTCCAGCGGACCGCCGTCGGTGTCCTCGATGTCGACCTGCGCCTCGAAAGACTCGGTCTGCCGGCCGAACGCGTTGCGGCGCACCGTCATGTCGATCCCGCCGATGCTCTGCTGCCCCTCGATTCCGTCGAGGATCCGGTCGGCGAGCATGATCATGCCCGCGCACGTGCCGTAGACGGGCAGGCCCTCGCCGACGTGCTTGCGCAGCGGCTCCATCAGCTCGTACCGTACGGCGAGCTTGGCCATCGTGGTCGACTCACCGCCGGGGATGATCAGCCCGTGCACTTCGTCGATGTGCTCGGGGCGCAGCACCGGTGTTCCGGGCACACCGAGCCCGTCGAGGACGCGCAGGTGCTCAGCGGTGTCCCCTTGAAGGGCGAGAACACCGATGATGGGTGGGACGGACAACGAACCAACCTCGCTTGATCGCCTGCCGGGAGCAGTGGCGCGGGAGCACGCGGCTTCGAGGCTCCCTGGTCACCAGCGTAGGCGCCCCGGCGATGCGGACACGACGGTGTCTTTGGGGCCAACGGTGTTCCCCGCGGGTGCACGGGGGGCTCGGAGGTCCCCACACGGCACCGGTACCACTCAACACCGCGCGCCCGGTCCCGCATTCCGCGGGACCGGTCGCGCGGCCGGCGTCCGGCCCAGATCGCGGAGGCACGGGTCTACCAGCCGCGGCCGGCGTAGCGCTCGGTCTCGTCCAGATCGTCCAGGTTGATGCCGACCATCGCCGTGCCCAGGCCACGCGACACCTTGGCGATCACGGAGGGGTCGTTGTAGTGCAGGACGGCCTGCACGATGGCATCGGCGCGCTTGGCGGGGTCGCCGGACTTGAAGATGCCGGAGCCGACGAAGACGCTCTCCGCTCCGAGCTGGCGCATCATCGCGGCGTCGGCCGGGGTCGCCACACCGCCGGCGGAGAACAGCGGGACCGGCAGCTTGCCGAGCCGCGCGACCTCCTTGACGATGTCGTAGGGGGCGCGCACCTCCTTGGCCGCGTCGAACAGTTCGGTCTCGTCCAGTGTGCCCAGCCGTCTGATCTCGGAACGGATCGCGCGCATGTGGCGGGTGGCCTCGACGACGTTCCCGGTGCCGGCCTCGCCCTTGGAGCGGATCATCGCGGCTCCCTCGGCGATCCGGCGCAGCGCCTCACCGATACTGGTGGCACCGCAGACAAAGGGGACGGTGAACGCCCACTTGTCGATGTGGTGGGCCTCGTCGGCGGGGGTCAGGACCTCGGACTCGTCGATGAAGTCGACGCCGAGGGACTCCAGGACCTGCGCCTCGACGAAGTGGCCGATCCGGGCCTTGGCCATGACCGGGATCGAGACGGCCTCGATGATGCCGTCGATCATGTCGGGGTCGGACATGCGGGCGACGCCGCCGTCCTTGCGGATATCAGCGGGCACCCGCTCCAGGGCCATAACCGCCACGGCACCGGCGTCCTCGGCGATCTTGGCCTGCTCGGGCGTGACCACGTCCATGATGACGCCGTTCTTGAGCTGCTCTGCCATGCCTCGCTTGACACGGGTGGTGCCGACCGTACTCTCGGCCGAGTTGGGGGCGGTGTTGGCGTTGGCCACGGTGGCGGTCTCCAAGTTCTGAGCAGACACGGATGTTTCCTCGGTGCGGTGCACGGGTTCTTCTGGCTGCTGCAGCAGCGTACGACTGCTTTCGCACTTCCGCCTTCTATGGTAGATCCTTCGCTCTACGGCATTCCCACGACATATCGGCGCCTTCGGGCTCGTGCCATCGACACTCCGCCCAGAAACCCGACGGCCTCTCCGGTGCCTCCTGCCTCTCACACCCGCGATGCCCGCACAGGCGGTCCGCACGGCGCGGCACCCCGGGCCCCCGCTGCGGCGCGCATGCCCTCACACTCCCGAGCCGAACCCGGGCGGCTCATCGTCCATCTCGAAGAACTCCGGCATCCGCGCGTGGCCGGTCAGCCGCAGCGCCCGCACCAGGCGGCTCGCACGGGCCTCGCGGGTACGCGCGACCACGTCGTTGTGGAACCGCCGGGCCAGATAGACCCGCTTCGCCGCCGCCTCGACCTCGGCGAGCAGTTCGTCCCCGTCCTGTTCGGTCGACATCGCGTCTCGGAAGCCCGGCTGGTCCACGACGGCCCGCAGTGCCCGTGACAGGTTGCTTTCGGCCAGCTCCCGCGACCCGCCGTCCAAACCGCTGGCGCGGCGCGCCTGCCCCGCGGCGTCGGCGAGCAGCACGGCGGACGCGGGCTCCAGCTCACTGCGGGACGCCAACTCCAGCACGACGGCGCCCCGACGCAGCAGTGCGGCGTCCAGCGCCGCGTAGGCGGTCTCGATCCGGGTGTGCAGCCGGTCCAACCGGGTCGTGCGCCAGGAGACGTAGAAGGAGGCCAGGATCAGCACGACGACGAGGGTGCTGGCGGTGGAGAGCCATTCGGCCATAGCGGAGGTCACTCCTCACCCCGGTGGCCCGCGGCCACCGGCCGGAGGGCCCCCTCTGTCGGCAGCACGGTCTCGTACACGCGCACTACGTCAGCGGCCACGGTCCGCCAGTCGTACTCGCGGACCGCCCTGCCGGCCGCCTCCGACAGGGCCCGCCTGCGCTCGGGCGCGTCGAGAAGCGCGGCCGCGCCGCGGGCCAGCGCCACCC
>NZ_LAJC01000132.1 GCF_000981225.1 Allosalinactinospora lopnorensis
GCCGGGCGCGGACGGACCCGGCCGCGGTGGACCTGTTCGCGGCGCGCGCCGACACTCCGTTCGGGACCGCGGGGTCGCTGTTCACGCTCGGGGGGATCTGGAACGCCCACGCCGTGCCGGCCGGGTACGAGCAGCCGTTCCTGGCCGCGTGCCGGCTGGTGCTCGCGCTCGCCGCGCTGGCAGGCTGGGTGTGGCTGCTGCGGCGGTATCGGATGGCCTTCGGCGCGGGGCTCACGGTGGCGGCCGCCGCCGGGTTCGCGATCGCGCTGCTGGGTACGGTCGAGCCCGGTCGGGAGCTGCTTCGGGCCCTCATCGGGGGCTGGCCGGGATTCGGCCCGTTGCGCGACGGGCACCTCTACGTGGCCCCGCTGTCCCTGCTCCAAGCGGTCGGGCTCGGCGGGGTGGCGCTGTGGCTGTGGGGGGCGACGGACAGCGGCCGGCGCGACCAGAGCCGGCACGGCGAGGGGGTCTTCGGGGGACCCCCTGATTCCAGCAGAGCCGAAGGAGGGTCCGTCCCACCATCCGGATCCTCCGCCCTGTGGACGAGGGGCCCGCGCGCGACCCCGGCGGGTGCCGCGGGCCCGGTGGCCGCGGTCCTGCTGCTCCTCGCCCCGCTGGTGCTGCTGCCGGGGCTCGTGTGGGGCGCGGCCGGGCGGCTGGTCCCGGTCGAGTACCCGGAGGAATGGAGCCGGGTGCAGCACCTCGTGGCGGATGATCCGCGCCCCGGAGCGGTGCTGTCGCTGCCGTGGAGCGCCTACCGGGGATTTGACTGGCGACCGGACGCGCGTACCGTCGTAGTACTCGATCCCGCCACGAAGCTGTTCGACCGCCGTGTTGTATGGAACGATGACTTACGGGTCGGTTCGGACGGCCGTGTCCGCATTGTCGAGGGAGAGGATCCGCTCGCACGGCAGGTCGCGCCGCTGCTCGATTCCTCCCGGCCTTACGAGGCCGACCCCGGCGTTCCCGCGCGTCTCGGCGAGCTGGGGGTGCGGTACGTGCTCATCGAGCGCGAGGCCGCGGCCGACGCTGCGGATCCCGACTCCGCCGGTACACCGGGCGAGAACATGTTCTGGTCTGACCTGGACGGCGTCGAGCCTGTCCATGACGGCGCCGGCCTGCTGCTCCTCGAACTGCCCGATCCCCATGTCGAAGCGGTAAATGACGGTATTTCGGGCTTGGAAGTTACCGGCTGGTTAGCTACAGTTGGGGCAGTCATCTGGGCTATAGCTGTAGCAAGTTCTAGTCTCGTTCCGATGCGTCCGGCCCGGAGCGCTGGGGCGGTATCGCGGAAGGAGAGCTCCACGTGATCAAAGTTATCGCCGCCTGCGTCATCGGCGCGGCTCTGGCGGGCGGCCTGGCCCTCGCGGGTACGACCGTCGCCACGAACGCCTCATCCTCGGCGGAACCGGTGAACGAGCCTCTCTACAACTACGGCGACCGCTAGGACGCCGCGGCCGGCCTCGCCGCGACACGGCGGGGCCGACCATCATCGGCCATGGTGGCCACGGCGGCCGGGACGGCGATGCCGCACATCCTGCTCGCGGCCTTCGCACCAGGCCGCCCGCGCGTACCCGCCGTGCTCCATCCCGTCCGGCCCCGAACATCCCCACCCCGGGTGGCTTTGCCGAAGCGGCCGGTGAGCGAGTGCTCGCCGGGGTGAGCGGGCGGAAACAGGAGAGCATGTGGTCTTCCAGCAGACACCCCTTGTCTACGACACCACCTACGGGCCCCCGGTGACGATGCCCCCCGAACCCGTAGCGGTGTCCTCCCCGGAGCCCGGTGCCTCGGCCGCCGCGCGGAGCGGGGACGCCGAGGAGCGCGAGCCCCGCCTCGACGGCACGCGCGTGGTGCTGGTGAACTGGCGCGACCCCTGGCAGTCCGTGGCCGGCGGGGCCGAGGAGTACGCCTGGCGCATGGGCCGGCACCTGGCCGGAAGGGGAGCCTGCGTCACCTTCCTGACCAGTCGCGAGCCCGATCAGGCGCGCGTGGAGACGAGTGAAGGCATCGTCATCCGCCGCATGGGCGGCAAGTTCACGGTCTACCCGCTGGTCATGCTCTGGCTGCTGCTGTGGCGGCGGGAGTTCCACGTGGCGCTCGACTGCATGAACGGCATCCCGTTCTTCACACGGCTGGTGCTGCCGCGGCGCACCCGCGTGGTCTGCATCGTGCACCACGTCCACGACCTGCAGTTCAACGCCTACTTCAGCCGTCCCATGGCCTGGTTGGGCCGGTTCATCGAGAGCAGCGTCGCCAGCCGCGTGTACCGCTCCTGCACCACGGTCACCGTCTCGGAGTCCTCCCGCCGCGCCATGCGCGAGAAGCTGCGCTGGCGCGCCCCGATCACGGTCATCCACAACGGCAGCCCTCCGACCCAGCCGGTCGCGCCGCACCGCTCTCTCTCCGAGGAGGAGATGGGCTCTCCGGCGATCGTCAGCCTCGGCCGGCTCGTCGTGCAGAAGCGGGTGTCGCGGGTGCTGGACATCGTCGCCGAGCTCGGCGAGAGCCGCCCCGGACTGCGGCTGCACGTCGTCGGGCGCGGCCCCGAGAGCGAGACCCTCACCGAACGCATCGAGCGCGAGGGACTGCACGACCGGGTGCGGTTGCACGGGTTCCTCCCCGAGGAGCAGAAGAACGCCGTCCTCGCGGGGGCGCTGCTGCACGTCACCGCTTCGGAGTTCGAGGGGTGGGGACTCACGGTGGTGGAGGCCGCCGGACTGGGCGTTCCCACGGTCGCCTACGATGTCGATGGCCTGCGCGATTCCGTGCGGCACGGCGAGACCGGGTGGCTGGTGCGCGAGGGGGAGGAGTTGACCGAGGTCGTCGAGAAGGCGCTGATCGAGCTCAGCGCCCCCCTCCGGGCCGCGGAGATCCGCCGCAACTGCCGCGAGTGGGCGGCACGGTTCACATGGGAACGCAGCGGCACCGCGATGACGCGGCTGGTCGCCGGGCACGGGAGCGGGCACGCCGCCCCTGAGGCGGGCCCGTGACCCTGCCCGGGACCGGTCGCGGCAGTAGGAAGGGCGCGGGCACCGGGATCGACGCCGCCCTGCTTCGGCGGCTCAAACTGTTCGCCGTCTGCCTGCTGCTCTCCGGCGTCGCGCTCAGTATGGACCCGGCGAAGATCGTCGGCGACACCAAGCTCGACCTGACGATCAACCCCCTGGGGTTCATGGAGCGCGCCCTCCACCTGTGGGACCCCTCCTACTTCGGGCAGCTGCAGAACCAGGCCTACGGCTACTTCTTCCCGAACGGCCCCTTCCACGCGCTCTTCACCGCCCTGGACATGCCGCCTTGGATGCTGCAGCGCCTCTGGATGGCCGTGCTGCTGTGCGCGGCCTTCCTCGGGGTGGTGAAACTGGCGGGCGCGCTCGGCGTCGGCACGCTGAACACCCGCATCGTCGCGGGCCTGGCCTACGCCCTCGCGCCCCGCGTCCTCACCCTGCTCTCCTACAACTCCGCCGAGCTGCAGCCAATGCTGCTGCTGCCGTGGGTCGTGCTGCCGCTGGTCTACGGTGCCCGGCACGGCAGCAGCCCGATGCGCATGGCGATGCTCTCCGGCCTCGCCTTCCTCCTCTGCGGGGGCACCAACGCGGCCTCGGAGCTGGCGGTCCTGGTGGTCCCGCTGCTCTACCTGCTCACCCGGGAGAACGGGGCACGCAAGTGGCGGCTGCTCGCCTGGTGGCTGGCGGCCGTCTTCCTGGTGTCCTTCTGGTACCTGGCCCCATTGCTGCTCATGGGGCGCTACGTGTTCTCGTTCATGCCGTTCACCGAGGACGCGGCGACCACCATGAGCGTCACCTCGCTCACGAACGCGCTGCGCGGTACCTCCAACTGGATGGGCTACGTGCCCACCCAGCAGGCGGCGCTGCCCGCCGGGGCCGAGTTGTCCACAACACCGTGGCTGATCGTGATGACCGTCCTGGTCGCAGGGCTCGGCATGGCCGGTTTGATCAACCGCCGCATGCCGGAGCGGATGTTTCTGATCCTCTGCCTCCTCACCGGGACCGCCATCGTGGTGGCCGGCTACACGGGCGACCTCGTCGGCCCGTTCGCCTCGTTCATGCAGCCGGTGTTCGACGGGGCGCTCAGCCCGTTCCGCAACATCCACAAGTTCGACGCCCTCATCCGGCTGCCGCTCGTGCTGGGCCTCGCCCAGCTTCCGGTCGTGGTCGCGCTGGACAACGCCGATCGCCGCGCCGGCCTCGTGCGCGCGCTCGCCCTGCCGCCCTCGTTCGTCCGCCGCGCCGTCGCCGGGGCCAGCGCGGTGGCGTTCCTCGCGACGCTCACCCCGGTCGCCACGGTGGGGGTGGCCCCGCGCGGCGGTTTCGAGC
This sequence comes from Allosalinactinospora lopnorensis, assembly GCF_000981225.1. Lineage (GTDB taxonomy): Bacteria > Actinomycetota > Actinomycetes > Streptosporangiales > Streptosporangiaceae > Allosalinactinospora > Allosalinactinospora lopnorensis. The sequence goes on from NZ_LAJC01000132.1 coordinate 4,335, forward strand.
AGATCCCCGGTTACTGGCACGACGCCACCGACTGGATCGACGAGAACGCCCACGAGGGCATGACGATGGCCGTTCCCGGCTCCGCGCGCGGCGAGTACCAATGGGGCCGCCCCATGGACGAGCCCATGCAGCCCCTCATGGACAGCGCCTGGACCAACCAGCAGATCATCCCGTGGGGGTCGGCCGGCGTCTCGCGGCTGACCCAGGAGATCGACCAGCGCATCTCGTCCGGCCGCGGGTCCGCGGGACTGACCGCGACACTGGCCCGCATGGGGGTGACCCACCTGATCGTCCGCAACGACCTGCAGCGTTCCGGGATCAACGGCGGATGGCCGGCCCGGGTGCACCAGGCGCTCGCCGGCTCGCCGGGCATCAGCCACGAGGCGTCGTTCGGGCCGGAGGTGGGTTCGAACGAGGTGCAACGAGCGGCGGACTACTACGACCAGCCCTACAAGGCCGTGCAGATCTACAGCGTGGACGGCGCCGCGCCCGTCGTCGGCACCGTCCCGGCCGACGAGGCGATGCGGGTCACCGGCGGCCCGGAGGCCCTGCTGTCCATGGCGGAACAGGGCATGCTGCGCGACGACCGCCCGGTCCTCCTCGGCGACGACCCGGGCGCCGAGAACGTCCCCGCCGAGGACACCGTCGTCACCGACATCTCGCGGCGCAAGGAGATCATCTACTCCGATGTGCGGCGCAACATCAGCAACACGCTCACCGCCGATGAGGAGCTGGAACGCGACGCCCCCGCTCCGGACATCATGGACCCGGCCTGGGAGGACTACACCTCGGTGGCGGTGCACCGGGGCATCGAGTCGGTCACCGCCTCCTCCTCCGAGTCCGGTGCCAACGCCAGCCCGGACGTCCGCGACCCCGGGCGGGCGCCCTTCGCGGCGCTCGACGGCTCCACGGACACCTCGTGGCGCTCCAGCGGGTTCAGCGGCGCCACCGGCGAATGGCTGGAGATCGAGTTCAGCGAGCCTCGCGAGGTCAGCGGCCTGGAGGTCGCTTTCGAGCAGCTCCCGGGCGAACCGCCGCCGTCGAGGGTCAGCCTCATCACCGACGACGACCGGACCTCCGCCGCCGTGACCGCCACCGAGCGGCCCCAGGAGCTCACCGCACCCTCGGGGGAGACGTCCGCGCTGCGGATCCGGATCGACGAACTCGCCTGGGAGCCGGAGTACCGGTTCGGCACCCGCGCGGGCATCACCGGCATCACCCTCCCGGGACTGGACGCCTCGCGTACCCTGCGCGTTCCGGGTATCCCCGACGCGGGGAACATGCTGCTCACCGGGTCAACGGGCAGCATGCCCGGGTGCATGGAGGGCTCGGAGATGTGGGTGTGCAACCCCGACATCGCCGTGCAGGGCGAGGACGCCTACACCCTCGACCGCACCTTCGAGCTCTCGGAGGAGGCCGCCTCCGGCCGGCACACCATCAGTGGCGAGGTCGTCGTCACCGACCCCACCGACGTGGAGAACGCCGCCAACCGCGAGGGGGGCTACCCCAAGGTCACCTCCTCCTCCACCTCCGTGGAGCACCCGGCGGCCATGGGGCGCAACGCCTTCGACGCCGACGAGGCCACCGTCTGGTATCCCGATCCCGGCGAGGAGACCCCGTCGCTGCAGGTCGACCTGGGCGATCGGACCAAGATCGACGGGATAGGCGTGGAGCTTCCGCGCCCCGACAGCGTCCTGCGCCCCGTGAAGGTCATCGTGGAGACCGGTTCCACGGTCCGTGAAGGCTGGCTCGACGGTAACGGCCAGGTCGGCTTCGCGCCGGTCCGGGCCGACGAGCTCACCCTCACCTTCGAGCCGCCCGAAGGCCAACCACTGGAGGTCAGCCAGATCTCGCTGCCGGGTGTGCGGTCGCTGGAGGAGATCGAGGGCGGCGACGTCAGCACCGCGTGCGGGCTCGGCCCGGTCCTGCGGGTCAACGGCGATCGCGTCGAGACGAGCCTCGTCGGGGGCAGCCTTGAGGGGCAGCTCACCGGCGAACCGGTGCGGTATGAGAGCTGCACCGACGTCGGGCTTGAGGAGGGCGTCAACCAGGTCGCCGTGGAGCCGGGCAAGCGCCACCAGGTCCGGTCGGCGCAGATCGCGCCCTCCGGTGCGAAGGAGCGCGACGAGGTCCGGATGGCCGATGTCTCGTCGGTCGCCGGGTGGGGGACCAGTGAGCGCCGGCTCGACGTCGATGTCGAGGAGGACAGCTTCCTCGTCGTCAACGAGAACTTCAACGACGGCTGGGTCGCGAACGTCAGCGGTTCGGACACGCCGCTGGAACCCGTCCGTCTCGACGGGTGGAAACAGGCCTGGCGGGTGCCCGCCGGAACCTCCGGGACCGTGATCCTGAACTACACCCCCGACGGCGCCTACCATGCCGTCCTCGGCGTGGGCGCGGCGCTCGCCCTGTTGGCGGGGGTGCTGGCGCTGCGCCGGCCCAAGAGCGAACGGGCGGCCCGCGTCGCCGCGATCCCCGCGGCCGGCCGGGGGGCGGATCGGACGGCGCCTGCTGGTCCGCTCGGTGTGGGGTACGGCCTG
>NZ_LAJC01000133.1 GCF_000981225.1 Allosalinactinospora lopnorensis
TCCCCATGACACTCGGGCCTGGCCGCATGGCGTGGTCTGTGACCGAACGTGTACTGGCCGGTGAGGAAGCATTCACGCTGAGGCGGGTACTGATTCGCAGGCATCCGCTGGCTGACTGGTGACACTGGCGGATGGATCCAAAGACCGGGTACCCGGCGACTTTGGACTCGGGGGCACGCCGCGAACATCGGTCAGGCTGGGAAGGGACACGTGGGGAAACGGAGCGCACTTCTGATCTCTCCACATATCTCCACCTCATGCTTTCGAAGAGAGGGTGGCCGACCATGGCCGCTGAACCCGGCGCCGATGTCGCCCACGCGCTGCTGACCGATGGCGCCATTGTGGTGATCCGGCCCGCCCGTGCTGAGGACGCACCGGAGGTCCGCAGGATGCACGAGGCCATGTCGTCCGAGAGCCAACGGATGCGTTTCTTCGTCCCGAGTGCCGTGGTAGCCGGCCAGGTCGCGGAGCGGGTGTGCGCGGTACAGGACGCCGATCGCAGGGCGCTCCTCGCCGTGCTCGATGGCGAGATCGTCGGGATGGCGAGCTATGACGCCACCGGCGGTCCCGGCGCCGCCGAGGTGGCCCTGGCCGTCGCCGACCACGTCCGCGGCCGGGGGGTGGGCACCCTGCTGCTGGAGCACCTGGCGTCGCTGGCCAGAGAGAACGGGATCGCGGCCTTCACCGCCGAGGTACTGGCGTCCAACTACGAGATGCAGCGGGTGTTCACCGACGCGGGGATGCGGCTACGTCAGCGAACCGAGGCCGGTGTGGTGGAGATGGTGATCCCACTCGACCAGGACGACCACTACCTCGACGCCGTCGGTCGACGAGAGAGCCGGGCAGAGCGGGAGAGCCTGAACAGGATGCTGCGCCCTGGGGTCGTGGCCGTCATCGGCGGTACACGGCGCGCCGTCTCGGTAGGCAATGCGATCCTGCGCAACATCTGCGCCAGCGGTTACACCGGCCACCTCCACGCGGTCCATCCGCGTGCCACCGGCGTGGTTGCCTACCATTCTGTGGCCGAGCTGCCCGAGACACCGGATCTGGCGGTGATCGCGGTACCGCCGGACTCCGTCCTCGAGGTCGCGGTGGCCTGCGGTGAGCGAGGTGTGGGCGCGCTCGTCGCCATCACCTCCGGACTCGCTCCGCAGGCCGGTCGGGAGCTGCTCACGGTGTGCCGTGAACACGGCATGCGGCTGGTGGGGCCCAACTGCTTCGGGATCGCGAACATGGAGGCGGGCGTGGGGCTGCACGCCACATTCGCCGCGCGCCCACCCGCCCGCGGACAAGCGGGCGTCGTCGTGCAGTCGGGCGGGGTCGGCGTAATGCTGCCTGAGCGCCTCTCGCGCTTGGGGTCGGTGTCTCCTCCTTCGTCTCTGCGGGCGACAAGCTCGACGTGAGCAGCAACGACCTGCTGATGTGGTGGGAGTCCGATGCGGAGACCGCCATGGCGCTCGTGCACGTGGAGTCCTTCGGTAACCCGCGCAAGTTCTCCCAGCTCGCCCGACGGCTGGGCAGGAGGATGCCCATCCTTACAGTGCATGCGGGGCGCTCGGCGGCCGGGCAGCGCGCGGCGGCTTCCCATACGGCCGCCGCGGTCACGCCGGCCCTGACCACCGAGGCGCTCTTCCGGCAGGCCGGGGTTACCGCGACGCGCGGGATCGGGGAGCTCGTCGGCACCGCTGCCCTCCTGGCCCACCAGCCGCTTCCGGCCGGGCCGCGTGTCGCCATCGTCACCAATGCGGGAGGCACCGGCGTGCTGGCCGCCGACGCCTGCGCCGACGCCGGGCTGGAGGTCTGCGAGCTCAGCCCCGAAACCAGCCGTGAATTCGAATGGCACCTTCCCGCCGGCGCGGCGTGCGCCAACCCCGTCGACACCACGCCCTCGGTCCGGAGCGACCAGCTGCGCGCCTGCCTGGAATCCCTCTCCGCGGCACCGGAGGTCGACGCGATCATCGCGATCATGGTGCCCACCGCTCTCACCCAGCCGGAGTCGGCGATCCTCCCGACGGCCCGCGCCACACCGGTGATCGCCGTCTCACCGGACCAGGCCGAGAGCGTGACCACCGTGCGTATGGGCGAGCACGCCGTGACGCCCTGCTACGGCAGCCCCGAAGGAGCCGCCGCCGCACTGGGACACGCTTGGGAACGGGCCCGATGGTTGGTACGCCCGGCCGGCAGCAAACCGGACCTCCCTGGCCTGGCGACACACCGCGTCGGCAGGATCGTGCGTGACTTCCTCGCGCGGTCCCCGGAGGGCGGGTGGCTGCCGCTGGAACAGGCGATGGAGCTGCTGGAGTGCTACGCCATCCCGGTGGCGCCGTGGCGGCGGGTCGGCAGCGCCGATGAGGCCGCGCGGGCCGCGGCGGCGCTCGGTGGGCCGGTAGCGGTGAAGGCGGATTTGGCGGGTGTGGTCCACAAGAAGCGGGCGGGCGCGCTGCGCCTCGATCTCTCCGGCGACGAGGAGGTACGTGAGGCCTACGACGCTGTAGCCGGCCGGTTCGAAGGAGACCTGCGCGGAGTCCTAGTGCAGGCAATGGCGCCGCGCGGGTTCGAAGTGCTGTTCGGGGTGACACAGCAGCCGGTGTTCGGTCCTCTGATCGTGTGCGGGCTCGGCGGGACCTACACCGATGCGTTGCGAACCCGCGCGGCTCGCCTCGCCCCGCTCACCGACCTCGACGCGGCGGAGCTCGTTCGCTCGGTGCGGGCACTACGGGAACTTGGCGAGCACAGCGGTGATGAGGCCGTGAACCTCGCCTCACTGGAGGACGTGGCGCTTCGCCTCTCGCGTGTGGTCGAAGACCTGCCGGAGGTGGCGGAGCTCGACATGAACCCGCTCATGGCCGGACCCTCCGGAGTGACGTGTGTCGACACGCGCGTCCGGCTGACAATCCGCCCACACGGTGACCCCTACCTGCGGGCATTGCGCTTCCCATAAGAGAGCCGGCATGGCGGCCGGCCTTTCCGGAACCGCTGCCGTCGCAGTGCCGCTCCTGAGAGCGACGCTGGGGAACCAGTGGCTGGACCGGGCTCCTGCCTCCTCGAAGCCAAACGCCAGCCGCGAGGCGAGGACGGGAGGAGCGCGACCGTTGCGGCCTCCCTGGTTCCCGCTGGCCACGGCGCGTGAACGCGCAGCGATAGGGACGAAGGTCGGAGACCAACGCCTGTGAAACGCGGCTGAAGCCGGGACGAAGGGCGCCCGGAGGGGGGCATGTCGACACTGACGGGCCGGCGCAGACTCTGGCCAGAATGATTCAGAGAACAGCAGGTCATCGACCGGAATCCGATCCTGCGGCGAGGAGGGGACATGAGCGGTCAGAACCCGTGGTGGGATCCGCGCATCGCCATTGTCCCCTCCACAGGGATTGGCGTTGCGGCCCTCGCGCACGTAGCGGATCGGCTCGCGACGGTCGATCGCTACTCGCGCTGGCCCGTAACCGACGTGCGCGCCACCGTGCAACGGAGACCGGTGACCGGCTACGGGGAGATGGTCCGAATCGTCGCCTCGGTCGGCACTGCGGCCGGTACCGTGCGTGTCCGCGCGGATGGTGACTGCGTCTGCACCGCCGTGGACAAGGCACGTGACCGGCTGTGCCTGCAACTCGCAAGGCACGACGCGAGAGACGAACAACCGCGCTCCCGGTGGCGGCGCCTGCGGTCCCGAATGCCGTGGCCACCGCGAATCCGGCCACCGTCGAACAGCGTGGCGGTTCGTACATGAGGCGGGTTGGAGCTCTCGACTGACGAAATAGGGCAGCGCAGTGACATCTGAGAACGTCGAAAACGCGGAGAGTGCAGTCCCCGAAACTGGGCCTCCCACCGAACGCGAGGTGGTGGTCGGGGTGGACGGCTCCCGTTAAGCCAGGTCGCGCTCGACTGGGCGGCGGGGCGGCCCGCAGGCGCGGGACCGGACTACAGATCCTGCACGCACTCAGCATGCCCCTGATCACCGTGCCCTTCAGAGCACCGATCAGAATGGTGCCTACACCAGAGCTGGCGGACCGGGCGGCGGTCGTGCTCGCCAAGGCGGTCGAGCATGTTGAGAAGACGGCGCCGGAGTTGGCGGTGCGAACGCACGTGTCATCACTTGAGCCGGCTCCTGCCCTGCTCGACGCGTCGAACACGCGGAGCTCGTTGTTGTCGGCTCACGTGGGCTCAGCGGGCGGGCTCGGTGTTCCTGGGGTCAGTGAGCGTGCGCGTCTCCGCTCACGTTTCCTGCCCCGTTGCCGTGGTGCCACCCGGAGACGAACGACGACACCGGGAGCGCCGGCGTGTGGTAGTGGGCGTTGACGATTCCATGCACTCCAGGGCGGCGCTGCGGTTCGCGTTGGAGGAGGCAGCCGGACTCGACGCGGAGCTCACCGTTGTGCATGCCTAGCAGGTGCCCGTGTCGCTGGATACGCTGGGGTGGGCGCGGCGAACTACATGGTCGGCCGTGAGAGCATGGCAATCCACGCCGATAAGCGGGTTCGTGCCCTGGTCGATGAGGCAAGATCAGGGCGGCCTGGTCGGCCGTCGGTGCATGTGGTGGTCGTGGAGGACAATCCGGCGCACACGTTGCTCACTGAGAGCAGAAACAAGGCCCCGATCGTTGTCGGTTCCCGCGGCCGCGGTGGTTTCCGTGGGCTGCTGCTCGGCTCAGTGGATCAGGCGGGTGCTGCACCATGCCTCGGTGCCGGTGATTGTCGTGCGCACGGGCACGAAGCACGCACCCGACCAAGGCGCGACCGACTCCCTTCCCGACCTCTGCCCCGGAATGGCTGTCAGGGCGCGGTGGAAGCACCCCACCTGCTTCACACGCCGGGTCCACAGGCAGGGGATGGGCAGCCGCCGCGCGTCGGGCATGCGGCGCATCACCATAAGGTGCCCGACCGGCGCGCTACCGTGAGGACGAGCGAGCGGGCCGCCGGGCTCAGTCGCGCGGTGGGACGACCGGATCCTCGATCGGCCCGGCCACGTGCTGCGAGAGCCGCGTCCGCACCTGTGTGTACTGCTCGTGCAGGGGCCGACTCCATTCGACGGTGGTCGGCGCCGGATCCCGCAGTGCGCGGGTCGCCGGTGGCAGCCAGGCGGCGTCGGCGCGCAGGCGGTCGCGGGCGGCCTGCCAGTTCTCCGCGCTGCTCAGCCGCTCGCCCGCGCGCATGGCCGGGCGCAGCAGCGGTTCCCAGCCCGGGGGAGGGGGCTCGTGGCGCAGGCAGAGGCGGTCGCCGTGCGGGCCGCGGAACACCTGTTTGGCGCCGGGCGGGAAGACCTTGCCCGACGACAGTTTCATGACCGGCCGGCCGTCGAACTCCACGAGCTTGTAGGCGGAGTCCAGGTACGGCGCGTCGGCCGACACGCCGACCTTGGTTCCCACCCCGTAGGCGTCGATCGGAGCTTTGGCCCGGACGTGCTCGTCGATGGCGTACTCGTCGAGTCCGCCGCTGGCGAAGATCCGAGCCCGGGGCAGGCCGGCCGCGTCGAGCTCGGCCCGGGCCAGCATGGACAGCTCGGTCATGTCCCCCGAGTCCAGCCGGACCCCGAACCGGTCACCCAGGCCGAGCCGCCGCGCCACGCTGATCGCCGTGCGCACGCCGCCCATCGTGTCGTAGGTGTCGACGAGAAAGGTCGCGCGGTCGGGGAACTGGTCGACGAAGCGGGTGAACGCCTCCTCCTCGGTCGCGAACGCCTCGACGAAGGAGTGCGCCATGGTGCCCACGGTCGGCAGCCCGAACCGGCGGGCGGCCTCGACGTTGCTCGTGCCGGCGAAGCCCGCGATCGCGCAGGCCCGGGCGACCGACATTCCCGCGTCGATCCCTTGCGTGCGGCGGAACGAGAAGTCGACCACGTCGCTCCGTCCGCCGCCTGGACGCACCGGAACGCCTTGGTCGCCACGCTGGTGTGGAAGGTCATGTGGTTCAGCAGCGCGGTCTCGACGAGCTGCGCCTCGGGCAGGGGAGCGCTGACCTCCAGCAGCGGCTCTCCGGCGAACACCACGCGCCCCTCGGGCACCGCCCAGGCATCGCCGGTGAAGCGCAGATCGGCCAACCCCGCCACGGTCGCGTCATCGAGCCCGAGAACGGTGGAGGCGTAGTCCAGATCCTCATCGTCGAACCGGAAGGCTTCGAGGAAGCGCAGGCAGTCCTCCAGTCCCGCGGCGACGAGGAAGCCGCGCGCCGTTGGCAGCTTCCGCGCGAAAAGGCTGAACGTGGCCGGTGCGCGCATGTTCCGACGCAGGTAGACGGCCGTCATGGTGAGTTCGTAGAGATCCGTGGTCAGGCCGAGCCCCATGTCCGCCTCCTCATCCCAGTATCCCCGTTTCCAAGTCGGGACGGCCGGTCCCGCCAGGGCCGTGCGACACCTTCCCGGCCCCGGCGTGGCGCCGCCCTGGGCGTAGCCAGCGGGGATGTGCGTCGTGGCCGGTGGCCGACCCTGAGGAGGCCGCGCGCTTCCTTGGTCGGCTATCCCGGATGCGGCATCCAGAATCGCAGCTTTCCACCGGAACGCGCGGAGCAGAGGCGGGCCTGTCCGCGTGCCGTGTCCGCGGGCCC
>NZ_LAJC01000134.1 GCF_000981225.1 Allosalinactinospora lopnorensis
TGGCCCCGCGGTTCCTTCCTCAGCGAATTCGCGAAATCAACGACAAAGGCCTTGACGTTCGGGACCCGCCGCTGCCTCCCCCTGTTGCCCCGGGCCTGCTCCGAGCACGTTGGACAGGACGAACAGCTACCCGCCCCGGCAAACGCCCAATCCCCGTTCTCACCGTTCAAGCGGGCACGGCGTCTTGGACCGGGGCGGCGGAGGGAGCCGAGAACTCACACCCAGCCGGCGTCGTGGGCGAGAATCGCGGCCTGCACCCGGTTGGTCGTGCCGAGCTTGTCCAGGATCCGGCTGACGTGCGCCTTCACCGTGGCCTCGCTGATGTGCAGGGCGCGGCCGGCCTCGGCGTTGGACATGCCGCGGGCGATGGTGAGCAGCACGGCACGTTCCCGCTCGCTGAGCACCTCCAGGCGCTTCGCGGCCACCGCCGCCCCTTCGGAGGCCGGGGCGGCGAAGTGCTCCAGCATCCGCTTGGTGATGCTGGGCGCGAGCATCGCGTTGCCCTCGTAGACGGTGCGTACCGCCGCGATGAGATCACGCGGCGGCGTGTCCTTCAGCAGGAAGCCGACCGCTCCGGCGCGCAGCGCGCGGTGCACGTAGTCGTCCAGGTCGAACGTGGTGAGCAGCACGACCCTGGGCGCCCGGGGCGAGGCGGTGAGTTCCCCCGCTGCGGTCAACCCGTCCATACCGGGCATGCGGATGTCGAGCAGCACCACATCGGGCGCGAGATCACCGGCGAGCCGCAGGGCCTCCGCGCCGTCGGATGCCTCCCCCACGACCTCGATGTCCTCGGCGGTGTCCAGGATCATCCGCAGACCGGAGCGCACCAGATGCTCGTTGTCCACCAACAAGGTCTTGATCATGCACCATCTCCCCCATAGTTTCCGACCGTCCTGAGCGCGCCGACCGTGTCCTCCGGCTGCGCCACGGGGACGGTGGCGTGGACCTTCCATCTCCCGTCAGGACACGGCCCGGCGGTCAACTCGCCGCCGGCCAGGGCGACGCGTTCCCGCAGCCCGGCGAGCCCGTAGCCGCTACTGGGCGGAGGCTCCGGCCGCGGGCCGGCGGTCTCGGGCGGCGGCACGTTGGCCACCGCCATGTCCAGGTTCTCCTCGCCGTAGTAGAGCCGCACGGACACCCCGGCTCCCAGGGCGTGCTTGGAGGCATTGGTCAGCGCCTCCTGCACCGTCCGGTAGGCGGTACGCTCCACCCGCGCCGGCAGGTTGCGCACGGTCCCGTCCGTGCGCCAGTCGATCGCCATGCCGGCGCCGCGCCACTCGTCCACGAGCCGCCGCAGGTCGGCGATCAGCGGCTGCGGAGCTGTGGGAGCCCTGGCACCGGGGTCGTCGCGCAGCACGCCGAGGATCTCGCGCAGCTCGGCCAAGGCCTCGCGGCCGGTGCCGCGGATCAACGCGGCGGCCTCCACTGTGCGTTGCTCGGCGGCGGAGACCTCGAGCCCGCCCGCGTGCAGCACCATCATGCTCACCCGGTGCGCGACGACATCGTGCATCTCCCGGGCGATCCGGGTGCGTTCGGCGAAGACGGCCCGCTGTGTCTCCAGGTGCCGCTCGTGCTCCAGCCGTTCGGCGCGTTCGCGCAGGTTGGCGATGAGCTCGCGGCGGGTGCCGACCCACAGGCCGATGGTCAGCGGCAGCGCGATGAAGACGATCCAGACGAACAGCACCCAGAAGAGCCCATTGGTCGGAGGCACTCCGACGACCGGCCCCACGGCCATGGCGCCGGTCCAGCCCGCCAGTGCGCGCCGGTTGCTGAACCACACGGCGTAGGAGTACAGGGCGAGCGGTACCGCTACCGGATTGCCGAAGACGAGCAGCAGCACCAGCGCGGCGGTGAGCAACAAGCCGGGCCGGCTGCGGCGGAACAGGACCGTCACCGACACCACGCCGGGCAGCACCATGACCAACTTGGCGAAGATCAGGAGGTTGAGCAGCCCTGGAAGGGGCTGGAGCAGAGGCGCTATCAGAGGGCTGACCACTCCCCCTATCCAGGGGTCTCCCACAGTCTCCAGCGCCGCCAGGTTGAACATCGCCATCCACGGGTACAGAGCACACGCGTAGAGCCAGTCGGCGGCCCGGAACCGGCGCTCCCACCACCAGCGCCAGATCCCCATCAGTTTCCGCCTGTATGCCTCCCGCAGGAACACCCCGTCACGACGAAACATGTGCTGGAGTGTAGACGCGGCGGCGCTTTCCAGCCGGGGCCGCGGCGCCTTACGGGTGTCCGAAAGTCGAACCGCGGCTTCACCCAGGGCACCCGGCTGCGTCACGGCCGGCGAGGCGGCGGAGCAGCGCGGCGGGCCCCGCCGAAAGTCGGTACCGCCCCCTGAGAAAGTGCCCCCGCGGCACCCGTACCCCGCCCCGATCGAAGCGCCGCACAACTATCCGTACGGCCGATGCGCGCTTGCGCTGCGCGGAATTAGCGTCTTCTGCGGTCGCGGCGAGCCGGGCAGTCCCCGCTCCCCACCGCGGTCAGTCATTTCCAGACGTTAGGAGAGCAGCGTGAACGAGAGAGCCACGTTGGCCACCCCGGAGCAGCGCTCCTATGCTGCGCCGCCGGCGGTCACCGCCCGCGACCTCACCAAGGTCTATGGAGCCGCGCACGCGGGCGTCCGCGCCCTGGACGGAGTGAGCCTGGAGTTCACCCGGGGCGAGTTCACCGCGATCATGGGGCCCTCCGGCTCGGGCAAGTCCACCCTGATGCACTGCCTCGCCGGACTGGACAGCGCCACCTCCGGAAGCGTGCTCCTGGGCGGCACCGACATCACCCGGTTGGGGAGCCGACAGCTCACGCTGCTGCGCCGCGACCGGATCGGGTTCATCTTCCAGTCCTTCAACCTGCTGCCGATGCTCACCGCCGAGCAGAACATCCTGCTCCCCTCGCGCATCGCCAAGCGCACGGTGGACCGGAGCCGCTTCGATCACATCGTCAACGTGGTCGGCCTGACCGACCGGCTGGACCACACGCCCTCGAAACTGTCCGGCGGGCAGCAGCAGCGCGTGGCCGTCGCACGCGCCCTGCTGAACGAGCCCGAGGTGGTCTACGCCGACGAACCCACCGGCAACCTCGACTCCCGCTCCGGCGCTGAGGTACTCGCCTTCCTGCGCGACTCGGCGCGCGATCTGCACCAGACCGTCGTGATGGTCACACACGACCCGGTGGCCGCCGCCTACGCCGACCGGGTGGTGTTCCTGCGCGACGGGCGGCTCGTCGGCGAGATCCGCCAGCCCGACGCCGAGACCGTACTCAACTGCCTGGTCAGGCTGGAGGGTTAGGCGATGCTGCGCACCACGCTCGCCGGCCTGCGCATGCACAAAGGCCGGCTGGTCACCACGGCACTGGCGATCATCTTGGGTGTCACGTTCGTCTCCGGGACGCTGGTGTTCACCGGAACCCTCAACGAGAGCTTCAACGCCCAGGTGAAGGGGTCGGCCGACGGATTCGCCGCGATCGTGCTTCCGGACAACGACCAGGGCGACGGCTCCGAGCCGACACTGCTGTCCCAGCGGACCCTGGACGACATCGCCGCGTTGCCGGAGGTCACCGAGGCCGGCGGCGTGATCAGGGGGGACACCCCACTACTGGATACCGAAGGGCGGGTCGTGGGCAACCTGCCCACCGCGGGCGTGTCCGTCGGCGACTCCACGCGCTACTCGGCCGCCGAGGGCGAGCTGCCCGCCGACGCGGACGAGGTCGCCCTCGCGACCGGCAGCGCCCGTGAGACCGGCCACGGCATCGGTGACGAGGTGCAGATCCTGGACCACGAGGGTGCGGAGCACACGTTCACCGTGACCGGACTGGTCGACTTCGGCGTCGGATCGGAGTTCAGCTTTACCGGCGCCGTCGCCTTCGACGAGACCACCGCCAAGGAGATGACCGGGGTCGACGGGCTCTCCGAGATCAACGTGACCGGCGCCCAGGGGACGACGGACGAGGCCGTTACCGAGGCGGTCGCGGCCGTCGCCGGCGACGCCGAGGTTCTGACCGGACAGGAGTTCGGCCAGCGGCTGGCCGAAAACGCCGGGGCCGACTCCCAGGTGCTGACGATGGCGCTGATGCTCTTCGCGCTGATCGCCATGTTCGTCGCGAGCATCGTCATCTACAACACCTTCGCGATCCTGCTCGCCCAGCGCCAGCGGGAGACGGCCCTGCTGCGCTGCGTCGGTGCGGGCCGCGGCCAGGTGTTCCGCGGCGCGCTGCTGGAGGCGGTGATCATCGGGGCGGTGTCCTCGGCCGTCGGCGTGCTCGCCGGCATCGGCGTGGGCTACGCGGGCTTCGCCATCGGAGGTGAGACGCTCGGCGCCACGGTGTCCTCAACCTCGGTCGTGATCGGCCCCGCGGTGGTCGTCGCCGGGCTGGCCGTCGGCACCGTGATGACGGTGCTCGCGATGCTGGTCCCGGCGATCCGCTCCACCCGGGTCCCGCCGCTGGCCGCACTGCGCACCAGCGCCACCGCCCAGGGCCTGGAGCAGGGCATCGGCTGGGTGCGGATCGCCGGCGGGGTGGCGCTCTTCCTGCTCGCCGCGGCCCTGGTGCGCTGGGCGATGGCCCTCTCTTCCTCGGGTCCGTCGGAGCATGGACTGCTCGTAGTCACCCTGGGCGGCTTCGCGGCCTTCCTCGGCGTGTTCGTCCTCGGCCCGCTGCTCGTGCGCGCCATTGTGGCCGCCCTGGGCGCGCCGATGCGCAAGCTCGGCGCGGCCGGCGCGCTGGCCGCCGACAACACCCGGCGCAGCCCCAAGCGGGCGGCGACCGCGATGATCGCGCTCACGGTCGGGGCCGCGCTGATCACCGGCTACTCGGTCATCAGCGCCTCGATGGAGTCCACGATCACCGACCAGCTGGAACGGCAGTTCCCGGTGGACTACACGATCACCCCGCAGTTCGACACCGAGACCGGGGAGGGGATACCGCCGGCCGTCGCCGGACGGCTGGAGGACTCGCCGGCCATCGCGACCGTCATCACCGAACGCACCGCCTACACGGGCGGCGGCGAGGCACGGACGGACCTTCCGGTCTCGGCCTACTACGGAGGTGCGGTCGGTACCGACGTCGGTGCCTCCCTGAAGTCCGGTGACCTGTCCGACCTGGCCCCCGGCAAGGTCGTGGTGGCCGAGGTGTACGCCGAAGGACGCGATGTCGGCGCCACCTTCACGGTGCCGACCGAACAGGGCGAGCGGGACTTCGAGATCGCCGCCGTCACCGCGGGCACCGATGGCCTGTGGGGCGTGACCATGGATCCGGATGACTTCGCGACCTACTTCCCCGACGCCACCGACGCCCAGTCGGTATCCGTACGGGCGGCCGACGGGGCGGAGGACGACGAGGTCCACGACGCCGTCTACGCCGCGGTGGAGGACGACCCCACGCTGCAGGTCATGTCCACAGCGCAGCTGAAGAACGAGATCACCGATTTCCTGGACACGGCGTTCCTGGTGATCGCGGCGATGCTCGGGCTGTCCGTCCTGATCGCGGTGTTCGGGATCGCCAACACCATGGCGCTGTCGGTGCTGGAGCGCACCCGCGAGTCCGCGCTGCTACGGGCGATGGGCCTGGCTAAGGGCCAGCTCAGCCGGATGCTGAGCATGGAGGCGGTGCTGCTGTGCCTGATCGGCGCCGTGCTAGGCGTCGGCCTCGGGGTGGTGTTCGGGTGGGCCGCGGGCACCGTTGTGTTGAGCGACCTGCTGCTGACCGTCCCGGTGGCCAGGATCGCGCTGCTCATCGCGGTGGCGGTGCTCGCCGGGCTGCTGGCCTCGGTGCTTCCGGCGCGAACCGCCGGGCGCACCTCGATCACCGGCGCGCTGGCCAGCGAGTAGCCGCACCGCTCGATCCTGCCCGGAACGGGGCGGGCGGCTCCACGGCGGAGCCGCCCGCCCCGTGGACGTCTCAGGCGGGGCCCGCGCGGTGGACCGCGCCTCCGCGTCGAACGAAGGCGGACAGGGCATCCGTTTACTGGACGGACTCACGCGCTGTGGTCGGTCGGCGGGGTCGCGGACATCCCGAACAGTGATCGGGCGGTGGTCTGCCCGTCAGCGTTTCAGGGCTTCGCTCCGCATCCGGGAAAGGACCGCCAAGCGGTCTTCGGCCAGGATGCGGCCGGTGGTGATCCGATCCGGGTAGCAGCGCATGAACATTCCGGTGAAATGCGTTCCGCAATGGATGTATGCGCTGCCGGCCGGGTCCGTCAGCGGGCGCACGCACGCGTCGAAGTTCGGCTCGTGGAAATAGGCCGGG
>NZ_LAJC01000135.1 GCF_000981225.1 Allosalinactinospora lopnorensis
CCCCAGGGGACGCCGCCGCACCGCGGCCGGTCGGGGGCTGGGATGGGTGTCCCGCCGGGCCTCACACCGCGATGGCATGGCGGTACCGGGTTCGCCAGAGCCACCCGATGTCGCGGCCGAAGGACCACACGAGCGTCGCCAGTGCCCCTCCGACCAGGAGGAACGCGGCCGCGTACGGCAGGATCCCGGCGCTGGCGATGACGAGGACCACGCCCTGAAGCGCGGCCACGGTCTTGCGGGCGAAACTCGGCGGCAGCGACGCGCGTAGCCATGGCGCCACGTGGGCCGCTGCGGCGAAGGCGTAGCGCATCGCGCCGATCACCAGCACCCATGCTCCCAGGAACCCGGCGACGAAGACGCTGAGCACCAGGATGAGGAAGGCGTCGACCTCCATGTCGAAGCGTGCCCCCAGCGTGGACACGGTCCCGGTGCGCCTCGCGACGTGACCGTCGACCCCGTCCAGGACCAGTGCCACCGCGGCGAGCATGACGAGGAGCGCGACGGGTGTCCCGCCGCCGGCGAGACTGTCCACCACGAGGGCCGTTACGCCCCCGGCCAGTGTTGAGCGGGCCAGGGTGACGCGGTCGGCCGGCCCCAGCGACTGCGCCCGCGACCGGTTCAGGGCCGAGGTGAGGAGGACACAGGTGGCAAGGGCGTAGGCGGTCCCGGCCAGCCAGCCCGCGGGGCCCAGACCCACGCTCGCCGACAGTAACGCCAGCAGGACGACCTGGGCGCCCGCCCCGACGGCCGGCTCCTGGACGGAGACCCCCGTTGTCCCGACGCTGCGCCAATCCGTTGTGGCCACTATGCCCCCATAACTCGCATGCGCTTACCAAGTCCGCGGAATACCGTTTGCTATGCTCCACGGATCCGGAAGGGAATCGGATCACCTCGAAATTACTGTCGGAGGAGGCCAATGGAGCGCGAAGCACGCGCTTTCTGGCTCAGAGCCCCCGGCGAGGGGGAGGTCCGGCCGGTCGCCCTGCCGCCCCTCCGCACTGAGGACGTGCTGGTCCGCACCCTTTATTCCGGGGTGAGCCGGGGAACCGAGACCCTCGTCTTCCGTGGCCAGGTGCCCGAGAGCCAGTACGGGGCGATGCGGGCGCCTTCCAGGAGGGCGACTTCCCCGCGCCCGTCAAGTACGGCTACCTCAACGTGGGGGTCGTCGAAGAGGGGCCGCCGGACCTGCTCGGCCGCACCGTCTTCTGCCTCTACCCGCACCAGACCCGCTACGTGGTCCCGGCCGACGCGGTGGCCCCCGTGCCGGAGACGGTTCCCGCCTCCCGGGCGGTGCTGGCCGGGACGGTGGAGACCGCGGTGAACGCGCTGTGGGACGCCGCGCCGCTGGTCGGCGACCGAATCGCCGTTGTCGGGGCGGGCATGGTCGGCTGCTGCGTCGCCCGGTTGCTCGCCGGGTTCCCCGGGGTCCGGGCGCAGCTGGTCGACACCGACCCCGCGCGCGCTCACACCGCCGAGGCGCTCGGCGTCGACTTCGCGGCCCCCGAGCAGGCCGCGGGGGAGTGCGACATCGTCGTGCACGCCAGTGCCACCGAGGAAGGGCTCGCGCGGTCCCTGGAACTGCTCGCGCCGGAGGGAGCGGTCGTCGAGCTCAGCTGGTACGGCGACCGGCGGATCAGCGTGCCGCTGGGGGAAGCCTTCCACTCGCGCCGCCTGACCATCCGCGGCAGCCAGGTGGGCACGGTGTCCCCGGCCCGGCGGACGCGCCGCGGCTTCGCCGACCGGCTGTCGCTGTCCTTCGACCTCCTCGCCGACCCCGCGTTCGACGCGCTGATCAGCAGTGAAAACGCGTTCGAGGACCTGCCCCGGGTGATGTCCCGCCTCGCCGACGGCAGTCTTTCCGGGGTGTGCCACCGGATCGGGTACAGTTCCGCGGCAGACAAGGACCGCGCGTCAGCCGACCACCCCGGAGAGTGATTCGTTGTTCAGCGTCACCATTCGCGATCACCTGATGATCGCCCACAGTTTCCGCGGGGACGTCTTCGGCCCGGCGCAGCGGCTGCACGGCGCGACGTTCATCGTGGACGCGGCGTTCCGCCGGCCAGAGCTCGACGCCGACAACATCGTCGTCGACATCGGACTGGCCGGCCAGGAGCTGGGAGCCGTGCTCGGTGAGCTCAACTACCGCAACCTCGACGACGAGCCCGCCTTCGCCGGCGTCAACACGTCCACGGAGTTCCTGGCAAAGGTCATCGCCGATCGGCTCGCCGGCAAGGTGGCCGCGGGCGCTTTCGGCGAGGGTGCCCGCGGACTGACCGGGATCACGGTCACGGTGCACGAGTCGCACATCGCCTGGGCGAGCTTCGAACGCCGACTGTGAACGCCGCCGACGGCGCCACCCCGCGCACCGTGCACGCCATCCTGCCCGGTGACATCGACGACGCCGCCGTGCCGAGCGGGGGAAACACCTATGACCGCCGCGTGTGCCAGGGCCTCGCGGCGGTGGGCTGGCGGGTGCGCGAGGTCGCTGTCCGGGGGAGTTGGCCGCGACCGGACGCCGCCGCCCGCACGGAGCTCGCGCGGGCGCTCGCCGCTCTTCCAGAGGGGGCTCTCGTGCTGCTCGACGGTCTCGTGGCGTGCGGTGTCCCCGAAGTCGTCGTGCCGCAGGCGGACCGGCTGCGTCTGGTGGTCCTGGTGCACCTGCCACTCGCTGAGGAAGCCGGGCTGGATCCGGCCACCGCGGCGGATCTGGACACCAGGGAAAGGCGGGTGCTGCACGCCGGAAGCGCGGTCGTGGCCACCAGCCCGTGGGCCGCGCGCCGGCTGGTCGAGCGGCACGGGCTCGCCGAGGACCGGGTGCGCATTGTCACACCGGGGACCGACCCCGCGCCGCCGGCGTCCGGAACCGACGGCGCGTCCCGCCTGCTCTGCGTCGCCGCGGTCACCCCGACCAAGGGGCAGGACCTGCTCGTCGAGGCGCTGGCGCACCTCACCGACCTGCCCTGGAGCTGCGTATGCGTCGGACCGCTGCGCCGCGACCCGGCCTATGTCGCGCAGTTACGGCAGATGATTGAACAGTCCGGTCTCGGCGACCGTGTGTATCTCGAAGGACCGCAGACGGGCGAGCGGCTGGCCGCCACGTACGCTGCGGCCGACCTCGTGGTACTGGCCTCCCGCGTCGAGACCTACGGCATGGTGGTGACCGAGGCGCTGGCGCGCGGGATCCCGGTACTGGCGACGGCCGTGGGCGGTGTGCCGGAAACCCTCGGGCAGGCTCCCGACGGCAGCGTTCCGGGCATTCTGGTTCCCCCAGAGGATCCCGCGGCGCTCGCGGAAGCCCTGCGCCGCTGGTTCGGCGACGACAGCCTGCGCCGCAGCCTCAGGAGTGCCGCGTGTCACATGCGCGGCATTCTCGACAAATGGGAACAGACGTCACATAACCTGGCCGGAATGCTGGAAGAGCTCCGGAACGAGCCCTGGAGGACCACGTGAGCATGGCCGCCGCGTCCCACTGCCCCCCGGAGTGGCTGGAGCTGCGCGAGAGCGCCGATGCCGCCGCTCGCGCCACGGAGCTCCTGGACCCCCTGCGCGGGTACCTGGACGCGTCGGGCGCCGCAGGGCCGCTGGTGATCCGCGACCTCGGCTGCGGCACCGGCTCCATGGGGCGCTGGCTCAACGGGCGACTAGCGGGCCCGCAGCACTGGATCCTGCACGACCGCGACCCCGAACTGCTCGCCCGGGCCAGTGCGGGCATGGCCGGCGCGGCCGCCGATGGCAGTCCCGCGACGGTCACGACGCAGGAGAAGGACATCACCCACCTGGACGCGGACGACCTCTCCGACACCTCGCTGGTGACCACCTCCGCGGTGGTGGACCTGCTCACCGGGGACGAGATGGACGGGATCGCCGAGGCGTGCGCCGGCGCCGGCTGCCCGGCCCTGCTGACCCTCTCTGTCGCGGGGCGGGTGGAACTCGCTCCGGCCGACCCGCTCGACGCCGAGATCACCGATGCTTTCAACGCCCACCAGCGCCGTACCGACCGCGGGCGCACACTGCTCGGGCCGGACGGGGCCAGTGCCGCCACCGGGGCGTTCGAACGCCGCGGCGCGGTGGTACACACCCGGCCCAGCCCGTGGCGGCTCGGCGCGGACCAGGCCGCGCTGGTCGCGGAATGGCTGCGCGGCTGGGTCGCCGCCGCCTGCGAGCAGCGGCCGGAGCTCGCGCCCCAGGGGGAGGCCTACCTGCGCCGCCGGCTCCAGGCCTGCGAGGCCGGTGAGCTGCACGTCGTGGTCCACCACAGCGACCTGCTCGCGCTGCCCAACGGTGCCCTCCGGTGATGCGGCGGGTCTGGCCCTGGCTGCGGGCACTGGGCGGTGCGGCCATCCTCGCCGCGCTGGTATGGCAGTTCGGCACCGACGCGCTGCTGGACGGCCTGCGCCTGGTCGATGGCCAGGCGGTGCTCGCCGCACTCGGACTCGGCCTACTGACCACCGTGTTCAGCGCTTGGCGGTGGTGCCTAATAGCGTGGCGCCTCGGCTTGAGGCTGCCGCTGGCGACGGCGGTCGCGGACTACTACCGGGCGCTGTTCCTCAACGTCGTGCTCCCCGCGGGCGTGCTCGGCGATGCCCACCGCGCGGTAAGCCACGGGCGGCGTTCCGGCAACCTCGGCCGTGGCGTCCGCGCCGTGGTCCTGGAACGGGTCGGGGGCCAGATCGTCCTCATCGTCCTCGGGGTCGCGGTGCTGCTGGTCCACTCCTCCCTGGCCTCCGCGGTGATCGGCGGCATCGCCCCGGCCCCTGGGCTCGGGACGGCGGCTCTGGGCGGGCTGGCCGTCGCGCTCGCGCTCGCCGCGTGGGCCCGGTGGGGGAGGAGCACGTCGAAGTGGCGCCGCGCGATCGTGGCCACCCTGACCGACGTGCGCCTCGGCCTGCTGGCCCGCGACATCTGGCCGGGGGTGGTACTGCTGTCCATGGCGGCCCTGGCGGGAAACGTCGCCCTGTTCCTCGTGGCCGCGCGCACCGCGGGCTCCTCGGCGCCGCTTTTCGAGCTCGCGCCGCTGATGGTGCTGACACTGCTCGTGATGACGCTGCCGGTGAACGTCGGCGGCTGGGGGCCGCGGGAGGCCTTCCTCGCGCTGGCGTTCGGCGCCGCGGGACTGGGGGCCACACAGGGCTTCACCACCGCAGTGGTGTGCGGGGTGCTCACCTTCGTCTCAAGTCTGCCCGGCGCCGGGGTGCTGCTCTTCCGCCGCACCGCCCGGGCGCGGCCCGAGCCCGCGCACGCCGAACTCGAAGAGGCCCCCCGTGCGCGGGAGGAGCGGGAGGAAGAGCGGCTTCCTGTTATGACCTGAGGGCCGCGAGGTGGTCACCGAACGACTCGACCAGGCTGCCGAGAAGATCCTCCCCCTTTTGGGCCGAAGCCAGTGAGGGGCGGCCGATGATCCCGGACTCGGTGTACGCCGCCACGCCGAGGGTGGGCAGGTGCCTGCGGTCGTCGGCGAGCCGGTCGCCCGACTCGTAGCCGGGCCGGACCAGGTGCGGGTGGGCGTGCAGGAGTATGGACGTCTCGGCCTCGCCGGCGTGCATATCGCTCCAGGCCGATGTCCGTATCCCGGCCGCCGCCAGCGCCGACTCCCAGTCCTGGAAGGACGGGAAGAGAGCCATGCGCGGCCCGTCCTCGGTGGCCTCCTGGACGAGGTTGCCCAGCACGTAGTTCCCGCCGTGGCCGTTGACCACGACGAGGTTCCCGGTCCCGGACCGGCGGAGCGAGTCGGCGATGTCCCGGACGACCGCGTACAGGGTCGTGGCGGAGATGCTCACGGTCCCGGGCCATGCCGCGTGCTCGTGGGAGCACGAGACCGTCACCGGCGGCAGGAGGCGGACCGGGTGGGCGGCGGCGATCTCCCGGGCGACGGTGCACGCGATCACGGTGTCGGTCGTCAGGGGGAGGAAAGGGCCGTGCTGCTCGAAGCTGCCGACGGGAAGAAGCGCCACGTCGGCGTGCCGGCCCTGTTCGTCGGTGGTGGTCTGCGATGGCAGCAGGTCAGAGGTGAGGTCGTTCATCTCGCCGGGCGTGGAGCCCCGACCTTCAGGCCGGGGAGGAAACGCCCTTCTCCTTCCGGTGGTACAGGCGTAGCCGTCGCTGCGCTGCGGCGGGCGGACATGCTCGTGGTCGATGCCGTGGACGGTTCCGTGGTCGGTGGTGATGGTGGAGCTCCCGGAGGCACGCACCGCGACCCGCCCGGTGTGGGGCCCTGCCTTCTT
>NZ_LAJC01000136.1 GCF_000981225.1 Allosalinactinospora lopnorensis
GGTGGCACCCTTGTCCGGGTTCGATGCTCAGGTCGATCCCGTAGTCCTCGAAGATGCCCTGTTCCAGGCCGTAGTACAGCGGGGCGTGCTCGCCGTAGGGATACCAGTTGAGCGTGAGAGTGATCTTGTCGGGTCCTTCCTCCTCGGAGGCGGTCCCGCCCCCCGCGCAGGCGGTGGTGAGCAGAAAAGCGGCGGCGCAAGGGGCGAGTTTCAGCTGTCTCGGCATGGGGGAACCTCCTGAAGAGCGCGCGAACGCATCCGTGGCTGTGTGAGGTAGATCTAGCAGGGGTCCAGAACCCCGCGGCAGGTGCGTGCTGCTACACACCGGGCTGTTGGGTGCGGTGCGCGCCGATCCGGCACGCACGGGACCTACCGGGGCGGCGGGGCGCGCACGGAACAAAAGGGTGCGGCCTCGACCATCCGGGCGCGACCGTCCGGCTCGCCTTGGTCGAGAAGCGCTGCGGCCACCGGCCCGCGGCAGGGCCCGCGCACCACTGTCCGGCAGGCGCTCGGCGCCCCTCCAGCGTCCGCCGGCGCGGGAGGGCACATGTTCCAGGTGCGGGGAGTCATCGCAGGACATGGCGGTGCAGATCTCCGCGTGAGACGGCACCGACTCCGCCTGCGCTTTATCAGCCGTGGCCGGAGTCATCCTGGGAGCGTGCCAGACTCACGACGGGATTTCAGGAGATCGGAGGAAAGCCGAATCGCCGCCCCGGGCCGGACCGGGCCAACGCACCGGCGGGGTAGTACTGAAGGGCGGGGGAGCACCGGGGATGCGCCGTATGAATCCCGGGAGCGGGTGGGCGCCTTGCGGGGCGCCGAGCAGGACCGTCCTTTCCGGGGGAGCCGCAGTCCCGCGCTCCCGTGCGGGGCGGGAGTGGGCAGCTCCCGCCCCGGCGCTTACAGGGCGCGTTCGGCGTAGACCCTCATCGCGTCGCGGATGAAGGCCGCCGTGCCTTCATCGTGCCTGTCGTAGACCGTGGTGAAGCGCGGATCGTCGACATACATCTGGCCGAGCCCGGCGAACTGCTCCGCGTTCGGGCGCCTGCCCTGCCAGCCGAGCGCCACCCAGTCGTAATGGCGCCCGGTGATGGCCTGAACCTCCTCGCTGTCGGGCGTCCGGCCTGCCGCACACGCCCGGGCGAAGTCGGCCGCGATGGCGTGCTGCCGCTGCTGGAATCCGTTCCGCTCGTCCTCCGAGAGCGAGCGCCACCACCGGTCGCCCTGCTCGTAGGCCTCGCGGCCCCAGCGCGCGATCACCTCGTCCTTGTAGTGCGTGTGGTCGAAACCGTCGAATACCTCGTCTGCCACCAGG
Source organism: Allosalinactinospora lopnorensis (assembly GCF_000981225.1). Lineage (GTDB taxonomy): Bacteria > Actinomycetota > Actinomycetes > Streptosporangiales > Streptosporangiaceae > Allosalinactinospora > Allosalinactinospora lopnorensis. The sequence continues at coordinate 1,316 of NZ_LAJC01000136.1, forward strand.
TGTTCACCTCCCTCCATCCTGTCCAGGGTCGTGCGTACCGACTCGATCCGCCGTCCGATCCGCGCGCGTTCCCGTTCGAGCAGCTCCAGGTGGGCCCGCAGTGCGGCGGCGGTGTCCCGCTGACCCTCGACCACCTCGGCGATGGCGTGCAGGCCGAGGCCGAGCTCGCGCAGCAGCAGGATCCGCTGCAGCCGCACGAGCGCGTGCTCGTCGTAGTAGCGGTAGCCGTTCCCGCCGACCCGGCTCGGTCTGAGAAGTCCGATGTCGTCGTAATGACGCAGCGTTCGGCTCGTGGTACCGGCCGAGCGGGCGACTTCTTGAATGGACCATTCCATCGCTCGGTCCCTTCGACCCGTCGTCGGTGACAACGACGGTAGGGGTTGACGCAGCGTCAAGGTCAATCGCGGCGCGGGCGTTCCGGTCCGGTCAGTCGATCCCGCCCTCGGCGCCGAGGAGCCGGCGGATCCGGTTGGTCGCGGCCGCGAAGGCCGGGTCGGACATCGTCGCGGCGTAGTCGCGCTGGTCGGGAAGCTCGATGTCGAGGGTTTCGATGACCCGGCCGGGGCGGGCGCTCATCACGGCGACCCGCCCGGCCAGGTAGACCGCCTCGGCGATCGAGTGCGTCACCAGGAGGATGGTCGTTCCGGTTTCCCGCCAGATGCGGTGGAGCTCCACGTTCATCTGCTCGCGGGTGAGCGCGTCGAGCGCGCCGAACGGCTCGTCCATGAGCAGTACCGGGGGGCGGTGCAGCAGGGCGCGGCACAGCGCGACCCGCTGCTGCATGCCGCCGGACAACTCATGCGGGTAGGCGTCCTCGAAGCCGGCCAGCCCGGTCATCTCGATCAGCTCGTCGATGCGCCGGTTGGCCGCCCCGGTGTCCATGCGCCGGATCTCCGCCTGGATGGCGATGTTGCGCCGGGCCGTGCGCCATTCGAGGAGTGCGGCACGCTGGAACACGTAGCCGATGTCGGCCCGGGGGCCGGTGACCTCGCTGTCGAACAGCGACACCGTGCCGGAGGACGGGCGCAGCAGTCCCGCGGCGAGTTTCAGCAGCGTGGACTTTCCGCACCCCGAAGGCCCGGCGATGGCGACGAACTCGCCCCGTCCCACCCGGAGAGTGGTGTCGTCCAGGGCCAGGACCTCGGTCTTCCTGGCACGGAAGCGGACGCTGACGTCCTCGATCCGCACCGCCGCGGCGGTGGCTCCGTCCGCCGCCGCGGGATCTCCGTCTAGGACACCCGCCTGGTCGTGCGCGCCCGTCACTACTGAGCCTCCGCGAACTCGCCGGTCCAGTACGCGTCGGGTGTCCCCGCCTCCTCGATGAACCCGGTCTCGATCAGGATGTCGATGGTCTGCTGCCAGTCCTCCTCGGCGTTGACGCCGGGAGCCTCGCCCTCGGTCGCGTCGGTGTGCAGCAGCTCGAACGTGGCGTCGAGCTGCTCGGTCAGCACCTGGTCGCTGGGAAGTTGCTCGGAGGCGCCCTCCATGGCCGCGACCGCTTTCTCGGGGTTGTCCTGGGCGGCGCTCCAGGATTCCTGTGTGGCGGTGACCATGCGCTGGACCAGGTCCTCGTCGCTCTCGACGGCGGACTCGGAGGTGAGCAGGCCGTTTCCGTAGTAGTTGAGGTTCCAGTCCGCGTAGCGCAGCACGTCGACCTCGCGGCCGGTCTCCTCCGCCATCTTCGGTGCCTGGTCGTGGGCGAAGCCGAGCAGACCGTCGGTCTGACCGGAGGCGACGGCCGAGATCTTGCCCGCGGAGTCGGTGTTCTGAATCTCGACCGCGTCCTCGTCGATGTCGTTCGCAGCGAGGAACGCGGGGAAGGTGGTGGTGAGCGCGTCGCCCGCGGTGGATGCGAGCGTCAGTCCCTCCAGGTCCGCGGGCTCCTCGATCTCCTCTTCGGCGAAGAACTGCACCGCGGAGGGGGTGGTCTGCAGGTACACGCCGAGGCTGCGGACCGGGACGCCCTCGCCGGCCGAGGCGAGCAGGGCGGGGGTGTCGGCCCAGCCGAAGTCCGCCTGCCCGGCGCCGGCGGCTTGGACGGTCCGTTGTGAGCCCTGTCCGGGTTCAATGCTCAGGTCGATCCCGTGCTCCTCGAAGATGCCCTGCTCCAGGCCGTAGTACAGCGGGGCGTGCTCGCCGTAGGGATACCAGTTGAGCATGAGAGTGACCTCATCGAGTTCGCCGGTGTCGCCGCCCCCGCCGCCCGTACAGGCGGCGGCGAGAAGAAGGGCGGCGGCGCCGGACGTGAGCTTGAGCTGCTGCTTCATGCGGTAAACCTTCCGGGACTCGCGCGGAGTGTCTGTGGCGGTACGGGGGGTGAGGGGCGAACAGTTCAGAAGGCGGTGGTGGCGGCATTGCTCCGGCGGCTGGGGTGCCAGGGGAGGAGCAGCTTCTCCGCCAGCTCGATCAGGAAGAACAGCACGACGCCGACGAACGACATCACGATCAGGCCCGCGAACAGCATGGGTGTGTCTATGTTGCCGTTGGCCTGCAGGATCACGAACCCGAGCCCTTCGTTGCCGCCGACGAACTCGCCGACCACGGCACCGGTCACCGCCAGCGTGACCGCGACCTTCAGGCCGGAGAACAGGTGCGGCAGCGAGGCGGGCAGCCGGATCTTGCCGAAGGTCTGCAGCGGTCCGGCGCCCATGGTGGCGGCGAGTTCCAGCATCTCGGGGTCGACGGCGCGCAGGCCCGCGACCATCGAGATGACGATGGGGAAGAACGCGATCAGGATCGCGATCAGCACCTTGGGCGAGAAGCCGAAGCCGAGCCAGACGATGAACAGCGGTGCGATGGCGATCTTCGGGATGACCTGTGCGAACAGCAGAACCGGGTAGAGCGTCTTCTCCGCGGTGGGCGAGTACACGATGAGCACGGCGGCCAGGACGCCGAACGCCACCGCCAGCGCGAAGCCGACCACTGTTTCCAGGGTCGTGATCCAGGTGTGCTGGATCAGGTATCCGGAGTTATCGACCAGGGTCTCGATCGTGGCGCCGGGGGACGGAACCAGGTAGGGCTGGATCAGCCCGGTCACGGTCACCGCCCACCAGACCAGGAAGAGAGCCAGAAGAAGGGCGAGCGGACGCCAGGATCGGTCGACGAGATCGGCGGCGCGCGCACTGGCGGCGGGTCGAGCATGCGGTGTCACACCGGTCGGTGGGGATGCTGTGGTGTTGGAGCTCACGCTCCTCCTCCTTAGCCGGCCACAGGACCGCGGCACGGAGCCGCTCTCGGATATCCCGCTCTCATTTTTTGAAAGCGCTTTCCAGTACGTCGTCTGTGTAGATTAATAGCGCGGATCACAGTGGTCAAGGGAGGGGGGGTCAGAGTACCTGTCCGTGCGGTACCGAGACGTCACAGCCGGTGGCCGACGGGACGAGCGCGCGGGCGGGTCAGGATAGGGCGCTGGTGAGCAGTGCGCGGGTCTGGGCGATCGCCTCGTCGTTGACGAAGTGTTCCCGGTCGTCGTAGGTCTGCATGGTGACCTGGGCGCCCATCTCCCGCATCAGTGCGGCGGTCGCCTCGACCCGTTCGATGGGAACCCATTCGTCGTAGCGGCTGCTCCCCAGGAACACCGGTGTGTTGGCCAGCGAACCGGTAGGGGAGCGCGGCTGGTCCGCCGGTCCGATGTAGCCGCCGGTGAGCAGTGCGGCCGCGGCGTAGCGCCGCGGATTGCGCAGCATGAACTCCGAGAGCAGACAGGCGCCCTGGGAAAAGCCGAGCAGGGCTGTCCTTTCTGGGGGGAAGCCGTGCTCGCCCGCCTGGTGGAGCGCCTGCGCGCAGGTGTCCAGCGCCTGGTCGAGTCGTGGCTGGTTGGCGTCGATCGGGGCGGTGAACCCTTCCGGATACCAGGTGCGCTCAGCAGCCCTGGGCAGCACGTAGCCGATCTCCGGCAGGGCGAGACGGTCGAGCACGCCCATCATGAATTCCGGGTCCTGGTTGCGGCCGTGCACAACGATGGCCGCGAGATCGGCGTCCTGGAGCCGCGCGCCGGCAAGAGCCGCCGGCCGTGCCAGATGCGGATTGGTCATTCGACCCAGCCTTGGGGGGTTCGAGCGGGTCATGCGTCCGACGCCGCCCGACCCCGGTTCCGACGCCTTACGGCGCCCGGCCATGGGCCGAGCGGTCCGGCCAGCCTAACGAATCCGGGCGCCGCGCTGGGAGGGCCCTCGCGGGCGGGGGACGCGGACGGGGAGCCGCCGTGATCGACCCGAGGGCCGGTGCCCGCCGGCGACGGGGATCCGAGGTCGGGTCCTGGAAGCGCGGCGGCCGCTACGAGGTGCCGGACGGAACCGCGGGGAACCGGCACGGGCCGTGTCTTCAGCGTTCCTCGGTCGGGTGGTCCGGATCGGTCAGCCGGCTCGCGATGCGGTAGTCGACGCGGACGTCCCGGTAGGTGACGCCCGTTTCAACCTGATCTGGCAGGTTGACGCGGTCACTGCCGGACGCGGACTCCTGGTCCGCGTCACCGGGGAACTCCACCGCCGTCTCCGGCGCTTCGTGGAACGTCAGCTCCTCCCCGGTCACGGAGGCGGTGATCTCCACGTCGCCGCTGCGCGGTCGTGATGGTCTGGCCATGGTCCTTACGCCGCCTCAGGTCTCTTTGCTCGTGTTTCCGACCCTCTTGCCTGCGCTCCTGCCGGCCTTGCCCGCGTTCCTACCGACTTTGCTCGCCGCCTTGCCGGCCCTCTTGCCGGCCTTGCCGGCGCTTTCCGCTGCTTTGCCCGCGCTCTTGCCGGCCTGGCTCGCGGCGTCGCCCGCGCCTTCGCCGGTGTCCTCTACTGCTTTGCCGGCGCCTTTGCCGACTTGGCCCGCGGCCTCGCCCGTACCTTCGCCGACGTCCTCT
>NZ_LAJC01000137.1 GCF_000981225.1 Allosalinactinospora lopnorensis
TACCGCTTCCCGCGGGCGCGGGAAGCGGTCGTGCCGTGCGCGGCGCCGCGCACGGCACGACCGCTACGGCGGGACGGCGGGCGGGCCCGTCAGCGGACTCCGAAGAGGTGGTCCAGAGCGAGCTGGTCGAGGTGTTCGAAGTGGTAGCCGCGCCCACCCGCCTCCTCGACATCGAGTTCCTCGGCCAGCAGGTCCGCCACGCCCTCCCCAGGACCGAGGGTGGACCGGGAGAGCTCGGCGACACCCGCGGCGGCCAGCGCGTCGGCGACCTCCGGGTCGGCCCGGAAGGCAGCGGCCTTCTCCTTGAGGATCAGGTAGTTGCGCATGCACGCGGCCGCCGATGCCCACACACCGTCGATGTCCTCGGTCCTGGGCGGCTTGAAGTCGAAGTGCCGCGGGCCGTCGTAGCCGGCGCTCTCCAACAGGTCGACCAGGAAGAACGCCTCCTTGACGTCTCCGGCGCCGAAGCGCAGGTCCTGGTCGTACTTGACCCCGCGCTGACCGTTGAGGTCGATGTGGAAGAGCTTGCCGTGCCAGAGTGCCTGGGCAACGCTGTGCGAGGCGTTCAGACCGGCCATCTGCTCGTGCCCGACCTCGGGATTGACCCCGACCATCTCCGGGTGTGCAAGCTCGGTGATGAAAGACAGGGCGTGGCCGACCGTGGGGAGCAGCACGTCCCCGCGCGGCTCGTTGGGTTTGGGCTCCAGGGCGAACCGGAGGTCGTAGCCCTGCTCGCGGACATAGCCGCAGAGGAAGTCGAAGGCCTCGCGCAGCCGGTCCAGGGCGGCGCGGTCGTCCTTGCCGGCTTCGCTCTCCGCCCCGTCCTGGCCGCCCCAGCAGACATAGGTGCGCGCGCCCAGTTCGGCCGCGAGGTCGATGTTCCGGATGACCTTGCGGAGCGCGTAACGGCGGACCTCGCGGCGGTTGGAGGTGAAACCGCCGTCGCGGAAGATCGGGTGGCTGAAGAGGTTGGTGGTGAGCATCGGCACCACCAGGCCGGTCTCGTCCAGAGCGGAGCGGAAGCGCTTCAGGATCGCGTCGCGGGCGGCGGCGTCGCTCCCTGGCGGGATGAGGTCGTCGTCGTGGCAGGTCACCCCGTAGGCGCCCAGCTCGCCGAGGCGGCGCACGGTCTCGGAGGGATCGAGCGGAGGACGAACGGCGGCACCGAAGGTGTTGGCACCCTGCCAGCCCACCGTCCACAGACCGAAGCTGAACTTGTCGTCGGGTGTGGGGCGGTAGTCGCTCACTGCGTGACCTTCTCTTTCGGTTCGGCTATTCGCCGTCGCCTACGACGGAGGCCCGGACGGCGGCGTACTGCTCTCGGATGGAGGGCACGAGACCGGTGTCGCGAACCTCCGGTTCGGCCAGGCTGGCCCAGGCGGGTGGTTCGGCCGTCCCCGACAGCGCCCACGCGGCCTGGCGGGCGGCGCCGTCGGCCACGTACTCGCTCTCCTCGGGCACGGCGACGGGGCGGCCGAACACCTGCGGCGCGATGGCTCGCACGGCGGCCGAGCGGGCACCGCCCCCGATCACCAGGACGCGGTGCGCCGGCATCCCTTCGGCGGCGAGGGCGTCGACGGCGTCGGCCAGCCCGCACAGCATTCCTTCGACGAAGGCGCGCGCCAGGTGGCCGGGTGTCAGGTTGTCGCCGGTCACTCCGCTGAGTTGCCCGGTAGCGTCCGGAAGGTTCGGGGTACGCTCGCCTTCGAGGTAGGGCAGCAGCGTCAGGCCGCCCGCCCCCGGGGGTGCGCTTAGCGCGAGGGCGTCGAAGGTGTCCCGGTCGACACCGAGCGCCGCCGCGCCGGCGGTGAGTACCCGGGCGGCGTTGAGCGTGCATACCAGCGGCAGGAATCGGCCTGTGGCATCGGCGAATCCGGCGATCTGGCCGGAGGGGTCGGCGATGGGGGTGTCGGCCACGGCGAACGCGGTCCCGGACGTACCGATGGAGACGACCACATCACCGGGGCGTGCGGCCAGCCCCAGCGCCGCGCCCATGTTGTCGCCGGTCCCGGCCGCCACGACCTCTATGGGCGCCGGCCCGTCGCCAGAAGCCGAGGGCAGGCTCTCGGCGGGCGCGGCGATTCGTGGTGTGCGCAGGTCACCGCCGAAGGCCATGCGGAGCAGGTCGGGCCGGTAACCGCCCTCGGCCGGCGAGTAGTAGCCGGTGCCCGAGGCGTCACCGCGATCGGTCGCGGGCTCGCTGGAGCCGGTGAGACGCCAGGTCAGCCAGTCGTGGGGGAGCAGGATGTCGGACACGCGGGCCGCGTTGCCGGGTTCGTGCTCGGCGAGCCAGCGCAGCTTGCTGACGGTGAAGCTCGCAACGGGGACGCTGCCGACGGCCCGCGCCCATTGCTCGGCCCCGCCCAGCTCGGAGACGAGGTCCTCGGCGGCCTGCGCCGAACGGGTGTCGTTCCACAGCAACGCGGGACGAACGACCTCGCCCGTGTCGTCAAGGGCGACCATCCCGTGCTGCTGGGCCGCGACGGCTATGGCCGCCACGCCGTCGAGCAGGCCGTCCTCGGAGGCGGTGAGGAACGCGCGCCACCAGACTTCCGGGTCGATCTCTGTCCCGTCCGGGTGCGGTGCCTGCGCCTGGCGCACCAGCGCGCCGTCTTCCGCTCGGCGCACCACGATCTTGGTGGCCTGGGTGGAGGAGTCGACTCCGGCGACGAGCGTCATGGCGCCTCCGTGCGAGCGCGGTGCGGGAAGTGATTCTCGCAGTTAGTTTGGTGACCGAACGAACTAAAGTCAATACGCTGACGCTGAACACAGTGGCGCGTCCGGCCGGGAGGGGAACGCACATGGGCGGTGACACGGTGGCGCCGGAGGGGGCAGCGGGGGTGAGCGGGCAGCGTGCGATCCGTGCCAACAACCTCGGCGTCGTGCTGCGCACCGTGCGGCGACTGGCTCCATGCTCGCGGGCCGAGGTCGCCGCGGCCGCCGGACTGACCAAGTCGACCGTCTCCAGCCTCGTCGCCGAGCTGATCGAGTACGGCCTGCTGCGGGAGAGCGGGGCCACGTCGGTGCGCAAGGTCGGCCGGCCCGGACTCATGCTGGAGGTGGACGAGAGCTCCGTGGCCGCCATCGGGCTGGAGGTCAACGTCGACTACCTGACGGTCGTCGCGCTGGATCTCACGGGGGGCGAACTGTTCAGCAGGCACATCGACTTCGACGCCCGCTCGGCCGGGCCGGCGGCGAGCGTGTGCCGGATGGCCGGCCTGATCGCCGACTCCCTGGTGGACCCCCTGCTCTCCCAGCGCAGGATCCTGGGTGTCGGTATCGCCGTTCCCGGTCTGATCGACACCGCCACCGGTACCGTCCGCAACGCCCCGAACCTGGGATGGCGGGATTTTCCGCTGGGGGAGTCGCTGGCCGCCTCGCCGACCGCGCCGATGCTGCGCGGGATACCGGTGCTCGCGGACAACGACGTCAGTCTCGGAGTGCTGGCCGAGCACCGCCACGGCCACCTGGCGGGCACGCCGGACCTGGTCTACATCACCGGCGAGGTCGGCATCGGCGCCGGTCTGCTCGCCGACGGGGTCCTGCTGCGCGGCGCGGGCGGGTACAGCGGGGAGATCGGGCATATATCGCTGCTACCCGGCGGTCCCGCGTGTGTGTGCGGCCGCCACGGGTGCCTCGAAGCGCTCGCCGGAATCGAGGCGATCCTCCGCCGGGCCGTACCCGACCTGGTGACCGATGGTCCTTTGAGCGGGGCGGCGCTCGCACAGGCCGTGCAGGCGACCGTCCAGCGGGCCGAATCCGGCGAGGACGGCGTGTGCGACGTCCTCCGGGAAGCCGGTACGTGGTTGGGGCGCGGCGCCGCGATCCTGGTGAACCTGCTCGATCCGCAAGCGGTCATCCTCGGCGGGTATTTCGTTCCCCTGGCTCCCTGGATCCTGCCTGCCGGGGAGTCGGAGCTGCGCACTCGGATGATCGCCCCCGCCGGCGAGGATGACCGGTTGCAGCCGTCGGTGCTGGGGCTGAGCGCGGCGGCCAGAGGAGGTGCCGCCGCGCTGATCCAGGCCCTTGACCGGGGACGGCTGCCGTTCCCCTCGCGAGTGGCACCGACCGCGAGCGGGGCACCGGATACGGGGAGTACACGTATCGGCAGCGCATGACCGCAGGACAAGGTGGCTACCGTCACATGACGCCTGGGGTGTGGGTGTGCTAACGTTAACGGTGGGTTGCAGTCTTGATTTCGCTTGGTCGCATGTGATCGCCCGCGGAGTTTTTGACCAGCGGGCGTTTTTCGTTTCCGAAGAAGGTTCGCAGCACCCGCAGACGCCGCAGAGTGCGGTTCTGGTATTGATCTTCGGAAATGGGGAGATCTCGCATGGCGCAGGGAACCGTCAAGTGGTTCAACGGCGAAAAGGGCTTCGGATTCATCAGCCAGGACGCCGGTGGCCCCGACGTTTTCGTGCACTACAGCAACATCAACGGGACTGGCTTCCGCAACCTGGAAGAGAACCAGCGCGTTGAGTTCGACATCACGCAGGGCCCCAAGGGCCCGCAGGCCGAGAACGTGCAGGGAATCCTTTAGTCCCTGATTGCTGGCTTTAGAGCGGGGGCCGTTCGATCTGTCGGGCGGCCCCCGTCGCGTGTCCGGGAAGCACTGTCGTGCGGGGATTGAACCCGGCTCGCCCCGGAAACATTCGTGCTATGGCTGAGCTGCGCACCCCGCGACTGGTCGTCCGCCACTGGGAGGACTCCGATGCCGAAGCGGCCCTGGCGGTCTACGGCGCCGAGGAGGTCGCACGGTGGCTGACACCGGTGATGCGGACCGTGCAGGATGTCCAGGCGATGCGGTCGGTGCTGCACGCCTGGGTGGAGGCGCAGCCCAACCTGGTCCCGCCAGCGGGGCGTTGGGCGATCGTGCGTCGCGAGGACGGCCTGCTCGTCGGTGGGTTGTCTCTGCGGCTGCTGCCTCCCTACGAGGAGGACTTCGAGCTGGGCTGGCAGATCAGGCCGGATCTGTGGGGCAACGGCTATGCCACGGAGGCCAGCAGAGTGATCATCCGATGGGCTTTCGACCAGGGGATCGAGGAGCTCTTCGCGGTGGCCAGGCCTGACAACACCCGGGCGATAGGCACGGCCCGGCGTCTGGGCATGGAGTGGGTGGGCGAGACCGACAAGTACTACGACCGTGTTCTCCAGGTGTTCCGCATCCGCCCGTCGGAAATGGGGCGAGCGTAGCGTTGGGGGACCGTCCGCCCGGATCCGCTGCGCTCACGTCCGGGATCCGTATGACCCGCCGTGCGACGAGCGCAGGGGGAGGGGAGGCGGTGAGCACCGCCGAGCACGACCTGTCCCGGTTGCTTACCGGCATGGAGCCCGAACTCCGTCCGGGGGCCTACGTCTTCGCCCGATGCGCTCACCGCGACCCGCTTCCAAAGGGCGTGCGCCCGGTGGTCACCGTGGCCGAGGACGAGGCGCTCACCGTGGTCTGCGCCAAGGGTGAGGCCGACGCCGCGGGGTTGGCCTACGACTACGTCGCCGGCTGGATCACGCTGCGGATCCACTCGGCGCTGGAGGCCGTCGGTCTCACCGCCGCTGTGTCGTCGACGCTCGCCGAGGCGGGGGTGTCCTGCAACGTTGTGGCCGGCTATTATCACGACCACCTGTTCGTCAGCTACGAGGACGGTCCGCGCGCCGTCGAGCTGCTGCGGGAGCTCGACGCACCCTAGAGTGCGTCGAGCGGGACACCGCTCCGTTCAGATCTACGGAATCTACAGCGTAAAGGCAGGTTGACCGGTCGCCCCGAAACGACCAGCGACACCGCCAGTCCACGCAGTGAACTCGACATCGTCGATAAGCGAACATGCGCGGTCGGCGTGGACCAGGACGATGGCAATTCCGCGTTCGACATCCGCGAGAAGACGGTCCGGCCTTTTGCCGCGGGGGGCAGACACGCGGCTATGCGGGGCCTGGAGGGTCGATGACAGCGGGCGGAACGTGCGCCGAGTGCGCGGCCGCTTTGGTGCTGGAGCTCATCTGTCTCCGCTGTAAGCGGCTGTTAAAATCTACGCTGTAAAGGTAGCTTATTGTTGCACCCCATCCCTACAAAACCACAAAAAACACACCCAAAGGCATTGACTTCCTCCCCTTCCT
>NZ_LAJC01000138.1 GCF_000981225.1 Allosalinactinospora lopnorensis
CCAACGGGCGGCCGGTGGGGAGTGTCCCGGACGGTCAGGTGTATCGGCGACAGGCGCCATCAGCGGTAGGGACGCTGCCGGGGAGCGCCCGTTCACAGGCCCCGCACCTGGGTATACGGAGGGCCGCCGTCATCGACATGCCAGGTGAGGCCGCTGACGACGGAAACCACCCCTTCGACCTGGCCGATGTGCTGGAGCAGGCCGTAGGCGTCGCTGCGCCGGTCGACGGCACCCGAGAGTGTGACCACGCCGTCCTCGACGTTCACCGTCGCCTTCTCGACACTGAACGGCAGCATGGCGGAGGCGAGCTCGGTCCGGACATCCCGGGAGATCTCCTCATCACTGCGCAGGAAGGTCCTGAGTACGTCACGCCGGCTGACGATGCCCACGAGTAGCCCGTCGCCGTCCACGACCGGAAGCTGCTCCACGCCGTGGCGCTCCATGCTCCGCGCGGCCTCGATGGCCGACGTCGCGGGGGACGCGGTGACCGCCGGGGCGGCCATCAGTTCGCCGGCCCGTGTCGCCAGAGCCTTGTCCGAGGTCCTGGCCGCCGACAGGCCGGTTCCGCTGAGCCGGGCGCGCATCCGGGCGCGCAGCGGCGACCGGTAGTGATCGGAGGCGTCGGTGTGCTTGAACTCCTCTTTGTGCAGCAGGTCCTCCTCCGTCACGACGCCGACCACCCGGCCGCCGTCGTCGGTCACCGGTAGCGCGCTCACGTTCCGCGCCAGTAGGACCTTGATGATCTCTCTGTACTCGGCTCCCATCCCCACGGAGAACACCTGGGTAGTCATGATGTCGCGGACGGCGCTGCGCATGATGCCCTCCTTGCCGGGTTCCCTCGTGTCCCAGTCTTCGCGCGGACGCCGTTCCGCTGCCAGTGACCTCCGGCCCGGCGGGGGCGGACCTTCGTACCGGTCCGAGCCGCCGCCACCGGGGCGGCAAGGGACTTTGGGCGGGGAGGTCCGGGACTTCGGGGCGATGCCGCCGCGGGAGAATCCGGTGAGAATCAATGGCACAACGACAAGGTCGGGAGTGTGCGATGCAGCGATCGGTACTGGTGGGGGTGGACGGGTCCGAATCAGGCTTCGAGCCGTGGGATGGGCCGCCGGCGAGGCGGACCGCCGCGGCCACCGACTGGTCCTGGCGAACGCGATGGCGATACCCGCTGGTGTGGTGGACCTCGGCTGGCCCGAGCAGGCGGTCAGGAGGGACGCCTCGGTCGCCCTGGAACAGGCGGAACAGCGGGCGCGCTCGGTGGTGCCCGAACTCGACGTCACCTCCACCGCGCTCGACGACCCGCCCGCTGCCGCTCTCGTTCAACTGGCCGAGGACGCGGATGCCGCCATGGTGGTGGTGGGGCTGCGCGGGCGGGGCGGTTTTCCCGGGATGAAGGTCGGATCCATCGCCTACCACGTGGCGGCGCATTCCCCGGTCCCCGTCGTGGTCGTGGGCCCCGAGCTCGCCGCGGACGCGAATCCGGAGGTCGTGGTCGGGGTGGACGGTTCCACGTACGCCGACGACGCGCTGGCCGCCGCCTTTGAGGAGGCCGCGCTGGGCGGCTCCCGGGTGCGGGCGGTTTCGGCGTGGCCGCCGCCTCCCCTGCGGGAACCGGCGCTCATCCCCTATGCCGATGCCATCCGCAAGGAGATGGAGACCGACCTGGCGCAGGCGCTGCGGCCGTGGCGGGCGAAGTATCCCGATGTGGCTGTCGCCTCCGAGGTCGTGGAGTCCCAGCCCGTTCTCGCACTGACTCGGGCGGCTGCGCAGGCGCGGCTGATCGTGGTCGGCGCGCGCGGTCTTCGGGGGCTGCCCCGGCTGGCGCTCGGCGGGGTCGCTCACGGTCTGCTGCACCACGCCCCGTGCCCGGTCATGGTCGTCCACTGATCCGGGGCCGGCGGCGCGCGGCGGGGTCAGCCGAGGGCGTTGAGGATGAACAGCAGCAGCGCCGTCAACGCCGCCGAGACCACGAGGGACAGGAAACAGCCGAGCCGGTTGCTGAAGAAGACGAACATGGTGCTCCCCGAGAACGCTGGCACTCGTCCGCTGCCCGTTTCCTTCGAGCCTCAACCACGGTCCGGAGCAGGATGCCCGGTACCCGACTCGATCGGTGGGCACGCCCCGAATGCGCGATGATCGTTCGGGTAGATCGCGTGGCAGTGAGCAACGAAGCGGGTGTTGATCCCGCCTTGGCGACCTCCTGCTCATCGCCATCCTCGGCTCGATGAACGGTATCCGGCCTGGGAGGGCAGCACCGGTCCGCGGGAGGGCGTTCGGGGCCGGCCGGATCGGAGGAGCCGACCGGCGAATGGCGCGAGCACGGCCAGGGCGGATCCGCCCTTTCGGAGGAGGGCCAGTAATCTCGCAGGGGCAGTCGACCGGCAAGGGACGCAAGTGATGGCGGACGCCTTTTACCACCCCCTCGGCGAGGGACGGTTCACCTCCAGCGGGCACACCGCGGGGCCGTGGTCCCCGGACAACCAGCACTTGGGCCCGCCATCGGCGTTGCTGACCAGGGAACTGCAACACTGCGACAGTGCGCGGGACATGCTGCTGTCCAGGATCACCGTGGAGGTCCTCGGCCCGGTCCCCATCGCCGAACTGCGGGTTCGCGCGTGGGTGGAGCGGCCCGGAAAGTCGGTGGAAATGCTCACCGCGACGCTGGAGACCGAGGAGCGCACCGTCGCCAGAGCGAGTGCCTGGCGCATCGCGCGCAGCGATTCGTCCAGTCAGGTCGCCGGATCCGCTCCAGCGCTGGCCCCGGTCGACCGCGGTGTCGAGTTCGTCCGGCCGGAAGGGTGGTCGCCGGGCTACATCGACGCGATTGAGTGGCGCGGCCTGCGGGGGGCACTCGGCGACCCCGGGCCCGCGACCGTGTGGGCGCGGCAGCGCATCCCGCTCGTGGCCGGCGAGCGGCCGACACCGCTGCAGCGGCTGATGACCGTCGCCGACTCCGCCAGCGGGGTCTCCAACCGGCTCGACCCCACCCGGTGGCTGTTCATCAACACCGAGCTCACCGTGCACATCCAGCGCGAGCCCGCCGGCGAGTGGATCGGCCTGGACGCCAACACCGTGATCGGGCCCGAGGGGGTGGGCACGGCGGTGTCCGTGCTGCACGATGAACACGGGCAGGTGGGCAACACCGCCCAGGCGCTGCTGGTGCGCCGGCGCTGAGCCGGCCACCTCCACGCGACGGAGCCGCCGGGGCGTGTACGCGGCCTCGTACCGGGTGGCCGGGCGCCGGCGCCGCGGGGTACCGGTCGGCTCCCCTCCGCCTTGCGGCGAGCGGCGATCGAGTGTGTTTGAATCTGTTTGATCCGGTTTCCTGGGGTATCGGATCCGCTCCCCGCGGGGAGTCGGGCGCTGGGATGTCGCGGGCCACTGCGCGGAATGCCGCTGATGCCCACCCAACGATCCGATGTTTCACCTGTGTTCTCGCCCGTGGGGGACTTCGCGCGGTGTCGCCTTCCCTTCACTGCCGGAGATGGGCGCGGCGGGGTGCCCCGGAACCGACCGCAGGTCCCCCACCTGCGAGTTCGACGGAAATCGCGGTCGACTTCGGCGGTAAACGTTGACGAACTATGGACAATCCGCAGAGGATATGGGATTTCTGGGTGGTTGCGTTCATATGTGTTTGAACAGTCGTCGGCGAGGGAGCCCGCAATGCGAGAGAACAGTCCTGCCAGGCGAGCACGATGGAAACCAGCCAGTGCGGCAGCACTCGCGAGCCTCCTGGCCGCCGCCACCGGCTGCGGCGGCGGCGCCGGCGGCAACGAGGTCGAGGTCTTCTCCTGGTGGACCGGCGGTGGCGAGGCCGCCGGGCTGGACGCGCTGATCGAGGAGTTCGAGAGCAAGCACGACATCAGTTTCGTCAACGCCGCGGTGGCGGGCGGATCCGGGACCAACGCCCAGGCGGTCCTCGAAGGGCGCCTGCAGAGCCAGGACCCGCCGGACTCGTTCCAGGGGCACGCCGGCGCCGAGCTCCGCGACTACATCGAGGCCGGATACCTCGAACCCCTCGACGACTTCTACGCCGAACAGGGACTGAACGAAGCCTTCCCGGACGAGCTGATCGAGCAGGCCAGCTACGAGGGCAGCGTCTACTCGGTACCGCTGAACATCCACCGCTCCAACGTCCTCTGGTACAACCCCCAGGTGCTGGAGGACGCCGGACTGGACCCGGAGGCGCCGCCGGAGACGGTCGGGGACTTCGTCGACGCGCTGGAACAGGTGGCGGAGGAGACCGATGCCATCCCGCTCTCGGTGGGAGCGCAGTGGACCGTTGATCACCTGCTGGAGAACGTGCTGCTCGGCGAGCTCGGAGCCGACGCCTACAACGAGCTGTGGGAGCCGGGAGCGGACTGGAACACCCCTGAGGTGAGCGAGGCGCTGCAGCGGTTCGACAGCATCATGGAGCACACCCAGGAGGAGTCGGGCTCCGAGGACTGGCAGGAGCCGGCGCAGCGCGTGGTCGACGGCGAGGCCGCGTTCAACATCATGGGCGACTGGGCGGCCGGCTTCTTCGACGAGTTGGAGATGACGGCCGGCGAGGACTACGACTGGGCGCCCGCGCCCGGCACCGGCGGCACCTACATGTGGCTCTCGGACAGCTTTACCCTCCCGGTCGGCGCGCCCAACGAGGAGGCGGCGCTCAGCTGGCTGGAGCTCGTCGGCAGCCAGGAGGGCCAGGACATCTTCAATCCGCTCAAGGGCTCCATTCCCGCCCGGACGGATGTCGACGCCGGCGCCTACGCGGACAACGAGTACCTGACCTGGGCGCTCGGCGAGTGGGAGCAATCCGACCTGGCGGGCTCCTTCTGGCACGGCGTCACGGTCGACAACCGGTGGAAGAACGAGATCGACACCGCGGTCGGCCTGTACCTGCAGGAGGACGACCTGGACGAGTTGCAGGAGCAGCTCGACGCCGCGGCCCAGAGCGAGTGACCCTGTTCCGCCTCCACCACCGGGACTCACCGGGCACCGCCCGGCGGGTCCCGCCCCCAGCCGGCGGGACTACGTCACGCGGAAGGGAGCGGGCGTGAAGCGTGCGCGCACGTGGCTGCCGGGACTGCTGCTGGTGTCACCGTCCATCCTGCTCATCGGCGTGTTCGTCTACGGGATGATCGGGTGGAACCTGCGGCTGGCGCTGAGCGATCAGCACCGGCCGATCCAGGACGCCGACTTCGTCGGGCTCGTCAATTTCATCGAGCTGTGGGACGAGGCCCGGTGGCCGGGGGCGGTCCGCAACGCCGTCATCTTCACCGTGGTCTTCGTCGGCGGCGCCCTGTTCATGGGCTGGCTGCTGGGCCTGCTGCTGGACAAAGGGATCAAAGGCGAGGCCACGCTGCGGACGATCTACCTGGCGCCGATGGCGGTCTCGTTCATCGCCACCGGTGTGGTGTGGCGCTGGCTGATGAACCCGGCCCCGGCCGACCGCGCGACGGGCCTCAACGCGCTGTTCGTCGAGCTGAACCTGGACTTCCTGGTCAACAACTGGTGGACGAATCCCGAATTCGGCATGGCCGCCATGGCGCTGCCGGCGATCTGGCAGCTCTCCGGCTACATCATGGCGCTCTTCCTCGCCGGGTTCCGCGGCGTGTCCGAAGACCTGCGCGAGGCCGCCCGCGTCGACGGCTGCTCGGAGTGGCGGGTCTACCTCTATATCGTCATGCCGCAGTTGCGGCCGGTCACGCTGTCGGTGGTGATCATCCTCGGGCACATGTCGCTGAAGGTGTTCGACCTCATCATCGCGATCGCCGGCCAGCAGATCATCGCCGACGTGCCCGCTGTCTACATGTGGCAGATGGTCTTCGAGGTACGCGATCCCGCCGTGGGCGCGACGATCGCCTCCTACATGCTGATCGCGGTCGCGGCCTTCGTCGTCCCGTACCTCATCTGGAGCATTCGCAAGGAACGGAGCGAGGGGCGGTAATGGCACCCACGACCAGGAGTCCGGCCCCGCGGTCGCGGCGCGGCGACCGGGGCGCCGCG
>NZ_LAJC01000139.1 GCF_000981225.1 Allosalinactinospora lopnorensis
CCCGGACACTGGCGTAGCCCGGCGCCGACCGCGGGGATCATGGCGAGCCGGTAGCGAGGGGAGATCGCATCGGCCAGTGCCCACACCTGCTCAGCAGAGAACATCGTGAGCTCGCGGTCCTCGATCGGTGGCAGCTTCACCCGCGTACACGGATTGGCAACGATCAGCTCATCATCGACGGCCGCCTGCATGAAGATCCGCAGTGTTGCGAACGTGGTGTGCAGTGTGGACGTGCCTACCGTGCCCTTGATCTCGGCAACGAAGTTCTTCGTGTCGCCGCGGGTCAGGCTGCCCAGTTGCCGGTCTCCCAGGCGCGGTCGGATGCGGTTGCGCCAATGCCGGTCGTAGGTCTCAAGGGTGCCGCTCACGAGGTGGTGCTGAGCAGGTTTCCACCGCTTCTCGACGTACTCGACGAGCGTCATCTTGCCGCGGGCCGGATCCACGTAGGCGCCGCGCAGCATGTCGGCCTCGACGGTGGCGGCGAACCGGTCCGCGTCCGGCGCGCGGCGGCGGGTTCTCCAGTTGCCGCACGAACTCTTGGACGTCGTCTTCGACGATCGTCGGGGCGTGGTCGGTGTCGGGGTCGGTCGCCACCGCGATCCACAGATGCTCGGTGCGGCGAATCGACCTCTCCTCGCCATAGCGTTCGCGGAGGTCATCGAGCGTTGCCTGATCGGAGGTGGTAGCCATGCTGCTCAGGGTGGCGAGAGCTGCAGGACACTAAAACATCGCAAAGGACGCCTCGCGGGACGTCTTCAGGGATGTAAAACGTCCCTATGATTCCCAACGAACGGCTACGCGCTGCCACGGCCGCCGGCACCACGGTGCGGGGGCGGCTTCGTCATGCCCGGATCCGGTGCTCGGCCCACGCCTGGTGTGACCACAGCGCCCTGCGTCGCCCTTCGGCGAGCCATTCCGGGCCGTTGTCGGCCTTCTCGGCGAGAAACAGGAACCGCGCTACGGCGATCGCGTCCAGCGCGCGCGGCGGCGCGTGCGCCCAAGCCGGATACTGAGCAGCCCACGCCTCAGCAGCCGCCGGCGAGTAGCCGGCCTCGATCATCGGAGCGATCAGCAGCGCCGAGTCGAGCCATGCGGGGCCACGGGCGGCCAGCGCCCAGTCGACCAGCCGCACGCCGTCGGTGGTGGCGATCATGTTGGAGATGGCGGGGTCGGCGTGGACGAGCGCGCCGCCGGCGAAGTCGTCCTCGCTCACACGGGTGATCGCCCGGCTGTAGAGATCGATGTGTTCGAGGTCAGAGGGCGGGTCCGCGACCGTGCGCCGGGCCGCTGCCAACAGCACGGCGACCTTCTCGTCTTCATCGGTGACCGGCGGCAAGTCCACCGGGCAGCGGCCCGTGGCCACTAGGGCGGCTATCACTTCGTCGGCGTCGCGTGCGAGGTCGACGTGGCGGCCCGAAACATACTCCCACACGAGGGTGATCCACCCGGCGTCGCTGACCCACAACAGCCGCGGCGCCGACTTCGGCCTCGCCGCGGCGACCGCCAGTTCGCGCCGGTAGGACGCCGCCGCTGGGGAGCGAGCCGGGATGGCCTTCACGAACACGGCGGTGGACTCAGTCTCGACGATGGAGGCGATGCCGACGGTCAGCCCGGCCGGGGTGGTCGTGGTCAAGCGCACCCGCCCGAACTCCGCCTCGAACGCGGTCCGGGCGGGTTCGGGCAGGTGCGCCCAGGTGAAACGGTCCATGACTGGGTTCTACCCGATCGCTACTTGGCCTGGCTGTCGTGGCAGCCCTTGTGGCAGCCGTCGCCGTCGCCGCCGGTCTTGGTGTCGGTGCAACTGGAGCACGGCATCTCCTGAGCCAGATGTCGGTGTCGACGTGCAGGCCGGTGGCGTGGAGGGCGTCCAGGGTACGGGCAGCCGAGGCGGCGCGCTGCTCGATGCTGGGCTCGGTGTCGTTGGGGTAGTGGTCGACGAATTCGCCGAGCACGCCTTCGCAGAAGGCTCGGTAGGCGGCGGTGCGAAGGATGAAGGCGTGCCAGCCCAGGTCGACCAGCGGGGAGGGCCCGATAGGGGCGTCAGTCTGGGAGCAGGCCACGAGGAAGGCGAGGGCCTGGTCGACGATGCGGGCGGCGGTGTCGCGGTCGGGGCAGTGAGGGTCACGAGTGACGTCGGTGGTGAGGCGGTCGAAGAGGTCGGGGCTGATGAGGTCGCGTGCGCGGGTGGTGGTTGCAGTGGACATGCGTGCCCTTTCTTCGTGATTCCTTGTGAGCGCCGCACGGGGGTGTGCGGGCGTTTGTAGAGGTCGCCACGCTCCCCCTCTCCGGCGCGGCGACCACCCGCGCCGCGCGACACCATCGATCGCGCGGCGCGGAGTCTCGGCTACTGGTTGCTCGGACAGTTCTTCATCGGCAGTCCTCGCCGGGCATTCGTGCGGCGCCGTAGTCTTCGCAGTCGAACATCGGTGCCTCTCTCCTTAGGGGGTGGTGGGCCGCGCGCCGTGCGGGGAAGGACGCAAGGTGCGCGGCCCATGGGCCCACGCGGCCACCACCAGGAGGGCGGGGTCCGCGGCCGCGCGGGGGACTGTGGGTCATGGCCAGTCGAGGGCGCGCTCCACGAGGTGGGTGCGCAGGCTGGCAGCGGTGGCGCCACACCGCTGGTGGCGCTCGGTCTCCACTCGGGCGGCGGCGATCAGGGCCGCCTGCCCCTGGGCATCCTCCTCAGGGGCAGATAGGCAGGGAGCGATGACCTCCCGCACGTGGTAACACTCGCCATCGGCGACCTGGTGGACCATTCCGACCACGTAGGTGCGAGCCAGACGCCGCAGCGCGGTTCCCTGAGGCAGCACATCCCGGCACCGGCAGCTGACGCGCTGGCCGGAGACCACGGCCTCGTAGGTCACCGACTGCCAGTCCTCGGTCACCACGGTCATGGTGGCGTCTATGGCGGTCGCCCATGCTTGCAACTCCTCGAAGTCGCGGGCGATGCGGACATCAACTGGCGGAGTGTCGGTGCGCTGTGGAGGAACCAAGCGCGGTTGGGGGCTCACCGTGTCACCTCCAACCAGCGACGCATCACGGTGGCGAGCTCGGCCAGGTCGTCCGGGCGCTTGGCATCGGCCTGCTGTTGGGCGATGTTCTGTAGAACAGCCACGCCGCACTGGGTCGCACCCGCACGTTCCTGCTCCCGACACTGCTCCCAGGCGAGGAGGTAGGGCCGCACCACATCCACGCAGGCACCACCGACTGTCGGGGCACGCTCGGCGTCGGGAAACATCGGATTCACCTCAAGCGCTCAGATCGCTTGCCGTACTGTGGTGAGGACACTACGGATTAGCGTTTTCGCATTGAACTGACCGCTGGTACGAGTGTTTACGCACGCCAAGACCCCCGAGGTGCGACCATGGCCACGGCCAAGCGGCGAACCCTGACCACCAGTCAGTCTGGCCAGCCCAAGGTCGAAGGCGACCGTGAAGGACGTATCGCCGGCTACGTCCTGAAGATCATCCGGCAGGCTGCCTCTCTCACGCAGGAGGAGTTCGCCCACCGTCTCGGCGTTGACGTCACGACCGTCCAGGGGTGGGAGTCCGGCCGGCGCCCCCTGATGGCGGTCTCGGCCGGCACGTACCTGCGGACCCGTCACTTCCTGCTGCAACTCGGAATATCCTCGCGGCTACTTTCCCAGCTCGACACGGCGATGGAAGCAGACCGCTTCATCGGCTACGTCCTGGGCAGCGACTGCCCCATCGACCTCGCCACCCATCCGCTCGCCACATGGGTGATTACTCGCCCCTTTACCGACCTCATCGGCTGGACGTTCACCGGGACCACGCCGTCGACACTGGCAGAGGCAATCTCCTCCCGCCGCCGCGGCCCAACACCGACCGGTCCCCGGCTCGCCACCGACGAGCGCCGTCACGTTGTCACTCATCTGCAAAGCGTCGCCGAGCAGTCGGCGGCCGACACGGCCGAAGGCGCCTTGTTGCGCCGCCAAGCCCACTACGTGGCCGGATTCGACTCCTCCACCCAGACCGTGGAGTGGCTGGCCGTGATGCAGCGCGCCGAACAACGCCGACTGCGCACCGGCGAGTGGTCCCCATCGTGGGCGGTGGCCCGCTCCGGGGCGCATACCCTCGCCCGTCAGGGAGACGGTGACGCGTTGCCTCAGTTCATCGGGGTTCACATCGCGACCGACGCTTGCGAGAGCGCCAACCTCAACTACTGGGCGTACTGGCTCGGGGAGATCTCTGACCCACAGATCAGCGACTCGTTCATGGTGGAACTCGATCTGGACTCCTGGCGCGGCGACCGGATGCTGAGGCACCTGACCGACAAGCTCGACCCGAGCAACCCTTACGTCGACGTCGTCGTGCACACGCTGTGGTCACTGATCACCCACAAACCGGAGTTGGTGACGCCGCAGACGGCCGCCCCACTAGCGGAGACAGCCGCGGGTCTGCTTGACGAAGGCTCAGTTTCATCTCAGTCGGCGAAGGAGCTTCGTGAGGTCCTTTACGCTCTACGAATGATCCACCGTCGGTAGAAGGGGCCTTATGGCTGACGAGCAGGAGCACGCTCGCGCGATCGACTTCCTCTACGAGGTTGGGCTGCTGAAGCGCTACAAGCGCACCGGTTGGGTCATCGCCGGTGTGCCCGCTGCGGAGTCGATCGCCGACCACTCCCACCGAACCGCGATCACGGCCGCGGTGATCGCCTCAATGGAGGGGGCGGACCCACAGCGCGCGGCGTTTCTCGCGCTGTTCCACGACACGCAGGAAGCACGGGTTACTGACATCCCCTACATCGGCAAGCGCTATCTGAAGGCGGCTGCCAATGAGGCGGTCACTCAAGATCAGACGGCGGGGATGCCGCCGGCGCTGGCCGAGGTGATCTCGTCGGCGGTCGGGGAGTACGAGGCGAAGGAAACCGCCGAAGCACGGTGCGCGAAGGACGCCGACAAGCTCGAATGCCTCTTGCAAGCGGTGGAGTACCGGGAACAGGGCACCGATACTCAGGCATGGATCGATACGTCGGTGACTGCGTTGCAGACAGAGTCGGCCAAACGGCTCGCCGACGAGGCATTGAATGCGTCGCCTTTGCGGTGGATGCATCAGGCACGCGATTCCAAGCCCGCCCTCTGAAAGCACTGGCTCGCGAAACTCCGTGCGCACAACGACCGGCCCCTCAGCCACCGCGGCACGTGCGGCATGGCCACGGTGGCAGAGGCACCTAACGGCACTCGGCGATGCGGGCAGGTGCCCACCGCTCGCCGAACCCGAACCGCTCGCCCAGTTCCTTGCCGGTCATGTGCCGCCCGGCGGCACGCGCGGCACGGTAGGCGGCACGCTGGGTTGTTCGAGGACCGGCACGAGCCGGAGCGGCGGCACGGTGGCGGCATCCAACACACCGATCTCGGCGAGATCATCAGTGATCGCGACCTGCCGCTCGGCGATGATCTCCGGAATTCGGGCCACCGCTTCCTCCATGCGCACCCCGGCCTGGAGCCGGTAGGCCACATCGGCAGGGATCTCCCGGTGCCAGTGCCGCCCGAACTTCTGACGTAAGCGGTAGATGGCCTCACGCCGCGCCAGGTCGGCATCGAGGGCATCGGAGTAGCGGGTGGTCTGCCACAGCACCATCCGGCGCCACATCGCCAGCGTGGATAGCGGGGCGAGCAGCCAGCGGGCCCGCGGGATCGATTGGCGACGCAGCTCATCGGCATCACCCACCAGCCGCAGCAGGTGCGTGCGCAGCGCCTCCACCCCGGCGATCAGGATCACCGGAGCGATGGCGGGCATGACCACCGCGATCAGCCCGTGTTCCACGCCTGCGGCGGCGTTGATGCCGATCGCTGCTGCGGCGAGCAGCCGGGCGAACTGACGCAACCAGGCGATCGGGCGGCCGATCCAGGCCAACAGCAGATCCAGGGCGAGCACCGCCACCAGGCCACCCTCGATCCCCAA
>NZ_LAJC01000140.1 GCF_000981225.1 Allosalinactinospora lopnorensis
CTCCGCGGTGTCCGCGGCACCGGAGGGCCCGTTCCCGGCCGCCGCGGCTCCCGCGACCCCGGCGGCCACGCCGGGAAGCGCGGTCGAGGGCGGGGTCCAGGAGCGGGACACGGTCTGGTCGACGGTCGACTCGGCCGGGTCCTCCTGGCCGACCAGCCGGTTGAGTAGCTGCTGGGCGGTCGGCCGGTTCCCCGGTTCCTTGTCGAGCGCCCGCTGCACCAGCTCGCGCAGCCCGGGGTCGAGTCCCTCCAGGTTGGGTGCGCCGGAGCTGATCCGGTGCAGCACAGCAGGCACCGTGGGCGCGTCGAACGGAGCCTTGCCGGTTCCGGCGTAGGCGACCAGGCAGCCCCAGGAGAAGATGTCGGAGGCCGGGGTGACGTCCCCTCCGGTGATGAGTTCCGGAGCGAGGTAGGCGGGGGTGCCCATGAGCTGGCTGGAACGGGTGACGGCGCTGTCGTCGTCCATCGCCCGCGCGATACCGAAGTCGATGACCTTCGGCCCCACCGACGAGAGCAGGACGTTGGCCGGCTTCAGATCGCGGTGGATCACGCCGGCGCCGTGGATCGCGGTGAGCGCGGCGGCCACCCCCATGGAGAGGCTTTCCAGGGTTCCGCCGTCCATGGGGCCGTTGGTCTCGATCGCCTGGGAAAGGTTGGGGCCGGACACGTACTCGGAGACGATGAAGAGCGGGTCGCCGTCGAAGCGGGCGTCGAGGACCCCGGCGGTGGAGAACCGCGCGACCCGGCGGGCGGACTCCACCTCGCGGGCGAAGCGGCGGCGGAAGTTCTCGTCGTCGCTGAGGTCCGGATGGATGAGTTTGACCGCGACCAGGCGATCCGAGGCGTCCTTGGCGAGGTAGACGGTGCCCATGCCGCCGCGCCCGAGCCGCCCCTGGATCCGGTATTCGCCCAGTTCGTGCGGATCGCCCGTACGGAGGGACTTGGCGCGCTCGTGCCCGTTCGACGTCACTGTGATGGATTCCTTCGGGGGTCGCGTGATTCGCGCATCACAGCGTACCGAGAACCGGGTGCTCCCACATCACGGCCGCTTGCGGGAAGGCGGCCTCGCCGCCTATCACGCGACACGGCCGTAATGCGTGGCCGGGATCCGGCGACTTCCGATATGATTCGAATGCATGTTCGAAAGCCTGTTCTTCCCCGCAGGCCGATCCGGTGTCCGCGTGCCCGGAACAGGCGCGGATTGTGAGGGGAGTCGATAGGTGGGGCGGATCTACGGTGTGCCGATCACGGTCTGCGAGCAGGATGGACGTCCGGTGCGTTTCACATGGGAGGGGCGGCTCTTCGTGGTGCGGCGGGTCATCGACCACTGGGTGAGCCTGCGCTCCGACTGGACGCCCGCGGTGCAGCCCCGGCAGCCCGAACGCGCTTATTGGCGGGTCAAGGCGGGGGTCCAGCGCGCCCCCGGCGTCTACGAGCTCCAGCACGACGCCAGGGCCGGCGAGTGGCTGCTCGCCCGGGTCTGGGACTGAGCCGGGCCGCGCGGCGTGTGCTGTGTCCCGGGCCGGCCCGGGACACAGCACCGGCTACACCGGCGGCCGCCGCGTCCCGAAGCCGGTGGCCTGCTCGAAAGCATGGCCGATTTCCAGCACCCGCCGTTCGGCCAGGTGCGGCCCGACGATCTGCAGGCCCACCGGTAACCCCTCTTCGGTGAAGCCGGCCGGGACCGAAAGCGCCGGGGCGCCGGTCACCGAGATGACGTAGCACGACCGCATCCAGTCCAGATACGTCGGCTGCGGCCGGCCGTCGATGTCGGTGGGGAACTCCAGCGCGGCGTCGAACGGGATGACCTGGCTGACCGGCAGCAGCAGCGCGTCGTAGCGTTCGAAGAACTCCCGCATCCGGTGGAAGACCCGCGTGCGCAGATGTTCGGCCCGGGCGACGTCGGCGCCGGCCAATTCGCGGCCCTCCCTGATGTTCCATGCGACGCTGGCCTTGAGCTGACCCCGGTGCGTGTCGAGGAGGGGGCCAAGCTGCGCCTCGAACCGCCACGCCCGCAGCGTGCGGAACGCCTCGTCGGCGCCGCTGAGGTCGGGTGCGGCCTCCTCGACGTCGCACCCCAGCCCGGTGAGGACGTCCAGTTGCGGGGTGAGCGTATCGAGCACGGCCCGCTCGCAGTCGAACTCCCCGCCCAGGTCGGCGGACCACGCCAGGCGCAGCCCCCGCAGATCGGTTCCGAGCGGACCGGCGACGGCGGCCCCCGGCTCGTCGAGCGCGAGCGGGCTGCGGGGGTCGGGTCCCGCGAGGACGGACAGCAGCAGGGCGGTGTCGCGGACGTCGCGGGCCAGGGGGCCCTGGACGGACAGCGGGGACCAGGCCATCGGGTCGGGAAAGGAGGGGACACGCCCGGGGGACGGGCGCAGGCCCACGACGTTGTTGAAGGAGGCCGGGTTGCGCAGTGAGCCGCCCAGGTCCGAGCCGTCGGCGAGCACGTGCAGCCCGCAGGCCAGAGCCGCCGCGGCGCCGCCGCTGCTCCCGCCGGCGGAGCGGGTGGTGTCGTAGGGGTTGCGCGTGGTGCCGAAGACCGGGTTGAAGGTGTGCGATCCGGCGGCGAACTCGGGGGTGTTGGTCTTGCCGATCGTGATCGCCCCGGCGGCGCGCATGCGTTCGACGACCAGTTCGTCCCGTTCGGGGACGTGGTCGGCGTAGAGAACGGAACCGAAGGTGGTGCGCACGCCCGCGGTCTCGTGCGTGTCCTTGTGCGCGACGGGCAGGCCGTGCAAAGGACCGACCTCGGCCCCGAAGGCCAGGCGCTGGTCGGCGTCCTCCGCCTCGTCCAAAGCCTGTTCGGCGCAGAGGGTGACAACGGCGTTGATGTCCGGGTTGACCGCCTCGATGCGCTCCAGATGCGCCTGGACCACCTCGCGTGCCGAGATCTCGCGTTCGCGGATCATCCGTGCGAGCTCCCGGGCGGAACAGTAGGCCATGTCCTCGTGCATCGTGGCCTTCGCATAGTGGGCGGACAAGTCGCACCCAATCACACCGTGGCGGAAACGCGGTGGCAAGGAGGCGAACGCGGATCCGTTCCGGCCCGGGGCCCGCGGGTCGGGCGCGGGGGACACCGTTCCGCGTTCCACGCCCGGCCGGCCGGAGCCGGCCACCGCCGCCCGGAAGCCGCGGAGGGAACGACCGCCGGACGCCGCGGGGTTAACGTTGGTGCCGTGGTGCGGGAGCTGGCAGCGGAGGCCGACAACGTCGGTGCGGAATTCTGGGCGCTGGGCGGAGAGACACGGATGGTCGACGGAGTCCGGTGCGTCCGCAACCGGAGCGTCCCGCTGGTCGGCGACTGCAACTTCGTCAGCGGGCTCATCGGGGAGGACCCCGCTGAACTCGCCCGGACCCTGGCCAAGGCGTCCGAGTGGATCCGCAGCCCGCGCGTGCGGGTGTGCGTCGGCCCCGACACCGCGGCGCCGACCGAGGCGGCGCTGCTGCTCGCCGGCTGGCGGGCGGCAGGGCCCCGGCTGGACCTCGTCCTGACCGGGGCCTGTCCGCGGCCGGAGAGCCCAGGGGCCGCCATCCGTCCCGCCACCACGGAGGCCGACTGGCGCCGTATCGCGGCGATGTTCCGCCTCGACCACGAGGAGGAGGACCGCAAGGACGGCCGGAGACCGCGCACCCGCGGGGAGACGGAGCAGGCCATCCTGGCCCGCCGGATGAAGACGCCCGATGTGCGCTACTGGATCGCCTGGGACGGCGGTGCCCCCGCCGGTTTCTTCTCCTCCTGGCCGCGCGACGGCGGAACAGCCATGGTCGAGGACCTGTTCGTGCACCCCGCTCACCGCGGCCGCGGCATCGCCGGGGCGCTGCTGCACCACGCCGTCACCGACGCCCGCTCCCAGGGGGCCGAGGCGGTGCTGATCCGGGCCGACGCCGACGACTGGCCCAAGGACTTCTACCACCGGCGCGGTTTCCGGCCGGTGGCCGCACCCCGCTGCTACTCGCCGCCCGCGGGCCACCAGGCCGGAGCCGCGCGAGGCGGCTGAGCGGCGTGTGCCATTCTGGGAGGCGGTGCCGACGTCGGCGGCGGGGGCCACTCGCCGCCGGGCAGGAACCCGGTGCGAATCCGGGACGGTCCCGCCACTGTGACCAGGAAGCGAGCCCGCGACCAGCGCCACTGCCGGTGAGCCGGTGGGAAGGCGGCGGGCGAGCGGCGATCTGGAAGTCAGGAGACTGCGCGGCACCATGACCGACCCCTATGGGCGTGGACTCCCGAGGAAGGAATGACCCGCGTGAGCGCTTCCGCTCGCTACCCCTTCAGCGCGGTCGTCGGTATGGACGACCTCAAACTGGCCCTGCTGATCAACGCCGTGTCCCCGGCGGTCGGCGGCGTCCTGGTGCGCGGAGAGAAAGGGACCGCGAAGTCGACCGTCGTGCGCGGCCTGGCGGCGCTGCTGCCCGACCTCGACGCCGTGTCCGGGTGCCGTTTCGCCTGCGACCCCGCCGGCCCGGACCCCGACTGCCCCGACGGCCCGCACGACGGCGGGACCGCCGCCGAGGAACGTCCCGCCCAGCTCGTGGAGCTGCCCGTCGGCGCCAGCGAGGACCGCCTGGTCGGCTCGCTCGACATCGAGCGGGCGCTCACCGAGGGCGTCAAAGCCTTCGAACCGGGACTGCTCGCCGCCGCCCACCGCGGCGTGCTCTACGTCGACGAGGTCAACCTGCTCCACGACCACCTCGTTGACCTGCTGCTCGACGCCGCCGCGATGGGCACCTCCCACGTCGAGCGCGAAGGCGTCTCCGTGCGGCACGCCGCCCGCTTCCTGCTGGTCGGCACCATGAACCCCGAGGAGGGCGAACTGCGCCCCCAGCTCCTCGACCGCTTCGGCCTCACTGTCGAGGTGGCCGCGTCGCGCGAACCCGCCGAACGCGCCGAGGTGGTGCGCCGCAGGCTCGCGTTCGAGGCCGACCCCGGCGCCTTCGCCGCCGAATACGCGGACGGGGAGGCCGGACTGGCCGAGCACATCCGCGCGGCCCGCAAGCGGCTGCCGGACGTCGTGCTGACAGACACCGCGCTGCGCCAGGTGACCGCGGTGTGCGCCGCCTTCGAGGTCGACGGGCTGCGCGCGGACATCGTCACCTCCCGCGCGGCGATGGCGCTCGCCGCCTGGCGCGACCGCATCGAGGTCACCTCCGAGGACGTGCGCGACGCCGCCCGGCTGGCCCTGCCGCACAGGCGTCGGCGCGACCCGTTCGACGCCCCGGACCTGGACGAGGACCGCCTGCAGGACGCGCTCGACCAGGCGGGTGATGCGGACCCAAAAGACCCTGAGGACTCTCCGGAGGAGACGGGGAGTCCCGAGGGGGGCGATCCCGGCGACGGCGGTTCCGACGGCCGCCCGGACACCGGGGCCGGGAGCGGCGACGCCGGACCCAATGACGCCCCCGCTCCCGGGGAGGACCCCGGAAGCGGCGGCGAGAGCGCTCCCGAAGGCTCCGGGACCGACGGTGCGGCTCCGGAGCAGGGCGGGAGCGGCGGTACCGGCGAGACCAGCGCCGAGGCGGGCGAGACCTACCGGCCGCGGCTGTTCAGCGTCTCCGGTGTCGGGGCCGGGGCCCCCGGCCGCCGGTCCCGCTCCGAGACGCCCTT
>NZ_LAJC01000141.1 GCF_000981225.1 Allosalinactinospora lopnorensis
GCGAAGGCTTCGCGCTCGTCGCCGGGGGCAGGGTAGCGGCGGTGTTCGCGGCCGAGCACCTGGGCGGGGAACTCCTCCCCGCCCAGACGGCCGCTGATCAGATCAGCGGTCACGATGGCTCCTAGTGCAGGGCGTTGTCGTTGGTGTCACCCTTGCCGGTGCTTCCACCGTCGGAGGGTTGCTCGGCGCGGGAACGGACGGCCGCGATGTCCTCCACAGCGAGGACCAGTTCGTCGTCGGCGTAGGGCGTGCTGGTGTCCATCAGTCTCCTCACGGTTCGTTGTTCGAGCATGTGCTTTCCTTCCTGAGCAGCGAGGAGCGATCCCCCACAGTGACAACCGGGGTCACTTCTCGCTGCCCGTGAGCCATCCGGCCGGGTGGGTCGTCTCCGACCGGATGGCGTCTAGGCTCCCGCCGTGATCGTGGTCATGCGGGAAGGTTCGCTGGTGTCGGTATCGGCGCCGAGGGTCTCGGCGAGGTGTTGGGCTTCCTGCACGGTCGTGGTGGCGTGGGGGGTGCGCTTTCTGCGCTGCTTGTGGTGCGGCGGTCGGGGTTTTGAGTGGCGCGGCGGTGCGGGAACGCCGGGAGGGGTCGCGTCATCGCCGCTCGGGAAAGGAGCGGTTTCACCACACCGCCGCGCCGGATCATGGGGATCCCCACGCGGGTCCGGGACGGTTGGACGGCCGGTGCGCCAGGCGGAAGGCCGCGCGTTCGGCGCGGGCGAGTTCGCTGAGGAGGTCACCGTGGGGCGCGACCCTGACGGGACGAATCGTGAACGGGCCGCAGTAGAACGCTACGAACACCCGGCCAGAGGGGGACCACATGATCCACCAGCGCTCGCCGGTGTGCTGCTGGTATGCCTCGGCCTGGTCGTAGAACGCGCGGTCGTCGGTAACTCTCCACGGCATGTCCGCCAGCACCCCGCTCACCGCAGATCGGACCGGTCGAAGACGGCCCACACGGTCAGCGGTTCGCCGAGGACACCGAGAACCCCCATGCGCCGACTGAAACGACTCACCAGGAGCAGACCACGCCCGTGCATTCCATCTGGCGATGCCTCGGCCAGTTTCGGGAAGGTCGGCGCGCATCCAAGGCGCGGACCGTTGTCGGTGACGCTGACCCGGATACGCCCTTCCGATGGGTAGCTGAGCACGATCGTGAAGCCGCCATCTTGGCCTGAGGCGGTATGGGTCAGGGCGTTGGTGACCAGCTCCGAAACCGCGATCTCCAGGGCATCCTCCTGATGCGGACGCAGGCCCGTGACGCCTCTGACCCAGTGCCTCGCCGCTGTCACCTGGTCGGGAGTCGAGCCGAATCGAGCCGCGTGACGGCGCCCGGCACGGGTCGCGAAGAGGGCCGTCGAGTAGGCGGGAACTCGTCTAGGAAGGGCCCTCAGCCTCGCCCCCATGTGTGTCACCTCTGATGGATCGACTGCGCTTGTCCGCGCCGTATTGGCATCTGATCGCTCTCGATCGAACACGTTTCGCACTCGAAAAGCACTAGGGTTCGCGCCATAGTTTCTATGCAGGATTTCCCTGGTCTGACCTGCGAATTTTTCAGGGTCTTCGCGTTCTTATGTCGCTGTAGCCCTTGAACGGATCGGCTGTGTCGTTGCGCTTGCGCGTTCCTTGGGCACTCTGTAATCAAGCCTTCGGAGGGTTGCGATGACGAAGTGGACAAAGGCGCAGGTCCGTTCCCTTGTTGACCGAATGCGGCATCAGGGACGGTCGGACAACGAGATTGCCCAGGAGATCCGGACGAAATGCGGAATAACCCCGCTCGCGGCTTACCGCCAGCTTCATGGGTGGAGTCAGACAGAAGCCGCCGCTCGCTACTCCAAAGCAACACCTGGCTACGGTGTGGATCAAGCGACGCTCAGCCGATTGGAGCTGTGGCCGAGCAAAGGCGGTAGGGCTCCTCAAGCACTCCAGATCGTGGCATTTGCCAAGCTGTACGGGGCGCAACCACTCAACCTTCTCAGCGCAGAAGGTTTTGAACGCCTTGGCGAAGCCGAGCGCGACGTCCTTCTCCGCGTCGGCCAGGAAAACGGTCCGGTGAAGGCTTCACATTCCCTCACCGGGCGAATCACCCAACCTCCGACTGACGAACCCTCATCTTCTGAAAGGCAGGTTGAGATGGCAGCCAGGCGTGCTCTGAGATTCGGCTCTTTGGTGGAAGGATCCAACACCGGACCCGAAACCATCCAGGCTCTCTATGAGGAGACCGCCCGGATCTCCAGCGTGTACCCCCGCGTTCCACTCGGCGACGTTCTCAGCGACCTCATCGAGGCCCAAGACGTGGCCTTTCGCCAGTTGGAGGGCAGGCAGCGACCGAGCCAGAGCAAGGATCTCTATGTCCTGGCTGGAATCCTCAGCATCATGCTCGCCAAGGCTCCCACGACACAGGCGACCCCCAATCCGCCATGAAGCAGGCCCGGACCGCCTCCATCTGCGCAGACCAGGCCGAACACCCCGGATTGATGATCCGAGTCCGCGCCCAACAGTCGCTGATGGCCTACTGGGCAGGATGGACAAGCGAGGCCGCTCGATACGCGAGCGCTGCTGAAGATCTCATGACCAATGAAACCGGAAGTGGTGCCGTATGGCTGGCTTCACAGAGCGCGCGGACGTGGGCCGCGCTGGGGGACGGTGAGCGGGCCGTGAGCGCTCTTCGTCGCGCCGAGGAGCTTCGCGCGGCCATGGAACCCGACGACTTGGACAGCCTGGGCGGCTGATGCGCTTCGCGCCCTGCCGACAGGCCTACTACGACGCCGAGACACGGATCTGGGTTCCGGGGGAAGAAGAAGAGGCCAAGCACGCGGCGACACGCGCCGTCGCGGCCTATGAGTCGGCTCACGAGAGCCAGAGCGACGACTGGGCGTTTGGTGACGAGGCCGGTGCTCGTGCTGACCTCGCATTCGCCCACATCTGCCTCGGCGAGGTGGAAGGAGCCCAGGAAGCACTCGCCCCGGTTCTCTCCCTGCCAGCCGAACAGCGGATCGCCGGCATCGTGGGAAGTGTGATGCGGGTCCATACCTCGCTGCGCAAGCCCGGCTACGCCGGGAGTTCCACGGTGCGACAGCTGCGAGAAGAGATCGAGGTGTACGCACAGCCCCCCGCCGCCGCGCTTACGGCGGGTCGCTAGCCTCGCATCATGTTTCCTGTCTTGCTGACCGGCCGCTTGCTGACACTGCGTGAGCTGAGCCGGGCTGATGCTGATGATCTTTGCACGGTGTACGGCGATCAGAAGACCGTCGAACATCTGTCCTTCTCGCCGCGCACCTGGGACCAGTGCGTGGCGCTCATCGACTCCGCGATGAAGGATGCCGAGACCGAACCCCGCCGCGTGTACATGTTGGCCGCGGCGAAGGATGGTCACCTCGTTGGCACGGCACGGCTGGCCCTGGACGAGCGCCCACACTCGGCCCAGATCGGCTTCGCACTTCACCATGGACTGTGGGGGCAGGGGCTCGGGACAGAGCTGCTTCACCTCCTTCTCCGGCTCGGCTTCGACACGTTGCGCCTTGCCCGGATCTGGGGTGCGCGCTCTCCCGACAACGCGGCCTCCGCGGCCGTCATGAACAGCGCCGGGATGATCGAAGAGGGACGCATCCGGCGTCACCTGTGGACCGGGGAGGCATGGCGCGACTCCATCGCCCATTCCATCCTCAGTGACGAATGGAGCCCACCGGCACCGAAACCAACAGCAGAGCAGACACACGGTAAGTCTTGCGCTTCCCCTGAGATCCCGGATACCGAACCTGGATGAAGGTTGGGTCGTTGGGTACGAATAAGGGGCTCGTTTGATCCAGGATTTCGGGCCGGAGCGGTGCGCATCGTGGAGAACATGAAAGCGGGTCGTGTGTAGGTGTATCTGTCCCCTCTGGAGCGTGTCTCCCAGCACGTGGAACCCTCACCTGAGATCGGCCTTGGCCCTCCGGGAAAAGCAAGACACAGACCTTCTGCGAAGGAGAACGTCCACTATCGTTCCTCTATGCACGACCGGGTCCCAAGCACGGCTGACTCATTCTCGGTGCGAGCCGGCATCGTTGCTGGTCAAGACAGCGCGATCAAATCGAGCGGGCGGGAGAAGCACTCGTAGGAAATCCAGCGGAGCGCGTCGGGGGCCGGTTCGGACCTTGCAGGCGTCCTCGCCGAACGTGGCGTCTCTGATGTGGTGCAGGGTCTCGATGTCCCAGTGCCCGCGCACCAGCTCGGCGATCCTGGCGGCTGGGCCGCCCGACACTCAGGAGCGCAGCAGCAATGGGTAGGACCGAGTACTACTACGATCCCAACGCGCCCAAGGCCAATACGCTGATCCCGGCCAGCAACCTGCTCGTCGTGAACGACGAGGGCGCGATTCTTCTGCAGCGGCGTCGCGACACCGGCCAGTGGGCTTTATCCGGAGGCGCCCAAGACATCGGTGAGACAGCGGCACAGTGCGCGATACGCGAATGCCTCGAGGAGACCGGAATCGTTACCGAGATCACGGGCTTCTTGGGGGTATACACCAACCCTGACCACATTGTTGCCTATACCGACGGCGAGATCCGGCAGCAGTACGAGAACGCCTACATCGGACGCCCTGTGAGTGGTGAACCGACCGTCAACGACGAAGCCGACGGGGTCCGCTTCGTGCCGCCCGCCGACCTAGACGAGTACGACATTCATCCGAGTATGCGGCAGCAGATCGGCGACTACCTGGCCGGCACCTACCCGTACCTGGGTTGAGCGGCCGAGGCCGCCTCGATCCTCGTCACAGCAGCGAAGATGTGAGGAGCTGCGCGACGGATAAAACGCCCCATCATCGGCGAACGCGCGATGGCCCTGCTGGTCGGGCGGTGGCGGCTGCTACGGCACACCACCACGAGCCTTTTCCAGATCGGCGACCTCGTCAAAGCCGCCTTCGTCCTACACAAACTCGCTGAGGTCACCTCACTACCCGGCCTGTACCGGAAACCGGGGCAAAGCCCTGGCCTGGTGGTACCACCCTCTCCCTCATGTCCTCTTTTGCCCGGTTGGCGCGTTGACCAGTATGCTTGCCCCCTTGTGACGTACAAGAGGGCGGATCTTCCACCAGCGGCTCGTCATATCAGCGCCCTGCACAGCGAGTGGAGGACCGCTCGGACCTCGCTTCGGGTGCTCGCCGTCATCCATAGTCTCGCCGCCGCCACCCGCATCACCGACGTGCTGCCCGCTTTTCAGGATCCGCGTATTCAACTCTTCTGCACACAGACGAGCGGCGCCGTGTTCTCTTCCGGGGTCGAGGAATACATGCGTGATAGCGGGTTCCTCTGTCTGGAATGGGACGAGGCGATGAGTATCCGATTCGATATCGCCATCACCGCGAGCCTCGGCGACAATCTTCACGAATTGAAAGCACCAATTCTCCGCCTTCCCCACGGAAACGGGTATAATAAGTACGGGAACCGGGGAACCGGGGAACCGGGGAACCGGGGAACCGGGGAACCGGGGAACCGGGGAACCGGGGAACCGGGGAACCGGGGAACCGGGGACGGGAACCGGGAACCGG
>NZ_LAJC01000142.1 GCF_000981225.1 Allosalinactinospora lopnorensis
CGTGGCGTTGGCCGACTTGCGCTTGGCGGCGACCAGTTCGGCGCCGCACCCGGCATCGGAGGCGGCGCGCAGCGCGGCGGCCTCGGCCACGCTGGGCGTCCCGATCTCGGCGCGCACGACCTCGCTGGGGTTGGGCACCCGGACGGCGCTCAGCTCATCGGCCGGGTAGGTGCGGACCCGCCAGCCGCGCTCGCGTGCCGCGGCCAGGATCCCCTCCTCGTCCGCCTTGAGGTCGACCGTGGCCACCTCGCGCACCGAGACGGGTGAGAGCCCGGTGTCCTCCAGGGCCTCGTCGACCAGCCGGCCGATCTCGGCCGCGGTGACCCCGCGCGCGGAGCCGACCCCCACGACGAGCGACGGCGGCCGGTAGGTGAGCACGGGGACGCCGGATGCGCCCGTGCCGCCGGTGCGGTCGGTCACGCGGATGACGGCGGCCGCCTCCTTCTCCGGTACCGACGGTGCGGCGTTGTCCGGCAGCGGCGGAAGCGGCCACTCACCGGCGCCTTCGGTCCGGACCGGCTCACCGGAGAGCAGCGCGGCGCCGACCGCGGCCAGCGGAGCGCGGTCCTCGACCACGCAGCCGGCACCGTCCCCGTAGGAGTCCAGCGGTGTCACCGAGACCGTGTCACTGGCGGTGGTGACGACCGGACTGCTGCCCAGCACCTCCGAGACGCGGTGCGCGAGCTCGTTCGCCCCGTGGTGCCCGCCGAGGACCGCGACGGCGTGCCGTTTCCCTTCGTCGACGCAGACCACGGGCGGGTCCGTGGTCTTGTCGCCGAGCAGCGGAGCCACGACCCGGACGGTGGCGCCGATGGCGAGGAAGCTCACCACCGCCCCGCACTCGGTGAACGCCGCGCGCAAGGCGTCGGCCGGGCGCTCACCGGTGACGATGCGGACCTCGCCGGGCCATGCCCCGGCGAGTCGTTCGGCGGCCGCCCGGCCGCGTGCCGTGACGGCGATGACGCCGATGCCGTTCATGTGCGCCTTTCTCTTCTCTCGGGTCGGGGACGGTTACTGGGAATGGTCGGGGATCCGGTCATGCTCCGCCCGGCCGACCGCCCCGGACGCCCCACACCAGGGTCACCGGGTTGGCCGCGGCCAGCCGCAGCGACCCGTTGGGCAGCCCGGCCAGCCGGGACGCCTGCAACTGGGTGCCCGAGACCGTGTACCCCTCCGCCGCCAGCGCGTCGCGCGTCGGGCAGATGCGGTCCACGGAGGCGAGGGCGGCGACAACGCGGTCCGGCCGGTGATGGCGCAGCGCCGCGGCGACGACGGCGTCGTCTCCCCCGCCGAAGAAGATCGCGTCGGGGGCCGGCCGGCCCGCCATCTCCGCCAGCACCTCCGGTGCCCTTCCCTCATGCACGTCGACGACGACGCCGTGCGCCCGCGCGTTGCGCCGGATGCGTCGGCAGTCGCCCGGGTTCTTCTCGAAGGCGACGGCGTACGCGCCGAACCGGGCGCACTCGATGGCGACCGAGCCGCTGCCCGCCCCGATGTCCCACACCACGGTTCCGGGGCGCGGCGCCAGGTGCGCGAGGGCGACCGCGCGCACCTCGGACTTGGTGATCATCGCTCCGCGGTGCTCGAACCCCTCCTCCGGCAGCGCCCAGCCGTCCGGCGCCCCTTGGTGGCCGGGCATCCAGGTCATCGCGGGGGCGATCGCCCGGTCCGGGTCGACGGCCAGCACGACGTTGGGGCGGGCCCATTCCCGCTCGGTGTCCGCCGTCTTCGCGACCCGCGTGACCGCCTCGTCGGGGGTTCCGAGCCGCTGGGCCACGTACACCTCGCGGTCCGCGCGCAGCAGGTCGGGCAGGAACGCGCCGGGCTCGGCCGCGCCGGGCGCGGTGAGGATGGCGGCCTTCGGGTGCGCCAAGGCGGCGGCCAGCGCCCTGCGTGCGGACCGGCCCTGGTCCGCACGCCCGTGCGCGGACACCACGACCGCGTCGTCCCAGGGCAGCCCGATTCGGGCGAACGCGGTGGCCACCGACGACACCGCCGGGAGGACCCTGGGATCGGTCCCCTGTTCCCGCAGGGCGCGCACGATCCCGAAGAATCCCGGGTCGCCCGAGGCCAGAACCACCGCCGGCCCCTTTTCCCAGGCGAGCAGCTCCTTCAGCGCATCAGCCAGGTTCCTGATGGGCAACCGCCGGGCGCCGTCCGGGAGTGCGACGGCGTCCAGGTGCCTTTCGGCACCGGCCACGCAGGTGGCTTCGGCGATCGCCGCGAAGGCCTGCTCGCCGAGCCGTTCCCCGTCCAGTCCGATGACCGTGATCATGGGCGTGTCCTGTTCGATCACGGTCATCCACTATCTCAGTCCCAGGTCACCACCTGGTCTCCGGGCCACGTACCGCCTTGGGAGCGGCGGGAGGGACAACTGTCCGTTTCCGGGGAATGTGCCACGATTGCGGGACGGGCGCACGACCTCACTCAGCGGTGATCCGCGGTGGCCTCCGTGAGACGCGCTCTCTGGGGTGCGAGCGGCGTGCGGTGGTGCTTGACCTTCGAGCCGGGTTGAAGGTTTAGCGTTGAAGCCGTGGAGACGATGCGGATCTCGCAGTTGGCCGAGCGCTCCGGCGTTGCGACCTCTACGCTGCGCTACTACGAGGACCGAGGTTTGCTGCCCGCCCGGCGCTCGGCGGCCGGTTACCGGCTCTACGACGAGAACGCCGTGGAGCGATTGGCGTTCATCACCACCGCCAAGCGGTTGGGCCTGGAGCTGGCGGAGATCGCCGAGCTGCTGGGAGTATGGCAGAACGGAGCGTGCGCTGAGGTGAAGGCTTCGCTTCGGCCACGCATCGCAGAGCGGATCGCCCGGACACAGGCCCGTGGCGCCGAACTGGACGCCTTCACCGCGATGCTGCGCGGGGCGCTGGCGCACCTGGATGCCCTGCCGGACCGGCCGGGCCGCTGCGACCCCGAATGCGGATTCCTCGACCCGGCGCACGATCGCCGCCGGCCCCCAGCGCTGACAGTGCTCCAGCCCGACTCGCGCGGGGCGCCCGCGGTGGCATGCTCGCTGGATGACCAGGGCATGGGCGAACGGCTCACGCAATGGCGGCGGCTGCTGCGCGGCGCCCGCCGCCAGGAGATCCCGGGCGGGCTGCGCCTTACCCTGCCGGCGGAGCGGGCCGCACAGGCCGCCGGGCTGGCCGTCGCCGAGCGGGAGTGCTGCGCGTTCTTTACCTTCACCCTGCACGTGGACCATGGCGCAGTACATCTGGAAATACGCGCGCCCGAGGAGGCGCAGAGCCTGCTTGCCGAGGTGTCCGGCGCCGCTGGGGCCGGCCTGGAGACTGAGGAGAGCCCGGCGTGCTGATCCTGCGATCGGTCCTGCTGTTCGTCCTGGCCGCGCTGTTCGAGATCGGTGGGGCCTGGCTGGTCTGGCAGGGGGTGCGCGAGCACCGGGGCCTGCTGTGGATCGGGGCCGGGGTGATCGGCCTGGGTCTGTACGGGTTCGTGGCCACCCTGCAGCCCGAGGCGCACTTCGGGCGGATCCTGGCCGCCTACGGCGGGGTGTTCGTCGCCGGATCCCTGGCGTGGGGCATGGTGATGGACGGTTTCCGGCCCGACCGCTTCGACATCATCGGCGCCTGATCTGCCTGCTCGGGGTCGCGGTCATCATGTACGCGCCCCGCGGGCACTGAGCCCCCGGGGCCGGGCAGACACCAACGGCCGCGCCGTCCACGCCGGAGAGCCGCAGATGATTCCCACCCCGTCCTCCGAGCACCGAACCGTCCTGGTCACCGGGGCTTCCTCCGGAATCGGCCGCGCGTGCGCACGCCTATTCGC
Organism: Allosalinactinospora lopnorensis; assembly: GCF_000981225.1. Lineage (GTDB taxonomy): Bacteria > Actinomycetota > Actinomycetes > Streptosporangiales > Streptosporangiaceae > Allosalinactinospora > Allosalinactinospora lopnorensis. The sequence goes on from NZ_LAJC01000142.1 coordinate 3,790, forward strand.
CGCGGAGGGTTTCCAGGTCTTCGGCACGAGCCGGCACGAACGCCCTGACGCACACGGTGTGCGGATGCTGCGGATGGACGTCGCCTCCAGCGCCTCGGTCACCCGGGGTGTGGAGGAGGTGCTGTCCCGCTGCGGAGGTATCGACGTGCTGGTCAACAACGCCGGCCTGATGCACGAGGGCTTCGCCGAGGAGACCACCCTGACTGAGGCCGAGGCGGTGTTCGCCGTCAACCTCTTCGGGGTCGCGCGCGTCACCAACGCCGTCCTGCCCGGCATGCGCGCCCGCCGGCAGGGACGCATCATCAACGTCGGTTCGCTGGCCGCCTGGGTCGGGGAACCGGGCGAAGGGTTCTACGCCGCTTCCAAAGCGGCACTGGCCCGCTACACCGAGGCACTGCGTCACGAGGTCAAACACCGCGGTATCGCCGTCTCGCTGGTGGAGCCGGGGGCGTTCGCCACCAACATCGTCGCGACCTCCACACGATCCACTCCGACGGTCGCCGACTACGACGGTCTGCGAGAGAACGCCCGGCGCACCCTGCACGAGGGCCTGCGTAAGGGGGATGCCCCCCGCAAGGCCGCCGCGGTGGTCGTCAAAGCCGCCTCCGCGCGCTCACCCCGGTTCCGCTACGGGGCGGGCATCGGGGCGGCATGGCTACCGGCCCTGCGGGTGCTGCTCCCTCAACGGCTCTTCGACCTCCTGCTGCGCCGCGGCTTCGGTCTGCCGGGCTGAACCACACGGAACGGGCGTCCGCAGGCGGTCACCCCGCCGGCGCCTCGCTCAACTCGCCGACCTCGTCCTCGGTGAGGCGGATGGCGAGCGCGTCCAGGTCCTCCTCCCACCAGTCGGGGTCCGCCGTCCCCGGCAGAGGAAGGGTGACCGGTGTGCGCCGCAGCAGCCAGGCGAGCGCGACCTGCGCGGGTGTGGCGCGGTGGGCGGAGGCGATCCGGTCGAGTGGCGAGCCGGGTTCCGCGCGCATCCCGTTCGCGGGAGGGAACCACGGAAGGAAGGTGATCCCCTCGCGGGCGCACTCCGCCAGCACATCGTCGTTGCCGCGGGTCACCAGGTCGTAGCGGTCCTGGACCGACGCGATCCGGGTGACCGCTCCGGCCTGCGCGAGCTGCGGCACCGTAACGTTGCACACCCCGATGTTGCGGATCTTGCCGGCCTCGCGGAGCTCGACGAGGCAGCCCAGGGACTCCTCGATCGGCACCTGCGGGTCGACGGCGTTGAGCTGGTAGAGGTCGATGGGTTCCCTCCGCAGCCGCCGCAGGCTCCCCTCGCAGGCGCGGCGCAGGTGCTCGGGGCTGCCGTCGGCGTGCCAGCGATTGTCGCCGAGCGCGATGCGGCCGCCCTTGGTGCACACGGCGACGTCGGTCGGGTAGGGGAAGATCGCCTCGGCGATCAGGGTCTCGCTGATATCCGGTCCGTAGCAGTCGGCGGTGTCGACCAACTGGACCCCGGCGTCCACCGCGCGGCGGACGATCCGGCGGGCGGCGTCCCGGTCCGGCGGCGGGCCGTAGGTCCCGGGGCCGGTGAGCCACGCGCCACCGAACCCGACGCGCCGTACACGCAGGTCCGGAGCGAGCTGAACCGCTCCGACCGCGCTCCAGTCCACGGAGGTTCGTTCCATCGCACCCCCTCCTGAGCGCCGGTCCCCCTCCCCTATCCAGGGGCGCCCGCCCGGAAACCGGGCGGGCGCCCCTGCCGGAAGCGCG
>NZ_LAJC01000143.1 GCF_000981225.1 Allosalinactinospora lopnorensis
TGCCGGGCGAGCTCCAGCGCCTCGGCGGCGGCCTCGCGCGACCCGGCTCTCGCGCGGGCCTGCTCCAGCTCGGCGGCGAGTTCGGCGCGCCGCCGGGGGAGTTCGCCGGTGCGTGTCCGCACCCCTTCCAGCTCGGTGCGGGTGGTCGCCACCTGGGTGTCGAGTTCCTCGACGGTGTGGACCAGTTCCGCCCGCCGTTCGGCGTCACCGCGCAGGTGTTCCAGCCGGGCGATCTCGTCGCGCCGTTCGCGTTCGGCCGCGCGCAGCCCGGCGGCGGTGAGCCACCACCGCCGGGCAGGATACCGCCGAGCAGACCGAGGCGTTCGGCGACGTCCTGTTCGGCCTTGTCGAGCCGGCTGTGTTGCTGCTCCTGCGCGCGCAGCAGCGGGATGACCCGCGCCGCCCGGTCGGCGGCGGCGAGTTCGGTGTCGAGCGCGCGGCGCTGGTCGGCGCGTTCGGACAGTTCGGCCTCGCGCCGGAGTGTGTCGGCGTGGCGCTGTTGGCGCTCGGCCAGGGTGCGGGCCCGCTCCAGGGCGGCGCGGGCGTCGTCGCGCTCCGCGGTCAGCCCGGCGCTGACCAGTTCGGCCTCGCACGCGGTGGCCGCGGTGACCGAGGCCACCTCAGCGGCCCAGGGGACCAGGGCGTCCAGGCCCGCGGCACCGTCGGTGGCCGGCTGCGGTGAGCGCCCCACCTCGGCGATCAGGTCGGCGACGTGCGTGACGGCGCTCTCGGCGCTGGTGGCCTGCCTGCCGAGCGTGCGGGCGCGCTCGGCCAGCCATTCCTCGACCCGGGTGAAGATGCCCGTGTTGAAGATGCGTTCCAGCGAGTCGCGCCGTTCCCGTGCGGTGGCGCGCAGGAAGCGCGCGAAGTCCCCTTGGGGCAGCAGCACGATTTGGCAGAACTGCTCGCGGGAGAACCCCACGATGTCGCCGATGAGCTGGCCGGCTTCGTCGGGCCGGGTGGTCAGCCCGCGCCACCGGCCCTCGACCAGCTCGGTGACGCGCACCGAGGCCTTCTCCACGGTGCTGCCCGACCCGCGTTTCTTGGGACGCTCCCAGGCCGGGGAGCGGGTGATGTGCAGCCGGCGTCCCCGGATGGTGGCCTCCAGAGACACCTCGGGACGGCGGCCCGGCGGCGCGTGGCTGCTCCGCGGTGACTTGGCGGCCTCGCGCGCCCCCGGTACCTGGCCGTAGAGGGCGAAGCACACGGCGTCGAGGATGGAGGTCTTTCCGGAGCCCGTGGGGCCGTGGATGAGGAACAGCCCGCCGTCGCCGAGCCGGTCGAAGTCGACGGTCTCGGTGCCGGCGAACGGCCCGAACGCCTGGATCGTGAGGGTGTGCAGCCGCATCAGCGCGCGGCCTCGCGCGCCCGCAGGTCCTCGAAGGCACTGCGCACCAGGCGCCGCTCGTCCGCGGTGCTCGGACTGCCCCGGGCCCAGTCGACGAAGTCCAGCACGAGGTCGGGGTCGTCGCGGTCGGCGACCCGCCGCGTCCAGGAGCCGCCGTCGGCGACCCGCTCGTTCTCGGGCGCGAAGTCCAGGTGCAGGGCGTGCGGGAAGCGCTCGCGCAGCCGGTCCATGGGGAAGGCCGGGCGCAGCGGGTCGGTGAGCGTGACCTGTAGCCAGTGGTCGGTGTAACGCTCCCATTCGGGCGCGGTGAGCAGGTCGTCGATGCATCCGCTGATCCGCGCGATCGGGCGCGGGACCGGAGCCGCGACGAACTCGGTGGCCGCGACCCCGGAGGTGGCCAGGTCGACGATCCAGTACCCCTTGCGCTGGTGCTCCTCGGAGAAGGAGTAGGCCAGCGGGGAACCCGAGTAGCGCGCGGTCTCGCTCATCCGCTGCCAGCCGTGCAGGTGGCCCAGGGCGACGTAGTCCACCCCGTCGAAGACCGAGACCGGCACGTGCGCGGCGCCGCCGACGGAAATGTCGCGCTCGCTGTCGGAGGAGTCGCCGCCGCTGACAAAGGCGTGCGACAGCACCACCGAGCGCGTATGGGCCGGGCGCCCGGCGAGCTCGGCCCGCACACGCTCCATGGCGTGCCCGAGAACAGCGGGGTGGCCGCGCCGGGTGAGGCCCCAGTGGTGCCGGGCGATCTCGGGCTCCAGGTAGGGGATGCCGTAGAACGCGACGGGGCCGTGCTCGTCCTCGATCAGTACCGGGGTGCCGACCTGGTCCAGTGAGCTGCGCAGGTGCACACCGGCGGCGTCGATGAGACCGGTGGCGTAGTCCAGCCGCACCATGGAGTCGTGGTTGCCGCTGATGAGGACGGCACGCGCCCCGGTATCGCGGATGCGGGCCAGCGCCTCGCCGAACAGCCGCACGGCGTCGACCGGGGGAAGGGCGCGGTCGTAGAGGTCGCCGGCGACGAGCACGACGTCGACCCGCTCCGCGCGCACGGTCTCGATGAGGTGGTCGACGAACGCCGCCTGCGCGTCGAGCAGGTTCTCCCGGTGGAAGGACCGTCCCAGGTGCCAGTCGGAGGTGTGCAAGAGCCGCATGGTCCGCGAGACTACCGGGCGCCTTAGCGAGAGTGCGCCCGCCTTCAGGCGGGTGGTGAATCGCCCCACCGCCCTTCCGGTTGCGGCCCGGGGCGCCCCTGTGCCTCGATGTATCGCTTGACCACTGCCAGCGGCGCCCCTCCCACCGACCCGGCGAAGTAGGACCCCGACCAGAACCGGCCGTGCATGATGTTGCGGTTCACCTGGTAGGGGAACTCTTTGCGCAGGTAGCGCGACGAGACGCCTTTCAGTGAGTTCACCAGCTTCGAGAGCGCGACCGTGGGCGGGTAGTGCACCAGCAGGTGCACGTGGTCGCGCTCGCCGTTGAAGTCGCGCAGTTCGGCGCCGAAGCTGTCGCACACGGACCGCATGATCTCCTCGCACCGCTCCAGCATGGGGCCGGTGAAGACCTTACGCCGGTACTTCGTGACAAAAACCAAGTGGGCGTGAAGGTTGTAGGCGACGTACGCGCCCCGGCGCAAGTCGGGACTTTGTTCCCAGCGCGGTGACATGAACCAAATGATATAGTGTGATTCCGGCCGACGGTGAGGAGGTGACACGTGAAGCGGGAACGCGGCCACAAGGCCCGGATGTACCCCACGCCCGAACAGGCGAACGCCCTGGAAGCGCAGGGGCACGCCGCCCGCACCATGTGGAACCTGCTCCACGACTGGTGGACCCAGGTATCGGAGAACCGCAGGATCGACCTGAAGGACGCCGACGCCGCGATCCGCCAGTCCCGCAAGGACATCGACTGGCTCGCCGAACTCCCGGCACAAGCGGCACAGGCCGTCCTCAAGACATACGTCCAGGCGTGGCGCAACTGCTGGGACGGGCGGGCCGGGGAACCGACCTTCAAGGCCCGGTTCCGCTCGCGGATGGCCATCGACGTCCCCCAGGGCCGCGACCTGGGAATCCGCCGCGTCAACCGCCGGTGGGGCGTGGCCAAGGTCCCCAAAATCGGCATGGTGCGGTTCCGGTGGACCACGGACATGCCCGTGGGCAAGCACGCCGATGCGCACAACAAGGTCACCGGCGCCCGACTCGTGCGGGAGGCCAACGGCTGGCACGTCGTGTTCCGCGTGCGCACCGAAGTCAAGGAACCCGCCCCGCACACCGGCCCCGGTGTCGGTATCGACCGAGGCGTGGCCAAGCCGCTGGCCCTGTCGGAGGGCACCTTCCGCGAGCACGGGCCGTGGCTCAAGGCGGGCGAGGAAGAACACCTTCGCCGACTGGAGCGCAAGTTCGCCCGCCAGCGCCGCAACCACAAGCCGGGGCACAAGACATCGAACCGGCTGCGCCGGACCTATGACCAGATCGCGGGCGCGCGCGAGAGCCAAGCGGCGCGCCATCGACTGGCAGCACAAGACCACCACCGCCCTGGCCGAGACATTCGGCGTGGTGGGGGTCGAACGGCTTGCGATCGCCAACATGGCCCGATCGGCCCGAGGAACCGTGGATGCCCCCGGCACAGGCGTTGGCCAGAAGGCAGGGCTGAACCGCTCCATCGCCGGTGAGGCGTGGGGCCGCACCGTCACCCTGCTGGAATACAAGCTCGCTGAGCGGGGCGGATACCTCATCCGTGTGCCCGCCCCCGACACCTCGCGGCGCTGCTCGGTGTGCGGGTTCATCACCCCGGGCAACCGCGAGTCCCAGGACAGGTTCGCGTGCAAGGCGCCCGGATGCGGGCACACCGGCAACGCCGACACCAACGCGGCGCGTAACATCGCCCGCGCCGCCAAGCAGCAAGCGCCCCAGGACATTGCGGGTGCCAGGACGTGGAGCCCTCGGGGATACCCGGACTATGAAGCGTCAACCACCAGCGGCCCGCACTGACGGGTAGCTGGATTCTCCCGGCTTCAGCCAGGAGAGGATGTCAAAGGCACTCGGCACACCGTTCCAAGAACGGCTTCCAACGGGCTTACAGACCGCATTCAGGGAGGTGCCTCAGGAGGGCCGGCGGACGGGGGCGATTCGCGGGAGGCCGGTGGCGCAGGGAGGTGGCACCCGCCACGCGACCGTCGCCCAAGGGCCGCTGGCGACCGTCCGCTGCCCCTCCCGCCTGGGCCGGTCCCGTGCTGGTCAGGCCGGATGTCTAGTCCTCCAGCCGGTGTGCGGTCCGGCGCAGCAGCGCTGCCGCGGCCGCCGCGCTGAGCAGCAGCCCGAGGACGGTGGCGGCGGGCGGCGGGAGCTCCGGGGCGCCCCACAGCACCTGGACGGGCCAGAACGGCGGCAGCCAGGCCAGCAGCCAGCCGGTCGCCCCGGGGAGGAACCACATCGCCACGGGCACGAGCATGACGAGGCCCAGCCCCTTCAAGGCGGCCAGCGCCTCGACCTTGTTGCCGGCCACGGCTGTGACGGCGAGCATCAGCAGGGGCGCCTGGGCGCCGGCGAGCACCACCGCCGCGGCCAGCTCCGGCCCCCGGCCCTCCGGTGCCAGCCCGGACAGGGGGACCGCCACGGCCAGCCCCCCGATGGCCGCCGCGGCGGTCATGAGCATGCGGTACCCCAGGTACCACCCCAGGGAGGCGGGTGAGACGCGCAGCACCGCCAGGGTGCGGTCGTCGGCGTCCTCGATCAGGCGCAGGGCACCTACCGCTCCCGCCATCATCGGGCACGTGCAGCAGCACCAGTACGGCGAAGGCCAGCGGCAGGTAGGGCTCCAGGTCGACCCCGTGCGCGCGCCACACGTAGCCGGTCATGAGCGGGTAGCCGTACCGCAGTACGAGTGCGAGCAGCAGCGGCGCCGCCCCGACTACCACGAGGAGGAGGTCGCGCCCGACCCCCCGCAGGTCGATCAGCAGCAGCGCGGCCAGCACCCCGCCGCGCGGGCGGCGCCGTGGTCCGCCGGTGCCGCCCCGGAGCGCGG
>NZ_LAJC01000144.1 GCF_000981225.1 Allosalinactinospora lopnorensis
GAAGCTCCTGGCGAACCGGGACCGGTTCGGGTTCAGCTACATCGCCACGCACGGTGCGTACCGGGACGCGCTGGCCGAGGTGATTCCGGTCGCGCGCAGGCTCGCCGGAGAAGGGTAGCCGGCCGATCCTGCGGCTACAGGCCCCGAAAACGCCGAACGGGAATGATTCCCGCGGGACTGTCGCGGTTTCTCGCTAACCGACCAGGACCGCGGTCCCCGTGCTGGCCAGGCCGAAGGCGGCGCAGACCAGTAGGCCGACGGCGAGCGCGGCGGGAGACGGCGTCGGCACGCCCGACCGCCCCGTGCCGTGCTCCGCGGCCACGCGCCGCGCGGCCATCGGGAACAGGGCGACGTTGGCCAGGTAGATGACGGCGACGACGCAGAAGGCCACCAGGAACGCCCCGCCGAAGCCGGCGGCGGGATCGCCGGCCAGCAGGGTCGACGCCGCCAGCGCCGGGACCGTGAGCAACACCGCAACGGACATCGCCCCGAAGGCGACCTGTACGCTCCTCCCGGCGGCGCGACCAGTGAGGACGAGCAGCAGTCCGAGGAGCGCCGCCATCATGACGGCGCCGACGATTCCGAACACAACGATGGTGACCAGCGAACTCACTCCGACATTCTGCCATTGTCGAAGCGGTGCCCCGGACACGGGGATCGTTGTGCCCGCTCTTCCGGCAATAGGGCGGCGAGTGCGACACGCGAGGGGAGACGACTTCGATGATGACCCCGAACGACCGGACCGCCAGCATGGGATCCGGGATCCGGGTCCCGGTGATCGGTCAGGGCACCTGGCACATGGGCGAGCATCCCGCGCAGCGGGCCGCCGAGGTGCGCGCGCTGCGTCTTGGCCTGGACCGCGGGATGACCCTCATCGACACCGCGGAGATGTACGGCGAAGGAGGCGCCGAGACCGTCGTGGGCGAGGCCATCGCGGGGCACCGCGACGAGGTGGTCCTGGTCTCCAAGGTCTACCCGCACAACGCGGGCCGGAAGAAGGCCAAGACCGCCTGCGAGCGCAGCCTGCGGCGTCTCGGCACCGACCACCTCGACGTCTACCTGCTGCACTGGCGCGGGTCGGTTCCCCTGTCCGAGACCGTCACCGCCATGGAGGAGCTGCGGCGGGAGGGCAAGATCCGCGAATGGGGCGTGTCCAACCTCGACACCGGGGACATGCGGGAGCTGTGGGAGCTTCCCGACGGCCGGAACTGCGTCACCGACCAGGTCCTCTACCACGCGGGCTCCCGCGGGATCGAACACGACCTGCTCCCGTGGTGCCGCGAGCACGAACTGCCGGTCATGGCCTACTGCCCCCTGGCCCAGGGCGGCCGGATCAGCCGCGACCTGCTCGGCCACCCGGTGATGCGGCGCATCGCCGACGAGCACGGGGCCACCCCTGCTCAGGTCGCCCTGGCCTGGGCGGTTCGCGACGGCGACGTCATCGCGATCCCCAAGGCCACCCAGGAGGCGCACGTGCGGGAGAACGCCGCGGCGCTGGAAGTGGTCCTGACCCCGGGGGAACTGGCGGAGCTGGACACGGCCTTCCCGCCGCCGGATGGCAAGCGGCGACTGGACATCATGTAACGCCCCGGAGCGCGCGAGACCAGGGACGCCCCGCCCCGGCGCCGGCACCGTTGACAGAAGCCGGCGGTGGCCGCGGACGAGCGCGCGGGCGGGGTGCTTCCCGGTCGGCACCCCGGCGGCTTTTTCCGCGGCGGGGAGCGAATTCCGCATTCCCGCCCGGCCGCGGTCGGAATTTTTCCGACAAAAAAGGCCCGATCTGATTTGTCTGGTTTTGCTCCGCTCTCAAGTGGCCGGAGGTGGACAGCCGAAGAATTTGTTTCCCCGGAGACTTCCGAACCCATTTTCCGGTCGCTAGTTTTCCTGCTGCGCGCGCTTTTATTTACCAGCAACGACGCGAGGTAGGGAGTTGTGATGCGGCAGGGAAACAAGGTGAGGTCGTCGGTCGCGGTGACGAGTGCCGTCGTCTTCGCCTTCGCGCTGTCAAGCCTTTCCCCGGCGAACGCCGGCGAGGCTTCGAAGGCCGACCGCGGACTGGGGATCGCGGAAGAAGTCGCCGCGGCGGAGGACCCCGAGACCAGGTTCGAGAGTCTCTCGGCGTCCGAGCGTGAACTGTTCGAGTCGGTCACCGAGCCGGTCACGACGGAAATAGTGGGCGAGGAGGTCTCCTCCTCGGCGAATCGGGCGAACAGTATCTCGGCCGGGTGCTATGACCATTGGCAGCGGTACGAGGCCAAGGCCGCGGCGGGCAACACCGTGTACACCTGGTGGCAGGGTCTGAGGTGGTGCCACAACGGGACGCGCGTCACCAGTTGGAACGTCTACGACCGCGGAGGGGAGACCCGCACCCCGGGCTGGAGCTATTCGGGGCGCAACGGACAGGGCTCGCGTAACGTGGGCTGGGAGATCCGCTCCTACACGAAGGAGAAGTTCTCCTTCGGTGTCGGGGACTTCGGTTACTCCACGTCGGAATGCGGCCAGATCCGCGGCGGAAACGGCCGCTACTCCGTCCAGGCCTCCTGCGGACTGTCCTGAGAAGAAACGGAACCGCGCTGAACCGGCCGGAGGTGGCGGATATGGAGACAGGACGGGAGTCCAGGCGCGCCGGAAACAGCACCGGGGTCGTCCTGGTCGTCGCCGCGTCGATCGCCCTCGCGCTCCTTCTTCCCGTCTGGTACATCGGTACGGTGCTGAGCGCGCTGGTCGTTCTCGCGACGTGGGCCCTGTGGCCGCGATCGGGGACCGCCGTTGTCCACCGGGCCGCACTCGCCATCGGCGGTGCAGGGATCGTGACCGGTCTCGCGATAGGGCTGTTCCTTACGCCGGCGACGAGCGGAGGTCATCCGGTGACTCCCTCGTGACAGCGCACTCTGCTCTCCACCCGGGACGCCGCGCCCCGTTCCGGGTGGACGGGAGGAGCGTAGCCGCCGCCCGGTCCCGAACGACCCTTCGGGACCGGGCGGCGGCTGTTTCCGTGCGCCGGACGCCTTCCGTGCGAAGCCGGTGGCGGATCACGCGGGTGAGGGCTGCTCGGCTCGGGCGCGGCGGGCCCGGTCGACGCGGGTGGTGATGGCGTCGCGGCTGAGGCCGAAGGTTTCGGACAGGGCGGTCAGGCTCTCCCCGGCCTCGTGGCGGGCCCGCAGCTCGGCGTTGCTGGCGCCGATGTCGCGGGGCGGGCGGCCGATGCGGCCCCGGGGGCGGGGTGGCTGGGCCGCGTTCCTCCGCACCGTGAAAGCGGGGGAGCTCTGAGCGGTCCCGGAACGCGGTGACCACCGTGCTCCGGTTTCCCCGCGGCGGGCCGTTATGCGGCACTGGGGTCACGGAGCCCGCGGCGGGTGCGCCCCTGAGAGGGAGCGCACGGCCGGCGGTCAGCCGGTCTGCCTCAGACGGGAGCCGGCGGCGCTCTTGCGGACGCTGAGGCGGGTGGTGATCCGGGAGCGCAGGTCGGCGACGTGGCTGACGACGCCCACGGCGCGGCCGCCGTCGCGCAGCCGGTCCAGGACGTCCATGACCTCCTCCAGGGTGTCCTCGTCCAGGGTGCCGAACCCCTCGTCGACGAAGAGGGTCTCGATGTCGGCGCCGCCCGCCTCCTCGCAGGCGACGTCGCCGAGGCCGAGGGCGAGGGCCAGCGACCCGATGAACGTCTCGCCGCCCGACAGAGTGGCCGGGTCGCGCTCCTGGCCGGTCCAGGCGTCCAGGACGCGCAGTCCCAGCCCGCCGCCGGAATGGGAGGCGTCGCCGGCGGCCTTGCCAACGGTGTGCCGCAGTTCGTAACGGCCGCCCGACATCGTGGCGAGCCGGTCGTTGGCCGCGGCCACCACCCGCTCCAGTCGCGCCGCGAGGACGTAGGCGCTCAGCCGCACGCTTTCGCGGTTGTCGGCGGAGGTCCCGGCGGCCAGCCGGGCGAGACCGTCGGCGACGGCGTGCCGCTGCCGCGCGGGCCGGGCCTCCGCCAGCGTGGTGTCGAGGTCGTCACGCAGCTCCTGCAGCCGGCAGGCGCGCTGGGCGAGGCGGTCGCGCCAGGTCAGCGCGTGCTCGGCGACCTGCTCCGCGCAGTCGAGCGTGCGGCGCAGCCCGGCGAGGTCGGGTGCGGGAAGCCGCGCGGCGGCGGTGAGCTCGCCCTCGGTGAGGGCGGCGCGCACCGTGGCGGCCTCGTCGTCGTAGGCCCGCGCACGCTCCTGGAGGGAGCGGCGCTCCTCGTCGTCGCGGTCGGCGGCCCGCACCGCCTCGGCGTCGGTGAACCCGGCCTCCGCCATCGCCTGCCGGGCCTGCTGCTCGGCGCCGCGCACCTCCTCGGCGGCGACGGCGCGCCGATCCAGCGCCTCGGCGGCCGAGGCCAGCAGGTCGGCCTCTTCGCCGAGCCGCGCGATCCTGGACGCCAGGTCAGGGTCGGTACCCCGGGCGGCGTCGAGCGTCTCGGACAGCCGTTCGGCCTCGTCGGCGTTGGCGGCCCGCCGCTCGGTGAGCTCGGCCAGCTCGCGGGAGAGCTCGCCCTCCCGGGACCGGGCCTGCTCCAGCTCGGAGTCGAGTTCACCGAGCCGCTCAGCGAGCCCGGCGGCCCGCGCATCGGCGGCGTCCAGGTCGGCCAGCGCGTCCCGCCGCGTCGACATCAGGGCACGCGCCTCCTCCTCGGCCATGCCGGCGGCGGCCTCGTGCGCCGCCGCGCAGCGCTCGCTCAGCGACGTGGCCGCGTTCTCGGCCTCGGTGCGCCGGTCCCGCGCGGCCTCGGCCGCGATCCGGGCACGCTTCTCGTCGTCGGGGGAGACGTGCCCGCCCTCGCTGGCGGCGGGGGCGGGATGCTCCGGTGACCCGCACACCGGGCATGGGACGCCGTCGGCGAGGGCGTCGGCGAGCTCGGCGGCCATCCCCTCGATCCGGCGCTGGCGTATCTCCAGCAGCTCCTCCATCGCCGCCTGGGCGGAGTCGACCGCGGCGGCGCGCCGCTGCTCGGCCTCCGCCAGCTCGCCGCGTAGCCGCGCGTGCGTCTCCGGCCGC
>NZ_LAJC01000145.1 GCF_000981225.1 Allosalinactinospora lopnorensis
CGGGGCGGCCGCGGCCCCGGCGCGCGAGGGCGGCCGCGCCTGGGCGGTCCTCGCCGGCCCTCTTACGGCCATGCTGGTGGCCGCGATCGCCTCCAGCGCGATCGTCACCTTTCTCGCCATCCCCCTGGACCGGGTCCCATGGGTCGCCGCTCTCGCCCTGCTCGGTTACGGAGTCCTGATGGTCCTGGGGCGATGGGGCGCCGGAATGCTGAGCGACCGGCACGGTCGCGCTGTGCTGCTCGTCCCGGGCATGCTGAGCGCGGGGATCGGCATGGCACTGGCGGCATGGGCCGTCTGGCCGGCACACGTCGGCTGGAGTGGGCCCGAAGCGGCAGGGGCCACGCTGATCATCGCCGGTGCCGCGCTGTTCGGGGCCGGATTCGGCGCCGTGCAGAACGACACCATCGTGCTGATGTTCCACCGCGCCGGCCCTGCCGGCTACGGCAGGGCCAGCGCGGTGTGGAACATCAGCTACGACGCCGGAACGGGGATCGGCGCGCTGGTCCTCGGCACCACACTGCGGTACCTCGGCTACGGCTGGGGATTCGCGCTCACCGCGGCCGCCGTAGCGGCCTGCCTTCCCGTGGCGCTGGCCCTGACCGGGAACGGCCGGGCCGCGGCGGCGGGCACGCCCCGGCGCGTCAGAACGACGACACGTGCACGTGGTCGAAGTGGTTCTGGGTGATGCTGCCCCGGTCCTCCATCTGCTTCCAGCCGGCGCCCGGGTTGCGGACGTCCCAGATCCGCTGCTCCCAGATGACGTACTTGACGCCCAACCGATCGGCGTTCGCCTGGGCGTATTCGGCGATCTGCTGGCCGAGCTGCTGGTTCTCCGACGTCGGGTGGCCGCCGTCGTTGCTCATCATGAAGTCGCAGGCCTGGCCGGTGCCGTGGTCGTCGGCGCTGGGGCGCACGCAGCCGACGGGGAAGGGGGCACCGAACTCCTGGATGATCTCGTCGCGGATCGCGGCCATGCGCGGGGTGGCACCGTCGAAGCCCCCGCCCTTGGCGGATGCGGGCACGGTGCCGTCACCGGGGGTTTCGGGGATCTGCTCGGCCTCGTAGCGCTCGATCTTCTCGAGGACCTCTTCGCGCTGCTCCTCGATATCGTCGACGAGCTCCTTGGCCTCGACGAGCTTGGCGTCGGCCTTCTCACTGGCCTCCTCGCGCTCCTTCTTGAGCTCGGTGAGACTGAGCAGGCGCTCGCCGTTGGTGCGTGAGACGTGGCCGGCCACCGCTGCGTCGTCGAGCATGTCCTCGGGCGAGCTGCTCATGACGACCTCCATGGCGGGGTCGAGGCCGGTGCCCTTGTACTGCACCGCGGCGAGCCGCGCGACCTCCTCCTGGGAGTTCTTCAACTGCTTGTCGACGTCCGCGAGGTTCTTGTCGGCCTTTTCCACCGCCTTCTTGGCATCGGTGTACTGGGGGAGTTCCCCCTGGTACTCCTCCTCCAGGCGTCGGCGCGCTCGTTGAGTTCTTCGATGTCGACTTCTTCCTCGTCCTCGGGCTGGGCGTAGGCCGCCGGCGTGGAGAGGAGGAGGGCGGTCGCCGCGGCGAGTCCCGCGAAGAGGGAGGTCGGAGTACGCGGGCGACCGCGCGGGGGTCTGGCGAATGGGTTCACTGTTAGCTGCTCCGTGGACGGATCTGTGGCCTCGCTCAGGCCGAGGGAAACGGTTCCCGTTTCGAGGGGGTCTCGAAGGGGGCTATGGGACCCGTGGGCCACGTGATGCTTCAGCAGACCATACGAGATCGTGCCGTTATCTGCCTAGTGATCCTACGGATAAATCGGCATGGTGGGGTCGCTCACAAAAGGCCGCCGAAAACGCTCGGAAGCTTCACCGCGTCGCGCTCGGGGGGCTTCTCGGTCAGGAACCAGGAAGAGCGCCGGACCTCCCGCATGGCCGTGCGGCGGTTGTCGCGGTCCAGCCGGTCGAGGTAGAGCATGCCGTCGAGGTGGTCGGTCTCGTGCTGCAGGCAGCGGGCCATCAGCCCGGAGCCGAGCAGCGTGATGGGCTCGTTGCGTAGGTCGACCCCGGTGACGACCGCGTGCTGCGCCCGCTTCGCGGGGTACCAGAGCCCGGGGACCGACAGGCAGCCCTCCTCACCCTCCTGCACCTCCTCCGACAGTTCCGCGATCTCGGGGTTGATGACGTACCCGATCCGGCCGTCGACGTTGTAGCTGAACACGCGCAGCCCCACACCGATCTGCGGGGCGGCCACCCCGGCGTGCCCGGGCTCGTCCACGGTGTCCTTCAGGTCGCGGACCAGCGCTTCGGTGTGCCGGTTGAATGTGGTGACGGGGGCCGTCCGTGTCACGAGGACGGGCTCGCCGAAGAGGACGATGGAGCGCTTGGTCATGACCCTCAGATTAGTCGGACGCCGGACGGCGCCGGTCAGGCCGTGCGGGGGGTGAGGGCGTCGTCGAGCACCATCTCGATGAAGTCGAGCGCGGCGCGGCGGCGGGCAAGGGCACTCTCGTACAGCGACGGCATGCTGGTGTCGCGGCGCACCCGCAGGCACTCGTTGACGATCTTCTGCCAGCGCTCGGGGAAGGCGTGCAGCGCGTAGCGCCCGGCCCCCGACTTCGAGGTGATCTCGCCCGTGCACAGAGTGAAGTGCAGCCGGCTCACGCTGAGCACGCTCCACGACGGGGCGAGCGAGCCCAGTGCGGCCAGGCCGCGCGGCGTCACCAGACGGCCGGCCTTGGCCCGCCAGCGGCGCCAGTGCTCGTCGAGGTTGCCGAAGGACCAGGCACGCAGGCTCTCGCGTTCGTCCCAGACGTTCAGTTCCACCGGGAGGGGGCCGCGGACCGTGACGCCTCGCTGGGCGAGCACGTGCCAGGTGACCGGATTGACGTCGGCGCTGGCCTTGTTCCGGAAGCGTCCGCCCAGCACGGACACCACCGGTCCGCACGCCAGGGGGTCCTCGGCGAGGTCCTCCCATAGCACGTGGATCCCGTTGAACTGCGGCCGGGGGACGAGCGAGCGGGTCCGGGAGTGCGCCCGCCGCAGCGCGTCGCGGTCGGAGCCGGTAAGGCGCCGTGCGGTGACGACCACGAAGTCGACGTCGCTGGCGTGCGGACGGAAGTCGCCAAGGGCGACCGAACCGGTCAGGTACAGCCCTTCGACCATGCCGGGCGCCTCACTGTCCACACTATGCAGGAATGCTTCGGCCAGGGTCTGTACTCGTGGGTGTACAGCCATGCGGTCTCCAGTCTGATCCTGTGAGGGGCGGGATCGGATTGTGAGCCTAGCCGACGCCGCCGGCCCCGTCCGAAAGTGCGGTACAGGGCTTGACCTGCGGTCTCACACTCGGCCATGGAGGGCGTCGTATCGTTTCCTCCTCGGGAGAGGAGTTCACCTCTATATGTACCCAAGTCTGAGATGGATGGCGGCCGATAGCAAGTACTAACGCCGGATCGCCGCCTTGTCCGCGCATGTCACAGGGTGTATCGGAGTGAATCCCCGGGGGTTTTCGGTCCGCCGCGATGAGGAGGGCGGCGCGTCCCCTCGTTGGGGCGGGGGCGGAAAAGCGGGTGCGGGGAGTCCTGCCGCCCCGCCCGGGCAGCGATCACATCAGTGCCGGAACCGCTCGCGGATACCTTTCCGTCCCGCTTCCCCGGGAACGGGCGATGGTCGCGCCCCAAGGAAGCGCCACGAGAATGCAAATGCACGGGCATTCTTCGTTCCATAATGCGGATTCGCCGCGTGATGTTTATCTCAATGGCGCGAGTGGGTATTCCATTGGTCTCGCCGGTGTATGCCGGTGCGGTTGCTTTTTCTCGGTGCGGCCGAGTTCTCCAGTGAGGTCCAGAATGGCACCCCGCCGAGTCGGAGTTCAATCACGGGTATCATTGTCCGGATGCTCGGTGTTGCCGCGAGGTAGGAATGTGGAGTGAGTGATGAGTGTAGCGGCGTTCTTTCGAGAAAGATGGCGAGCGTCACATCACACCAGCCTCGTGAGCTTATGAACTGGGTGCACCGGTGACGCGTCAGAGCCTTTCCCGCCAGCCACGATCCAGGGTCGTCGTATTCTGATCTGCTTCTCGGCGTTCGGTTGACCACCCTTCGTGATTCATCTTCGTTTGCAAGCGCGTAACACGAGGTCATGCGAGTGAAATCGCCGGTCCATAGAGTCGGCTGTGCCGGGCCGGCGCTCTCGAAATGTCAAAAAGGAGACGGATATGGTCCCGACGATGGTGCTTGTGGCAGACGATTCGCGTGACGCGCGCCGCAAGGAGGCCCTCCATGGCCTCGCCGGTGCGGTCGCCGATCGCGGTGAGGTTCCTGTGGTTCCGGTGTTCGGCTCCAGCTCGGAGGTGAACGACACGGTACGGACCATCGAGGGACCGATCGCTGTGGTTCCCGCTTTCGTGGCCGGAGGCGACCTCGCCAGCGCCGAGATGTTCGCCGGGCTCGACCTGAACGGCCGGGTCGACGCCTGCTCGACGACGCCTCTCGGTGCTGTGCCCTCGATCGTCGCCGATCTGGCGAACCGGCTGCTGGATTCCGGATGGCGGAAGGGCGACGGGGTCGTCCTGGCCGCTGACGGAGGCAACGACCAGGGGGAGCGACAGGTGGTGGCGGACGTCGTGCGGATGCTGAGCCGCCGGCTGGGCTCACCGGTCCAGATCGGCTACCTCAACGGGTGGGCCCCCACAGTGGCCGACGCCGTGGACCGGCTGTGCCGCAATCGGCAGGCCCGAGTGTCGGTCGCGGCCTGGCGGCTCCTCGAAGGCGCCGATGATGGGCGGTTGCGCAGCCTCGGAGCCGCTTCGGTCACCTCTCCGCTGTGGCCTTCGGAGCTCGTCGTGGACACCCTGCTCGCCCAGCACCGCGCGGCCAAAGCCCGGCTGGCCGCCTGAACAGACTCCTGGAACGGCTGTGATCGCTATGAGGACCGGCAGAGCGGTGCGGTGCACGCCAAGACGCGGCCCCTGCGTCTGCGGTCGCGGTCGCCGCCGGCGCAGGGCCGGGCGGGCGGTGGCCGGG
>NZ_LAJC01000146.1 GCF_000981225.1 Allosalinactinospora lopnorensis
CCCCGGCACGCCGGGCCGTCGTGCCGATCTGGCGGCGGCCGTGGATGGTGCTGGGCCGTGGCACGTTCGCCGGGGACGTGCTGGCCAGGTTGGGCGTCGCCAACGTGTACGCCACCGCGGAGGAGCGGTACCCCCGGATCCGGCTGGCCGAGCTCAGCGAGTGCGGCGCGGACCTGGTCGTGCTGTCCGACGAGCCTTACGCGTTCGCCGCGGACGACGGCCCCGAGTCGTTCCCGGGACTGCCCGCGGCGCTGGTCAGCGGGCGGTACCTGACCTGGTACGGCCCTTCCCTGAGTGAGGCGCGCGAGAACCTCGGGCGGGCCCTTGGGGGCCGCGCCGCCGATCAGCCGGGTGAGGACTAACTCAGCCAGCCCTTGACCTTCTCGATCAGCTTGACCGGGTCGTCACCGACCGGGGTGACGTTGAGGTGGGTCACGCCGGCCGCGCGGAACGCCTCGACACGCTCGCGCACGTAGGACTCGGGGCCGACGAGATTGGTCAGCTCGACCATCTCGTCCGGGACCGCCGCCGCGGCCTCGTCCTTCTTCCCGTCGAGGTAGAGGTCCTGGATCTTGTCCGCGGCCTCCTCGTACCCGTAGCGGCGGGCCAGGGTGTTGTAGAAGTTCTTGCCTTTGGCCCCCATGCCGCCAACGTAGAGGGCGATCATCGGACGGGTGAAGTCGAGGAGCTTCTTGGTCTCCGCGCCCTCGCCGATGGCGAGCATGCCGCCGGCGGAGATCTCCAGTTCCCCCAGAGCGGGATCGCGCTTGGCCTTGCCCGCTGCGAGCGCGTCGCCCCAGACGTCCCCCGCCTTCTCCGGGATGAAGAAGATCGGCAGCCAGCCGTTGGCGATCTCGGCGGTGAGCTCGACGTTCTTCTCGCCCAGGGAGGCCAGGTAGATCGGGACCCGGCTACGCACCGGGTGGTTGATGATCTTCAGGGGTTTACCCAGACCGGTTCCCTGCTCGGGCGGAAGCGGGAGGGTGAAGATCTTGCCGTCGTGGGTAAGCCGCTCCTCACGCGCCCACACTTTGCGGCAGATCTCCACGATCTCACGGGTGCGGGTGAGGGGCTTGACATAGGGGATGCCGTGCCAGCCCTCGATGACCTGCGGGCCGCTGGCTCCCAGGCCGAGGACGGCGCGGCCGTCGGAGAGGTAGTCCAGTCCGGCGGCCGTCTGCGCGATGAGAGTGGGGGTGCGGGTGTAGAGGGGCAGGATGGCGGCTCCGATCCGGACGCTCTCGGTCCGGGCCGCGAGGTAGCCCATGAGAGTGGGGCTGTCGTACCCGTAGGCCTCGGCCACCCACACGGTGTCGAGCCCGGCCTTTTCCAGCTCGACGACCTGGTCGACGGCTGCCTTCGGCTCACCGGCGTACTGCAGCGGTAGGGAGATGCGCATCGTGCCTCCGTGTTGTCACGCGCCCTGGTCGACCTGAACTCTACTACCGAGTAGTGTTCGGTTTCGAGGGCGGGCCCGCCTTCCGCCCGGAAAACCGGACGGAAGGCGAATGCCGGGAGGCTTCGGCCCGCCTCTTCAGGAATAGGAGTGCTCCTCGTCCGGGAATCTGCCTGTGACGACCTCCTCGGCGTAGCTCTTGGCCGCCTCGGTGAGGGTCTCGGTGAGGTTGGCGTAGGTCTTGACGAACTTCGCCACGTGCGGGCTCAGCCCGGCCATGTCCTGCCAGACCAGCACCTGGGCGTCGGTCCGTGCTCCCGCCCCGATACCGATCGTGGGGATCGTGAGCTGCTCGGTGATGTCGGCGGCCAGGTCGGCCGGCACGCATTCGAGGACGACCGAGAAGGCGCCGGCGCGCTCCAGTTCCTTGGCGTCGGAGAGCAGGGCGGCCCCCTGCTCCCCCCGGCCCTGGACCCGGTAGCCGCCCAGGGTGTGCACTGACTGCGGCGTGAGCCCGATGTGGCCCATCACCGGGATGCCCGCAGCGACCAGCGCCTCGACCTGGTGGGTGACCCGATGGCCCCCCTCCAGCTTGACCGCGTGCGCCCCGCCCTCCTTCATGAACCGCGCCGCCGCGGCCAGGGCCTGCTCGGCGGAAGCTTGGTAGGAACCGAACGGGAGGTCGGCGACGACCATGGACCGGCTCGTGGAACGGGCGACGGCGGCCGTGAGGGGGAGGAGGTCATCGACGGTCACAGGGACCGTCGAGTCGTAGCCGTAGACGACCATCGCGGCCGAGTCGCCGACGAGCAGGACAGGAATGCCGGCCTGGTCGAAGACGCGGGCGGTGAGGGCGTCGTAGGCGGTGAGCATCGGCCAGCGCTCGCCGTTCTGCTTCGCCCGGGCGATGTCGCGGGTGGTGACACGGCGGGAGGAGGTGCCGCCGTAGAGGGAGGTTGTGGACGTGGGTGTGGTCATCTGCGTTCCTCCGATGCCTCGAAGCGCCGTTACGGCGTCTCCGGACTGTGTAGGTAACGGTTCCGGCAGCGCGGCCGTCGCCGGTGCGGCCATCATCGCATGGCGGCGTTTCGGTGCTTTCGTCGAGTATCAACTGATTCGCGGCCCTTCGCCATCCCCTTGAACGGCGCGGAAGGGGCCGGCTTCGTACCCGCTCCACCAACGGGGGCGTGCCCTTGGGCTTTGCGGCCCCGGCCTTGGCGGCCGTGGATGGAATCCGCTGTGCAGGAGGTTGCACCCATACGAGCCGAGGCGGAATATCCACTTGCGAAACGAGACGGTCTCGTATTGAAATAGGGAAGTCGCATCAGCTCGGTCAGGGGGGCACGTGGATCGCGAAACGATACACCGGCGGCGCTGGGGCATTCTCGGGGTGCTCGTCATCAGCCTGCTCATCGTTGTGCTGGACAACACCATCCTGAACGTCGCGCTCCGCGTGATCTCCGATCCGAACGAAGGGCTCGGCGCCAGCCAGAGCCAGCTCGCCTGGTCGGTCAACTCCTACACACTGGTGTTCGCCGGGCTGCTGTTCACCTGGGGCGTCATCGGCGACCGTGTAGGCCGCAAACGCGTGCTCATGCTCGGCCTGGCCGTTTTCGGCCTGGCGTCCCTGGCATCCGCCTATGCCCAGAGTCCCGAGCAGCTCATCTGGGCGCGCGCCTTGATGGGGTTCGGCGGAGCGGCGGTCATGCCGCAGACGCTCTCCATCATCACCAACGTCTTCAGCGCGGAGGAACGGGGGAGGGCGATCGGGATCTGGGCCGGCGCGGTCGGCCTGGCGCTGGGGATCGGCCCCCCGCTGGGCGGTCTGCTGCTGGAGCACTTCTGGTGGGGCTCGGTCTTCCTGGTCAACGTGCCCATCGTGCTCATCGGCCTGGTGCTCATGGCCGTGCTGGTACCGGAGTCGCGCAACGAGCACCCGGGCCGGCTGGACCCGACCGGCGTACTGCTCTCGATCGCGGGTCTGGTGCTGCTCGTCTACGGGATCATCGGGGCCGGTGAGCGCAGCTCGCTGGCGGCCCCCGACGTCTACGGAAGCATCCTGGCCGGGCTCGCCGTGCTCGCTGTCTTCGTCGTGCACGAGGCGCGCACCGAGCATCCCGCGCTCAACGTCCGGCTGTTCCGCAATCCGCGGCTCTCCGTCGCCATCGTCGCGATCATGATGATGTTCTTCGCGATGGCCGGCGTGCTGTTCTTCATGACCTTCTACTGGCAGAGCGTCCGCGAGTTCACCCCGTTGCACGCCGGGCTCCTGGTGCTGCCGATCGCCGCCGCCCAGCTGATCATCGCCCCCCTCAGCCCGTACATGGTCGCCAGGTTCGGGCCGAAAGTGGTGGCCGCCGCCGGGGTCTTCCTGGCCTCCATGGCACTGGGATCGTACGGGCTGCTCGATACCGGAACCCCGGTGTGGATGATCGAGGTCGCCTTCTTCGTGCAGGGCACGGGGATGGCGATGGTGATGGTGCCCGCGACGGAACTGATCATGGCCTCGGTGCCGCGACACCAGGCCGGCGCGGCCTCGGCGGTGCAGAACACCGTCCGCCAGGTGGCCACCGCCCTCGGGGTGGCCGTTCTCGGAGCCGTCATATCGACGGTCTACCGTTTTGACATCGATCCCTACCTGGCCGGGCTTCCCGAGAATCTGCGCAGGTCGGGCGGGGAGTCCATCGAGGGGACGATGGCCGTCGCCGGCGAACTGGGCGCCGAGGGCGCCTTCCTGGCGGCTCCGGCCAAGGAGGCGTTCCTCTCCGGCATGCACCTCGCTGCTCTGTGCTCGCTGGTCATCGGGCTGATGTGTATGGTGATCGTGCTGATCTGGCTGCCGTGGCACAGTGACCGCCCCGACGAGCAGGATGAGCCCCCTGCAGGAGGCGGGCACAGTGGTGGGGAAGGCGACACCAGGCCGCAGGATCGCCAGCATGGACACCCGATCGCAACCGGCCCGAGCGAGTGATCCCCATGGGAACCTCCCTTCGCCCGCCAGGGCGGCCCCGCAGCCAGAAGGCCAACGACGCCATCCTGACCGCGGCGCTGGAACTCCTGGCCGAGCGAAAGAACGTCGCCGACATCTCCGTCGAGGCGGTGGCGGCGCGGGCCGGGGTGGGCAAGGCCACCATCTACCGGCGCTGGACCAGCAAAGAGGAGCTCCTCACCGATGCGGTGGCGACGCTGCGCCCGCCGCTTCCCGGGGTGAACCGCGAATCCGTGCGCGACGACCTCGTGGAGCTCATCGCGCAGGTCTGCGGCGAAATGGACAGCCCTCTCGACCGCGCCATCAGTGCGCTGATGATGAGCGAAACCCACCCGGAGATCGTCTCCCGGATCAAGCGCAGCGTCTTCGCGCCGCGCAACGAGGTCCTCTACGAGGTGCTGCGCCGGGGCGTCGCCTCGGGCGAACTCCGCTCCGACCTCGACCCGCAGACTGTGCTGAACCTGCTGGTCGGCGGGGCGCTCGTCTACCGCAGGTCCGGTTCCGGCGGCCCGGCCCGCGCCTGTGCCGAGCTCCTCGTCGACACGGTCCTCACCGGCGTCCAGAGCTCC
>NZ_LAJC01000147.1 GCF_000981225.1 Allosalinactinospora lopnorensis
TTCGAACGCCTCCCACGCCACCTCCAGCAGCAACCGCTGCTGCGGATCCATCGCCAACGCCTCACGCGGACTGATCCCGAAGAAATCGGCGTCGAAATCCACCGCATCATGCAGAAACCCGCCATGCCGGGTATAGGACGTACCGAAACGATCAGGGTCCGGGTCGAACACCCCCTCCACATCCCAACCACGATCGGCCGGAAACCCCGAAACCACGTCCCTGCCCTCAGCGACCAGCCCCCACAACCCCTCCGGAGAACACACCCCACCCGGATACCGGCACCCCATCGCCACAATCACAACCGGATCGTTCTTTTCGGCCACGGTGATCCGCTCGGGCACGGAAGATTCCGTACTCGTGCCGAGGACCTCCGCCTGCAGGTAACCGGCGAGTTCCATCGAGGATGGGTAGTCATAGGCGATGGTGGGCGGCAGCCGAAGGCCGGTCGCCGCCCCCAACCGGTTCCGTAGTTTCACCGCGCCCAGCGAATCGAGCCCCAGCTCCCGGAAGGCACGATCCGCCGCAACAGTTTCTGGCCCTTCGTGGCCGAGCGCCGCGGCCGCATGAGTACGCACCAGGTCCAGCACCGCGCGGCCTCGCTCGCTTTCAGCCAACCCGCGAATCCGCCGGGCCAGTGCCGATGTGTCCTCCTCTGCGTCCTCATCGAGCGCCGCAGTTCCAAGGGCGCGTTCGGCCTCCGGCACATCCGCGATCAACCGGCTCGGCCGTGCCGAAGCATTCGCTAAGACATACCGCTCCCAATCAATGTCGGCGACGGCCACATATGTGTCGGCGCGATCCAGCGCCTGCCGCAGGGCCACGATCGCCAACTCCGGCGCCATCGCGGCCACACCTATCTGCCGCAGGTGCTCCTCGATCACTCCTCCGTCAACGGCAAGCCCTCCACCGCCCCAGCCACCCCATGCGACCGAAGTGGCCACGAGTCCGTCGGCCCGGCGGTGCTCTGCCAGTGCGTCGACGAACGCGTTCGCGGCCGCATAGTTACTCTGACCCGCACCGCCCAGCACGCCGGCGACCGAGGAGAACAGCACAAACGCTGATAGATCCAGGTCCCGCGTCAATTCGTGCAAGTTCAATGCGGCGCACACCTTTGGCCGGAACACCGTTTCCATCTGTTCGAGAGTCATCCCGCTGAGCACACCGTCATCCAGCACACCCGCTGTGTGCACGATCGCGGTCGGAGGATGTTCGGCGAGCAGTGCCGCCAACGCGCCGCGGTCCGCCACGTCGCAGGCCGCCACGGTCACACCGACGCCGAGGGCTGTGAGCTCGGCTTCGAGTTCGGCCGCACCGGGGGATTCCGGCCCGCGCCGGCTGGTCAGCACCAGATGCTCGGCGCCGTTGCACGCCAGCCACCGCGCCACGTGCGCGCCCAAAGCACCCGTACCACCGGTTATCATCACGGTCCCGCTTGGACGCCAGTCTTCCCGCGGCGTGTCCCGCCCCGGGGCACGAACCAGCCGCTGAACGAACACCCCGGACGACCGGACCGCTACCTGGTCCTCGCCGTTCTCACCGGAGAGCACACCGGCGAACCGGCTCATCATCCCCGCGCTCGCTTCCCCAGGGAGATCGACCAGTCCGCCCCACCGTTCGGGGTGCTCCAGCGCGACACCCCGGCCCAGACCCCACACCTGCGCCTGTACCGGGCTGGTGAGTCGATCGAAGCGCCCGGTCGACACCGCGCCACACGTCGCGATCCACAGCGGGGCATCCACAGCAGTGTCCCCCAGCGCTTGCACCAGCGCCAGCGTGGCTACGACTCC
This sequence comes from Allosalinactinospora lopnorensis, assembly GCF_000981225.1. GTDB lineage: Bacteria > Actinomycetota > Actinomycetes > Streptosporangiales > Streptosporangiaceae > Allosalinactinospora > Allosalinactinospora lopnorensis. The sequence continues at coordinate 1,789 of NZ_LAJC01000147.1, forward strand.
CCTGGACAGCGCCGGATAATCGGGATGCGGTCGCTCATCGAGCCCCAGTAGGGACAACACGCCGCTCACCGGTGAGCCGTCGGCCATTCCCTCATGGATCCGCTGAGCGACCGATTCCCGGTCGCTCAGGGCAGTGTCCAGCTCGATCTGAACGGTTCGCGCGCCGTGCCGGTGGAGCGCGTCGCCCACGGCCGCTGCCCACTCCCCGCCGGCACGCGCCGCCGGAGCCACCACCAACCAGGTCCCGCTCAATATGGCTGCTGCCACATCAGCGACCGGCTTCCAGTTGATCCGGTAGCGCCAGCCGTCCACTGTCGAACGCTCACGACTGCGCCGGCGCCACGACGACAATGCCGGGAGCACCGCCTCCAGGGAGGAGCGTTCGTCGTCGCTGACATCCAGGGAGTCAGCGACAGCCGCCACGTCTCCCTGTTCGACGGCGTCCCAGAACGAGGACTCCATCTCCGCGGCCGCCCCTGCGGAGGGCCCGCCGGTGGCTTCCAGCCAGTACCGCTGGTGTTGGAAGGCATAAGTCGGCAGGTCGACCGCGTGCGCTTCGTGCCCGGCGAACGCTTGTCCCCAATCGACCGGGAGACCGCGTACGTGTGCCTGGGCCAGCGCGTGCAGGAACTGTTCCGTGTCACCCTCGTCGCGGTGCAGCGTCCCTGCAGCCACCGCCTCCGCGTTCAAGTCGTTGACGGTCTCCTCGATCCCGATGGTCAGTACGGGGTGCGGGCTGGTCTCGACGAAGAACCCGTGGCCCTGCTCAACGAGCGCCCGGACGGCCGGTTCAAACTGCACCGGCTGCCGCAGGTTGCGATACCAGTACCCGGCCCCCAGCTCTGCGGTATTCAGCCAGTCACCACTCACCGTGGAAAAGAACGGCACCTCAGCGGAGCGGGGTGTCAGACCCGAGAGTGCCTCCAGCAGCCGGTCCTCGATCGCCCCCACGTGCGCGGAATGGGAGGCGTAGTCCACGGGGAGTCTGCGCACCCTGGTTCCGTCGGCCTGGCAAGCGTGACACAGCTCATCCAGCGCCTCAGGGTCACCGGCCACCACCACCGACGCGGGGCCGTTGACCGCGGCCACCGAGATCCGGCCCGGCCAGCGCCCCACCAGCGCCTCCACCCGGTCCACCGAAAGCGCGAGCGAGACCATGCCTCCCCGTCCGGCCAGCGCGGAGGCGATAACCTGGCTACGCAGCGCCACCACCTTGGCCCCGTCCTCCAGCGACAACGCCCCCGCCACACACGCTGCCGCGATCTCACCCTGCGAGTGCCCCACCACCGCAGCGGGCTCCACCCCATACGAGCGCCACACTTCGGCCAGCGCCACCATCACCGCCCACAGCGCCGGCTGGACCACATCCACCCGCTCCAATGAAGCGGCCCCCGCTTCGCCCCGCAGCACCTCCAGCAACGACCAGTCCACATGCGCCGCCAGCGCCCGCTCACACTCCTCCAACCTCTCGGCGAACACCGGCGAGGAAGCCAGCAGGTCAGCACCCATCCCCTCCCACTGCGCCCCCTGACCCGCAAACACGAATGCCACTTTGCCCGCGGTATCGGCCGCTCCTTGAACCAGCCCCGGCGCTTCAGCGCCCCGGGTCGCCGTCTCAAGGCCACGCAGGAATTCGTCTCGTTCCCGGCCAACGACCACCGCTCGGTGCTCGAATGTCGCCCTCGTGGTCGCCAGCGAGAATCCGACATCGGCCGGGCACAGCCCAGGATCGGCCGTGACGGCCGCGCGGAGCCGCGCGGCCTGCTCCCGCAGCGCCTCCTTGCTCCTCCCCGACACCACCCACGGCAGTACCGGTGAAACAGCCGCATCCGCTGGAGTGTCCCCATCGGCGGAGGATTCGACCGTCTCCGTCTCGGCCTGCGGCGCCTGTTCGATGACGAGGTGGGCGTTGGTGCCGCTCACACCAAACGAGGAGACGCCGGCCCGCCGGGGATGGCCGGTCCGCGGCCACTCCCGCGCCTCGGTCAGCAGCGCCACACCGCCCTCGTCCCAGTCCACGTGCGGGCTGGGCGCATCCACGTGCAAGGTCTTGGGCAACAGGCCATGGCGCATCGCCTGCACCATCTTGATCACCCCACCCACACCCGCGGCCGCTTGGGCGTGGCCGATGTTGGACTTCAACGACCCCAACCACAGCGGCCGATCCCGCGGCCGGCTCCGCCCATAGGTGGCCAACACCGCCTGGGCCTCAATCGGATCCCCCAACTCCGTCCCGGTGCCATGGGCCTCCACCGCATCCACCTCCGACACCGACAACCCCGCACTAGCCAGCGCCCGCCGGATCACCCGCTCCTGCGAAGGCCCATTCGGCGCCGTCAACCCATTGGAAGCCCCGTCCTGGTTGACGGCACTCCCGCGGATGACCGCCAGCACCGGGTGACCGTTGCGCCGGGCATCGGACAACCGCTCCAGCACCACCACACCGGCCCCCTCGGCCCAACCGGTGCCATCAGCCGCCGCCGAAAACGCCTTACACCGCCCATCCGGGGAAAGAGCCCGCTGCCGAGAAAACTCAACGAAGACATCGGGGGTGGACATCACCGTCACGCCCCCGGCCAGCGCCAGCGTGCACTCGCCCTGCCGCAGCGCCTGGCACGCCAGATGCACCGCCACCAACGACGACGAACACGCGGTATCCACCGTCACCGCCGGCCCCTCCAACCCGAAGGTGTAGGCAACCCGACCCGACGCGACACTGGCCGCACTACCAAGCACCACCTGCCCTTCAACGCTCTCCGGAACCTGCTGCAGGCGCGCCGCGTAGTCGTGGTACATCACCCCGGTGAACACGCCTGTCGGACTGTCTTTCACCAGCGCCGGGGCGATCCT
>NZ_LAJC01000148.1 GCF_000981225.1 Allosalinactinospora lopnorensis
GGCCTCCTTGCGGGCAGGCCCGGCCTTCCCGGCGCCGCTCCTCGCGGGGCCGTCTTCTTCGCCGTGGCGCGGCGCGGGAAGGCGCGGCGGGTGCGCGGACTCCCGTGGGACGAGGCGGGTGTGTCCGTGCCGCGGCCACCGGCGCGACGGCGGCCCGAACGGCGCGCGACCAGAAGAAGTAACCGACTGGCCTGAGATCACCGACCGGTTCCCGACCAGCCCAGGAGGCTCGGCGTGTCTGCTCCCTGCCCCGACGCGTCCGGCGGCGCGTCCCCGGCTCCGTCCGCCGCCCTCGCGGCGCACGCGCAGCTGGACACTCGTGTCGCCGCCGGGGTCGCGAAATGCCTGAGCGACTACTTCGCCGCGCGCCGCGCCGCGGCGCGCGGGAACGACGCCTGCTTCACCGAGGAGATCGTCGAGCACCTGGAGCGCTTCACGCTCGGCGGAGGCAAGCGCATGCGGCCCAGGTTCGCCTGGTGGGGGTGGCGCGCGGCCGGCGGACCCGAGAGCGGGAAGCAGGCCACGGCCGCACTGCGGGCCGTGTCGGCGCTGGAGCTCATCCAGGCCTGCGCGCTGATCCAGGACGACGTGATGGACGGCTCCACCATGCGACGCGGGCACCCCGCGATGCACGTGGCCTTCGCCGGGACGCACCGGGTGAACGGCTGGGCGGGCGATCCCGAGCGCTACGGGGCCTCCGTCGCCGTACTCGCCGGAGACCTCGCCCTGGCCTGGGCTGATGACATGCTCGACGAGGCCGTCGAGGATCCGGGCGCGCGATCGCGGGTGCGCGAACCCTGGCGGGCGATGCGCACCGAGATGATCGCCGGGCAGTTCCTCGACATACGCGCCCAGGCGCGCTCCGACGAATCGGAGGCCACCGCCCTCCGGGTGAACCGGCTGAAGACGGCCGCCTACAGCGTGGAGCGACCCCTGCACTTCGGGGTGGCCCTGGCCGGTGCTGACGGCGACCTGGTGCGCGCGCTGCGCGGGTACGGCTCCGATGTCGGTACGGCGTTCCAGCTCCGCGACGATCTGCTCGACATCTACGGGGACCCCTCCCGGACGGGCAAGCCCGTCGGCGACGACCTCCGGGAGGGGAAGCGCACCCTGCTGCTGGCGATCGGGCTGCGGCGGGCGCGCGAGCGGGAGGACCGCGGCGCCGCGAGGGCGCTGCGCGCTGCGGTGGGTGACAGCGGGCTCACCGAGGACGATGTCCGCGCTATCGGCGCGCTCCTCGACGAACTCGGCGCCCGGGCGGCCGTCGAGGAGCGCCTGCACGGTCTGCTGGAGCGGGGCCTGCGGCACATCGCTGAGGCCCCCATAGGCGGCACCGCCCGCGATGCGCTCCGGGCACTGGCCCACAAGGCCACATCGAGAGTCCACTAGGCGGTCCGTGCGGCGGGGAGGCCGATAAACGTGCAAAGAGAACGGACGCGCACGATATCCGGGCACACCGGGCACGTGGTCGTCGTGGGGGCGGGGGTGTCCGGGCTCGCGGCGGCGCTGCACCTGCTGGGCGCGGGCCGCGAGGTGACCGTCGTCGAACGCGATCCGCACCCGGGCGGGCGAGTGGGCCGCATGGACCTCGACGGCTTCCGGCTGGACACCGGGCCGACGGTGCTGACCATGCCGGACCTGATCGACGAGGCACTGGCCGCGGTGGGGGAATCCACGCGGGGACGGCTGGACCTGGTGCGGCTGGACCCCGCCTACCGGGCGGCCTTCGCCGACGGGTCCACCATCGACGTCCGCACCGACGCCGAGGCCATGGCCGCGGAGGTACGGCGGGTGGCCGGCCCGCGGGAGGCGCAGGGCTACACGCGGCTGCGGGAGTGGCTCAGCCGCCTCTACCGGCTCCAGATGCGCCGGTTCATCGACGTGAACTTCGACTCTCCCCTCGGCCTGCTCTGCCCGGAGCTGGCGCGGCTGGCCGCGATGGGCGGGCTCGGCCGGCTCGCCCCGGCCATCGGCCGGTTCCTCTCCGACGAGCGGCTGCGGCGGATCTTCTCCTTCCAGTCGCTCTATGCCGGCGTCCCACCGCAGCGCGCGCTGGCCGCCTATGCGGTGATCGCCTACATGGACACGGTGGCCGGGGTGTACTTCCCCCGAGGCGGTATGCGCGCCCTCGGCGACGCGCTGGCCGGCGCGGCGGTCAAGGCGGGCGCCGCGATCCGGTACAACGCGGCGGTAGGCCGCCTGGAGCGTCGGGGCGAGCGGGTCACCGCCGTCGTGACCGCCGACGGCGAGCGAATCGGCTGCGACGCCGTGGTGCTCACCCCCGACCTTCCCGTGGCCTACCGGCTGCTCGGCCGGGCCCCGCTGCGACCGGTTCCGCTGCGCTTCTCGCCCTCGGCCGTGGTGCTGCACGCGGGAACCGACCGGACCTGGGGACGTCTCGGACACCACACGATCTCCTTCGGGGCCGCCTGGGAACGCACGTTCCGCGAGATCACCCGGCAGGGCCGGGTCATGAGCGATCCGTCGCTGCTCGTCACCCGGCCCACCGCGACCGACCCCGGGCTCGCGCCTCCGGGCCGCGAACTCCACTATGTTCTGGCCCCCTGCCCCAACCTGCGTGCGGGCGGGCCGGACTGGCAGCGCGCCGCCGGTCCCTACCGCGACCACCTGGTACGGACGCTGGAGGATCGGGGGCTCGACGGGTTCGGCTCCGCCATCGTCACCGAGAGCCTGACCACTCCCCTCGACTGGGCACGCCGCGGCATGGCCGCGGGGACGCCCTTCGCCGTATCGCACACCTTCGCCCAGACCGGACCGTTCCGACCGCGCAACCTGGTCCGCGGCACCGCCAACGCCGTGCTGGCGGGATGCGGGACGGCACCGGGGGTCGGCCTGCCCACGGCCCTGATCTCGGGCAAGCTCGCCGCGGCACGCATCGCCGGCGCGGCGGCCGTGGAGCGCGGAAGCCGGTGATGGGAACCACCGCCGAACTGGACGCGGCCGGCATCACCGGGGCCGGCCTGCGTTCCTGCTACGCCCACTGCCGCGTCCTGCACGCCCGGCACGGGCGCACCTACTACCTGGCGACGCGTGTGCTGCCGCCCGCGCGGCGGCCGGCCGTGCACGCCCTCTACGGTTTCGCCCGGTGGGTCGACGACGTGGTCGACGACCCCGGACTCACGGCGCCCCGGCGCCTGGCGACGATCGACGCCGCGCAGGAGGACCTGCGCACGGCTCTGCGCACCGGTTCGGCGCGGTGGCCGGTGGTCCGCGCCCTCGCCGACACCGCCGGGCGCTACGGGATCTGCGAAGAGTACTTCACCGCGTTCCTGGGATCCATGCGCGCCGACCTGACCGTCACCGACTACCCGACCTACGGCGATCTGCGCGAGTACATGTACGGATCAGCGGCCGTCATAGGTCTGGAGCTCCTTCCGGTGCTGGGGTCGGTGGTGCCGCGGGCCGAGGCCGCCCCGCACGCGGCGGCGCTGGGGGAGGCCTTCCAGCTCACCAACTTCCTCCGCGATGTCGCCGAGGACCTCGAACGGGGGCGGGTCTACCTGCCCGGCGACGTCCTCGCCGCGCACGGAGCCGACCGGGACCTGCTGGAGCACTGCCGCCGCACCCGGAGGCAGGATCCCCGGGTCCGTGCGGCGCTGGCCGAAACGGCGCGGATCACCCGCGGTGTGTACCGCGAGGCCGAGCCGGGGATCGCGATGCTGTCCCCGGCCGCACGCCCGTGTGTCGCCACGGCGTTTCGGCTCTACCGGGGCATCCTGGACGAGATCGAGGCCGCCGACTACGACGTGTGGACCCGGCGCCACCGCGTTTCCCGCGCCCGCAAGGCGGGGGTGGCGCTGCCCGCGCTGGGACGCGCTCTGGCCGCCCGCGCGCGGACCGCGGGCGACGGGCCGCACGCTCCGTCCGTCCCGCCTCGGCGGTCTGAGCGGCCAGCAGGAAGGACCGGCCTCATGTCTCCTTCG
>NZ_LAJC01000149.1 GCF_000981225.1 Allosalinactinospora lopnorensis
AAAGCGAGTTCGCGCCCGGTCTCGTTCAGCTTCTCCCGGCTCGGGAAACGGCGCCACGCGCGCTCGCCCGCACGGGCCGCCCCCATCGCGTACGCCCGGCGCTGCCGCAGGAACCGCCATGTCGCGCAGAGCGCGCCCGGGCCGCGGCTCGCGGCGACGAGCGTCAGCGCGAACTCGTGCAGCGCCGACGACAGCGCCGTGGACAGCGTGACCGGCAGCCGCACCCAGGCGAGCGCGGTCCTGCGGAACAGCGGTGCGATGTCCCCGGGGATGCGCACCCCCGTCCGGACCGCGAGCCCGCGCGCCCGCCTCCGAAGCGAGGCGAGCGGGGGCTCTCCCGGAAGCGGCGGGGTGACCTCGGCGGCCTGCCGGGTGAGCCGGTAGTCCATGACCACCGCGACGAGCAGCAGGAGCAGCAGGATCCAGCGGGTCGCGGCGCCGCTTCCCGAGAGCGCGAACAGGAACGCGGTCACCGGGGTGGGCTCGACACCGATCTGCACCGCGTTGAAGGTCATGTGTTCCAGGGCCGCCATCCACACGGCGAGCGGGGGCAACGCCCACAGCCAGATCCCGTAGTGCCGGTACCCGACGATCGCCAGGCCGAACGCGGCTCCGATGAGCCCGGTGGTCACGGCGTGCCCGGAGAAGTGGATCCCCAGTTGGGGGATGCCGACCCAGCCGGGAAGCAGGACGAACAGGCCGTACCGGGGGTCCAGCAGATCGGGAACCGGTCCGTCGACGACCGCCCGGATCCCCTGTTCGGCCAGGTGGAAACCGGCGCCCGAGGCCGCGGCGAGCAGCAGGTAGTCCACCGCGGCGAGCCGCTTGAAGCGGCGCCGCGCGATCAGCCAGCAGAGCACCAGCGGGAGGAGCTTGCCGATCTCCTCGGTGGGGACGGCGATGTAGGTGTGCCCGGCCCACCCGTCGGGGGCGACCCCGGTCGTACCGGCCAGCGCCTGCTGGGTCAGCGCGATCGGAACGAGAGCGAGCGCACCGAGGGCGAGCATGCCCGCCAGCGTCGCGAAGCTCACCGTGCGCGAGCGCGCCGGCCAGGCGAGTTGGAAGAGGAGCCACAGCATGGCGAGCAGCACCGTCACCGCCGCGGACAGCTCCGGCACGAACACCGCCGACAGGAGGAACAGCGCCACCATGGCCCATCCCCACGCCCCGCGCAGGGCCCGCAGCCAGCCGATGGTGCGCGGCGCGTTCGCCCGGAGGGAGCCCGCCCGGGTGGCGAGCCGCTCGACGAGATCCGGCCCCGGCCCCCGGGTGCCGCGCGCGTGCCGCCCGCCCAGTTCCAGGCAGCCGTACCGCTGCGCCGCGCGCAGCAGGTCGGGGTCGCGCCCGGTCCGGGCCTCCTCGCCGAAGTCGACGCGGGCCTGGGCGATGTCGGCGCGACGAGCGGTCGGACGAAGTCGTCGGGCCCGGCCGCCACCGTCAGCGTGGAGGCGGTCACCAGCACGGCCGCGGAGAAGTCCTCGACGGCGACGAGGAAGTCGGTGGGGTCCTCGCCCCAGCTCCGGATGAGGGCGATGATGGACTCGGCGTCGCCGGGGACCTCGGTCACCGGCTCGTAGGCGAACTCGGCCCGGGTCCGGCACACCAGCAGCCGGTTCACGCCCATGGCTCTGCCCGCCGCGATGACCGACTCGATCAGAGCGGTGTCGCGGGCCGCGGTGAACGGGACGACGATCCTGCCCTCGGCCCGGATCCACCCCTGGTCGAACTCCGTGGCGTTGGCGCACAGGCGCAGTACCAGGTCGCGCGTGAGCATGGCCTGTTCGTCCATGGCTTCCTTCTACCGTGCCCGATTCCGACAAGTTCCGCATCGCTGTCCCCGGGCGGCCGGCGGGAAGGCGCGGCGGGTACGCCCGAGGCGCGCCTACGCTATCGCGACGGCTCAGCCGCGAATCAAGGCGCTCTGATTACCGCCTGATACCGCGGGTGTACTCGCCTCGCGGACGGCCGCACGCCGGCGGTCCCGGGTGTCCCGGGTGTCCCGCGACCGGGCACAGAATGGAGGCGGCACCGGGAAGCGGCACGAGGAGGACACCGATGGCAGCGGACGTGCGGGTCGAAGCGGGGATCGGGTTCCCCGACACCGGTGACGGCAACCTGTGGGTCGCCGGTGCCGTGATCGTCGACGACACGGGGCGCGCCTTCGCCCAGCGCCGCTCGCCGGACCGGAAGGTCTTCCCGAACTGCTGGGACATAGTCGGGGGCCACGTCGAGGCCGGGGAGGACATGCTGGCGGCGATCCGCAGGGAGGTCGCCGAGGAGACCGGTTGGGAGCTCACCGGGATTCTGGCCGACCTCGGCTACCTGGCGTGGACTCCGGAGGACGGTGTCGAACGCCACGAGGTGGACTACCTGGTGCGGGTCCGCGGCGACCTGAGCGCCCCGAAGCTGGAGCCGGGCAAGCACACCGAGTTCATGTGGGTGGCCGAGGACGACGTGCACCTGCTGCGCGACCACCGCGACCCCGGCGAGTACTTCATCGTCGACATCGTGGCACTCGGTCTGGAACGCGCGCGGGAACTCCTTCGGCCGTGACGGAACCGGTTCTTCGGCACCCGCTGAGGGACCGGTTCCGTCAGGGACGGCCGGCGGCCGGGCCGCTCCGCACGGCGCGAACCGCTTCCGGAAGGGCGCCGATGAGGTCGGAGGCGGAGATCGGGGCGCCGTCGTGTGCAAGGCGGGCGGCGAGGCCGTGCAGGTAGGTCCCGCACATCGCGGCTTCCCGTGGGGCCAGGCCACCGGAGAGCAGGGCCCCGATGAGCCCGGACAGCACGTCACCGCTGCCCGCGGTGGCCAGCAACGGCGTGCCGGCCGGGTCGGCGGCCGCGGGCCGCCCCGGCTCGGCGATGACCGTGCTGGAGCCCTTGAGCAGGACGGCGCAGCCGTACTCCTCGGCCGCGCGGGTCGCGTGCTCCAGCCGGCGGGCCTCGATCTCCTGGGGGCCGGTGTCCGGGAGGACCCGGGCCAGCTCCCCCGCGTGCGGCGTGAGCAGCGTGGGCGCGGCGCGGTCGCGAACGAGGGTCGGACGCCTGCCCAGCAGGGTCACGGCGTCCGCGTCGAGCAGCACCGGGAGATCGGTGGCCAGGACCGCCTCCAGCTCCGCCTCGGCCGCGGCGTCCGTCCCCCGCCCGGGGCCGACCACCCACGCGTTCGCCCGTTCCGGCAGACCGGTCAGAGGGTCGTCCGGGTCGAGCACCGACACGACCACCTCCGGCCATCGGTGCAGCACCTCGGCGGCCACCGCGGGCAGCCCCGCGTAACGGAGCATGCCGACACCGCCGCGCAGCGCCCCGCCCGCCGCCAGCACAGCGGCACCCCGGTAGCGCTCGGAGCCCACCGCCATGGCCAGCACACCGCGGCGGTATTTGTTGGACTCCGGCTCCGGGCGGGGGAGCAGCGCGTCGATGTCGCCGGCCTGCGGGCACTCCAGCCGCGCGGCCGGGAGCTCGGCGGCCAGCCCGATGTCCACGTACTCCACGACCCCGGCCCGCTCGGCTCCAGGGTTGACGAACAGCCCCGGCTTGTGGGTTCCGAAGGTCACGGTGACATCGGCGCGCACCGCCGGCCCCTCGACGGCGCCGGTGTCGGCGTCGATCCCGCTGGGAAGATCCACTGCGACGGTCGGGGCCTCGGCCGCGCCCGCGAGGACGGCGACCCCGGCGTGCGGGCCTCGCAGCCCGCCGCTTCCGCCGATTCCGACGAGCCCGTCGACGATCAGGTCGGCCGCCGCGATCTCCGTGGCCGCTTCGGAGTCCGCCGGGATCTCCGCCGAGCCCGGAAC
>NZ_LAJC01000150.1 GCF_000981225.1 Allosalinactinospora lopnorensis
GATCGCCGGTTCACCGGCTAAGGGCAACCGCCCGGACACCCGGCCCCCGCGATGCGCGGGGTGAGCGAACGCGGTAGAGGGGCCGCGGCACACCGCGTCGGTGTACCGCGGCCCCTCTGCGCTCCTGGAGTAAAAGGCCACCCGGAGGGGAGGATGGCCCGGCCAGGAGGGGGCGCAGGGCGTTCACCGAGGGAGGGGGAGTCAGCGAAATCCGCCCTGCATCTGGCTTGTGCGAATAGCGAACGATATTCTCGTTTATGGAATATCGCCGACGTCCGGAACCAGGAAAGCAGCGCTCGGCTCTTTTGGCAAGAGCTGAGAGCAACGCCGCCATCACTGTATAAAGTAGCGCGAATCCCGGTGCTCTACGGCAAATCGGCGACGATCTCCTTGGCCGCCGAGAGTACACGCTCCCCGAGGGCCTGCCGGTCACGCCCGCCGGCCTGCGAAGCGTCCAGGTAGACCACCGCCACCGAGGCGACCTCTGTGGCGGAGGCCACCGGTGCGGCCACCGACGACATCCCCGGAAGCACCTCACTGCGCGAGTACGCCCACCCCTGTTCACGCACCTCCTGCACCTCCGGGCGTTCGCCCTCCCGAGGCGGCAGGGCGGCGAGGACGGCCAGTCCGGGGGCGCCCCGATCCAGCGGGTGCCGCACGCCGGGCGCGTAGGCCAGGTGCGCGACCGACTGCCGCGGTTCCACCGTCGCCAGTGTGATGGCTTCGTCGCCGCTGGGGATCACCAGGAACGAGGTCATCCCCGTCTCGTCGGCCAGCGCCGACAGGACGGGCAGCGCCGCCGACTGCAGCCCGTGCGACACTCCGCGCGCCAGCACCGGAAGACCCAGCCCGAGCTCGTAGGAGCCCTCGCGGGTGCGGGCGACCAGCCGGTGGTCCTCCAGGGTGCGCAGGATCCGGTAGGCGATCGACCGGTGCACGTCCAGGGCCCGGGCGAGCTCGGCGATGCTCATGGGGCCCGCCTTCTCGCGCAGCGCCTCCAGCGCGCGGATGCCGCGGTCAAGTGTCTGGGAGCGCGTGCCGGGGGACTGCTCTGCCCGAGGGTTCCCGCGGGTCGCCGGGTTGACGCTCTCGGCCATCCAGCTGCTCCTCGCGTATCCGGGGCCCTGGCGAGGCCGGGGCTGCTCGGTCAACGATAAACGAGAGATGTGATCAATAATCGCACAGCGATCGGTGTCGCTTCACCCTGATGGCGTGGCGGAAAGCACCCCTCCGGGCGGGACGGTCACCGTCCCGCCGCGTACCCCTGGCAGGCGCGGGGGTCGGCGCCGGCGCGCAGCTCCCCGGTAGCGGGGTCCCGGGCTACGGCGGCCAGGCGACCGAGCGACCAGTCGTCCGCGACCACCACCCGGTGCCCCCTGCGCTCTAGGTCGACCATGGCCTGCACCCCCAGCCTCGGTTCCACGACCAGCTCTCCCGGGGCCATTTCGCGCGGGTAGAACGAGCTGGGGAACGAGTTGCCGTGGAACATCGGGGCGTCGATGGCCTCCTGCAGGTTCATGCCGGCGTGCATGATGCGCAGGAAGCAGGTGAACGTCCACTGGTCCTGCTGGTCGCCGCCGGGGGTGCCGAGCGCCAGGACGGCCTCGCCGCCGCGGGTGACCAGGGTGGGGGAGAGCGTGGTGCGGGGGCGCTTTCCGGGGGCGACCACACTGGGGGAGCGCGGATCCAGCCAGAACATCTGCCCGCGGGTGCCCAGCGGGAATCCGAGGCTCTCGATCACCGGGGAGGTATGCAGCCAGCCTCCGCTCGGCGTCGCCGAGACCATGTTCCCGGCGGCGTCCACGATGTCCAGGTGGCAGGTGTCGCCGCGCTGCCCGACACCGCGGCTGGCTGTGGGTTCGCCGCTCAAGCGGTCGAGCGGCGTCTCGCCCGCCAGGTAGGGGCCAGGGACGAAGGGCCGGTCGCCGTCGGGCGATCCCGGGCGCAGCTCCGTCGAGACTCCGCCGTCCACCAGGGCGGCCCTCTGCTCGGCGTAGGCTTCGCCGAGCAGTTCGGTGAGGGGGACGTCGACGAACACGGGGTCGCCGTACCAGGCCTCCCTGTCGGCGAAGGCGAGCTTGGCCGCCTCGGTCACGCGGTGCGCGAACTCCGCGGAGAACGTGTCGAGATCCCCGATGCCGAGTGCCTCGGCGAGCCGCAGCTGCTGCAGGAACACCGGTCCCTGGCCCCATGGGCCGGTCTTGTGCACGGTGTGGTCCGCGTAGGTCAGGCTCACGGGCTCCTCGTAGTTCGCCCGCCACGCGGCGAGGTCGCCGCCGCAGAGCAGTCCGCGGTGCTGCCCGCCGGACCCGTCGGGCACCGGCCGGGCCAGCGAGGCCAGGATCTCCTCGGCGACGAACCCCTCCCGCCAGATCCGGCGTGCGGCGTCGATCCGGTCCTCTCGGGTGCGTGCGGCGCGCTCGGACTCCTCGACGATCCGCTGGTAGGTGTCGGCCAGCGCGGGGTTGGTGTGCCGGGAACCGCGCGGGGGAGGGCGCCGCCGCTCAAGTACAGGGCGGCCGAGCCGGGCCACCACCGGGTGAAGACCTCTTCGAGCTCCGCGACCTTGTCAGCGATGCGCGCGAGCACGGGGTAGCCGCGGCGCGCGTGTCCGATGGCGTAATCGAGCACGTCGCGCAACGGGAGTGTGCCGTGGTCGCGCAGCAGGAGCAGCCAGGCGTCGAACGAACCGGGAACGCAGGCGGGCAGCACGCCGCTGCCCGGGATCCGGTTCATGCCCTCGAAGGCTTCGGGGGTGGCGGCCGCGGGGGCGGGCCCCTGCCCGCACAGCACCGTGGGGGAGCCGCCGGCGGGGTGGAAGATGATCGGCACCTCGCCCGCGGGGCCGTTCAGGTGCGGTTCGACCACCTGGAGGGTGAAACCCGCGGCGACGGCGGCGTCGAAGGCGTTGCCGCCGCGCTCCAGTACCGACATGCCCGCCGCGCTGGCCAGCCAGTGGGTCGAGGACACCATGCCGAAGTCGCCGCGCAGCTCGGGGCGGGTGGTGAAACCGGACATGCGGCCGCCTTCCGTCGCTCCATCATCACATCATTGGGCGGCTAGCGTACCGAGGTGGGTGATATGGACCACAAGGGGCGTAATCAGGACCACTCACCCGCGATCTTGAGGATCGGGTTCCTCCCGGCGCCGGGAGGAACCCGATCCTCAACGTCGGCGAGCTATTCCGGGATGGCCCGGCCCAGGTGGAAGTACACGCCGGGAGCGGAGTCGAGCGGTCCCCAGCGGTCGGCGAACTGCTCGACCAGAGCCAATCCCCGGCCGCCCTCGCTCTGCGGCCCCGCGTCGAGGAGGCGCGGCGTGCCGCCCGTGGGACTTCCCTGGTCCTCCACGCGCACGCGCACCCGCAGCCCGCCGGGGGACACGTGCGCCGCGACGGTGAAGCGGGTGCTGACCGTGTGGCGCAGACTGTTGGTCGCCAGCTCGGACAGCAGCAACACGGCCGTGGCGGACACGTCGCCGGGCACATTCACCGCGCAGTGCAGCGAGAGCATGTCCGCCAACCAGCGCCGCGCCCGCCCAACGGAAGCGGCGTGGCAGGGAAAGGTATGGGTGGAGGTTTCTCCGATAACGGGGGCGATACTCTGCATGGCGAGTCCTCACCTGCTCCTAGCCAGGTCGGGGG
>NZ_LAJC01000151.1 GCF_000981225.1 Allosalinactinospora lopnorensis
CCTTGCCCTGCTTCACAGAAGTGAAGCGCACCTGCGCGGCCAGCCTTACCTTGTGCGGTGTCGAAAGCGGGTAGCCGTCGGTGAGGAACTGGAGAATATCGCCGGGGAACACGGTCAGGACACCGGGCACGGGCCGCACGAAGGTCCACGGGTCCTCGTTCTCGTACATTCCCGCCGAGCTTTCTGTCTCCAGCCAGTTCCTGGGACGCTTCTCCCCCGCGACCGGGGGACGTACGTAAAGCCCTCCCACATCATCCTGCGCGGCGATGACCAGGAGTCCGTAGTCCGTATGGGCTCCGATTCCCCGGACGGTCCGCGACGACCGCGGCGGAAAGCGCAGGACCGCATGTGGTGCCAGCCGTCGCGGGTCAGACGCGTCAAGGTGTCGATGTCCTCCAGCTCCAGACCAAGGGCCGCGAGCTTCAGCAGCCTTTCGCCGTAGGAGGCGAGGCCGTCCATGAACGCTTGCATGTGCTGCCGGTACTCGGGACCCGGCCAGGAGACCGGACCGTGGCAGGGCCGGCCCTCCCGCACCCGGGCATCGTCCGGCGCGAGGTCCTTGCAGACGGTGAAGATCTCCGAATAATCGGCCTCCCCGCCGTGATCTCCTCTCCCGATGCGATGTAACCGCTGAATGTCAGGTCGCTGACATTCCGGGACTTGGAGTCCATCGGCATGGCGAAAAAGCGCCTGCTCGCCTCCAGGGCTTTCGCGGTCTTCCGGCTCTGATCCGGGTCAGCGGCGATTTGGAATATGCCATCGGCCCGCCAAGCGGCGATCATCTCGCGCGCCAGGGCGGTGTCGGAAGCGGCACCAGAGACGGACTCGGGAAGGGCGAACGTACGGAACTCGGACATGTCGGTCTCTCTTGAAGGATCTCGGCCCGCAACGCGCCGAAGTGGTTCGGAATCCTCACTTCAACCAGGACTTATGCCGACCGCCGCGCGGCATTCCACGCGGCGCACACGATTTCGCGGCCTGTCTCGGGGAAAGCGTTCCCGGAAACAGCGCGACAAAATCACCGGATCAGCAAGACGATATCTCTAGAGACCTGCGCAGGGAGCGTGCCTGTGTTTTTCACAGTTGATCCGGCGGTCCATGGCGTCAACTTCCGAACGGTAAAGTTTTCCCGCCCCATTTACAGATCAGTTCGTTTTACGTGGTCACCGGTCCGGGACCACGGGAATTCCGGGGAGGAGCGGTCGGTTCCGACGAACTGGAGGAGGTGTTCAACGGGGGTGCCCCGCTTCCCGCCGATGCCGGCGACGGACCGCGAGGGCGGAGCCGGTGCTGCTCCGCCCTGGAGAGCACGTGATCCCCGGCGCCTCCGCAAAGGCGCCGGGGATCACTGCGGAGAGGGCACTCGAGGGGTGTCAGCTCGTCAGGAGCGTGAGGTCGAACTCCTCCAGGAGCGGGTTGAGGGGCTGGAAGAAGGAGGTCCCACCGGAGGTGCAGTCGCCCGAGCCGCCGGATGCGACCCCCTGGGCCTGGTCGTCGGTGATGTAGGAGCCGCCGGAGTCGCCGCCCTCGATGCAGACGTCGGTCTGCGTCAGGCCCTGGACCTGGCCTTCGGGGTACTCCACCGTCTGGTTCTTGGCCTGGACCTCACCGCAGAAGAAGCCGCTCGTGGCGCCGGAGCGGCAGACCGAGGCACCTTCGGGGGCCTCCTCGCCGCCGGTCACGTTCAGCGTGCCGCCCTGCTGGTCGGACACGATCGCGGTCGGGATCCAGTTGTCGTCGGCCTGGACGAAGCCCATGTCGGCGCCCGGGAACACCGAGCCGCCGACCGTGCCCGTGCCGGTGCCGTCCTCGGAGGCGGCGTCGACACCGGTTTCACCGCAGTGGCCGGCGGTCGCGAAACCGCCCTCGACCGCGAAACCGACGGAGCAGACGCTTGCGCCGTTGTTGAACGAGTAGCGTTCACCGCCGACGATGTCGGCTGTGGCGCCGTCCGTGAGCTGCGGCGCTTCGTCGGTTTCGGTGATCTGGACCATCTCGGCGTCGACACCGGCGTCGGCGATGAGCCGCTCGGCCGCCGCCTCGCTGCCGCTCAGGACCTCGACGACAACGGTGTTGGTACTGATGTCGGGGAACCAGCCGGTGATGCCGTTGTCGAGCTGGGAGCCCTGCGCGTTGAGCTCGTCGACGATGGCGTTCAGCTCCTCCTCCGCCAGCGGGACGACCTCGGGGGTCGCCCCGGCGGCGGCGACGTCGGCGGCGGCGGCCTCGTCGGTCACCGCGACGGTGAGTTCGCCGGTGTCACCGTCGAAGTAACTGCCGCCCCAGACATCGCTCAGCTCCGAGCGGAGCCGGCTGTCGATCGAGCGGGCCTCGGCCTCCTCCGCCATCCGCTCCTCGGCTTCGGCGGAGGTCAGCTCCAGGTCGCGCTCCATCGCGGCCAGCAGGTCCTGCGCCTGGTCCTGCCCGCTGCTCAGGTCGGCGGCCGGGTCCCGGTCGCCGGAGTTCACGAGCACCACCCCGGCGGCGACCAGACCGACCGCGAGCGCGCCGCCACCCAACGCAACCGGTAAAGCAGGCTTCTTTCTTCGCATTTTCTGCCTTTCTTCGGGGGGAGGGGACAAGGGCGGGCCCGCGTTAACGAGCGGGGGATCAACGCGGCTTCCCTGCCGCAGGCGTCCTTATTTCGGATCCGCATCCGCGGCCGGCGCCTACCGCCCTTTGTTAGCGATTCGGAACGATATGCGATCCCAAACCCGCGCGACAGCGTGATATGGGATAGGGGAGATTCCGACTTTCGGCGGATTGACGCGGAACCCGGAGTGCGCGGCACAGCCGCCTCCGGAGCGGATCCCGAGGTGACCACAAAGGTCTGACCGATTCGGACCCTACGACTTTCGACTAACCCCCATGCTTGTCAAGGGGATAAGAGTGGCCGGGTACGGCCAGATCAGCAGGGGCAGTTCTCGTAGGAACGCACAGAATCACGTGTGTTGGGGGTATGCCGGGTTCCATCGGGAGTGGAGGCCACGCTTCCAGCGGCCCCTCAGCGGTGCACCGCCGCGGGCGGCCCGAATGCGGGGCGGGACCACCCTCCGAACCATGAAGAAAGGACAAGATGAATTGTAGGAAATTGTAGGAAGGCAGGGAAAGTCGCAGAGATCCCTTTTGCGCGCCCCAACCGATCCGCACCGGCGTCCCGGGCACAGAGCACGCCGCGGCCGCGCCGCTTCACCGGTGGTGAATACGGTCTGCGAGACTCCAAGGACCCGGATTCCGGGCACGTCCGGGGCCTTGCTCCGCAAGGCCGGG
>NZ_LAJC01000152.1 GCF_000981225.1 Allosalinactinospora lopnorensis
GGGGCCTTGTGCGCTGTGGGGGCTGACTGTGTTTCCGGTGAGGCCGGTGTTGCTTTTGTGCCGATGTTGCGCGGGGGTGGTGTGGAGGAGCGTGAGCTGGTTTTGGGGATGGCCGCGGCCTATGTGCGGGGTGTGGGGGTGGATTGGTCGGCGTTTTTCGCCGGGCGTGGTGCGTCTCGGGTGGAGCTGCCCACCTACGCCTTCCAACGCCAACGCTACTGGCTACAGGAACAGGCGACGGGCGCGGACGCCACTTCGATGGGGTTGGATTCGGCGGGGCATCCGTTGCTGGGGGCGGTGGTGGCCTCGCTGGATTCGGACGGGGTGGTGTTGACCGGCCGGCTGTCGGTTGAGACCCAGCCGTGGTTGGCCGATCACGATGTGCTGGGCCGGGTGCTGTTGCCGGGGACCGCGTTCGTGGAGCTGGCACTGCGGGCCGGTGATGAGGTGGGGTGTGACCGGATTGAGGAGTTGACGCTCCGGGCGCCGTTGGTGCTGCCGCAGCATGGGGGGACACGGGTGCGGGTGGCAGTGGCGGCGTCTGACGAGTCGGGTGCTCGAACCGTGAGCGTGCATTCCCGTGCCGAGGACGCGGTCGATGCGGCGTGGGTCCTGCACGCCGAAGGAGTATTCGCCGCTGGTTCCTTGACGTCCTCGTTCGACTGGGGCGAGTGGCCACCGCAGGGAGCAGTGTCTGTAGGGGTGGAGGGCGTGTACGAGCGCCTGCTTGAGCGTGGGTACACGTACGGACCGGTGTTCCAGGGGCTGCGTGCGGCGTGGAGGCGTGGGGAGGAGCTGTTCGCCGAAGTGGCCCTGTCGGAGCAGGCGCGGGCCGACGCCGGGCGGTTCGGGCTGCACCCCGCGTTGCTGGACGCCGCGGTACATGAGGCTCTGGACGACGGGTTCGAGGGCGCTGAAACGGTTCTCCCTTCGTGTGGAGCGGGGTGTCCCTGCATGCGGGCGGCGCCGATGAGTTGCGGGTACGGATCACGCAGCCGACTCCGGGGAGCCTTGCCCTGGCGGTCGCCGATGGTGTGGGGCGGCCGGTGCTGTCCGTGGAGTCGCTGGTGACGCGGTCGGTGTCGGCTGATCAGATCGGTGCTGTTACCGATGATGGCCAGGGGTCGTTGTTCGGGATCGAGTGGGAACCGGTGGCCGAGGCGGGGCCGGTGGCTGCGGGTGGAGAGCGGTGGGCCGTGCTGGGTTCCGGTGGTCTCGGGGTGGGGGCCGGGGTCCCGGTGTTTGCGGATGTGGCTTCCTTGGTGGAGGCGGTGAACGCGGACGCTCCGGTGCCCGATGTGGCGGTGGCGCCCTGCCCGCCGGCGGGCGGAGAGGTCGGCGCCGGGGTGCGTGCGGTGGCCGGTGCGGTGCTGGGGGTGGTGCAGGCGTGGTTGGGGGATGAGCGGCTCGCGTCATCGCGGTTGGTGGTGGTGACGCGGGGCGCAGTCGCGACCTCGGATGGTGCGGATGTGGACCTGGCGCAGGCGTCGGTGTGGGGACTGGTGCGTGCGGCGCAAGCGGAGAATCCGGGCCGGCTCGTGCTGGTCGATATCGAGGAGAAAGCCGAAGGCGAGGAGGCCGCCGATCTCCTGGCGCGGGTGGTGGCCTCAGGGGAACCCGAAGCGGCGGTACGGGACAGCCAGGTGGTGGTGCCGCGGCTCCGTCGGCAGGAGAGGTCGGCAAGCGAGGGCTGGCCAGTGCTGGATCCGGAGGGCACGGTGGTGGTCACCGGGGGCCCGAGCGGGCTGGGGGCGTTGCTGGCGCGGCATTTGGTGGTCGAACACGGGGTGCGGCATCTGTTGCTGGCCAGCCGCCGAGGGGGTGAGGCGCCCGGGGCGGAGGATCTTCGGTCTGAGCTGGTGGAGCTTGGGGCCCGAGTTTCTGTGCAGGCCTGTGATGTGGCAGATCATGACGCGCTGGCTGCGTTGTTGGCGGGCATTCCTGCGGAGCACCCGCTGACCGGGGTGGTGCATGCGGCCGGGGTGGCCGACAACGGGCTGGTGGAGTCGGTGACGCCGGAGAGCCTGGACGCGGTGCTGCGTCCGAAGGCGGATGCGGCGTGGTCCTTGCACGAACTGACCGCGCAAAGTGATCTTGGTCTGTTCGCGCTGGTGTCGTCCGCGGGGGGCTTGGTCCTCCCGGCTGGGCAGGCGAATTACGCGGCGGCGAACGTGTTCTTGGACGCGCTGGCTCAGCATCGGCGTATCCGTGGGTTGCCGGCAACCTCGTTGGCGTTTGGATTGTGGCAGGCCGATACGGGGTTGAGCGCGCAGTTGAGTGCGGCCGACCTGGAGCGGATGCGGCGCCAAGGGCTGCCGGCGTTGTCGGTGAGTGAGGGGTTGGCGTCGTTTAGCGCCGGGGTGGGCGTCGATAAGGCGGTGGTGGTGCCGCTGCGGGTGGAGGCGGCGGCACTGCGCGCCCGCACCGACGAGGTCCCGGCACTGCTGCGCAGCCTGGCCCCCGCACCCATGCGTCGTGCTGTGGAGCCTTCCACCACCGGGCAGGCGCCAGATCTGGTGCGGCGCATGCCCGGCCTGCCGCGCCGGGAGCAACAGGACGTATTGCTGGCCTTGGTCCGCGAGCACGCCGCCACCGTCCTGGGGCACGCGGGCCCCAACACGATCGACCCCGACCGCGCTTTCCAGGAATTCGGATTCGATTCGCTCACTGCGGTCGAACTGCGTAATCGTCTCGGCGCTGCGGTCGGAGTGCGGCTGTCGGCGACGGTGGTGTTCGACTATCCCACCGCCACAGCTCTGGCGAAGTACCTGCAGTCGGAGATCGTCGCAGACGGTACGGCGTCGGCCGTGCCGCTAGCCGCCGAACTCGAGAGATTGGAAGCGGCCATCTCAGCGCTCTCCCAGGCTGAACTGGAGCGCTCAGGAGTCGTGGAGTGTCTTCGGGCCCTGCTGAGGAAGTGCGGGGAAGCGCAGAGCACCACGGAGGATGCCATCGATGATCTTGAGCTCGAATCCGCGACGCGTGATGAGGTACTTGCCCTCATCGACGACGAGCTCGGAGAAAAGTAGCCGGCGAATCACGCCCCCTCACCCGACAATTTGATTAATGAGGTCGCAATGGCGGATGAGAAGAAGCTCCTTGATTATCTGAAGCGGGTGAT
>NZ_LAJC01000153.1 GCF_000981225.1 Allosalinactinospora lopnorensis
CCCGCAGTACGGTCCGGGGCAGCCGCCCTACGGGGGTCCTCCCGGCTTCCCACCGGGCGGTCCCGCACCACCCGGCCCGCCTCCACCGGGGCCCGCACCGTTCGCGCCGCGTGGGCGCCGGTTCGGCACGGCCCTGGTCACCTTGGTGGTGACCCTGCTGGTCGCGGTCTCCGTCACCGGGGCCGTCGTCTACATGCGCGGCGACTTCCGCGCCGCGTCGCAGCCGGTTCCGGCCGACCTGCCCGAGGACCCCTGCGCCAGCGTCGACGAGGCCCGCCTCGACGCGATCTCGGCGGAGCCGCAGAGCATGCACATCGCCAGGGACACCAGCCACTGCTCCTGGGATGCGCGGTTCGACGGTCTCTCCGACGCCACGCTGCGGGTGAGCTACACCGTGCCGGCGACCCCGGAGAACGCCGCCCTCCTGGAGGAGCACGGCGCCGAACCGAAGCCCGACCCCGAGGAGCTGTACGCGGACCGGCGCGACGATGACCGGACGCTGTCCGGCGACGAAGTGGTCGAGGAACAGGACGAGCCCCAGGACTACGGCGACGAGAGCACGATCGTGTACGTGCACGCCCGAGACCCCGACACCACCTTCGACTTCCAGTCCGTCTCAGCGGCCCTGCTGATCCGCGACGGCGACCGGGTGACCGAGATCGAGGTCTCGGAATACGAGGGCGCACTCGACTTCTCCCAGGCCGAGGATCTGCTCACGGAGCTGGCAGGTGATGTCGAGTGGCAGGCGGGGTGAGCGGCCGCGCGGGACGCCCACGGCACAGAAGGGACCGGACACGACCATGAACCACGGCCACCCGTCTCCCCCGGCGGGCTACCCGCAGATGCCGCCGCCGGCGCCCCAGCCGCCCAAGCGCCGCGGCGGTGTGGGGGTCGTTCTCGTCGCGGCCGCCGCGACGCTCGCGGCCTACCTGGTCGCCGCGGGCGTGCTCGGCGCCCTGGCCTACGGAGCGGAGCCGGAGGAGCCCGAAGGCACCCACGCGCTCCCCGAGGACCCCTGCGCGGGGGTGACCCACGCCCAGCTCCGGCGCGTGTCGGCCGAGTACCCCGAGGTGAGTTTCAGCGGCGACTTCACCTCATCCGGTACCGGTTCCGGCGAGTTCAACTCGGCCACGTGCGGCTGGTACGCGGTCTTCTCCGACGGGACCCGGGGCTATCTGAGCCTCACCTTCCGCGTGCCCGCCGACGATCCGAAGTCCGAGGCTGAGGCCGAGGACGACTACGAGTCCCGGTCGGAGGACTACGACGCCGACGCCGACGCCGACACCGAGTCCGATGTCGACACCGGGTGGCCGATCACGGTCGACGAGTCCCGGGAACTCGACCTGGGCGACGAGAGCCTCATCTCCTTCGCGGAGGAGGGGGAAAGCCCGCCGCAGGCGACCGCGACCGTGCTGGTGCGCCACGCCAATATGAGCATCCGGGTCCATGCGGCTGAGAACACCGAGGCCGACAACGAGGACCGGCCAGACCTCACCGCCGACGAGGACCTCCTGATCGACATCGCGGAGCAGGCACTGGCGGGCCTGGCCTGACCATCGGAGGAGTGGTGCTCTTTCCTGTCCTCACGAAGGGCGGAGTTAGGTGGTGAAAATGAAGTGGTCGAGGCCGGGCGGGACCGCGTCGGGGGCGACGGCGAAGTCGGCCCACACGCCCAGCCCGAGGTTGAGGGCCGGGTGCGGCAGGACCTGGTAGTAGCCCCAGGCCGCGGCCAGCGCGTGGACGAGCAGTAGTCCGCGCTGGCCTTCGGCGGTCAGCCACTCGTCCTCGCCGCGGGTGGCGGGAGTGGCCGGGACCGTGGCGGTCCAGCCGCCGTCGACCACCTCCAGACGCAACGTGCCGGGTTCACGCAGGCACAGGCGCCGGGTGACCTCGCCGTGCTCCTCGCCCGAGGCGGTGTACAGCACGGCGTTGGCGAACAGCTCCGAGCAGCACAGCTCGACCTCGCCGACCACCTCCTCGGCGAACCCCTTGAGGTCGGTGCGGATGTCGCTGCGGACCCGGCGGGCCCGGGCGAGCTCTCCCGGATACAGGCGCGGTTCCCACCGGATGGGGTGGAACAGAGGGGGGCTCACCGGGTGGCTCCCATCAGGCGGTCGAGTCCGGCCTGCTCCTCGGCGGCGGCCCGGTGGTCCCTGCCGCTGTGAGCGTAGCGGCGCGGCCAGGACGGAAGCTCGATGTCGTTGAGAACCTGCTCCAGCGCCTGCGGCGACGAGGCGCCCAACGACACCTCGGGCTGGACGCGGTGGGTGGCGCTGTAGCGGGTGAAACTCGCGAGGGCGTCGTAGCTGAAGTCCCACAGCGAGGCGTACCGACTGAACTCGGCGAGTTCGTAGAAGGCGGTGCCCTCCTCCTCGCTCACCGGCACATACGGGCGTGTACGCGCGGTGCGCCGCGGCCTGTCCGGAGGTTCCGGCGGGGGCGGTGCGGGTCGCGGGTCGGGCTCCGGCTTGTTGTCCGCGTGCCGCCCGAGCGGGGGCGAGGCGGCCTCGGTGAGCCGATACAGCAACGCGATCAGCGGAACGAACACCATCAGCAGACGCATGGGGTCCCTCCAAGAAGGGTCGGGCCGGACGAGAGGTCCGGCGGAGATTCAGGGAACGCGTTCAGTACGGCCCACGTCGTGCAATCGCCGGAGCGCGTCCGTGTTGCGCCGAACCGCTGCGCGAGGGCCGAGACGATCGCGAGTCCATCGGGCGCGTAGTCCTCGACGGGGAGTGTGTCGGTACGGGGATGGCGGCCTCGCTGATCGCGTACCTCGATATGCATGGCATCCGAGTCGTGCACCCGGACGACGATCTCGCCTGAGCTGTGGCGCATGGCGTTGGTAACGAGTTCTGTCGCGACCGTCTCGGCGTCGTCGACCCGGGCGAAGTCGGCGAGCAGACCGACGACTCCCCGGCGTGCGGCGGGCACCATGGAGACCATCGCCGGGAGGGTGATCGAGTGATCCATGGAGACCCACAGTGAAGATTGGCACGTACTGATTTAAAATTGGCACGTACAGCTTGTTTTAGTGCGTGCAGCTTTGTCAAGCTGTTCGTCCAGATTCCCGCGACCCGGGGGAGTTCCGTGACCCGCCCGACGTACCAGCGCATC
>NZ_LAJC01000154.1 GCF_000981225.1 Allosalinactinospora lopnorensis
GGTCATGGCCGCTCCCCCTCGGCGGCGGGGAGGTTCGCGCCACCAGGGACGGAGCGTGGCCACGGTACGGGGGTGAGCTGGTCGGGCCAATGGCGGCGCCTGCGGTCGCGGTAGGGCAGCGGGGCGGCGCTGAGGGTGTCTTTCGACCCCCAGTGGAGTTGGAAGAACACGCCCGGCCCGCGCCCGGAGTCGAAGGGACCCCAGATGTCGGCGAGGGTGGCGGTCAATAGCAGGCCGCGCCCGTGCTCGGCTGCGGGGTCAGGGACGATGAGTTCGGCGGGGAAGGGTGTACCGCCCTCGTCGCCGACCTCCACGCGCAGCCCCTCGTGGAAGAAGTGGGCCCGAACGTGAAACACCCCGCCCTCGGCGCCACTGGCGGTGTGCCGGATCGCGCTGGTCGCCAGTTCGGAGAGCAGTAGCAGGGCGCTGCCGGCGGGCTCGTCCGGAACGCGGGCCATAGCCAGCCGGGTGGCCAGCCAGTCCCGCGCGGCCCGGACGTTCTGCGGAACCCCGAGAAACCGGTAGGAACACCGTCGTAACGGGGCGCGAGGCGGGGGTTCGGGTACGGGGTCGATACGGTTGGACATGAGTCCTCACCTGCCTGATTCAGGTCGGGGGCTAAGGCCCTGGCCGGTGTTCCAGCACCGGCCAGGGCCGCTTTTGTGTCCAGGAGGAGACGCTCCCGAAGAGTGACGGAATCAACACGTCCCCCGGATTGGGTTCATAGTCCATCACATATGATCCATATGCAAGGTCCATTTCGAACATTGCTGATGGAGTATGCGTCCAGTTGTCGCTAGGCTGCCGGGCATGAGGAGTCCTACGGTGGGCCGCTGGCAACTTGCCCACGAACTGGCCAGCCTGCGAGGCGACAGACCTCGGGATCACATCGCGAAAGCCATAGACGTAGCGCCGAGCAGCATCACGCGCTGGGAGGATCCGAGCGGAGCCATCCCGCGCCGGCGAGACCTTCAAGCACTGCTGGATTTCTTCGGAGTGGCCGGGGAGGATGCCCGCAGGTTCATGGACCTGCGCGAGCAGGCGCGCGAATCAGGATGGTGGCAGCGCTACGGAATCAAAGGGGGCTACGGCACCTACATCGGCCTGGAGAGCGCCGCCCGCAAGATCCAGCGCTACGACGCCGTCCACATCCCTGGGCTCTTCCAGGCGGAGGAGTACCAAAGGGCGCTCATGGCTGGAAGCATGCCCGAGGCGGGTAAAGAGGAGATCGAGAGCCGGGTCCAGGTCCGCATGGAGCGGCAACGGGTCTGGGCAGAGAACCGGCCCCAGACATGGGCCATTATCGACGAGGCAGCAATTCACCGCGTTGTGGGCGGAGTCGAAGTGATGCGGAAGCAACTCGAACATGTCGTATCACTCATGGAAGAACCACATGTCACGGTGCAGTTGCTGCCCTACGAGGTGGGGGCGCACGCCGCGATGGAAACTGGCCCCTTCACCGTGCTCGATGTGGGGCGCGCTCAGTGTCGTTCACGTGGAGCAACACAAGAGCGTGCTGTTCCGGGACGACCCTCACGAGGTGGACGAACACGTTCACGTGCTCGATAAACTACGCAAGGAAGCCCACGGTGACACAAAAACCGTGACCGGCCTGCGTAGCGCACTGAGGTGAGACTTGAACGCCGAGTGGTCCAAGAGCAGCTATTCGAAGGCAAGCGGTGAATGCGTCGAGGCTGCTCAACTTGGTCCCGAAATTTATGCCCTCCGCGACTCCAAGCACCCCCATCAGGGCCACCTTTCCTTCCCTACCTCCTCCTGGCGGGCCTTCATCTCCTCCGTCAAAGCCGAAGAGTTGTGAGCGCGCCGCCAATCTTGACGGTCAAGGGGCCGAACCCGCAGGCGAGGCCCCACGGGCGTCAAGGTCGGCGGGGAATTGATTCCGCCTCCCCTTGTCGTGACCGGACGGGGATAACCAGTGACAGCCCGCTTGTCGGTAGGGCCCTGGGGTGAAAGGGTGAGCACCGCCGGTAGGCAGCGTGATTGGGAGGTCGCCGTGGCGCGTGCCTGGGAAGCGGACCACGAGGCGCGGTTCCTTCGTCGGTTGGGAAAGACCGCCGCCGAGCTCGGAGACAGCAAGTCCACTCAGGACTGCCCCGACATCTGGCAATTGGACAGCGGCGATATCACGGTTATCGGACGCGACCTCACCGATGCTTTCGCGGATCGGCTGCCGCCCGACGTGCGGGTCGGCGCCGATGAGCGGTTGGTCGTCATCCCGGGCGACATGCTCAGCGCGGCCAAACCGGACATCCCCGATGCTTGAGCGGATCGCCGAGGCTCCGGGCAGCGAGTTGGAACGCTCCGCCTACCACGAGGACTTCGCCGCTGAGTTCGCCACGCTCACCGGGGTCCTCTGGAAGCTGGAGCGCGGCCAGACCTACCGGGAGCCCGGTGATGCGAGCTGGGAGGCGTTCATCGCGGGCGACTGGCAGCGTTCCCTCGTTCTCAACGACCAGGAGCGCGAGGGGGCCCGTTCCGAGGCGCGGTCCCTCCGCGAGCAGGGGGTGGAGATCCGGCGGCTGCGGATCGTCGAGAAACCGGTCACGCCCTATGTGCAGTGGGAGATGCAGTTCTTTCGCATCCTGGCCGAGGAAGGCTTTCCGCTGCGGATTGTGGAGGCCGACCAGGTCGCCGAGTACGAGCGGGACCGGCCACTGCCGGACCTGGTGCTCCTCGGTGACCAAGTGCTGTATCACGTGCTCTAAGCACCCGATGGCACGCCCAATGGCGCGCGGCGCATCGACGATCCCGAGAGTATCGGCGGCGCACGGCGCGCGATAGCGCGGCTCTACGACGCGGCGGAGCCCGTACTGGAGTACTACCACCGGGAGATCGCCCCGCTGCCGGCGCCGGCCGTCACCCCCTGAACCAGGGGGATCGGCGACGTGCGTGGCAGCCGGGGCGTGCGCCGCACATCCCTGGCCATCGTCCTCGTTCTGCTCGTGGTGGCAGCCGTCTCCCTGGTCGGGAACCCCCACTGATCTCGACGAAATCGTTCCCTCAACGCGCTCGGAAGGAACAACCCCGTCAAGATCGGCGGAAGGTGGCTTAGAGCT
>NZ_LAJC01000155.1 GCF_000981225.1 Allosalinactinospora lopnorensis
CGCCGGCCGCCGTCGGGCAGGCCCACGTCGCCGGGGCGCAGCCGGTCCCGGCGGGTGTGCAGGAACGCCGCCAGTTCAGCACGGTTCAGCATGGGCACGCCCCCTCGGTCCGGCCCTCTCCCTGTTCTTACAGCTTGCCGTATGTCCGCCGCCTCTGGGTGGTACCGCCGATCCCAGCCTCGCGGGGTCTCTCCCGCCGCCCCGCCATCTGCGCCACGCTGGGGGCCATGCAAAACATTGCTCTGATAACAGGTGCGAACAGGGGAATCGGATTCGAGACCGCCCGACTGCTGGGTGGGCGCGGGATGACGGTCCTGGTGGGGCCAGGGACGAGGCGCGGGCGCACGAGGCCGCCTCCGCCCTGCGCGACCACGGCGGCGACGCCCACCCCGTTCAACTCGACGTCACCGACGAGAAGTCGGTGCGGAGCGCGGCGGAGTGGATCGACAGCGCGTACGGCCGGCTGGATGCCCTGGTCAACAACGCAGGGATCACAGGGGGCGCCGAGAGCGGCGCGCCGAGCGCGACTCCGCTCGCGACCCTGCGCGCGGTCTACGAGACGAACGTCTTCGGGGCCATCGCCGTCACCAACGCGATGCTGCCCCTGCTGCGCCGGGCCCCGGCGGCCCGGATCGTGAACGTCTCCAGCGAGGTCGGCTCGCTGACCGCCATGACCGACCCGGAGAGTCCGCTGAGGAACCTGAACCTGCCGCCCTCTGTGCCCTACCCCTCCTCCAAGTCCGCGCTCAACATGGTGACCGTGATGTACGCCGCGGAGTTGGCGGACACCCCGATCAAGGTCAATGCGGCCAATCCCGGCTACTGCGCCACCGGCCTCAACGGCAACTCCGGTTTCCGCACCGCCGAGCAGGGGGCCGAGGTCAGCGTGCACCTCGCTACCCTGCCTGATGACGGGCCCTCCGGGGTGCTCTGGGGCGATCTGTGGACCGAAGGCGGCGCCAACTCCTCGGGCGTGCTGTCCTGGTAGGTCCGCTGCCGAAAGAGCGCCTCGGGCCGGCGGCGGCCGATCCGGCGGCTCGTGCCGCGTACTCTGCTACAAGGCACCCGGAGGGAGCCGCCTGCCGGCGTGGGCCGTGGCCGGGGCGCGCCGGCGGTCGGCGAGTGGCAGCCGCCGTCCCGCCCCGGCCCGTAGGAAGGTCCTGTGGAGCGAAAGCATCTCGAGTACTTTCTCGCGATCGCGAGCCACGGAAGTTTCACCAGCGCCGCGAGTTCGCTGCGGATCGCGCAGCCGTCGCTCTCCTATGCCATCAGTGTCCTGGAGCGGGAGGTGGGGGCACCGCTCTTCCGCCGTGTCGGCCGCGGGGTGGTGCTGACACCGCTGGGTGAGGCGCTGCTCGCGCCGGCCAGGCAGGTGATCCACGACTTCGCGCTCGTGCGGACCGCGGCCCGGCAGGTGTCCGGGCTCGTCTCGGGCCGGCTGGACATCGTCGCGGCCACCACCCTGGCCGTCGATCCGCTCGCGTCGTTCGTCGGCGCCTTCCGGCGCCGACACCCCGGGGTGACGTTCAACATAGTGGACGCGGAGAACGCCGCCGCGGTCGTCGACGTCGTTCGGCGGGGCCAGTGCGAGGTGGGGCTCACCGAGCACGGCGCCACCGGGCCTGGGATGCAGCTCCTCGACCTGCCCGAACAGGACGTCCTGGCCGTGTTCCCGCCGACCGCCCCCACGCCCGAGGACCCCCTCCGGCTGGAGGAGCTCGCCGACCTCGACTTCGTCACCACTCCGAGCGGCACCACCACGAGGAGCGCGCTCGACAGCGCGCTGGCCCTGGCCGGAACCTCTCCGCGGATCGCCGTCGAGACCACCCACCGCGCCGCGATAGTGCCGCTGGTGCTCGGCGGCGCCGGGGCGACGCTGCTGCCGCGCAGGCTCGCCTGGGAAGCGGGCAGGCTCGGGGCCGTGGTGGTCGCTCTCAGTCCCCCGCTGACGCGCCGCGGCGTCCTCGTCTGGCCGCCGGATGTGCTCTCGCCGGCGGCCCAGGCGTTCGTCGACCTCGTGCGGGCCTGGCCCCCTGACGGCGGCGAGCAGGAGGAGGGCCCGGCCCCGGACACCGGATAGGTCTATGCGTCCCGGGCGCAGCGGAAGCCGGTGTTCCCCATCGACGAGTCGGGCGCGATTCCCTGCCGCGCGCTGACGCGGTACCGGCGGCAGTAGGAGTCGTGGCACAGGTAGGAGCCGCCCCGCGCGCTGCGGCGGGTCCCCCGTTCGGGGCCGCGGGGGTTGCGCCGCGCGTCCGCCGCGGGGCCGCCCGGGGAGAACCGGTCGCGGCACCACTCCCACACGTTGCCGGTCATGTTGTGCAGCCCGAAGCCGTTGGGCGGGAACGCCTCGACGGGGCAGGTGCCGTACCAGCCGTCGTCGCAGGTGTTCTCCCGAGGGAACGCCCCCTGCCACACGTTCATCCGGTGCTCCCCGCCGGGCTCGCGCCCGTCCCCCCACGGGTAGGCGCATCCCGCGAGCCCGCCGCGCGCCGCGAACTCCCATTCGGTCTCCGTAGCAGCCTCAGGCCGGCCCAGGCGCAGTACGCTTCGGCGTCGTTCCAGGACACGTGGACCACGGGGTGGTCCGTGAGGCCGTCCAGGTCCGACCGCGGACCCGCGGGGCGGCGCCAGTCCGCGTCCTCGACCTGGCGCCACCAGGGCGCCGCCGCCACGCCGCGTGTGGGAGGGAAGTCGTCGGGGAGCAGCCCGGCGAAGACGAAGGACCACCCGAACCGCTCCGCCTCCGTCCGGTACCCCGTGGCATCGACGAACGCGGCGAACTCCGCGTTGGTCACCGCTGTCGGGCTGATCCGGAACGGGTCGAGCACGACCCGCCGGACCGGCCCCTCACCGTCCTCCGGGTAGGCGCGGTCGTCGGCGCTGCCCATGAGGAAGTCGCCGCCGCGGAGCAGGACGAGCCCGCCGGTGTCGCCCGCACCGGCGCCGGAGGCGGCCGGGGACCGCTTGGGGCGG
>NZ_LAJC01000156.1 GCF_000981225.1 Allosalinactinospora lopnorensis
GTGTGCTTGTGGGTGCAACCCCGAGTAGCGCGGAGCTCGTGGAATTTCGTGTGAATCTGGCAGGACCACCTGTCAAGCCTAAATACGTCCTGGTGACCGATAGTGGACGAGTACCGTGAGGGAAAGGTGAAAAGCGCCCCGGTGAGGGTGGTGAAAGAGTACCTGAAACCGTGTGCTGTCAAGCCGTCAGAGCCCTGTGGGGTGATGGCGTGCCTTTTGAAGAATGAGCCTGCGAGTTGTGGTGTGTGGCGAGGTTAACCCGGGTGGGGTAGCCGTAGCGAAAGCGAGTCTTAAATGGGCGGTTGAGTCGCATGCTGTTGACCCGAAGCGGGGTGATCTACCATGTCCAGGGTGAAGCGGCTGTAAGAGGTCGTGGAGGCCCGAACCCACCAGGGTTGAAAACCTGGGGGATGAGGTGTGGGTAGGGGTGAAAGGCCAATCAAACCCTGTGATAGCTGGTTCTCCCCGAAATGCATTTAGGTGCAGCGTCGCGTGGTGCGCCCCGGAGGTAGAGCGACTGGTTGGTTGATGGGCCCTGCCGGGTTACTGAGATCAGCTAAACTCCGAATGCCGGTGGTGTTGAGCGTGGCAGTGAGACTGCGGGGGATAAGCTCCGTGGTCGAGAGGGAAACAGCCCAGATCGCCAGCTAAGGCCCCTAAGCGTGTGCTGAGTGGGAAAGGTTGTGGAGTTGCTCAGACAACCAGGAGGTTGGCTTAGAAGCAGCCATCCTTGAAAGAGTGCGTAATAGCTCACTGGTCAAGTGGTTCTGCGCCGATAATGTAGCGGGGCTGAAGCACACCGCCGAAGCTGTGGACCCCTCCTTGTGGGGGGTGGTAGGGGAGCGTCGTGCCCGGCGGTGAAGCCGGCAAGGGATTGTCGGTGGAGCGGGTGCGAGTGAGAATGCAGGCATGAGTAGCGAAACCAGCGTGAGAAACGCTGGCGCCGAGTGACTAAGGGTTCCTGGGGCAGGTTAATCCGCCCAGGGTGAGTCGGGGCCTAAGGCGAGGCCGACAGGCGTAGTCGATGGATGACGGGTTGATATTCCCGTACCCGTTCGCGAGCGTCCCATACTCCCGCCCGCCGATGCTAACCGGTGGCGTCTGATCCGTTGGCCCTTCGGGGCCGGTGGTGGGGCGTGCTGGGGTCCGAGGCGGGGTCCGGGGGGCAGTGATGGGGTGACGCAGCAGGGTAGCTCTACCGGGCGGTGGTTGTCCCGGGATAAGCGTGTAGCCCCAGGTGTAGGTAAATCCGCGCCTGATGGTGGGTGAGGCGTGATGTCGAGCCGGTTTTGGTGAAGTGAGTGAGCCCATACTGCCGAGAAAAGCCTCTAGCGAGTTCGCGGGCGGCCCGTACCCGAAACCGACGCAGGTGGTCAGGTTGAGTAGACCGAGGCGTTCGGGTGAACCATGGTTAAGGAATTCGGCAAATTGTCCCCGTAACCTTGGGAGAAGGGGAGCCCTGTCCCGTGAAACACCGTGCGTGTGGAGCGGGGTGGGGTCGCAGATACCAGGGGGAAGCGACTGTTTACTAAAAACACAGGTCCGTGCGAAGTCGTAAGACGCGGTATACGGACTGACGCCTGCCCGGTGCCGGAACGTTAAGAGGACCGGTCACCCGCTGTTGGCGGGGCCGCTGGGAATCTAAGCGCCGGTAAACGGCGGTGGTAACTATAACCATCCTAAGGTAGCGAAATTCCTTGTCGGGTAAGTTCCGACCTGCACGAATGGCGTAACGACTTCCCCGCTGTCTCAACCATGGGCCCGGTGAAATTGCACTACGAGTAAAGATGCTCGTTTCGCGCAGCAGGACGGAAAGACCCCGGGACCTTCACTACAGCTTGATATTGGTGTTTGGGATGGTCTGTGTAGGATAGGTGGGAGCCGGTGAAGCCGCCACGCGAGTGGGGGTGGAGGCGTTGGTGAAATACCACTCTGGCCTTGTCGAGCACCTCAACCCGGATCCGTGACCCGGATCGGGGACAGTGTCTGGTGGGTAGTTTAACTGGGGCGGTTGCCTCCTAAAGGGTAACGGAGGCGCCCAAAGGTTCCCTCGGCCTGGTTGGTAATCAGGTGGTGAGTGTAAGTGCACAAGGGAGCTTGACTGCGAGACCGACGGGTCGAGCAGGTGCGAAAGCAGGGACTAGTGATCCGGCGCCGGCGTGTGGAAGCGGCGTCGCTCAACGGCTAAAAGGTACCCCGGGGATAACAGGCTGATCTTCCCCAAGAGTCCGTATCGACGGGATGGTTTGGCACCTCGATGTCGGCTCGTCGCATCCTGGGGCTGGAGTTGGTCCCAAGGGTTGGGCTGTTCGCCCATTAAAGCGGCACGCGAGCTGGGTTTAGAACGTCGTGAGACAGTTCGGTCCCTATCCGCTGCGCGCGTTGGAGACTTGCGAAGGGCTGTCCCTAGTACGAGAGGACCGGGACGGACGAACCTCTGGTGTGCCAGTTGTCCCGCCCGGGGCATGGCTGGTTGGCCACGTTCGGTACTGGTAACCGCTGAAAGCATCTAAGCGGGAAACACGCTTTTAGATGAGGTCTCCCACCCCTTTGTGGGGGTAAGGCCTCCCAGAGACGATGGGGTTGATAGGCCGGAGGTGCAAGCGCCGCAAGGCGTTGAGCCGACCGGTACTAATCGGCCGAGGGCTTGCCCACCACAGATGCTAGCGGCTCGCGCACACCCACCCACCCCCCACCCGGCCCGCACGGCCCGGGGCGGGGGCCACCCCACAACTGTTCCCACCCCCCGGCGGGGGTGCGGAGGTATAAAGCGTGTGCGGCGGCCACAGCGGAAGGGAAACACCCGGACCCATACCGAACCCGGCCGTTAAGCCTTCCAGCGCCGATGGTACTGCCCCCATGGTGCGGGGCGGGAGAGTAGGACACCGCCGCACCACCCACAAAAAAAAGGGGGGGCCCACCCGGGCCCCCCTTCCCACACCCACCCACC
>NZ_LAJC01000157.1 GCF_000981225.1 Allosalinactinospora lopnorensis
GGGACACGGCAGGTGCTCGCACGCGGGACCCACCGCCTCCGGGGCGCCCGTATCCGCCCCCGGAGGCACCCCCACCCACCACACCCCGCCCATCGACATGGATAGCGGCGGCGCGTTTTTACTGAGGAGTCCGGTTAAATACACCTTTTTCCCCAGGTCAGGAATCCGCCAACCGGGCCATACCGCGCTGTTCCAGCGGGCAGAGCTCCAATGGAGTACCGCGCCGCACCCCTCGGTATCCGTGCGCGGGGTACGGCGTGTCCGGCACCTGACCACGGGGGGAGATATGGCAACACCGACCGCGGTTGCGGACCGATGGGTAGAGGACTTCACCCAGGTGTGCAACCAGGACGAGGAACTGCAGGCGCACGGCCGGCACTTCGACTGCTCCTACATGCTGCAGATGGGCGACCACAACTACCAGATCGTGATGCACCGCGGGAAGGTCGAGGAGATCCTGGTCGACCCCGGCCCGCTCGACCGGCGCTACCAGTTCC
Organism: Allosalinactinospora lopnorensis; assembly: GCF_000981225.1. Lineage (GTDB taxonomy): Bacteria > Actinomycetota > Actinomycetes > Streptosporangiales > Streptosporangiaceae > Allosalinactinospora > Allosalinactinospora lopnorensis. Next base: position 498 of record NZ_LAJC01000157.1, read on the forward strand.
TCCTGCGGGCGAGCGCCGACACCTGGCGGGAGTTCGGCAAGAAGGAGCCGCGCCCGATGTGCCACGGCATCTGGGCGGCGACCTTCCGCGAGGACATGCAGATGGAGGGGGATCTGCTCGTGCTGATGCAGAACCTGCGCTGCTTCACCCGCCAGATGGAGCTGCTCCGGGTGAGCGGGGTCCCCGTCGAGGAGGACGTGTCCGCGCCGCAGCAACGGCAACCGTCGAAGTAACCGCGAAACACGCGGGAGGGAAACTGACATGGCCGAGTTCTCACCGGCAACCGGACGCTACGTGACCATCGACGTGCTCGGCGACGAGTGCAGGGTCTTCTTCCTGGAGAACGGGGACAGCAACAACCAGCCGCTCGTCTGCCAGCACACCGCGGGCTGCCACAACCACCAGTGGCGGTACCTGCTCGAAGACGAGGACATCACGAGCCAGTACCGGGTCATCGCCTACGACCTCACCTACCACGGCAAGTCCGATCCGCCGAAGAACAAGGATTGGTGGAAGGAGGAGTACCGGCTCACCGCCGACTGGTACACCGCCTTCATCACGAGCTTCTGCGACGCCCTCGAACTGGAGGACCCCATCTTCATGGGCTGCTCCTTCGGCGGGAACGAGGCGCTGCAGCTCGCGCTGCGGCGTCCGGACCGCTTCGGCGGCATCATCTCCGTCGAGGGCGCCGACTACTCGCCGGGGTTCTTCCTCGACTGGTGGCAGCACCCGCACGCGAACGCCGCGCAGGTCTCGGCCAGCGGCGTCTGGGACCTCATGGCGCCGCAGTCGCCGGACGCCGACCGGTCCGCGACCTGGTTCTACTACACCCAGGGCTCGGAGGCGTTCCGGGGGGACCTGTACTTCTACTCGGTGGACCACGACCTGCGGGACCACCTGGGAGAGATCGACACCTCGAACTGCCCGCTGGTGATGATCACCGGCGACTACGACTACCTCACCACGCCTGAGGACAGCAAGCGCACCGCTGACGGCATCCCCGGCGCCACCTTCTTCGAGATGAAGAAGATCGGGCACTTCCCGATGAGCGAGAACTATCCGGTCTTCAAGGGGTACATGCAGCAGGCGTTGAACACGATCGCGGAAAAGAGGAGGGCTCCCGTCGGATAGCGCTCCACCGGAAAGGAGGTGGAGCCCGGTCCCGAGCCACAACCCCGGTGCCCGCCAGCGGTCGGGCGCCGGGGTCGGTCCGCGCACCGCGCTTGTGCGGGCGGGTGCTCCCCGCGCCCGGCGGTGCTGGAGATCGTCGAGCGGCCGATCCCGGTCCCGGCGAGGTGCGGATCCGCCGTGCCCGCCGAGGCGACGGGGCACACGCCGCCGCGCCGGCGACGAACACAGCGGCCAGGTCCAGTGGTTCCCTACGCAGCGGCCCGGAGTGGGCACCGGAGGGCTCGTCGGGCGGGTCCGGTCGTGAGACGTTCTGACGAGATCGGTGTTCACGCATGCCAGCGAGGAGGCCCGAACCGGATTTCCGGCAGTTCACCAAGCGTGACAGCGCGGTAACTTCAGAGCGTGACGACTTTCACACCGTGTCCTCGCCGGCCCGGCCCTTGAGCAGGGTAGGCGCCGGCGGAGCCGGACGGGGAGGCCCTTCAGCGCCTCCGCTCCCGCGTGAAAGTTGCCAGGTCAGTGGCCGTTTCACCGGGTCGATTCAGGGCAGGGGCGCACATATGCGGAGCGCCGCGGAGGCGCAGCCGGGGACGGGGCGCCGGCGCTGCCGTACACCTCCCGTGGGGCGCGGCGCGATGCGCCGACCGCCGCCAAGGGTGGTGCCCAGGATGCCATAAGGGGGGACATGCCTGAACGCGGTAACGACGAGACAGGAAGGGCGCGCTCGACCACCCGGACGGGCCGGAACAGCGGAGAGAGGCCCGCCCGGAGGAGCCGGGAGAACGAGGAGAAGCCCACCCGGGGGAGTCAGCAGAGCGATGAGAGGCCCGCCCGGCCGGCGCACAGGCCTGATGGCAGGAGTCGCGGGACGGCCGACGAGCAACCGGATGTGCTGCTCGACGTCCCGGTCGTGAAGGTCGATGAGATCCAGCTCGAGGTCGAGAACCTTCGCGCTCGGGTCTCCCTGCAGGCCGAGGTGCTGGATCTGGTCAAACTCAACGTGGGAGCGGATGTTCAGCTCGGGCGCGTCGGCCTCACCATCAAAGGGGTCGAGGCGCAGGCTCTGCTCAAGGTCCGCCTCGACAACGTCTCCTCGATCATCGAGCGGGTGCTGCAGACGATCGACGAGAACCCGCAGATCCTCGAACACGTGACCCGTGGCCTGGAGTCGACGCTCAAGGATGTCGGGGGCGGTGCCGGGCAGGCGGTCGGCGAGCTCGGCCGAGGCGCTGGAA
>NZ_LAJC01000158.1 GCF_000981225.1 Allosalinactinospora lopnorensis
GGGCCCCGCGCCGGGGTGCCGCCGTCGCCACCGCCGGACCGGGGGCCCGCCGTGCGGTACGGCGGACGCGTCCACGACCAGTGGCCGGTTGAGGAGGTTCCGGAACCGGCGCGGGGAACTCCCCCCGTGCCGCGGCGGGGAAGGGCGGCATCCCTGGAGAACCGGAGCCGGGCCGTACGGTCAGCCGCAGTCGTAGAGCTCGTCCGGGGGAAGGTCGCCGGTGAGCATCATCAGGGGGTGCGCCGCCGTGTTGTCCTCGGAGTAGCTGAGGCCGGCGGTGATCCGATCCCCGTCGACCTGCGGCTCGTCGAAGCTCAGGCCCTTGAAGTAGGCGCCCTCGCCCTGGAGCGCGGTGAACCGGTCGGCCTGGGGCGAGTCGGTGACGACCACGACCCGCGCCCGCCGGTCGTCGATGTCGTCGGCGACGGCGATCGCCTCCGGGCAGCCGCCGCCGGGCGCGTAGGCCGCCGCGGCCGGTGCGTCCACGGACTCGATCAGTTCCCGGACCGCTCCGCTGGAGCCGTCGCCCCGGTCTTCGGCGGCGTCCCGCACCGCTTCGGCGTCGTCGCCGACCACGATCACCTCCGCGTCACCCGAGACGGCCTCGATGCCCATGGGCTGCTCCGTCTTCGGTGCCTCCAGTACGTCGCCGTCGCGGGAGTACCCTTCCGCTTCGAGCTCCTCGGCGACCTCGCTGAAGGGCTGGTCGGTCGCCAGCACGGTGGTCCTCTGCGTGGTGGCGCCCATCCCTTTGGAGGCCACCGCTGTCACGCGGCTCGTGTCGATCGCCGTTGTGACAGGCGTGTCGAACGGTCCGATCAGGGGCCCGAGCGCAGCGGAGGCCAGCCCGCCGAAGTGCCGCTCCGCCGGATCCTCGGAGAGGAGCGCGCTCTCGGTGTCCGCCGCGTCCACGCCGAGCTTCTGGCGCGCGCGTTCGAGGTCGACCGCCACCGCGCCGGTCTCGTCGATATCGGCGAGCCGGTCCAGCAGCGTGACCGCGGGGCCGGCAGCGCTGTCGCCGCTGCCGCCGCCCGAGCAGCCCGCCAGCAGCGCCGTCCCGACCACAATGGCGGCCAGCCCTCGCAGGCCGGCCCCGCTCTGTTCCACCATCGCACTTCCTTCGGATCCCGATGTGCCGGCTCGGGTACGCCCCGACGCCTCCGTGCGGGCGGGAGCCGCCCGCACGGTCGGTTTGCACCCTAGATGAGTTATGGGCCGGCCGGGACCGGACCCGGGTACCGCCGGCCGGGTCCGCGGGCGTCTCAGGACCGGTCGAGCGTCTGCTCCAGAACCTCCTGGACCGTCGCGCGGAGGAGACCGGCCTTGTAACCGGTCTGGGGGAGCGGCGAGCAGCGGGCCGTGCTGCCGTCCAGGGCCTCGGAAAGGGACTCCGATGCGGCCGGCCGCCCCAGCAGGGCCTGTTCCACCTCGGTGAGCCGGACCGGGGTGCGGGCGACGGCGCCGGCGGCGACCGCGACCCCGGTGATGACCGTTCCGGTCCGGACGACTCGGGCCACGGCTTCGACCAGTGGCCATTCGGCTCGGGACCGGCCGGTCGCGCGGTGGTAGGCGGCGCTCTCGCCGGCCGCGGGCGGGGGCAGTTCGACGCCGGTGAGCAGCCGGCCGGGCGCGAGGCGGTGGTCGCGTGTCGGGTCGGCACCGTCGTAGAGGTCGCCCACCGGCGTGGAGGTGCCGTCGTCCGCCCGAACGCTCGCGTCGTAGGCGAGAAGCGCCACGGCCATCGAGGAGGGGTGCGGCGCGACGCAGGGCCCCTGGTCGATGACGGCAGCGTAGAGGTGGTCGCCCTCCCGGGCCGGGCAGGAGGCGCCGCCGGTCTGGAAGCACGAGAAGGCCGGATTGCGGTAGTAGGCGCAGCGGTTGCGCTGCAGCAGGTTCCCGCCGATCGTCGCGACCGCCCGGATCTGCGGTGTGGCCAGCGCGCTCGCCGTGGCGGCCAGGGCCGGATAGCCCGCCCGCAGGGCCGGGTCGCCGGCGATCTCCGCGATGGTCGTGAGGGCGCCGATCCGGGCGGAGCCGTCGTCGGCCCAGGCGGTTCCGCGTATCTGTGCTACGCGGTGCAGCTCGACGAACGGCCCGGCAGTGAGGCGGTCGCGCGCCCGGACGACGATGTCGGTGCCGCCGGCGCGCGCCTCCCCGCCGGACTCGCGCAGCGCCGCCGCGGCGGCGTGGACACTGGTCGGGGCGGTGCTCAAGAGTGGATCCCTTCGAGTAGCCGGTCGGGACGGATCGGCAGGTGGTGTGGCCGCCAGCCGGTGGCGTTGTGGACGGCGTTGCCCACGGAGGCCGCGACGCCGATGGTGGCGACCTCGCCCACCCCGACGCCGCCGCCGGTGACGTGCTCCCACCCCTCCTCGTGGAAGTGGACGACGATCTCGGGAGTGTCGCCCATACCGGGGATGCGGTAGTCCTCCAGGTTGTCGGTGAGCACGACCCCCGTGTTCGGGTCCGTGCGCCGCTCCTCGTAGAGCGCGTAGCCGATGCCCTGGACGACGCCGCCCTCGCACTGGTTGCGCGCCAGGCGCGGGGAGTAGATGCGCCCCGCCGCGATGCCCGCCCAGACCCGGGTCACCCGGGTCTGCCCCAGGTGGGTGTCCACCTCCACCTCGGTGACGTGTACCGCTCCGCTGAAGCCGCGCCCCAGGGCCATGCCCTCGGTGGCGAACGGTGTGACGTATCCGCGGCGGTCGCTGTGGCGCCGCCCGACCACGCGCAGCCCTTCGACCGCGGAGGTGCCCACCGCACGCCCCTGTAGCGCGGCGCGCAGCCGGCGGGCGGCGTCGTG
>NZ_LAJC01000159.1 GCF_000981225.1 Allosalinactinospora lopnorensis
GGTGCCGCGCTCTGCGCCCGCCGGGACCATGGGCTCCGCCGGACCCGGTTCAGCGTCAGGCGTGGGTGTCTGCGGGGGCGGGCAGTTGTTCGGTGAGCCAGACCCATTTGCCGTCGTTTTCGGTGAAGCGGCGCTGGACGTGGTCCACCTCGGTGAGGGGGAGGGTGAGCACGGTGTGCCAGGCTCCGCCGATGCGGTCGTCGAAGTGCAGGGTGTTGGCGTCGGTGCGCATGAGCTGGGCCCGCTGGGTGCGCTGGGCCCCGTCTGTCGTTTGGATGCGGTAGGTCGCCATGGTGGCTCCTGGGCTGGTCGGGAGGAATCGGTGGGGCGTCCCGGCGTCGTACCACGAGGGGGTGGGTGGGGCGTCGGGGCGCGGCGCGCTCAGCGCCTGAACAACTCTATCTTCACGTGAATGTGAGGGTGACGCGGGTGGGCCGGGCGGCCGTGGTCGTTGCTCTGGGTGTTGTTCAGCGGGGCAGGATCGACCAATCGGTGCCGCCGTCGTCGTCTCGCCGCGCGGTGGCGGCGGAGCGGTACTGCCCGGGTACCGGTTTTTGCCGGGTGCGGCGCTGCGGGCGGGGGCAGTGACTCGCCTTTAACGTTAGGGTAGGTTCTTTTTGGGAGGTGCTGCGGTGGGCGCGGAGCATATGCAGATCGGTGAGGTGGCTGAGCGTACCGGTCTGTCGCTGCGGACGATCCGCTACTACGGCGAGGTGGGGCTGGTGGAGCCTTCGGCGCGTTCGCGGGGCGGGTTTCGGCTCTACACCGAATCCGATGTGGAGCGGCTGCTGCTGATCAAGCGGATGAAGCCGCTGGACTTTACGTTGGAGGAGACCCGCGAGCTGCTGGAGATCCTGGACCGGTTGGAGGCCGGCGAGGACGCGGAAGGCGAAAGGCGTGAGCTGTTGGCGCGGTTGGACATGTTCGGGGAGGCTGTTGCGGCGCGGTGTGCCTCGTTGGGTGAGCAGTTGGCCATGGCCGAGGAGTTCGCCGCTCGGTTGCGTATCCAGCGCGGCAGGCACCAGGTGCAGGCCTGAGACACAGGGGAGACGAGGGAACCAGCGATGAGCGAGACGGCAACGGTAGCCGGCGGCAATGCGGCCGAGGAGATCGTGCAGGAGGCTGGGCGGCGGCGGACGTTCGCGGTGATCTCGCATCCGGATGCGGGTAAGTCCACGTTGACCGAGGCGCTGGCGTTGCACGCCGCGGCGATCTCCTCGGCCGGGGCGGTGCACGGCAAGGGTGAGCGTCGGGGGGTGGTCTCGGACTGGATGGGCCTGGAGCAGGCCCGTGGGATCTCCATCACCTCGGCGGCGCTGCGGGTGGACTACGGCGGCTGTGTGCTCAATCTGTTGGACACCCCCGGCCACGCCGACTTCTCCGAGGACACCTACCGGGTGCTCTCGGCGGTGGACTGCGCGATCATGCTGCTGGATGCGGCCAAGGGGCTGGAGCCGCAGACGCTGAAGCTGTTCGAGGTGTGCCGGGCCCGGGCGGTGCCGGTGATCACCTTCGTCAACAAGTGGGACCGGCCCGGCCGCGAACCCTTGGAGCTGCTCGATGAGATCGAGCAGCGCATCGGGCTGCGGCCCACTCCGCTGAACTGGCCGGTGGGCATCGCCGGGGACTTTCGCGGGCTGATCGAGCGCGACTCGGGCGGCTACACCAAACTCCGCCGCACCCCGGGTGGGGCCACCCGCGCGGTGGAGGAGCGGCTCGGCGCCGAGCGGGCCGCCGAGGTCGAGCAGGAGGCCTGGGCCCAGGCTCAAGAGGAGCTGGCGCTGCTGGGCGGGATCGGCGCCGACTACGACGAGGCGTCCTTCCTGGCCGGGGTCTCCTGCCCGGTGCTGTTCGGCGCGGCGCTGCCCAACTTCGGCGTCTCCCAACTGCTGGACACCCTGGTGGGCCTGGCCCCGGCCCCGGGGGCCCAGCCCGACGCCACCGGTGTCCGGCGCCCGGTGGCCGCGCCGTTCTCCGGGCAGGTGTTCAAGATGCAGGCCAACATGGACAAGGCCCACCGCGACCGGATGGCGTTCGTGCGGGTGTGCTCGGGGCGTTTCGAGCGCGGGATGGTGCTCACCCACGCCGCGACCGGGCGCCCGTTCGCCACCAAGTACTCCCAGGCGGTGTTCGGCGCCCAGCGCACCACCCTGGACACCGCTTTTCCCGGCGATGTGATCGCGCTGGTCAACGCCGCGGCGCTGAGCGTGGGCGACACGCTCTACGCCGGGCCCAAGGTGGCCTTCGCGCCGATTCCCAGCTTCGCCCCGGAGCACTTCGCGGTGGCCCGGGCACTGGATGCCGGCCGCTACAAGCAGTTCCAGCGCGGTATCGCCCAGCTCGACAGCGAAGGGGTGGTGCAGGTGCTGTCCTCGGAGGTGCGCGGACAGCAGGCCCCAGTGCTGGCCGCGGTGGGCCCGCTGCAGTTCGACGTGGTCAAACACCGCATGGAGCAGGAGTTCCGCGCCCCGATCGAGTTGTCCCACCTGGACTATGGCCTGGCGCGGCGCACCGACGCCGCCTGCGCGCCCGCCCTGCACGGCCTGTCCGGCGCCGAGGTGCTCACCCGCCGCGCCGACGGCGAGCTGCTGGTGCTGGTACACAACAAATGGCGGCTACGGGTGATCAAACGCGAGCACCCCGACCTACTCCTGCAACCACTGCTCGCCGGCGGCACCAACCCCGACGAGTA
>NZ_LAJC01000160.1 GCF_000981225.1 Allosalinactinospora lopnorensis
CGCGCGGGCGGTCGCCCGGCGGGTGCTCCGCGGGGACCACACGGCTCCGGCGGCCCGCCAGGTCAGGTTCGACGCGACCGCGCTCTCCCCCGATTCCCCCTTCGTCCGGCTCGCCCCGCTGGTGGCCGAGTACGCGTTCTCCGCACCGGACGTCCCCTGCCCGGTGACCATCGCCTGGGGCGACCGCGACCGGCTGCTCCCCGCCGCCGGCGCCCACCGCGCACTGCGCCGGATCCCGCACGCCCGCCAGGTCACCCTGCTGGGCTGCGGCCACATTCCGATGGCCGACAACCCGCGCGCCGTGGCGGCGGAGATCCTGCAGACCTGCCGGGCCGCCCGCGGCGCCGGGGAGGCCGCCGAACCCGCCCTGCCGGTCTTCTGAGGGGCGCTTCGAGGCGTCGGGCGAATCCGCTCCATCAGTCGAATCACGTTCCGCGGTGGTGGGTAGCCGCGTGCGTACGGGGGCCGGCACCAGAGCCGGCACGGCGACGCTGAGGGGGATCCATGAAAGCGCTGACCTGGCACGGAACCAAGGACATCCGGGTGGACGAGGTCGACGATCCCCGGATCGAGGAACCGACCGACGCGATCGTGCGAATCACCTCCACCGCTATCTGCGGCTCGGACCTGCACCTGTACAACGTCCTCGGCATGTACCTCAAGGAGGGCGACATCATTGGCCACGAGCCGATGGGCATCGTGGAAGAGGTCGGCTCCGAGACCGACCACATCGCGCCCGGCGACCGGGTGGTGATCCCGTTCAACATCTCGTGCGGACACTGCTGGATGTGCACCCACGGCTTCATGGCCCAGTGCGAGATCACGCAGGTACGCGACCAGGGCAAGGGCGCCGCCCTGTTCGGCTACACCTCGCTCTACGGCTCGGTGCCCGGGGGGCAGGCGGAGTACCTGCGCGTGCCGCAGGCGCAGTACGGGCCGATCAAGGTCCCGTCCGAGCCTACTGACGAGCGTTTCCTGTTCCTGTCCGACATCCTGCCGACGGCCTGGCAGGCGGTGAGATACGCCGACGTAGAGCGGGGCAGCACATGCGCGGTGCTGGGCTTGGGGCCGGTCGGGCAGTTCTGCGCCCGCGTGGCGAGGTACCTCGGCGCCGAGCGTGTCATCGGCGTGGACAGCGTGCCCGAGCGACTGGAGATGGCCCGCCGCCACGGCATCGAGGTGATCGACACGGAGAAGACCGATGACGTGCCGACCGCGATCCGGGATATGACCGAAGGGCGCGGCACCGACGGCGTCGTCGACGCCGTGGGCATGGAGGCGCACGGCGCACCGGTGCTGGAGACGGCGCAGAAGGCGGCGGGCAAGCTGCCCGATCGACTGGCCCGCAAGGCGGTCGAGACCTTCGGCGTCGACCGGACGGCCGCGATGTACACGGCGTTCCAGTCGGTCCGGAGGGCCGGGACGGTCTCGCTCATCGGGGTGTACGGCGGCCAGGCCGACCCGCTGCCGATGATGGACCTGTTCGACAAGGGGGTGACGATCCGGATGGGCCAGGCGAACGTCAAGCGTTGGATCGACGAGATCATGCCCGCCCTGACCGGCGACGATGACCCGCTGGGCGTCGAGGACCTCACCACCCACACGCTGCCGCTGGAACAGGGGCCGCAGGGCTACCGCATCTTCAACAACAAGGAGGACGGCTGCGTCAAGGTGGTACTCCGACCATGAGGCGGGGAGTGCGACTGCGTGGTGCCGTCGTCGTGGTGACCGGCGCGTCCAGCGGCATCGGACGGGCGGCGGCCCGGCGCTTCGCGCAGAAGGGGGCCCGCGTGGTGCTAGTCGCCCGCAGCAGCGAGTCGCTGGACGCGGCGGCGGCCGAGTGCCGGGACCTCGGTGCGCGGGCGCTGGCCGTGCCCGCGGACGTCGCCGACGGGGACGCCGTGGAAGCGCTGGCGCAGCGTGTCACCGAGGAGTTCGGCGGCATCGACGTATGGGTGAACAACGCCGCCGTCATGGCCTACGGCGCCATCGGCGAGGTCCCCTACGACGTCCAGCGCCGCATCCTCGACGTCAACCTGTTCGGACAGATCGAGGGGGCTCGGGCGGCCCTTCCGTACCTGCGGAGGCAGCGCAAAGGCGTGATCATCAATGTGGCCTCGCTCTATGCCAAGATGACCTCGCCCTACGTCAGCTCCTACGTCACCAGCAAGTACGGGGTCCTCGGATTCTCCGAAGTGCTGCGCCAGGAGCTGAAGCCCAGCCGCGGAATCCACGTCTGCACGGTGCTGCCCGGCTCGGTTGACACCCCGATCTTCCGCCACGCGGCCAACTACACGGGCCGCACCGCGAAGCCGCCGCCACCGGTGGTGTCACCCGGCCGTGTCGCGCGGGCGATCGTCCGGCGCGCCGAGCATCCCCGGCGCGAAGTCACCATCGGCAAGATGCACCACATGCTGTCGTGGGCTCACATGCTGATGCCGCGGCTCTACGACGAGCTGGTGCCATATGTCATGCGGCTGTTCGTGCTCGGCCGCGCCGGGAAATCGAGCGGCCCGGGCAACGTCTTCGAGCCGATACCGGAGCTGGACGCCGTGCGCGGCGGCTGGCGCAGTCCGGGCAAGCGCGCGGCGGGCGGCGCCGCACTGGCCG
>NZ_LAJC01000161.1 GCF_000981225.1 Allosalinactinospora lopnorensis
ATCGGGCCCTAGTTCCACAAATGTGCTCACCCCGGCCGCCTCCACACACCGGATGGCATCAGCGAACCGCACCGCACACCGCGCCTGCTGCACCCAGTAATCCGCCGAGGCCAGCTCCCGTGAGACCGGCCGCCCATTCACCGTCGACACCACCGCAACCCGCGGCGAACGAAACTCCACCCCCGCGGCCACTTCTTCGAACTCGCCCAACATCGGCTCCACCAACGGCGAATGAAACCCATGACTAACCCGCAACCACCGAACCCGCCGCCCCCACACCTCGAACCGCGCCGCCACCGCGGCCACCGCCTCCTCAACCCCCGACACCACCACCGAGGCCGGCCCATTCACCGCCGCAATCGCAACCCGATCCCACTCCCCCCGCTCAGCCAACACCCCAGCGACCTCGTCCTCACCGGCCTGCACCGCCACCATCGCCCCACCCGCCGGCAGCCCCTGCATCAACCGCCCCCGCGCGACCACCAACGCACACGCATCCGCAAGCGAGAACACCCCCGCCACATACGCCGCCGCGATCTCACCCACCGAATGCCCCACCACAAAATCCGGACACACCCCCCACGACTCCACCAACCGAAACAACGCCACCTCAACCGCGAACAACCCCACCTGGGCAAACTCAGTGCGATCCAGCAACCCCGCCCCAGCCGAACCCTCCCCGGCCCACACCACCTGCTTCAACGACCGCCCCAACACCCCATCCACCTGCGCACACACCGCATCAAACGCCTCAGCGAACACCGGGAAAGCCGCATACAACCCCCGCCCCATCCCCACCCGCTGCGCCCCCTGACCCGAAAACACAAACGCCACCTTGCCTTCGGGCCCAACGGTGCCCGCCACTACTCCCGGCGCACTCCTGCCTTCGGCCAGCGCCGCCAATCCCCCCAGCAACTCCTGACGGTCCTGGCCCACCACCACCGCCCGGTGCTCCAACGCCGCCCGCCCCGACGCCAACGACCACCCCACATCCACCGGATCGCTGTCCGAGGAGGCGCCAAGGTGCTCGCGGAGCCGCTGCGCCTGTGCGTGCAGCGCCTGCTCGCTCCTGCCCGATACCACCCACGGCAGCACCGGAGCCGTGTCAGTGACCGAGCCGCGGGCATCGCTGTCGGTCGCCTCCCGGGAATGAAGCTCGACTGGGCTAATGGCCGCCTCCTCCTCGGCGGGCGGCGCCTGTTCGACGATGAGATGGGTGTTGGTGCCGCTTCCACCGAAAGCGGACACACCGGCCCGGCGTGGATGATCGGTCCGCGGCCACTCCCGCGCTTCGGTCAGCAGGCGGATGCTGCCGGAGCTCCAGTCCACGCGCGGATTCGGCTCATCGACGTGCAAGGTCTTGGGCAACAGGCCATAGCGCATCGCCTGCACCATCTTGATCACACCGCCCACCCCACCAGCGGCTTGAGCGTGGCCGATGTTGGACTTCAGCGACCCCAGCCACAGCGGCCGGTCCTGCGGCCGGCCCCGCCCATAGGTGGCCAGCAGCGCTCGCGCCTCGATCGGATCCCCCAGCGGCGTCCCGGTGCCATGGGCCTCCACCGCATCCACACCCTCAGCCCCCAACCCCGCACTGGCCAGCGCCTGCGCGATCACCCGCTCCTGGGAGGGTCCGCTGGGCGCCGTCAACCTCTTCGACGCGCCGTCCTGGTTCACCGCGCTGCCCCGGATGACCGCCAACACCGGGTGGCCGTTGCGCCGCGCCTCGGAGAGCCGCTCCAGCAACAGCACCCCCACGCCCTCCCCCCAGGCCATGCCGTTCGCGGTCGAGGAGAACGACTTGCACCGCCCATCGGGCGAAAGCCCTCGTTGCCGGGAAAACTCGATGAAGACGTCGGGTGTGGCCATCACCGTCGCTCCCCCGGCCAGCGCCAGCGTGCACTCGCCCTGCCGCAGCGCCTGGCACGCCAGATGCACCGCCACCAACGACGACGAACACGCGGTATCCACCGTCACCGCCGGCCCCTCCAGCCCGAAGGTGTAGGCAACCCGACCGGAGACGACGCTTCCGCGATTGCCGTTGCCGGCATGCCCTTCGAGTTCTCCTGGCACAGTGGACATACGCGCCGCGTAGTCTCGGTACATTGCGCCGGTGAATACTCCGGTCGGAGCGCCTCGAAGCGTAGTGGGATCGATACCGGCGCGTTCTATTGCCTCCCACGAGGTCTCCAGCAGCAGCCGCTGCTGCGGGTCCGTCGCCAACGCCTCACGCGGACTGATCCCGAAGAACTTCGCATCGAAATCCGCCGCGTCGTGCAGAAAGCCCCCCTCACGCACATAGAGCGTCCCCGCGCGATCCGGGTCCGGGTCGAACAACCCCTCCACATCCCAACCACGATCGGCCGGAAACCCCGAAACCACGTCCCTGCCCTCAGCGACCAGCCCCCACAACCCCTCCGGAGAACACACCCCACCCGGATACCGGCACCCCATCGCCACAATCGCGATCGGCTCCCGGTCCCTCTCCTCGACCTCACGCAGACGGCGGCGAACCTGGCGCAAATCCGCC
>NZ_LAJC01000162.1 GCF_000981225.1 Allosalinactinospora lopnorensis
CACCCGCCCTACGCCCGTGCTCCCGGCGGCCGTTCGGGAGCCCCTTCCCCGCCGTCTCCACCGCACGAGAACGAGCACCGCGCCCCGCCCACCGCTCCCCCGGAGCCGGACCCCGTCGAGCTTCCCGCCGACTCTCCCCCTCCCCTTGAACGGGCCGGTCCCGCTGCGGCCGGCACCGGCTCGGAACGGCACGCCCCCGCCCTTGAGCGGCCGGAGGGGCGCCGCCCGCCACCCGGGTACATCGAGGTCGACGGCGACCCGGTCCGCCCCTCGTGGCTCGCCGCCCTGCGCGACCGGCTTCCGCCGGCCGAGCAGCCGCGTTTCGGCCGGACCGGCCTGCATGCCCTCGTCGCCGTGTGCTCCATCGCGGTCATCGCCGCGTCGTGGTTCTTCCTGCAGGCGCGCCCTTCCCCCGAACCCGTGCCCGAGCTACGCGCCGACTCCGGCGCGGCGTCGCCGGGGGCGGCGTCCCCCGGGGCGGACCCGTCACCTCCCGCCGTTCCCCAGGCGTCGCTACAGCCGAGCGGCGATGTCCTGGTGCACGTCGACGGCAAGGTCGACGACCCGGGTGTCTTCACCCTCCCCGCCGGATCCCGCGTGGCCGACGCGATCGAGGCCGCGGGCGGTATCGACGCCGACGCCGAGACCGAAGGTCTCAACCTGGCACGCCCACTGGTCGACGGGGAGCAGGTGCTGGTCGGTGTCACTCCGCCGCCCGACGCCGCGGGAGCCGAGGCCGCCGCGCCCGGTGCGGCGCCCGGGGAGCCCGGAGCGCTGATCGACCTCAACACCGCCTCTCCGGACCAGCTGGAGGAACTGCCGGGGGTCGGCCCGGTGCTCGCCGAGCGCATCGTGGAGCACCGCACGACCAACGGCGGTTTCACGTCAGTCGAGCAGCTGAACGACGTCAGTGGAATCGGGGAGGTGCGTTACGCCGAACTCAGCGAGCTGGTCCAGGTGAGCGGCGCGGGGTGAGCCTGCTCGGCACCGACGCCCCCGGTGCGGCCGTCCCGGCGGATCTCCGGCTGCTGGCGCCCGCGATTGGCACGTGGCTGTGCACCGCCGTCCTTCTCGGCGTGGATGCCCGGACGGCGGTGGCGGTCGGTGTGCTGCTCGCCGGAGGCGCTCTCGTACTCCGTCTCGCGCTGCGCCCGCCGTCGAGGCAGGAACGGGCCACCCCGGTTCTGGCGGTCCTCGCGTGCGCCGCCGCCGGAGCGCTGGCCGTGGGCGTCCGCCTGGCCGGCGTAGAGGCCGGCCCGGTCGCAGAGCTGGCGGAGCGCGAGTCCGGGGCCAGGATGGAGGTGCAGGTCCGCCTCGATCCGCGACCGCGCCAAGGCCCTCCGTTGCCCGGTCACCCCGATCACGTCATCGAGGCCCGTACCGTGTGGGTCGACGTGGACGGTGAGCGGCTGTACTCCCGGGTGCCGGTGGTGCTGCTGGGGTCCGGTCCTCAATGGAGCGGCCTGCTGCCCGGCACCACGGTCCGGTTGTCCGGGAAGGCGGTCCCGGCGGGAGACAACGGCCTGGTGCGGGCCCTGATCGTGGTGCGCGGCCCGCCGGAGCGGGTGGCGCCGCCCTCGGCTCCGCAGGTCTGGGCGGGAGCGGCGCGGACCCGGCTCCGCGAGGCCGCGTCGACCCTGCCCGAGCCGGCGAGCGCACTGCTCCCCGCGGTGACCGTCGGGGACGTATCCGGCCTGGACGACGCCACCGCCGACGATTTCCGGGCCACGGGCATGACGCACCTGTTGACGGTCTCCGGAGCCAACCTCGCCGTGCTCACCGGGCTCGCACTCGGGCTCGGGCGGTGGTCCGGCTGGCCGCCGTGGTTCACCGCGGCGGCGGGCTTCGCGATGATCGCCGTGTTCATCCTGGTCGCCCGTTCCGAGCCGAGCGTGCTGCGCTCGGCCATCATGGGCGGGATCGCGCTGCTCGCACTGGCGCTGGGCCGCCGGCAGGCCGGAGTCACGGCGCTGGCGGCGGCGGTGGTCGCGCTCCTGCTGTTCGATCCGGCACTGGCACGCTCCTATGGGTTCGCGCTGTCGGTGCTGGCCACCGCAGGGATCCTGGTGCTGGCGCCGGGCTGGCGCGACCGCTGGTCCGCGCTGATGCCCCGCTGGGTGGCCGAGACGGTGGCCGTCGCGCTGGCCGCCCATGTCGGGTGCGTTCCGGTGCTGGTGCTCCTTTCGGCCGAGATCAGCTGGGTGGCGGTGCCGGCCAATGTGCTCGCCGGGCCGGTGATGCCCTTCGTCACGGTCGGCGGCTTCGCCGTCATGGGTCTCGCGCTGCTCTGGCCCGCCGCGGCGGCGTTCCTGGTGTGGGTGCCGGGTGTCCCGTGCTCTGGATCAGTGAGGTCGCCGCGCACGCGGCCCGAGTGCCGCAGGGCGCGTTCCCCTGGCGAGGCGACCTCGCCGGAGCCGCGGCCGCGGCCGCGCTCGTTCTCGCCCTCCTCGCGCTGCGCGGACGGCTGCGGCGGGCCCTGCTCTCGTTCGGAGCGCCGGCGGC
>NZ_LAJC01000163.1 GCF_000981225.1 Allosalinactinospora lopnorensis
CCGGGCCGCGCCTGCGGGCGCGGTGCGGGCGAACGCACCGCACACAGCCACCGCCCCCGGCAGCCGGCGCTGCGCCTTCGGGGCGGGCACGGACAATGACGCCACCCACAGCAACCGAACAACAACGGAAAGTATCGATTATACCGCGCCCTGCCCCCACCGTCCTCCGGGAGGCAAGCATGACACGACTCGACGAAACCGGGCCGCCGCCCGAATCGCCGGCCCGGCCCGAGCGGTCCCGGCTCGATCGGTTCTTCTTCGTCACCGAACGCGGATCCAGCTACCCGCAGGAGATCCGCGGCGGCCTCACCACGTTCATGGCGATGGCCTACATCATCGTCCTCAACCCGATCATCCTGAGCGGTGTCGCGGACGTGAACGGCGACACCCTGTCCCCCGCACAGCTCACCACGATGACCTGCCTGTCCGCGGGGATCATCACCATCCTCATGGGCGTGGTCGGCCGCGCCCCGATCGCGCTGGCCGCGGCGCTCGGTGTCATGGCGGTCGTGGCCTACCAGGCGGCACCCCTGATGGCCTGGCCCGAGGTAATGGGCCTTGTCGTCTGGCAGGGCGTCGCCATCATCCTCATGGTGGTCACCGGGGTCCGCACCGCGGTGATGAACGCGCTGCCGCACAACCTGAAACTGGCGATCGGTGTCGGCATCGGCCTGTTCGTCGCGCTCATCGGGCTCGACAACGCGTCCTTCGTCAGCCAGGGCGAAGGCGGTCTGCTGCAGATCGGACTCACCGGTCACCTCACCGGCTGGCCGGTCGTGGTGTTCGTCGTCGGTCTGCTCGTCGCGGCGGTGCTGCTGGCGCGCAACGTCTCCGGCGCGATCTTCTACGGCATAGTCGTGGCCACGCTCGTCGCCGCCGTCGTGAACCGCGTCTTCCCGGTGCCGGAGGAGGCCTGGGGCACGCAGGTCCCCGAGCTGCCCGAGCATCTGCTGGCCTCCCCGGACTTCGGGCTGTTCGGTCGGGTCGACCTCTTCGGGGCGTGGAGCACGGCCGGTGCGGCCAGTGCCGGGGTCATCCTGTTCACCCTGGTCCTGGCCGGCTTCTTCGACGCGCTCGGCACCATTCTGGCCATCGGCGAAAAGGCCGGTCTGACGGGGAGGAACGGCCAGATGCCGCGGGTCAACCGGATCCTCGCGGTCGACGGCGCTGGGGCCGTCTCGGGCGGTCTCACAAGTTCCTCGGCGACCCTGGTGTTCGTCGAGTCCACCGCGGGGGTCACCGAGGGCGCGCGTACCGGTCTGGCCAGCGTCGTCACCGGAGCCCTCTTCCTGCTGGCGATTCTCTTCGCCCCGCTCTTCGGGATCGTGCCCGGCCAGGCCGCCGCGTGCGCCCTCGTCCTGGTGGGGGCCATGATGATGATGCACATCACCAGGATCGACTGGAACGACATCAGCACCGCCGTCCCCGCGTTCCTGACGATCACGCTGATGCCGTTCACCTATTCCATAGCGCACGGTATCGGCGCCGGTATCGTCGCCTACACGGTCATCAAGACCTTCAGCGGGAAGTTCCGCGAGGTGGGCCGGCTGATGTGGATCCTGACCGCGGTATTCGCCTGCCACTTCGGCCTCGCGGGGATCGAGCGGCTGCTCGGCGTCGGCTGATCACCCGCGCTCCCGCCCCGGCGCCGGGGCGGGAGCGGGCCGAGAGGCCGCGGTTACCACCAGGTCGTGCGGTGGCTCGCGTGGCACCCTTCGTTGGCGTTCTGTTTGACGCAGGCGCGGAAAGCTCGGTTCGGAGAGGGCGACGTGGGATAGGCGTATGTGTAGTTGCGGATGCTGATCGTCGTGTTCCAGGCGACATCCCAGTTCCTGTCACCGTTGAGATCGACTTCCAGGGAAACGTGCTGGTTGGAATTCGCGGCGTTGAGAACCTGCGCCCAGCCGTGCTGTACGCCGTTGATATAGCCGACGCGGACCTGGATCACGCCCCTGCTGCTGATCCTTTCCCGGGCGGTCCACGTACCGGTCGCATTTCCCGGATTCACCCAGGGCGCCTGCCGCTCGACCGCTCCTCCCGCATAGGCGGCGGCGTCGACCTCGGCGGCGGATGCGGGCGCGGCGCCGAACAGGGCCATCCCCATAACGACACCAGAACCGATAGTGACCACCCGCCGGACGAATTCTCGAACCGGTACCGTCCGTACCATTCTGTCCTCCCTTTGGACACGTAAGTCCCGAATCCCGGCCATTCTCAGAAGATCTCTCCCGCTCCACCCGAGCCAATGGATCGGGAAACCGGCACAATGAACAATAGAGCGCGGAATTTATTGATCACAATGGACGGGGGCTGGCCCGAACCGGCCATGAAAGAATGCGCCGCCGCCGGGACGCGCCGCCGTTAGGCTCGTGAGCATGCAGCAGAGAACCGTATTCTTGGCTTCCTCCCCGGCCTAAA
>NZ_LAJC01000164.1 GCF_000981225.1 Allosalinactinospora lopnorensis
CCCCGGAGTCGGCCCGCCAGAGCCCGATCGCAACGGGGATCCCGCACGCGGCGGCGCCGGCGGCACTGAGCAGGGCCACGGAGGTGGCCTCACCGAGGGCGGCGCCCGTGGCGTCCCCCAGCAGGAATCCGGCCGCCAGCGGCCCGGCCATCTGCCCCACTGCGGCGCCGGCCGTGAACCAGCCGAAGTTGCGGTCCATCTCGGACTCCACCGAGAGCCGCGCGACCAGGCCCTGTCCGGCCACCATGAAGACGATGTGCCCCAGCCCCAGCACCGCGCTGGCACAGCCGACCATGACCAGCGATCCGGAACCGGCCAGCAGTACGGGGGCGAGGACCAGCAGCGCGATCCCGGTCAGCACGATCCACGTCGTACGCGACATGCGGTCGGTCAGCCGTCCCAGTGGGAGCGCGACCAGCAACGGGAGGAGCGCGTACGCCGCGGTGATCAGACCGATCGCCAGCGCGTCGCCGCCCTGGGAGATCGCCCGGTAGGAGATGAGCGGCCGGGCGAGGTTGAGGGTCGTCTGGGTGCAGATCACGCACCCGACCAGCCACCACAGCCAGGGCGGCGCCGCCGGGCCGCTCGGCCGGCGGAGCCTACGACCCATGGCAGGTGTTCATCAGGTCATGGGATAACACGAGCGATGCCTTTCTTCCGTCCCGCTTCGTCCAGGGCTGGTGTCCGCGCTCGGGGCGGGGAGCGGTTCAGCCCGGGGAGGGCCACGCCTCGACCTCGACCGCCGGTGCGCGCACCGGGCCGCGGGCCAGGGTGTCCAGGATGGTGCGCAGCGTGCGCTCCAGATGGCGGGCGAGTTCATCGGCCGCGGTGTCGGGTGCTCCGTCGACGACCGCCCGGCACATGCGCAGGTGCTCCCCGAGCGACTCGTCGAGGTGGCCGGTGTCGGTGTGGGCGATGTTGCGCAACCGGGCGGTCTGGCCGCGCTGCTCGGCGATGGTCCGGGCCAGCGGCTCGTTGCGGGTGGCCGCGATCAGGTTCTGGTCGAAGCGCTCGGCCAGCTCGTAGAACGTGTCGGCGAGCCGCGCCCGGTCGGCGGTGGGCAGCCGCTCCCGCACCGACTCGAACTCCGAGAGCAGGTCGCGGAACGGTTTCACCAGCTCGGGCCAGTCGACACCGTCCCGTGCCACCATCCGCGCGGCGGCCGTCTCCAGGATCCGGCGGAACTCGAACAGCGAGCGCACCCCACCCAGGGAGACCGGCGCGACCTGGGCGACCTCACCGGGGGTGAAGCGGACCAGACCCTCGCGGGTGAGGCGGCGGATCGCCTCACGCACGGGCGTGCGCGACGCCCCGATCCGCTCGGCCACCACGACCTCGCTCAGCCGGGCCCCCGGTTGCAGGCGCAGCTCCTCGATCTCGGCCTTGAGCAGCCGGTAGACGCTCTCGGTCTTGCTGGTCTCCCCGCCCATCCCGATCGCCCTCTCCCCGGTTCACCGCGCACCCGCGGCACCACATGTCTCTCGACGTCAAGATTCACGCTGGGGCCAAGGGTAGCGGAGTGGTATCCCGAACGAAACACTGCCCTGTATACAGGCTGGTACGCACCTCACCACGCGGGCACCGGATGGGGGATCGGAGTCAGCCCTGGTTGATCGGGATCGTGTACGCCAGCTCGTAGCGGTCGACGGGGATCACGATGTCCGCAGTCTCCACCGGCCGTTCCTCGGTGCAATAGGTCCGCTGTATCACTATCACCACGGTGCCCCGGCTGATACCGAGCCGGTCGGCCTCGGAGTTCTGGGCGGGCCGGGCGGTCACGATCTCATTGGCATACGTGATGAGCTGCCCGATCTCGCGCATCCGCTCCACGACGCCCCGTCCTGCGTGCATCCCCTCTTCGGGCAGCACCACCGGTGTTCCTCCCGTGATCTCCAGCGGCTCATACGACGTCGACAGCATCACCGGCTCGTCGTCGCCGGTGAACGTGTAGCGCGTCCTCATCACAGGGTCTTCCGGCTGGGTTCCCAATCGGGCGGCGATCTCCTCGGAAGCGACCGTCGTCTCCGAGGAGCATTCCCAGCCGCCGCGCACCGCCTGGGCGACCATGTCCGCACGGAACGGCGATCCTCCGCGCGTCTCTCGGTACCACGAGCGCGTGAGACGTCGGATGGGCGGCTTGGGGCGCACATAGGACCCCGAGCCGGTCCGCGAGACGACGTACCCCTCGGCGACCAGTTGCTGAACGGCATCGGCCGCGGCCCGTGGACCGACGCCGTACTCCGCAGCGATCGCCTGGCGAGACGGGAGTCGCTCACCGGCGCCGTACTCGCCCGTGAT
>NZ_LAJC01000165.1 GCF_000981225.1 Allosalinactinospora lopnorensis
CGGGGGGTGATAGCTGTTCTAGGTTTCATAGTCAAACGTAGTCTTCTGTAGTCATATAATGGTGGTGTGAGGCTTTCGGGGTGGGCGCGCCAGCAGGGCGTGAGCTATCAGACCGCGTGGCGGTGGGTGAAGAGCGGGCGTATGCCCGTGCCCGTCCACCAGGCGCCTTCCGGGACGTGGATCGTGGACGAACCCGCCCAGCCCGAGGGCCGCACCGTGGCGTACTGCCGCGTCTCGTCGGCCGATCAGAAGGCCGATCTGGACCGGCAGGTGTCCCGAGCCGTTCAAGGAGCCACCGCCCAAGGCCTGCCCGTGTCCGAGGTCGTGACCGAGATCGGGTCGGGGCTGAACGGCAAACGCCGCAAGCTCCACCGTCTGCTGGCCGATGCGGATGTGGCGGTGATCGTGGTCGAGCACCGTGACAGGCTGGCCCGGTTCGGTGTGGAACACCTGGAGTCCGCGTTGGCTACGTCCGGGCGGCGCCTGGTCGTGCTGGACCCTGAGGAGACCAGCGATGATCTGGTGCGGGACATGACCGAGGTGCTCACCTCGATGTGTGCGCGCCTGTACGGTCGCCGGTCTGCCCGCAGGCGCGCCAAGGCCGGGATCGACGCGGCGACGGCGGTGGAGGGATGACCGACACCGTCACTGAGGACAAGCCGAAGAAGAAAAAGAAGCGCGGGTTCGAGCCCAAGCCGGGCCATGTTGTGCAGGCCTACCGGTTCGCCTTGGACCCCAATGCTGAGGGCGAGTCCCGTCTCAGGTCGCACTGCGGTGCGGCGCGGGCGGCCTACAACTGGGCGGTCGCGCATGTGCTGGCATCGTGGGACCAGCGGGCGGCCGAGGAGTCCTACGGTATTGCCGAGGTCGAGCGCGCTCCGTGGCGGTCCTGGTCACTGCCCGCCCTGCGCAAGGCGTTCAACGCCGCTAAGAGGGATGATCCCCGGTTCGCCGGATGGTGGAGTGAGAACTCCAAGGAGGCCTATAACACCGGGTTCGCGGCTGCTGCGGCGGCGTTCGACAACTACGCCGCATCCAAACGCGGCGAGCGCGCCGGGGCGCGCATGGGCCCTCCCCGGTTCAAGTCCAAGCACACCGCGCGGCTCTCGTGCCGGTTCACCACCGGCACCATCCGTGTCGAGGACGACCGGCGCCACGTCACCCTGCCCGTGGTGGGTCGGCTGCGCACCCATGAGAACACCCGCAAGCTTCACCGCCGTCTGGCCAACGGAACGGCACGCATCCTCTCGGCGACCGTCTCCCACCACCGGGGCCGCTGGCAGGTCGCCTTCCAGGTCGAAGTCCAGCGCGAGCGTGCGACCCCGCAGCGTCCTGAGGCAGCGGCGGGAGTGGACCTGGGCGTCAAGACGTTGGCGGTGGTAGCCGACTCCGACGGACAGGTCCGCCACGTCACCAACCCCGCCCCCCTGAACAACGAGCTGGCGCGGCTCCGCAGGGCGTCCCGGCGGGTGTCCCGACGCCATGGACCTGACCGGCGCACCCGGCAGGAGGTGTCGAACCGGTGGCGCAAGGCCAACGCCGAACGCAACCGGATCCACCGCAGGGTCGCGAACCTGCGCGACGATGCGCTGCACAAGCTCACCACCAGTCTCTCCCGCGAGTACGGGACGGTTGTGGTGGAGGATCTGAACGTGTCCGGGATGCTCAAGAACCGCAAGCTCGCGCGATCCATCGCCGACGCCGGGTTCGGGGAGATCCGCCGCCAGCTCACTTACAAAACCCAGTGGAACGGCGGACGACTGGTCGTCGCTGACCGGTGGTTCGCCTCGTCCAAGACGTGTAGCAGATGCGGGGCGGCGAAAGCCAAGCTCCCCCTGTCCGCGCGCACTTTCATCTGCGACGACTGTGGTCTGGTCCTGGACCGGGACCACAACGCCGCGCTGAATCTTGCCGCTTTGGCAGCCAGCATGACCGGTACCGGAGTGGCCGGAGACCGGGACACGCAAGTGTCGAAGCCTCGCAGAGCCGACCGTAAGACCCGCACCACCCGCCCCGACCCTCAGGCCGGGACGGGGCACGGGCCGGTGGCACAAGACCGCGTAAGCGGAAGGAAGCAAGAGACCGTCGTCAGGACACCCAACCCCCGTTGTGGTGACACCGTCACGGACCTTTCGTGTAGAAATACACGGAATGCTGATATCTGACCACGGAATCAGCAACGG
>NZ_LAJC01000166.1 GCF_000981225.1 Allosalinactinospora lopnorensis
CAGGACCCGGGACCGCGCGGCCTCGCCCGCTCCGGCGCCGACGATGACGGCCCGGACCTGTGGCGGCGCCTGTCCGGCCTTCCGGAGCACGAGCAGCGGAGCATGCTGCTCACCCTTGTCCGCGGGCACATCGCCGCGGTGCTGGGGTACGCGGGGGCGGAGGCGATCGAAGCCGACCGCCCCTTCCAGGACCTCGGGTTCGATTCGCTCACCGCGGTGGAGCTGCGCAACCAGCTCAACGCGGCCACCGGACTCCACCTGCCCACAACGTTGGCGTTCGACCATCCCAGCCCGATCGAGCTCACCGAATACCTGCGGACCCGGTTCGGCCCGAGCGAAACGGCCGACGCCGACTCGGTACTCGCGGACCTGGACCGCCTGGAAGCCGGCCTCTCCAAGCTGTCCTCGGACACCGACGCGCACACCTGGGCGATGCAGCGGCTGCGGGAGCTGCTCTCGAACGGGAACGGCACGCCGGCGCCCGATGACCGCGAGCTCGATTCCGCGACCGATGACGAACTCTTCGACCTGGTCGACCGCGGTCTCGGGCAGTCGTGAACCGGTCCGCGCGGGTCTGGGGCCATACCGATGAATTGGGGAGCGCATGACGGGTGAGGACAAGCTCCGCGAGTACCTCAAGCGGGCGATCGCCGAGGCGCAGCAGGCCAACCAGCGCCTGCGGGAGGTGGAGGACCGGGCACGGGAGCCGATCGCCATCGTGGCGATGAGCTGCCGTTATCCGGGAGATGTCAGGTCGCCGGAGGACCTGTGGGAGCTGGTCGCCTCCGGAGGGGACGCGATCTCAGCGTGGCCGGCGGACCGCGGCTGGGACCTCGAAGGGCTCTACGACCCGGATCCCGAGTCGGCCGGAACGGTGTACGTGCGCGAGGGCGGGTTCCTGCACGACGCCGCGGATTTCGACGCGGAGTTCTTCGGGATCTCTGCGCGTGAGGCCGTGGCGATGGATCCGCAGCAGCGGTTGCTGCTGGAGACATCATGGGAGGCGTTCGAACGGGCGGGCATCGATGCCGTCTCATTCCGCGGCAGCCAGACGGGGGCCTTCATCGGGACAGCGGGCCAGGACTATGCCGCCGGCCGCCTGGGGCGGGGGCGGGTACCGGAGAGCGTCGCGGACTACCTGCTGACGGGCAGTCTCGGCAGCGCGGTGTCGGGCCGGATCGCCTACACGTTCGGTCTGCGGGGGCCGGCGGTGACGGTGGACACGGCGTCCTCGTCATCGCTGGTGGCACTGCACCAGGCCTGCCATGCGCTGCGGTCGGGGGAGTGCTCGCTGGCGCTGGCGGGCGGGTCGCAGGTGATGTGCACTCCCGCCGCCTTCGTCGAGTTCAGTCGGCTGCGGCTCCTGGCTCCCGACAGCCGCTGCAAGCCCTTCGCGGCCGGCGCCGACGGTGTCGGCCTGTCCGAGGGCGTCGGCGTGATCCTTCTGGAGCGGTTGTCCGACGCGCAACGCAACGGGCATCCGGTCCTCGCGGTGATCCGCGGCAGCGCCGTCAACCAGGACGGCGCATCCAACGGCCTGACCGTTCCCAACGGACCCGCGCAGCAACGGGTCATCCGGCGGGCCCTGGAGAACGCCAGACTCACCGCGGCCGACGTCGACGCCGTCGAGGCGCACGGCGCCGGCACGCCTCTCGGGGATTCCATCGAGGCCCAGGCCGTTCTCGCCACCTACGGGCAACGGAGCGGGGACGACCCGGTCCGGCTGGGGTCGCTGAAGGTCAACACCGGTTACATGCAGGCGGCATCGGGGATCGCGGGAGTGATCAAGATGGTGCAGGCGATGCGGCACGGGGTGCTGCCGGGATCGCCGCACGTCGGTGAGCCGTCGTCGCAGGTGGACTGGGATGCGGGCAGTGTCCGGCTGCTGTCCGGGTCTGCTCCGTGGCCGCAGACCGGCCGCCCGCGGCGGGCCGGTGTGTCGTCGTTCGGGATCACCGGTACCAACGCCCACGTGATCGTCGAGCAGGCTCCGGACGCCGGTGTCGATGAGACCGCCGGTGTCGATGAGACCGCCGGTGCCGGGGGCACCGCCCGCAGCGAGGCCGCGCCCGCCGTGCTGCCGTGGGCGGTGTCGGCCGAGGCGAAGGCGCCCTGCG
>NZ_LAJC01000167.1 GCF_000981225.1 Allosalinactinospora lopnorensis
TGCCGGACCTGGAGAAAAGGTAAAAGCCCGGAACGCGGCCTTCCCGAGTGCTGACCGAGACCGGAGTTCGTTTCCTTCGGGAACGGTCGTGCCCACCGTGCCCGATCCGGGGCGGCAGGGGCGCCGGTGGTTTGCCGCGCACAGGTGAACGGGGTTAACTTTCTGTTTCGTTTCTGCGGCATCTTTCGTATGCGCTGAGGATCGCAACGAACCGGACGGCTTTCCGGGGCGGGACCCGCGCTGCCGCCTCCACTCCTTTCAGAGTCCGCTGTCCCGCCGAAAGCCGAGGCTGTCCCATCATGCCGAACGCGTGCCGAATTCTGCCGTCGACCCCGAGATCCACTCCGAACGCGCCTTCCTCGCCGAGGCCCGTGCCGCGCTGCGGCGCATGCGCGAGGACGTCCTCGCCACAGAGACGGCGCTGGGCGACGCGGTCGCCGACAAGGTCGCCAATGCGGCGCTGAGGCGGGCCCGCTCCTTGCGCGCCGAGTCCCTGGTCGACTTCTCCGACGTTCCGCTGTTCTTCGGCCGGCTGGACTACCCGCCCGGCGGTGTCTACGAGGCCGCCCCCGGAGAGTCGCCGTCGGCGACCCGCGGCCCAGACGCCGACCACGTCTACATCGGGCGGCGCCACGTGCACGACGGCGAAGGAACACCGCTGGTCATCGACTGGCGCGCGCCCATCTCCGCCGCGTTCTACCGCGCCACCCGCGAGGCACCGGAAGGGGCGCTGCTGCGCCGCCGCTACGGGTTCTCCGGCCCCGCTGCGTACCGCCCTGTGCGTGCAGGGCGCCCCGGGCACCGGCAAGACCGCCGTGGGCCTGCACCGCATCGCCTACCTGCTCTACACCGAACGCGGCCAGCTCAGCCGGGGCGGCGGCGTGGCCATCCTCGGGCCCAACCGCTTGTTTCTGTCCTACATCCGCAACGTGCTGCCCGCGCTCGGCGAGGTCGGGGTGCGCCAGACCACCATCGAGGAGCTGATCAGCCGGGTCGAGGTACGCCGCCGCGCGGATCAAGGGCGACGCCCGGATGGCCCAGGTCATCCGCAACGCCCTATGGGCCCAGGTGCGCCCGCTGGAGGAGACCCTGGTTATCGAGCGCGGCGCCCGCAAGTGGCGGATCCACCCCGGCGAGCTGGCCGAGGCCCTGGCCGAGCTGCGCGACCGGGACATCGCCTACGGGGCGGGACGTGACCTGCTGGCCCAGCGCCTGGCCCACCTGGTGCTGCGCCAGATCGAGGGCTCGGGCGAGGCCTGCGACGCGGGCACCCTTGCCCAACTGCGCCGCAACCGGGGGATCAGCACCGCGGTGCGGCGGATGTGGCCCAAGACCGACCCGGTGCGGCTGGTGCTGGGCCTGCTCACCGACCGCGAGCGGCTGGCCCGCGCCGCCCAGGACATCCTCACCCCCGCCGAGCAGGCCGCGATCCTGCTGCCCACCCGCCCGCGCACCCCCAAGTCGGCCACGTGGTCCAGCGCCGACCCGGCGCTGATCGACGAGGCCGCCGCCCTGATCGAACGCCCCGCCACCATCGGCCACATCGTCGTCGACGAGGCCCAAGACCTCAGCCCGATGCAGGCCCGCGCGATCGCCCGGCGCTGCACCCGCGGCTCGCTCACCGTACTCGGCGACATCGCCCAAGGCACCAACCCCTGGGCGGTCGACGACTGGCCGAGGCTGCTGGCCCACCTCGGCCAGCCCGAGGCCCACCTGGCGGTACTCGACCGCGGCTTCCGGGTGCCCGCCCAGATCATCGACTACGCCGCCCGACTGCTCCCCCAGATCGCCCCCGGCCTGAGCACCCCCACCGGCGTGCGCCAGACGACCGGCGCGCTCACCATCACCGAAACCTCCGCAACGGAGCGCCTCGACGCCCTGACGATGGCCTGCCGGCAGGCGCTGAAGAAGGACGGCTCGGTCGGCCTCATCGCCGCCGACACCGACATCCCCGCCATCCACCAACGGCTGACCGCCGAAGGGCTGGGAACCGCGCTCGTCGGCCAGAGT
>NZ_LAJC01000168.1 GCF_000981225.1 Allosalinactinospora lopnorensis
GTGTCGGGGGCGAGCAGTGCGAGCAGGCGGCGCACCTCGCGCGTTCGGCCGCGGAGAGGGCCGCCACGTCGCGGTGCCGCAGTACCTCGGTGTCGCTGGCGACCACCGCGACGGCGGTCTCGTCACCGTCATCGGCGGCCGCGGACTCCGCGCCGCGGGCCGGCTGGGGGGCGAACAGCGTGGTCGGTCGCCGGGCGACGGGCACCGCCACCCGGGGGGCCGGGGTGAACGCCGACGCATCGGTGAAGTAGGCCGCGAACGCCGCGTCGTAGACGGGGATGTCGTCGGGCTCGCCGCACAGCGTGAGCCGCCCCGCCCAGTAGGTGCTCTCGCGGTCGGTGATGTCGAGCGCACCGACCGCGCCGAGCATGCTCTGCACCCGGTCGGGTGTGGCGTCGACCCCGGCGTGGCGCAGGGTGCGGGCGAACCCCAGCAGGAGCTCGGTGATGTCGCGCCTCGGGTCCGCCCCCGCCATCGGCTAGGCCCCCAGCAGCTCGGCCAGGTCGGTAGAGCGGACGCGTTCGGCGTCCTCGCGGTACTTGAGGACGGCGCCCAGCGTCGCCGCGGCGAGATCGGGATCCAGCGACCGCGCGCCGAGGGTGGCCAGGGCGTTCGCCCAGTCCAGCGACTCGGCGACCCCGGGCGGCTTGATCAGGTCGAGGTCGCGCATGCGCCGGATCGCCGCGGCCACCTCGGAGGCGAGGCGCTCGGTGATCTCCGGCAGCCTGCGGCGCAGGATGGCGACCTCGCGTTCGAAGCCGGGGTGCTCGACCCAGTGGTAGAGGCAGCGCCGCTTGAGCGCGTCGTGCACCTCGCGCGTACGGTTGCTGGTGAGCACGGTGAGCGGCGGGGTCGCGGCGGTTACGCGACCCAGCTCGGGGATGCTGATCGCCGCCTCGGACAGCACCTCCAGCAGGAACGCCTCGAACTCGTCGTCGGCCCGGTCGATCTCGTCCACGAGCAGCACCGAGGGGGTCGTCTCCAGTGCTTCGAGCAGCGGCCGGGCGATGAGGAACCGCCGGTCGTACAGGCTGGCCTCCAGCTCCGCCGGGTCGGGGCGCTCGCCGGTCGCGTGCGCGGTGGCCTCGACCGTGCGGAGGTGCAGGATCTGGCGGGTGAAGTCCCAGTCGTAGAGGGCCTGCGCGGCGTCGAGCCCCTCGTAGCACTGCAGACGCACGAAGTGCGCTCCGGTGGCGTCCGCCAGGGCCTGGGCGAACGCGGTCTTGCCGACGCCCGCGTCGCCTTCGAGGAACAGCGGCCGGCCCAGGCGCAGCGCGAGGTACCCGGCGGTCGCGAGCCCGTCGTCGGCGAGGTAGGCGGAGTCGGCGAGGGCCCGGGCCAGTTCCTTCGGCGAAGCGGGCCGTTCCGGCGTCTCCTCGGAGCTCATATGCCAACTATGCCGCCTGTGGAGGGGCTCGGGCCAGCGGGAACCGCCCGCGGTTCCCGCCTGTCTCCGGTTCCGGAGGGGGCGGCCCCTCTCTTATGGCGGGTTCCGTGCAACGCAGTCGTGGTATCGGGTACACCTGGTGTTCATGGGGGAGTCACGAATCGTCTTCGACCGCAGGGGCCGCGGCGCCCCTGTCGTGCTACTGCACGGGTTGGGGCACCGCCGCCAGGCCTGGTACCCGGTGCTGGGGCGGCTCGCACGCTGGCACGAGGTGATCGCCCTCGACTTGCCGGGGTTCGGGCAGTCGCCCGGCCCGGCCGGCGGCGACCGCTACGACCTGCACTCCCTGGTCGACGCGGTGCAGCGCGTATGCGCCGAACTGGGACTCGAACGCCCGCACGTCGCCGGCAACTCCCTCGGCGGGGCGATCGCGCTGGAGCTGGGCGCCCAGGGGGCCGCGGCCTCGGTGACGGCACTGTCCCCCATAGGCTTCAGCCCTGCTCTCACCAGGACCGGGTTCCGGCTGCTCGCCCGCGGCGCGCGGGCGGCGGCGCGGATCCCGGAACCGGTGCGGTTGGCC
>NZ_LAJC01000169.1 GCF_000981225.1 Allosalinactinospora lopnorensis
GTGGGCTCCTTAGAAAGGAGGTGATCCAGCCGCACCTTCCGGTACGGCTACCTTGTTACGACTTCGTCCCAATCGCCAGCCCCACCTTCACGCGCTCCCCCCCAAAGGGTTAGGCCACACGTTTCGGGTGTTGCCGACTTTCATGACGTGACGGGCGGTGTGTACAAGGCCCGGGAACGTATTCACCGCGGCACTGCTGATCCGCGATTACTAGCGACTCCACCTTCATGGGGTCGAGTTGCAGACCCCAATCCGAACTGAGACCGGCTTTTAGGGATTGGCTCCACCTCACGGCATCGCACCCCGTTGTACCGGCCATTGTAGCATGTTTGCGGCCCAAGACATAAGGGGCATGATGACTTGACGTCATCCCCACCTTCCTCCGAGTTGACCCCGGCAGTCTCCCATGAGTCCCCACCACCACGTGCTGGCAACACAGGACAAGGGTTGCGCTCGTTGCGGGACTTAACCCAACATCTCACGACACGAGCTGACGACAGCCATGCACCACCTGTTGCCCACCAACCAAATGACCCCACATCTCTGCAGGTCCACGGGCAATGTCAAGCCTTGGTAAGGTTCTTCGCGTTGCGTCGAATTAAGCAACATGCTCCGCCGCTTGTGCGGGCCCCCGTCAATTCCTTTGAGTTTTAGCCTTGCGGCCGTACTCCCCAGGCGGGGCGCTTAATGCGTTAGCTACGGCACGGAACCCGTGGAAAGGCCCCACACCTAGCGCCCAACGTTTACAGCATGGACTACCAGGGTATCTAATCCTGTTCGCTCCCCATGCTTTCGCTCCTCAGCGTCAGGTAAGGCCCAGAGACCCGCCTTCGCCACCGGTGTTCCTCCTGATATCTGCGCATTTCACCGCTACACCAGGAATTCCAGTCTCCCCTACCTACCTCAAGCATGCCCGTATCCACTGCACAACCACAGTTAAGCTGCGGACTTTCACAGCAGACGCGACACGCCGCCTACGAGCTCTTTACGCCCAATAATTCCGGACAACGCTCGGACCCTACGTATTACCGCGGCTGCTGGCACGTAGTCAGCCGGTCCTTATTCCCCACCTACCGTCAACCCCGAGAACACCCGAAGCCTTCGTGAGCAGGAAAAGAGGTTTACAACCCGAAGGCCGTCATCCCCCACGCGGCGTCGCTGCGTCAGGCTTTCGCCCATTGCGCAATATTCCCCACTGCTGCCTCCCGCAGGAGTCTGGGCCGTGTCTCAGTCCCAGTGTGGCCGGTCGCCCTCTCAGGCCGGCTACCCGTAATCGCCTTGGTAGGCCCTCACCCCACCAACAAGCTGATAGGCCGCGAGCCCATCCCCAACCGGAAAAACCCTTTCCACCACCGGCCATGCAGCCAATGGTCCCATCCGGTATTAGACCGCGTTTCCACGGCTTATCCCAGAGTCAGGGGCAGGTCACTCACGTGTTACTCACCCGTTCGCCACTCACCCCACCCACAAGGAGCAGGGCGCGTTCGACTTGCATGTGTTAAGCACGCCGCCAGCGTTCGTCCTGAGCCAGGATCAAACTCTCCATCCGAAAAACCACCACCCCCGCACCCACCCACCAAGGCAGACACACAGGGCGCGCGCCTTTCCCGACGCGAAGAATCAAACCCCAGCCAACCACACCCCACAGGGCATGGCCAACCAAAGGAACCCCACACCCCCACACAGGGGGCCACGGGGCCACAATCACATCATGGCTAAAGAAAAACACACACGCGCTGTTGAGTTCTCAAAAAACAACCGCCCACCCACCACAAACCAAACCGGCTCTTCACAGGCAACGG
>NZ_LAJC01000170.1 GCF_000981225.1 Allosalinactinospora lopnorensis
GGTCTGGCCGAGGTGGGCCAGCAGCCTTGGCCAGTCGTCGACCGCCCAGGGGTTGGTGCCTTGGGCGATGTCGCCGAGCACGGTGAGCGAGCCGCGGGTGCGGCGCCGCCCGATGTAGACGTGGTCGGCGTCTGGGCCGCGGGTCGCCGACGGCGACTCTCCGGGGGCGGCCTCGTAGACACCGCCGGGCGGGTAGTCCAGCCGGCCGAAGAACAGCGGAACGTCGGAGAAGTCGACCAGGGACTCGGCGCGTCGTTCGCGGTCGCGGGTCAGTTCCCGGTTGGCGAAGGTGTAGTCGGCGTCCTCGGAGGAGTCCTGCACGGTCGCGGTGGTGACGACGTCCTCATGCATACGCCCCAGGGCGGCGCGGGCCTCGGTGAGGAAGGCGCATTCGGCCTGGATCACAGGGTCGACAGCGGGATTGGGCGCGCGTTCGGCCATGGTGAGAGCAACCTCGGCGGAGAAATCGGAGGGATGAACCTACTGCGTTCACCAGGGGCGCTGATAACTCTACTCTTACGAGACTGTAGAGTATGATGTTGCGGAGGCCGGTGCCGCTGAATCGCTGTGTACCCCACCGGTCTTCAACCCCATCGCAGTGGCTGGGCGCGCTTCCTCAGAGACAGCCGTCTCTGCGCCCGCGCCACTGCGGTGGATCCGATGTTCTTCTCCAGGCCCACTTGGTCTCGGAGGTCTCGTGATGGACACCGGGACGTGTGAGGTAGGCCCCACGGATATCCCGCAACAGTGAAAGGAGCGGCATGATCGTCACGCGACGGGAGATCGCCGACCACCTGGAAGGCGCGTTCGGTTCCGGTCCCGTGCAGCGGGGAGAGTTGATCTCCTCCGCCGAACTGCAGGGCGCGCGCCCGGAAATACTGAGCGTTCTCGGCCGCCTGCCGGATGGTTCGTTTTCGAACCTGCGGAGCCTGTGGGACCACTTGCCGGAAATTCCGCGTGATGCGTGAAGCCGCGATACACCCGCTACTGGGGTCGGTCGCGTTGGCCGATGCCGCCGCAGGGCACGCGCCATCGGGGCGCATTGGGGTGTTGCACGGCGCCGACAAAGCGAGTCGGGTCCGTGCTGCGCGGCTGCGCGCGCGCCTGGTGGCCTCCGGGATGGAGTCGCTGGAGGTGACGCCGTTGGAAGCGCGGTGGAGAAGGGAGACGCTACGCGGTAGCGGTGTGGACCTCCTGGTGGATGCGGGCGGGTTCGGCCCGGCCGAGGCGCGCCGCATCGCGGCGTTCGCCGGGGTGCCGCTGCTGGCGCTTCCTGCAGGCTCCGCTGAGGCGAGCGGGACCTCCCATCCGGTGATCGGCCTGCATGCCGGGCGACGCCTGGCGAGTGTGGCATTGGGTCGCGTCGAACTGCGCCCTCCACGAAACGGATCGGGTCTGGTATCGGTGTCCCTGGACGGCGTGCGGTTCCAGGTCCGCGACCGGGAGAGACTGCGCGTGAGCCTGGTCGGCAGAGGCGGGGCGAGCCAGCTGGCCGGTGCCGTGCTCGGAGTCACCGCGGTCATCTATCGGGGCGTCGAACTCACAGCGGAGGCGGTCGGCGGGCTCGGGAGCCTGGAAGCCGACGGCCGACCCGTGGAGCCTGCGGAAGACGCCGTGACGTGCCGGGCCATGCGTGAGCGCCTGCGGGTTCTGCCGGTGGCCCGTTGAAGCCGGGAACACTCTTTCCCATCGACTGGCTGCCGTGGAGTGCGCGAGCAGGCGTGAGGCAGAGGCGCTGAGGCCGGTAACCGAAGCGCGGCCGAGTGGTTGCCCCGGCAACGTCCTTCTCAGGC
>NZ_LAJC01000171.1 GCF_000981225.1 Allosalinactinospora lopnorensis
GGGCGGGCGGCCCCGGGGCGGGGACGGCCGCGCGACGGTACCGGGTATCGCGGCGAGCTCGGTGCGCAGGTCCCCGACCAGGTCGACGAGCCGCAGCCCCAGGGCGCGGTACACGGCGGCCAGCACCTCGGAGGAGGGCTCTTTGCGGCCCCGCTCGATCTCGGACAGGTAGGGCAGTGACACCTGGGCGGTCTCGGCGACCTCGCGCAGGGTCCGGCCCTGCTCGGTCCGGGCCCGCCGAAGCGCGCCGCCGATGAGGTCGCGCATCAGCGGCTCGTCCGCTTCCTCGGAGGCGGGAACGGCGCGCAGGAGGGGGTCGCTCATGGAGATCTCCGTTGCCGGTCTGCCGTGTCGGATGCCGCCAACACTACGCCGCGCCGCCGGGCGCTTCCATACGCGGACGGAACCGCCCCGCCGGTTCCGCGAACGGCGTAACCGGCCAAGAGGAGGACCTCCTCTCGAAGAGAGGAGGCCGGGGGCAAGGGGGCGTCAGAGTCGGCCGGTCTTGACAGCTTCGAGGAACGACGACCACGCAGCAGCGGTGAACGACAGGGACCCGAGGCGGCGGTTCCGTGTGTCGCGCATGTCCACACTCTCCGCGTGCTCACGGACCTCCACGCACTCGTTGGTCGCCCCGCTGTACGACGACTTGTGCCACTCAGCCATGTTCCAAATCTTTCCGAATCATTTCTGTGGACTCGGCTGGCCCCAGGGTCACGGCTTGAAGCCTGCCGAACAATAACCGGTACCGGGAGACGTCTGCTGCCGATGTGATGATCTGGCCTTCATGGATGCTCTCGGCGTATACCACGTCCGGACCGGCATCTGGTGTGATCACTTTGAACGGCCCGGTGAGCCCAGGATGGCCCCGATAGTTCTCGGGGATGACCTGGACAGAGACACGCCTGGACTCCACCAGCTTTATGACGTGTTCGAGCTGCTCATGTCGAACGTCTTCTGTGGTGAACCGTCGCCGGACAATCATCCCATCAAGGACGACCCATAGCAGCGGCGAGGTCGCCTCCGCGAAATTCTTGGCTCGATTCACGCGTTCGGCGACCGCTGCCGCAACATCGCCGGGCTTCGCCCATGGCACTCCCGCCGTGATCAGCTCGCGGGCGTATTCCTCTGTCTGCAATCAACCCGGGAATACGTTGACCTGGTAATCCATGACGGCCCGGGCGTCGCGAACCAATGCCGTGACTTCCTCCAGCCACGCTTGGCGCCCGCTTCCGGTCAACTCGTCCCACAACCGAGTCAGCCGCTCCCCCGACCTCAATTCCCTGTCCAGTCTGGGGAGAAGGGCGGGTACAGGAGCGCGATAGCCGCGCTCAAGGTTGGAGATGTGGGACGGGCTGACGCCCAGCTTGTCGGCCAGCGCGCCTTGCGTCATGTCGGCCAGCTTGCGCGTCCGCGCCATTTCTCGACCGAAGCGCTGCATCGCCCTCTTGTCCGCCGTCATGGCCGCAGTCCACCACGCCGCAGCATGGCTTGCATAAGAAATTCACAGTTTTCCACAGGACATTTCGAAAGCGCTCGACCTTGGGTTTTTCCTTCCACCTGGGATTCTGTGCGGGCATTGTGAACAGCAGATGGCCCGGGGATGCCTGACGTTCCCCTGGCCACTCCACATGAAAGCGGCCCTGACCGGTGGGTGCACACCGGGCAGGGCCTTAGAGCT
>NZ_LAJC01000172.1 GCF_000981225.1 Allosalinactinospora lopnorensis
GGTCTCCGTTCTGCCGGCGCCCCGCGGAACGGCCGGACCGGTGTCCGGTGCGGCCTCGGAGCGCCGCGCCTCCCCCGCTCCGCGGCCCGCCGCCCCTCGGTCTCCATATCCGTGACCTCGGCCGCGCGAATGCGGCGGTAGTACCGCCAGTTCGCCAGCCAGGCCGCGATCGCCGCGGCGACACCGACCTCCAGCGCGGTGATCAACCCCACCTGCCATGGCGACGGCCCGACCTCGGCCAGCCGCTCGGCACCCAGCGGGCCGCCCGCGAGCGCCGCCAGCGCACCGCACACCAGGCCGGTCGTCACCCCGCAGGCCAGTCCCCACATCGGCGCGGCCTCGCTGGACGCCGTCGGGGCACTGCGCTGGGTGAGCACCCCACCGAGAATGCCGGCGAGGAACGGCGCCACCAGCGCGGGGAGCGAGTACACCGGCGCCGGCCCGTTGTCCGGAAGGGCTCCCAGCATCGGGAAGAGCGGAACGGCACCGACCGCGACACCGGTCGGCGCCACCATCGTCCCGGCTCCGAAGGCGAACCCGGGGCCGACCGCGTAGGAGGTACCGAAAACGATGGCGTTCGGCAGGTAGAGGAGTTGGCCGAGGATCAGCAGCGTGCCTCCGACGATGCCCGGCGACAGTTCCCGGGTGGCCGCGACGACCTCGCCGAAGCCGGCGACCAGCGCCACGCAGAACAGCACCGCACCCGCGAGCAGCAGCACGCCGGTCGCGCTGAGCGTGCCCACGAGCAGCGATCGGGGACGCTCGGGCACCAGGTCGAGCAGCCGCCGCTTGGAGATGCCCTGTTCCTTGAGCACCTGGTGCAGGACGCCCCACCCTCCGGCGGCGAAGGCCAGCAGGAATCCGGCGATCAGGGCCTGCACCACACTGGGCCGGATCGTGTCGTTCTGCCCCACCAGTGCCAGCGTCCCGGAGATCGCCGCGTACGGGCCGGCGAGCGCCAGTGCGGCCCGGAACAGCTGACTCGGCCGGGAAAGCCCGCAATCGCGTGTCAGCCATCGTCCCGAGCGGAACAGCAGCAGGCCCGGCAGGACCACCAGGCCGAGCGGAAGCATCGAGACGTGCCCGCCGGGAATGCCGAACCCCACGAGGTGGCCGACGAGCCACGCCTGCATCGCTGCCCGGAACACGTCCGCGATGTCCTCGCCGAGCGTGTCGTGCGGCGCGGCCACCCAACCGATCAGAGTGAACGTCACCAGGACGGCCAGGCCGATGCCGGCCGCCGAGGCCGCGGCCATCCCGCCCGCCGTGTACAACGAACGCGAGGGATCGTCCCGAGGAACGGACGGGGGGTGGTCTCCACCGCGGGGCTTACCGGAAGACCCAGAGGGACGTATCGACGCGCTCACGCAGCCCATGCTCCCAGCCGTGCGGTCGACACGCCCCCTTCGCGGCGGGCGTGTCGGCCGGCGGGGCCCGGCCGGATGTGGTAGCCACCGGTGGCGCGGCCGGACCGGTGCCTCCGCCGCCGGGCTCGGCTTGGTGGCCCCGCCACCGGAGCCACCAAGGCGAAGCAGGAGAAGGCGCGGGTCCTCCCGCGGCCGGGTCTAAAACAGCTCGCGGGCGAGCTTGGCCGTCTCGCTGGGGGTCTTGCCGACCTTCACGCCCACGGCCTCCAGGGCCTCCTTCTTGGCCGCGGCGGTGCCGGCCG
>NZ_LAJC01000173.1 GCF_000981225.1 Allosalinactinospora lopnorensis
CCACTTCGCGGCCATGGAAGCCCCCGACCTGCTGACAGCCGACGTCCGGGAGTTCTTCCGCCTCGTGCGCTGAAGAAGGGCGCGGTGCGGCGCCCTACGGCTCCGCTCCCCGCTGCGGAGCCTCTGCCGCGTCGTCGGGCATGGCGTTCAGGTGCTGTTCGAGCGAGTCCAGGCGGCTGCTCCACATGCGCCGGTACGGCGCGAGCCACGCGTCGAGCTCGGCCAGCGGTTCCGCGCGCAACCGGTACCACCGGCGCTGGGCATCGTGGCGCACCTCGACGAGTCCGGCGTTGCGGAGCACCCTGAGGTGCTTGGAGACCGTGGGCTGGGTCAGGGTCAGCCTCTCCACGAGTTCCCCCACCGGGCGCTCTCCGGCGCGCAGCAGATCGAGGATCTCCCTGCGCCGGGGATCGGCCACCACCTCGAATGTCGATGCCATGCAAGAAATATAGCCAGGAAGGAATAAACGGTGTCAAGACGAACGGGGCGGCCGCGCGTCCTCAGCGGGTCCCGCAGCCGATACCGGCCCCGGCTTCCCGCGCCGGCTTTCGATCCGGCCGCTGCGCCGCACGCGCGTCCCCGGCCGGAGCGGCCGGTTTCCGTCAGAGGGTCCGCATGGAGCATGATCGGCGCGTCCGGTGGGCCGGAACGGCCCTCCGGCCCGGCGCGTCCAAGTGCCGGCCGACCATCGTGATCATCGAAAGGAAGTGCTGTGAGGCGTATTCTGGCGAGTCTGGGGCTGGGGAACGCGTCCGTGGAGACGGTACTGCGCGAAGCGAACACGGTTCCCGGAGGGGCACTGTGCGGTGAGGTGTTCGTCAACGGCGGTTCGGTGGACCAACGCATCGAACAGTTGACGGTCGGGCTGCAGGCACGCGTCGGAGTGGAGCGCGGAGACACCGAGTACAACCAGACCCTGGAGTTCACGCGGGCACGGGTCGGCGGGGAGCTGCATCTGCAGGCCGAGGCCCAGCTACGGGTCCCGTTCGAGCTGCCGGTGCCATGGGAGGCTCCCATCACCTCCCACCGGGGGCAGTACCTGCGGGGAATGCACGTGGGGCTGAACACCCAGCTGCACGTGGCCGGAGGTGTGGACCCCGGCGACCTGGACCCGGTGGCGATCCACCCGCTGGAGACGCAGGCGGTCATCCTGGACGCGCTGGAGCGGCTCGGGTTCGCCTTCAGCAAGGCCGACTGCGAACGGGGACGGGTGCGCGCCACCCGCCAGCAGTTGCCGTTCTACCAGGAGATCGAGTACCGCGCGCCGGGCCACTACCCGGGACTCAACGAGCTGGAGCTGACGTTCGTCGCCGACCAGCAGGGCTGTGACGTCGTACTGGAGATGGACAAGAAGGGCGGACTGCTGACCGAGGGCCGCGACACGTTCCAGCGGCTGCGGGTCGACCACGCCACGGCGGCGGGTGAGGACTGGGCGGCCCGGTTGCACGAGTACCTCCACGCGGCCGCGGGACAGCGCCGCTGGCTGTAGGCTCCGCCCCTTCCCCGGCGATGGCCGCGCCCGCGTGCCGGCGCGGCCGGTGCCTCGTTACCCATCAGTGGGGCCGGACCGCAGGGCCGACGCGGAGCCTGCGACAGGCTCCGCTCATGCCGGGGACCGCGGAACCGGTACGGCCCCGAGGCCGCACCGAGCACGTCCACGGCGGGGCCT
>NZ_LAJC01000174.1 GCF_000981225.1 Allosalinactinospora lopnorensis
GGGCAAGGCCGTGAAGTTAAGAGGGTGGATAGCGAAGTCAAGAGGTAGCCGCCGCCTTCTCCCTGCCTGAGGCAAGGCAAGCGGAGTCCCTGGTAGACACGACTCATCCGCCAAGACGACGTCGCTGTCCGTTCTTCCCAGGGGCTCCGCTTGCCTGTCCAGTCTGCCACCGATCCCGCATCCGCATCCCATGAGGACATCCTGGCTCCCGGCCATCTGGGTGATCTCACCCGCATCGTCTCCCGCGACATGGTCGACGCGGCCCTGGCCGAGACCGGCGCCCACTCCACGCGGATGCGTAAGCTGCCCGCCCGCGTCACGGTCTACCTGCTGCTGGCCGCCGCGCTGTTTGAGACCATCGGCCACCTGGCCGTGTGGCGCAAGCTCACCTGCGCTCTGGACCCCGCGCGCATCCCCCGCATCAGCGCCGCCGCGCTGTGGCAGGCCCGCACCCGGCTCGGGCCAGCCCCGCTGCGTGCCCTGTTCGACCTGCTGCGCGGCCCCGTCTCGGCCATCCGCACCCCCGGTGCCCGCTTCCACGGGTTGCTGGTGTGTGCTCTCGACGGCACCTACCTCGATACGGCCGACAGCCCGCACCTGCGCTCGTGCTTGGGCAAGGGCTCCAACCAGCACACCTGTGCCGTGGGCTATCCCCAGATTTGCCTGAGCGCGCTGGTGGCCTGCGGTACCCGCGCCGTCATCGATGCCGCATTCGGCCCCCGAACCGCCGGCGAGACCGCCTACGGCCGGCATCTGTGCGCCTCGCTGCGCCCGGGCATGATTGTGCTGCTGGACCGCGGATTCTCCTCCAACACGTTCCTGGCCGGGGCCGCCGACACCGGCGCGGACTTCCTCGCCCGCCTCAACGGGGTGCGCAGGCCGCCCGTGCTGCACCGGTTGGGTGACGGGTCGTTCCTGTCGCGGATCGGCGGTGTGCGGGTGCGCGTGATCGAGTGTGCGATCACCATCACCACCTCCCAGGGCAGGCGCACCGGTGCCTACCGGCTGGCCACCACACTGCTCGACCACCGCGCCCACTCGGCCGCCGACCTGGTCGGGCTCTACCACGAGCGCTGGGAGATCGAATCGGCCTACTTCGCGATCAAGAAGACGATCCTGGGGCGCCGTGTGCTGCGCTCGCGGACCCCGGCCGGTATTGCCCAGGAGGTCTATGCGCTGCTGGTGGCCTACCAGGCGCTGCGCATCGCCATTGCCGACGCGGTTGGGACCGCGCCTGGCACCGATCCTGACCGGGCGGGGTTCAGCGTGGCGCTGGAGGCCGCCCGCGACCAGGCCATCCGAGCTGCCAACACCACCGAGGACACCACCATCGACCTCATCGGCACCATCGGAGCCCGGGTTCTCAACAACCTCCTGCCGCCCCGGCGACTACGCATCAGCCCGCGCGCGGTCAAGCGCCCGCTGTCGCGTTACGCCTACAAAAGCCTCAACATCGACCGCCGCAGCTACAAGGCCACAGTCAAGATCGACCTCTTGACCGGAGCAACTTCTCCTTAACTTCACGGCCTTGGCCTAAAGCC
>NZ_LAJC01000175.1 GCF_000981225.1 Allosalinactinospora lopnorensis
GCGCCTCAGGCGACCTATCACCGGCATTCTTGTCCTGGCCGGCGGATCCGGCCAAGATCCGTCCACGTAGAGCAGCGACCCGCGCCGCGTCCTCTAACGAGAGCGCCCCCGCCAATGCCACCGGCTGCGCCACATCCATCCGGTCCGGCGACGGCGCGTCCGGTCGTCCGTACACCACATCGGGCAGCGACCACTCCACATGGGGTGCCAGTGCCTTAGCGCATGCTTCCAATCACCCCGCGAACACCGCAGACGACTCCGCGAGTTCCCGCCCCATTGCGGACCGCGCCACCCCCTGGTCCGGGAAAACAAACACGGTCCTGCTGTGAGGCTTCGCCACCCATGGACCACGTTCGACGCCGGCCTGCCAGCTGCCAGCGCGGCCAAGCCCTCAACGAATTCCCTACGGTCCCGTGCCACCACCGCGGCCCGAGCGGAAATCGCGTCCGTTCCGGAGGCGACGAGCTCCCACAGCTCCTCCAACGGGCACCGCCCGGATAACGGCAGCCCGCCGCGACGATCGCGATCGGTTCCCGCTCCTTCTCCTCCACTTGCCGCAAACGCCGATGGGCCTGCTACGCATCGGCAACCGCCCGCTTGAGATACTCGCAGAGCTTGTCCTCGCCCGCCATACAATCCTCATTTCTCGGCACGCAGCGGATACCCGTGCTGATCAATTTCAGAACTGCCCGAATCGGCTATCGACCAGGCTGAAGAGTTCGTCGTCGGTCGCGGATTCGAGGTCGGTGTCCTCGACCTCCTCCGCACCGTTCTCGTCCGCGACCAGGTCCCGCAGCCGTTGCATCACCCGGGCACGCGCGGCGGTATCTGTGGGCAGTTTGGAAAGGGTGGCTTCCAGCCGCTCCAGTTCCTCGATCGCCGAGTCGGCATCCGCCGTTTCCTCCGGAGCAAGCAGGGTCCGTAGGTGCTTGGTCAGCACCGCGGGGTTGGGAGAATCGAACACCAGCGTTGTGGGCAGGCGTAGCCCGGTGGCCGCGTTGAGCTGGTTGCGCAGCTCGACCGCTGTCATAGAGTCGAATCCGATCTCTTGGAAGGTTCTGTCGGCGTCGACCGCTTCCGGATCCGCGTATCCCAACACCGCGGCGACATGCTCGCAGACAAGGTCGAGCAGCATGTTCTCCTGCTCCTGCCTCGGCAGGCCGGATAGACGCTGTCCCAGGTCCGGTTCACCGTTGTCAGCGGCGGATTCTGCAATGCGACGCGACGGTGCTTGGTTCGTCTCGCCCGTGCGAGGACGCACCGAACGGTCGTTCAGTCGCTCGTGCAGCCAGTAGCGTTGGCGTTGGAAGGCGTAGGTGGGCAGCTCCACCCGCCGGGCACCGGTGCCAGCGAACACCGCCTCCCAATCCACCCCCACACCCGAGATATACAACTGCCCGACCGCGGTCAACAGCGCAGATGTTTCAGCGGAGTTGCCACGCAACAACGGGGCCACCAACGCGGAGTCGGCCTCCACCAGCTGCCCTACCATACCGGCCAACGCATT
>NZ_LAJC01000176.1 GCF_000981225.1 Allosalinactinospora lopnorensis
GGTGGTTTGTTGACTTTGGGCGGGGCTGGCGGTATGTGGGTGGGCAGGGGGTGGTGGCGATGGTGACTGCCCGGCGGCCGTGTCCGCCCGCGCCGGGGCCGTTGGAGGGGTACACGGCCCGGTTCGATGATCTGTTCCGCTCGCTGGCTCAGCGGCGGGGGGTTCGCGAGTATCTGAGCGGGCTGCTGCTGGCTAGAGACCGCAACAAGACACTGACCTGCCTGGCCGGGGTGGAGCCGGTGGCCGGGGCCCAGCATCCGGCGGTGCAGCGGCTGCAGTTCTTCCTGTCGGAGTCGTGCTGGGACCACGAGCAGGTCAACGCCCGACGCCTAGAGATGCTGCTGTCCGATCCGGTAACCGCGCCTCATGAGGGCGGGGTGCTGGTGGTCGACGACTCCGGCGACCGCAAGGACGGCACGGCCACCGCGCATGTGGGACGGCAGTGGCTGGGCCGGCTGGGCAAGACCGACAACGGCGTGGTCACCGTCACCACGCTGTGGGCTGATGAGCGGCTGTACTACCCGCTGCACGCCGTGCCCTACACCCCGGCTCGCCACTTCCCCAAGGGCCGCAGCGACCCTGACTTCGCGACAAAGCTGCAGATTGCAGCCGTGCTCGCCCGGCAGGCGGTGCAGGCCGGGGTGGCCTTCCGGGCAGTGGCGACCGACTGCGCCTACGGGGACCAGGACGGCTTCCGCGGTGAACTGGCCGCCGCCGGGCTGCCGTTCGTGATGGCCCTCAAACGGCGCAGGGGCACCTGGGCCTACGGCCCCGAGGCCCACACTCCGCTAGACGCCGCCCGCGAACTGGCCTGGTACGACCCGGCCAACCCGGGCGATTGGGCTGCTGTGACCCGGACCTTCCGCGATGGGCGCACCGCCACCTGGTGGGCCGCCGACGCCCGGCTCGGCTGGTGGGGCCCGGACGGCGCCACCCGACTGGTCGTGGCCACCACCGACCCGGCCACCCTGCCGGAGAAGTCCACCTGGTACCTGGCCACCAACCTTGCCCGCCCCGGCTCACCGCAGGAGGCCAACAGCCCCCATCCGGCCGCCGACCTCGCCGAGATCGTGCGGATCTACGGCATCCGCAACTGG
The DNA here is from genome assembly GCF_000981225.1 of Allosalinactinospora lopnorensis. Taxonomy (GTDB): domain Bacteria; phylum Actinomycetota; class Actinomycetes; order Streptosporangiales; family Streptosporangiaceae; genus Allosalinactinospora; species Allosalinactinospora lopnorensis. Next base: position 1,098 of record NZ_LAJC01000176.1, read on the forward strand.
ATCGAACAGAGCTACAAACAGGTCAAGGACGAACTCGGCTGGGCCGACTTCCAAGTCCGCTCCGACACGGCCATCCGCCGCCATCAGACCCTGGTGAACTGCGCGTTCTCCTTCTGCTGGCACGCCTGGTTCGAACAACCGGCCCCGCCCGAACCACCGGGCGCGCCCGCCGGAGGGCAGGACCGGCCAGAGAGGGGGACCCCCCGCCTCCCACCAGCCCCACGCGCCCTGCTGGCCCCGGGCAATCCGCGCCATCCGCGGCTGGCTGACCCCCGCCATCGCGCTGCAACGCTGGTGGCCGGCATGGTCCAAGGCGCCCCCGCCCACCGAACTCCAGGACCTGATCAACGCCGTCGCCACCGGCCAGGCACTCCACCTCTACGCCCCG
>NZ_LAJC01000177.1 GCF_000981225.1 Allosalinactinospora lopnorensis
CAGGCCGGCATCGACCCGCTGTCGGTGAAGAGAAGCGCGACCGGTGTGTTCGTGGGGGGCAACGGTCAGGATTACGCGGCCGGCCTGACCCAAGTACCTGAAGGCGTTGAAGGCTATTTGCAGATAGGCAGTGCGGCCAGTGTGGCGTCGGGTCGGGTTGCCTACACCTTCGGGTTGGAGGGGCCGGCGGTGACGGTGGATACCGCGTGTTCGTCGTCGTTGGTGGCGGTGCATCTGGCGTGCCAGGCGCTGCGGCAGGGCGAGTGCACGCTGGCGCTGGCCGGGGGTGTCACGGTCATGGCCACACCGGGGTTGTTCGTTGAGTTTTCTCGGCAGCGGGCTCTTTCCCCGGATGGGCGGTGCAGGTCGTTTTCGGCGGCGGCTGATGGCACCGGTTGGGCCGAGGGGGCCGGTGTGGTGGTGCTGGAGCGGTTGTCCGATGCCCGGCGCAACGGTCACCCGGTGCTGGCGGTCATCCGCGGGAGTGCCGTCAACCAGGACGGGGCTTCCAATGGGTTGACGGCGCCCAGCGGACCCTCCCAGGAGCGGGTGATCGCGCAGGCGCTGGCCGGTGCCGGTGTGGGCCCCGAGGGTGTGGATGCGGTGGAGGCCCATGGCACCGGGACGCCGCTGGGGGATCCGATCGAGGCGCGAGCGCTGCTGGCCACCTATGGGCGGGGCCGGCCGCAGGACCGGCCGCTGTGGCTGGGGTCGCTGAAGTCCAACATCGGCCACGCGCAGGCAGCGGCCGGTGTGGGCGGTGTGATCAAGATGGTGCAGGCGATGCGCTATGGCCTGTTGCCCAAGACCTTGCACGTCGATGAGCCGAATCCGCGCGTGGACTGGGACGAGGGCGGTGTGGCGCTGCTGACCGAGGCGCGGGAGTGGCCGCGGACCGATCACCCCCGGCGGGCAGGGGTGTCTTCGTTCGGGATCAGCGGCACCAACGCCCATCTCATCATCGAGCAGGCCCCGCGGGACGAGAAGGCCACGGCAGCCCCCTCCGCTGACGCCGGTGCCTCGTCGGAGGCGGTGACCGTGGCTCCTGTGGTGCCGTGGGTGGTATCGGGCAGGAGCGAGCAGGCGCTGCGGGCCCAGGCGGCGCGGCTGCGGGCGTGGGTGGAGGATCGGCCGGGGGTGGCTCCGGTGGATGTGGGGTGGTCGTTGGCGTCGGGGCGGGCGGCGTTGGAGCACCGGGCGGTGGTGGTCGGTGGTGACCGCGGTGAACTGGTGCGGGGGTTGGAGCGGTGGCCGGGGGGCGCCCGGCTGCTGGTGTTGTTTACGGGCGCGGCGCTGCGCCGGGGCAAGGTGGGCGTTTGTG
>NZ_LAJC01000178.1 GCF_000981225.1 Allosalinactinospora lopnorensis
CCGGTCGCGGTTGTGGCGATGGGGTGTCGGTTTCCGGGTGGGGTGTGTTCCGCGGAGGAGTTGTGGGAGTTGGTGGTCAAGGGGGAGGAGGCGATTGCGGGGTTTCCGGGTGATCGGGGGTGGGATCTGGAGGGGTTGTATGACCCGGATCCGGATCGTGTGGGGACCTCTTATGCCGGCATGGGGGGTTCTTGGAGGACGCGGCTGAGTTCGATGCGGGGTTTTTCGGGATCAGTCCGCGTGAGGCGGCGGCGATGGATCCGCAGCAGCGGTTGCTGTTGGAGGTTTCGTGGGAGGTGTTGGAGCGGGCCGGTATCGATCCGGGGTCGGTGCGGGGCAGTGCCACGGGTGTGTTCGTGGGCAGCAACGGTCAGGACTACGCGGCGGGACTGTCGGGGGTTCCCGAGGTCGAGGGGTACCTGCTGACGGGAACGGCGGCCAGTATCGTCTCGGGGCGTATCGCCTACACCCTGGGGTTGGAGGGGCCGGCGGTGACGGTGGATACGGCGTGTTCGTCGTCGTTGGTGGCGTTGCATCAGGCGGTGCAGGCGTTGCGGGCGGGGGAGTGTTCGCTGGCGCTGGCCGGCGGGGTGACGGTGATGGCCACCCCGGGGTTGTTCGTGGAGTTCTCCCGGCAGCGGGGGTTGGCCCCGGACGGGCGGTGCAAGTCGTTCGCGGCCTCCGCGGATGGAACGGCCTGGGCCGAGGGTGCGGGGATGCTGCTGGTGGAGCGGCTCTCCGATGCGCGGCGCAACGGCCATCCCGTCCTGGCGACGATTCGGGGTTCGGCCATCAACCAGGATGGGGCGTCCAATGGGTTGACCGCGCCGAGTGGTCCGTCGCAGGAGCGGGTGATCCAGCGGGCGCTGGCGAGTGCGGGGTTGGTGCCGGTGGATGTGGATGCGGTGGAGGCGCATGGTACCGGGACGGCGTTGGGGGATCCGATCGAGGCGCGGGCGTTGTTGGCGACTTATGGGCAGGGGCGGGCTGAGGATCGGCCGTTGTGGTTGGGGTCGTTGAAGTCCAATGTCGGGCACACGCAGGCGGCCGCGGGTGTGGGTGGTGTGATGAAGATGGTGCAGGCGATGCGGCATGGGGTGTTGCCGCCGACGTTGCACGCCCAGGAGCCCACGCCGCACGTCGACTGGAACACGGGCAACGTGCGCCTGCTCAGTGAGGCGGTGGATTGGCCCGAGACCGGTCGCCCGCGGCGGGCCGGTGTGTCCTCCTTCGGTGCCAGCGGCACCAACGCCCACCTCATCGTCGAGCAGGCCCCCGCTGCGGAGGACGAG
>NZ_LAJC01000179.1 GCF_000981225.1 Allosalinactinospora lopnorensis
TGAGCTTCCCCCGCTTGCACGGACGCCGTCGGTGAGGTCAGCCGCGGGTGTCTGAGGGCAGGTTGAGCCCTTCGAACGTGGTGGGGCTGTGCATCCCGATGCGGGAATGGCGCCTATGAGGATTGTACCAGCATTCTATCCATTCGAAGATCGCTGCGGCCAATTCATCGCGGGTTTTCCAGGTCCGACTGTCGAGCAACTCCAGTTGCATCGTCGCCCATAGCGACTCCATCATGGAATTGTCGTAGCAATCGCCCACCGTGCCCATCGACCCCAGCAGCCCAGAATCGCGCAATCGCTTTCCGAACGCCCATGAGGTGTACTGCGTCCCGTGATCGGAATGCAGAATCGTGGAACGCGGCAAAGGATTGCGCCGCGCGACGGCCATCGCCAGCGCATTGACCACCAATTCGGTATCCTGGCGCGCATCCATCGACCATCCGATGACGCGCCGCGAATAGGCGTCCATCACCGCCGCGCAGTAGAGTTTCCCTTCTTGAGTGGGGTGTTCGGTGATATCGGACAACCAGAGGCGGTCGCGCCGGGCCACGGTGAAGCGGCGCTGGACCAGGTCCTCCTCGGTGGCGGGGTTGGCCCGGCCGCGGCGGGTCCGGCGCCGGTAGAGGCCCTGCAGGCCGGCATCGCGCATGAGGCGCTCCACCCGCTTGCGGTTCACCCGCTCGCCCAGGCCCAGCACCAGTTCGGCGTGCACGCGCGGCGAGCCATAGGTGCCACGCGATTCCTCGTGAATAGTGCGGATCATCTTCGTGATTTCCTTGTTGCGCTGGGCGCGCGGCGATTCGGGCCGGTTGCGCCAGGCGTAGTATCCCGAGGTGGAGACGTTCAGTACTCGGCAGGCCACCGCGACCGGGATCGAGTCGGCGGCACATGCACGGACCAGCGCCTACATTACTTTGGGAGTACGTTCTCACTGGCGAAGTAGGCCGCGGCCCGTTTGAGGATCTCGTTCTCGGCCTCGAGTTGTTTGTTGCGGCGGCGCAGCTCGGCGAGTTCCTTCTTTTCCGCGCTTGTGGGCCGGGCGGCATCGCCGGCCGATTTTTCCTCGGCGGCGGCCTGGGCGACCCAGTTCTGCAGACACGAGCGACTGATACCGAGGTCTTTGGCGAGCTCGACGGTTGACTTGTTGCCTTGGCGCGCCAGCTCGACAGCGCGGCGGCGGAACTCGGGCGAGTGTGGAGAGGGCATGGACGACATCCTTCCTGATGATCACGCCTGCCCTCACCTCAAGTGTCCGCGCTACGGGGGGAAGCTCAGGG
>NZ_LAJC01000180.1 GCF_000981225.1 Allosalinactinospora lopnorensis
TGTTCTCTCCCGTGAGGCTGGGAACGCGGGTGGCGGGACGGCCCGCTCCCCTCAAGAGCGCCACCTGTTCACCGCGAAAACCGCCCCCAAGGGGTCGCGCAGGACCGCGAGCCGCACGTTGTCACCGACGTCGAACGGCGCCGTCTCCACCCCGCCGCCGATCCGCGCGGCCCGCTCGGCGACCGCGTCGACGTCGCCGACCGCGAACGTGACGCTCCAGCGCGGCCCTTCCTCGCCGGAGACGTCGCCGGGCATCCGCACCATCCATCCGACCGCGTCCTCGAAGCCCGGCGGGACGCCCTCCTCCCACTGGCGGCTGCGGATGTCGGGCTCGTAGTCCTCGGTGAATCCCCCGTAACCGGGCAGCCGCCACATCGTGGAGGTCTCGGCGCCGAAGTCCACCGGATCGGCCTCCCAGCCGAACACCGCACCGTAGAAGGCCTTCGCCGCCTCGGGATCGTGGGTGGTGAGCTCGCTCATGTTCCAGGTGTCCGGTTCGTTGACCCGTTCTGCGCCCTCGTGCCCCTTGGGCTCCCAGATCCGGAAGAGCGCCCCGGCCGGATCGGCGCACACCGCCGCGCGGCCCGCTCCGGGAATCTCGTAGGGCCCGGTGAGGACCCGACCGCCGGCGCCGGCCATCTCCGCGGCAGCGGCGTCGGCGTCTTCGACGCGGACGTAGGTGTTCCAGGCCGGGGCCGAAGGCTCGCCCTTCCCCGGCGACCCGACCCCGGCGACCGCGGCACCTCTCAGCCGGGCCACGAAGTAGCGGCCGGACGAGCCCGGCGGCGTACTGTCGTCGAACTCCCAGCCGAAGAGCCCGCTGTAGAAGCGCATCGCCGCCTCCGGATCGGGACCCTCGATGTCGACCCAGCACGGGACGCCCGCGGGATACCCGTCTCGCTCAAGCATGGCCCCTCCTCTCATCCTTCGCTCGTTCGGGAGGACCGTAGGCCTCGATCAGGTCCCCTTCCCCTTCGACCGCGCCCACAGTCGGAGGGCCGGTCGGTCGCACGGCGATGGCGGGGATCTCCGGGGGCGCAGGTGGGTGCCGGCACGGTCGCCCCGGTACCGCCCCGGACTGGGGCATTCTGCCGGCGTGCGGCGTGTCACGCTCAGCCTGCACCGCAGATCGGCACCGGAACAGGAGAATGCGAAGTACGGGAGCGCGCCGGGAGCCGGCTGACCGCCGGCTCGGCGGCGGCCGGCCGACCGGGGACCGCCCCGCCTGCGGCCTCCTTG
>NZ_LAJC01000181.1 GCF_000981225.1 Allosalinactinospora lopnorensis
TGCAGCCGGCGCGCGCCCGGCTGGTCGCCGGGGCCGTGCACCGTTCGGTGCGCGACGCCGCGCGTACGGTGGTGGCCGACGCCACGCGGCCCCCGTGGCACGACGGCGCCTTCGACCGGGTGCTGGTCGACGCGCCGTGCACCGGTCTCGGAGCGCTTCGCCGGCGCCCGGAGGCGCGGTGGCGGCGCACCCGCGAGACCGTCGCCGAGCTGCTGCCGCTCCAGCGCGAGCTGCTCGGACGCGCGCTCGACGCGACGCGTCCGGGCGGGGTCGTGGGGTATGTGACCTGTTCGCCGCACCTGTCGGAGACCCGAGGGGTCGTCGAGGAGGTCCTCGCCACCCGCTCCGATGCCGCGGTGCTGCGCGCGGCCGACTACCTCGACGAGGTCGGCGACATCGCCGCGGGCGACTACGTGCAGTTCTGGCCGCACCGGCACGGCACCGACGCCATGTTCCTGGCCCTGCTGCGCAAACGCGATCTCTGAAGCGTGGTGATCACCGCGAAGGGCGGGCTCGCCCGCAGCCTGGATAGACTCGCTGACGTGGCAATCCAGATCTCACCCAGCATCCTGTCCGCTGACTTCACCCACCTCGCGGAGGAGGCCGAGGCGGTCGCCCGGTCGGCCGACTGGCTGCACGTCGACGTCATGGACAATCACTTCGTTCCCAATCTGACGTTGGGGCTGCCGGTGGTCGAGGCGCTGCGCGCGTCGGCGTCACTGCCGTTGGACTGCCATCTGATGATCGAGGACCCCGACCGGTGGGCCCCGGCCTACGCCGAGGCGGGAGCCGGCAGCGTCACGATCCACGCCGAAGCCGCCAAGGCGCCGGTGCGTACGCTGCGCACCATCCGCTCGGCCGGCGCCCGCGCCGGGCTCGCGCTGAACCCGGCGACGGCGCTGGACAGCTACTCCGACCTGCTGCCCGAGCTCGACATGCTGCTGCTGATGACGGTCGAACCGGGCTTCGGCGGACAGAAGTTCCTCGACATCGTGCTGCCGAAGATCCGCCGCGCCCGCGAGCTGGTCAGGAACAGCGACGCGGACATCTGGTTGCAGGTCGACGGCGGCGTCAGCGCCGAGACGATCGAAAGGGCGGCCGAGGCCGGGGCCGATGTCTTCGTCGCCGGTTCCGCGGTGTACGGCGCGCAGGACCCCGGTTACGCGGTCGACGCCCTCCGGGCCCAGGCCGAGAAGGCCGCCGGCTGAGGGACCGCCCCAGCACCGCCCGGCCGCTTCAC
>NZ_LAJC01000182.1 GCF_000981225.1 Allosalinactinospora lopnorensis
TGGTGTGTGGTCCGCTCTGACTGGCTTGGTGATGTGGGAGCGGTACTCCGACGGGATGCACTCCTCTCACCTACGACTGCTCCCCGTGTTCTACTGATGTAGAAGTTTTGCTTGGTTTTTTCGTTCGCAGTTGATGTCAGTGTCTATCCAGGCTAGCCTCCTCCTGGAGGCTAGGAGCGTACTCCTGTCGGGGGATAGTGGTCGTGCTCGTCTCTGACGCACGGCCACGTCTAAAAAGGGGCGGGAATGGGCTGATGGCGCCGCGACGAAGCACTGGAGAGCTCCAGGCTCCGCCTGCGGGCCATCGGTGAGACGTGCCCTCTTCCAAACCGAAGATGATCGTCCTGGACGGCGCATCACACCCGGTATTCCGTTGTCGGAAAGCCCACCGTGGTATCGGGATGCGAGGACGATCTCTGCCCTCCATACGGGCGCACCGCCAGCACGAGGCGCGGCGGTGCGCCCGGCCCCGCACCGAGCTCCTCAGGTGACCTGCACCTTTCGCGCACTACGTCAACCGATCGCCCCCGAGAGAAGGGGCGGCTAGGGGGAGACTAGGGGTACTGCGCTAGTCGTGTAGCTGCTTACGGTTGCCCTGCAGGGCCCGGCACGACGGTGTTGCTTCCCCGGTACTGACCTGCGCTACGGGTTTGCCGTGGTGGCGTACTCGCGTGGTCTCCGGAGCAGTAAGCCCTCTTGCCGATATCACTTACACGAGCATATTGGCCAGATCGCCGTCGTGCCGGGCCTTTCCGACGGTTGTGGGCAGCGGGAGCGTAGCGATGGGCAAGTCCGGACCGGGCGCGCATGAGACGCAGACACCGCAGGAGGAAACGATCGCCGTCCTTAGGATGGCATGTTGCTTGACCCGGGTGGCGTTCCGCTCCTCACACAGACCCTCCTGCCCGGCTTCCGCGAGATCACCGAAGCCGTCTCCTTACCGGCTGCCGCGGATTCCGCTAGTCCCTCGCCCGCACCGGTGAAGTCGCGACAGACAAGATGCGTTCGGGGGTTACCGGACGCGCCATGTCCGCGAGACTGTTTGCTTCCGTGATGGAATCCGCGACGCACGATGAGCCCTTCGCCCTTATCGGTGACGAGCTCGGAGAAAAGTAACCGGCGAATCACGCCCCCTCACCCGACAATTTGATTAATGAGGTCGCAATGGCGGATGAGAAGAAGCCCATTGATTATCTGAAGCAGGTAAC
>NZ_LAJC01000183.1 GCF_000981225.1 Allosalinactinospora lopnorensis
GATTCTTTCTCGGTCGAACTCCTGCCCACCGACCCCGAGGGGAAGCTCTCCGCGGTCGCCTCCGGCGAGGCCGACGGCCTGCTCGGCTTCTTCCACGACCAGGCGCCGATCCTGGCGGAGGAGACCGGCCGCGAGGTCGACGCGATGCTCTGGGCCGACTGGGGTCTCTCCTACTACGGCACCGGGCTCGTCGCCTCCAAGAGCACCATCGACAACGACGAGGACCTGGTCCAGCGCATGGTCACCGCCACACAGGAATCCTGGAGCGCCGCCCAGGACAACCCCGAGAAAGCGGTCGCGGCCATGGAGGGCGCCTCCGAGGAAATGCCCAGTAGGAAGGTTCTGGCCGAGCAGTTCGACCTCACCCTGGAGCTGATGCCCACCGAGGCGACCGAGGGCAGGGCACCCGGAGTCAACGCCGAGGAGGACTGGCAGCAGACCATCAACATCCTCGCCGAGACCGAGTTCACCGGGTTCGCCGAGACACCCGACGCGTACTGGACCGGCGAATACGCGCGGACCGGAGCCAGCGCCTTCGTGCAACACGGGCACGGGGCCTGATGGACCGGCGCCGTGGAGGGCACCGTCCCGGGGAGGCGAGCGGCGGTCATGGAGCGAGCGGCCTGCGGTCGGCGATGGGAGAAGGAGGCCCCAGGACCGCGGCCGTCCCGCCGCCCGGTACGGCACGGCGTTCCCGACCACCGTGAACGTGTCGCCGGAGCGGTCCGGGCGACCGGAGAGCGCGATCGGAACCGCACACACCCGCTCCCCGTGCGCCGGCCCGGGCCCCTTCAGGCTCCCGGACGCGATCCCGCGGGTAATGCTGTGTCGACCTGGCGCGCACCGCACCCAACAGCCCGGTGTGTAGCAGCACGCACCTGCCGCGGGGTTCTGGACCCCTGCTAGATCTACCTCACTGCACAGCCATGAACGCGTTCGCGCACATCCCGGGAAGGTTTCCTCGTGCCGAAACAGTTGAAGCTTATCCCTGGCACCGTCGCCATTCTGCTCACCACCGCCTGCGCGGGGGGCGGGACCGCCTCCGAGGAGGAAGGACCCGACAAGATCACTCTCACGCTCAACTGGTATCCCTACGGCGAGCACGCCCCGCTGTACTACGGCCTGGAACAGGGCATCTTCGAGGACTACGGGATCGACCTGAGCATCGAACCCGGAAAGGGCTCACAAC
>NZ_LAJC01000184.1 GCF_000981225.1 Allosalinactinospora lopnorensis
GGGGTAGCGCCGGGAGGACCGTAGCGGGGGTGCTCGCCCCGCCGGATCCGGCCGGCGGACTGCGCGCGTGAGCCGCGGTCCGCCATTGGTTCCGCCGGCGGACCGCGGCCGAGAATCCTCTGCTTGGGGTCGGGCGCGCCCCTGGTGTGCCCCCGAGGACCATCTCTCTACCGGCGCCGGGAATGCCCGCCGGGTGCCCGCAGGAGTGCCCTCGGAACCGGCGGGACGCGGGTCCGGGGCACCATGCGGCTACAGCGCGACGTTGATGCAGGCGAACCGGTCCCCGGCCGCTCCTGCCTCCCCCGGCTCGGTCGCGGTGTGCTGCTCATGCAGCACGATGGCGTTGGCCTCACCAGGGCGGACCTGCCAGTCCACTGTGGCCTCGGCCTCACCGTTTCCGGCGGCGTCGGTGGTGAAGTCCAGCCAGAGCTCGTTCTCGGGGTTGGCGAACTCGGGGTCGGTGGAGGGTTCGTCGGGCGTGGCGGCGGGATCGACCTCGTTCTGGTAGTGCGGTCCGGAGTCGGCCGGGTCGGGGCCGCAGGGGTCGGTGTGCAGGTGGGCGCCGAAGTCACGGCTGGGTGCCACCCCTGTCACCGACAACTCGACGCGGGTGCCGCCGTTAGGGGTCTCCGTGACGGTGACGTCGAACTCCGCGCCCACGGGTACGACCGTCTCGCTGTAGGTCGCGCCTGTCAGGTCCTCTTCCCGGCCGTCGCAGATGGCGAACTCGCCCGAGACCGCCTTAGTCACCGGCTCGTCCCCTGATTCTTCGGCCGGGTCCGCATCGCCTTCGGTCACCGTGTTTTCTTCGGACGTGGAGTTGGCCGCATTCAGTGACTCGGCGTCTGTACCGGTTCCACATCCCGCCACCAGTACGGCGACTCCGGCCAGTCCGAGGAGGTGGCTCGTGGCGCGCATGGTTGCCCCTTTCTGCAGTGTCGCTTGGCTGATCCGACTACGGGCTATTCGGAGCGACCGCTGCAGAGGGGACGGTTCCTAGAGACGCGGATTACCGGACAGTCACAGGGATGTTGGGGATGGTCCGCAGCGGCGCGTCCGGAACGGGAGGGCCGGTGCCTTTCCCGATCGAGCTGGGCTTCGGTACGGGCCGCC
>NZ_LAJC01000185.1 GCF_000981225.1 Allosalinactinospora lopnorensis
CGCCGGCCCGGGGGGTGGGTTCTAGCCAGTAGCGCCGGCGCTGGAAGGCATAGGTCGGCAGCTCCACCCGGCAAGCCCCACTACCGGTAAACACCGCCTCCCAATCCACCCCCACCCCCGAGACATGCAACCGCCCCAGCGCGGTGAAAACCTCAACAGCCTCATCCCGCTCCCCCCGCAGCGCCGAAGCCACCACCACAGACTCGGCCTGCACCACCTGCCCAACCATCCCGGCCAGCCCAGCCTCGGGGCCCAACTCCACAAAGGTGGCCACCCCCGCCGCCTCCAAGCACCGCACCGCATCGGCGAACCGCACCGGGCAGCGCACCTGCCCCACCCAATACTGCGGTGAGGCGATCTCTTGCGAAGCCAGCCGCCCGCTCACCGTCGACACCACCGGCAACCGCGGCGAACGAAACTCCACCCCCGCGATCGCCTCAGCGAACCCGGCCAACATCGGCTCCATCAACGGGGAATGGAACGCGTGACTCACCCGAAGCCGGCGGGTCTTCGTCCCCTGAGAAGCGAAACGCTCCTCGACCTCGGCGACCACACCCTCATCGCCCGAAACAACCGTAGAAACCGGACTGTTCACCGCCGCAACAGCCACCCGATCGGCACAATCGGCCACCACCGGGGCCACCTCAGCCTCACCGGCCCGCACCGCCACCATCGCCCCACCCTCAGGCAAGGACTGCATCAACCGGCCCCGCGCCACCACCAACCGGGCCGCATCCGCCAACGAGAACACCCCCGCCACATACGCCGCCGCGATCTCCCCCACCGAATGCCCCACCACATAATCCGGCCGAACCCCCCACGACTCCACCAACCGGAACAACGCCACCTCAACCGCGAACAACCCCGGCTGCGCAAACTCCGTACAATCCACCAGACCAGCCTCAACCGAACCCTCCGGCGCCCACACCACCTGCCTCAACGGCCGAGACAACCACCCATCCACCTCCGCACACACCTCATCAAAAGCCCGCGCGAACACCGGAAACACCCCATACAACCCCCGCCCCATCCCCAACCGCTGCGAACCCTGCCCCGAAAACACAAA
>NZ_LAJC01000186.1 GCF_000981225.1 Allosalinactinospora lopnorensis
CGAGCGCGGCACCGAAGTGCCGCGGGCCACCGACTTCGCTCGATGACCGGACGGGGAGTCCAGGCGCGCGTCGGCGGCGCGCTCGCCGCCGTGGGCGGTCCCGCGCTGCTGCGCGAGCGCGGCCTGGACGTCCCCGGCGGGCTGCGGGAGGCGATCGAGGAGTGGGAGCGCCGCGGCGCCGCCGTGCTCTACGTCCTGCGCGAGGCCGCCATCGTCGGGGCGCTGGCCCTGGAGGACCAGGTGCGCCCGGAGTCGGGCGCCGCTGTGGACGCGCTGCACCGCATGGGCGTCACGGTCGCGATGATCACCGGTGACGCCCGGCAGGTCGCCGAGTCGGTGGCCGCCGAGCTGGGCATCGACGAGGTGTTCGCCGAGGTGCTTCCGGAGGAGAAGGACTCCGCGGTGGCCGACCTGCAGAGCCGCGGGCACCACGTGGCGATGGTCGGCGACGGCGTGAACGATGCTCCGGCACTGGCCCGCGCCGATGTCGGCATCGCGATCGGGGCGGGCACCGACGTGGCGATCGAATCCGCCGGGATCGTGCTGGCCTCTGACGACCCGCGCGCCGTGGTCGCGGTCAAGCGGCTCTCGGCGGCCAGCTACCGCAAGATGGTGCAGAACCTGTGGTGGGCCGCCGGCTACAACCTGGCCGCGATCCCGCTGGCCGCCGGGGTGCTGGCCTGGGCCGGGATCGTGCTGCCCATGGCCATCGGCGCCGTACTGATGAGCCTGTCCACCGTCATCGTCGCCATCAACGCCCAGTTCCTGCGGCGTGTAGACCTGCGCCCCGAAGCCACGCCAACGACCTGACCATGGAGCCCGCCCGGGAGCTCTTCCCTCCCCGCCGCGCGCCCAGCGGCCGCTTCCTCTCCGGAAGAAGGGCCCGCAACCTGTTCGCAACGTTCCAGGCGTTAGTGTGGCGCGTATCACCGCACGCGGAGCGCGAGGTAACCTCGCTCCCGCGTCCGAGGCGGGCACCGCCGCGCTG
>NZ_LAJC01000187.1 GCF_000981225.1 Allosalinactinospora lopnorensis
TAGATCGTTGATGGGGGTTTGGGGTCCTGGTCAGTGGTCGTAGGCGATGAGGGATCGTTTGACCGGGGCGTCGATGAGCCAGTTGTGCCAGATCGCGGCGTTGAGCGCGCAGATGCGCTGGCAGGTGCGCGCTCACAGGCCCTCGGTGGTGCGGGCGGCGTGGCGCTCCAGGCCGAGTTGGTTTTTCAGGGTCCAGATGACGGCCTCGATGCGCTGGCGCAACCATCCGGGAAACGCTCGATCGGGTTCGTCGGCGCGTGCCGGGCGGATGAGTGTGTATCCCAGCTCAGCGGCCGCGGCCTCGATTCCGGCGCCGGCGAAGCCCTTGTCGCACACGATCGGGCCCGGCGCCGGCGCGGCCTGCTGGACGTGGAGCAGGTGCAGGGCCTGCTTGCGCTCGTCGAGTTCCTTGGGATGGGCCAGGCTGAACGCCGCCACGGCGCCCTCGGGGGTGGTGACGAGCATGAGCTTGGCGCCCCAGTAGAAAGCGTGGTGGGACTTGTCCATGCCGTATCCGGCGATCTCGCCCAGGTCGGAGCGGTTGACCGTGACCCGTGAGGCGCCGCAGCGCAGCGGGGTGCCGTCCATCAGCCGCAGGTTCTCATGCCAGGTGGGCACGGCACGGGCCAGCCACGTCGCGGCGGCGAGCAGACCCGGTGCCGCATCGCGCAGGTGGCGGTTGTACTCGGGCTGGCCGGGCAGGCGGGGGAAGAGGTGGCCGATTCGGCCGGGGGCGGTGCGTAGCCAGTGGCGTTCGGAGTCGCAGCGCAGCAGGACTTGGGCGATAGCGACGCAGACGAGTTCGGCGTCGTTGAGTACCCGGTCGGGGCCGCGTTTTCCCGGTTTCGGGAGCGAGGGCAAGACGTGGTCGTCGAGGTGGACATAGAGTGCGGTCAGAAGGGCGTCCAGGTTTGTCTTCACACACTGATCGTGGGCGCCCTTCGCTATGTCCGCAGCCAGATCAGCGAACCCCCATCAACGATCTA
>NZ_LAJC01000188.1 GCF_000981225.1 Allosalinactinospora lopnorensis
GAGGTGATCTCAGCGACTGGAGGGAGGGATGGAAGGTACAAGGCGAACGATAAGGAAGATCGGGGAACTTTCTCCGTTCTCCTGAAATAAGCGTGGAGCCCCAGGTAGAAGGCGAGGTGCTGAAACTCTGCCGAGCTACCGTGAAAGGCTCCACGTGGTCCCCTATCGTGCCATCCTCGATGTCTCCACGGAACTCATCCGCAACGTGTCTCGCCTGCTGGCCGACGAGCGCCGCCGCCGGCGCGGCACCCGCCGTCACACCCGCGCGCTGAGCTGCTACAAGCAGGCCGTGCTCGTGGTCCGCCACTTCCGCGATACCACCGACGCCCACGCTTTGGCCAAGGATAACGCCATCAGCCGCGCCACCTCCTACCGCTACATCGACGAAGGCATCGACGTGCTCGCCGACCACGCGCCCCGGCTCCACGACGCCCTGCGCGCCGCCAGTGACAACGACAACCACACCGTGTTGGACGGCAAGCTCTTCCCCTGCGATCGCTGCCGTGAGCCCAATACCGACGGCACCACCGACCTGTGGTACAGCGGCCATAAGCACCGCCATGGCGGCAATATCCAATTCCTGGCCAATGACGCGGGCCACCCACTCTGGGCCTCAGACGTCGAACCCGGCTCAACCGCCGATATCACCGCTGCGCGCCTGCACGCCCTGCCCGCTGTCCACAAGGCCGCAGCCGATGGCTGGTGATCCTGGCCGACGCGGGATACGAGACAGCCGGATCCGGAATTCTCACCACGATCAAACGCCTTCAGGAGGTAGCGCCCGAGCGACTCCATCACGACACCCAGGCCTACAACCTGCTGCTTCGCGGCCTACGCAGCATCGGAGAGCGAGCGATGGCGGCGCTGACCGGCCAATGGCGCCTCCTGCGCCACACCACCAAAAGCCCCTCCCGCATCGGCGCCATCGTCAAAGCCGCTCTGACCCTCACCCTCCTCGATAAAGAAACTCGCTGAGATCACCTC
>NZ_LAJC01000189.1 GCF_000981225.1 Allosalinactinospora lopnorensis
GACCGGCCTCATGTCTCCTTCGGATCCGGCCCCGCGGCGGCCGCCCCTGCGCCGGATGCCCGCGACCACCTGGGCACGGCAGCGCCCCACTTGGCGCGAGGCCGCTCCCGGGCTCATCGACGCCGCCCTGAAACGGGCGCTGGCCCGGGCGTCCGGCAACTGGTTCGTCCTCGCCTCCAGCGAGGAGGTGCGCGCGGACCGGCCCTTCGGCCGGGTCGTCGCCGGTACCGAGATCGTGGCCTGGCGCGGCACCGACGGCACCGCGTACGCCGCCCCTGGCGCCTGCCCGCACCTGGGGGCTCCGCTGTGCCGGGGCGCGGTCGACGCGGGGAGGCTGGTCTGCCGGTGGCACGGGCTCTCCCTCGACGAGAGCGGCTTCCCCGGCTGGTCGCCCTTCCCCGTCCACGACGACGGGGTGCTCCTCTGGGTGCGCCTGGACCGGACCGGCGGGGAGCACCCGCTGCCCCGGCCGGTGCTCGCGGAGCGGCCCGACCCGGCCGGGACCATCGCGGCGGTGGAGAGCATGGCGGGGCGCTGCGAGCCCGAGGACGTCGTCGCCAACCGGCTCGACCCCTGGCACGGGGCCTGGTTCCACCCTTACTCCTTCGCGGGGCTGCGGGTGACCGAGACGCCGTCGGGCACCGACCCCGATCCCGACCGCATGGTTGTGACGGTGGCCTTCCGGGTCGCCGGCCGGTGGGGGGTCCCGGTGCGCGCCGCCTTCAGCTGCCCCGAGCCCCGCACCGTGGTCATGCACATCCTCGAAGGGGAGGGCGAGGGCAGCGTCGTGGAGACCCACGCCACACCGCTGGGCGTGGACGGGCAGGGCGTGCCGCGCACCGCTGTCATAGAGGCGACGATCGCGACCTCCGAACGGGCCGGGTTCGCCGCCGCCCGCCGCGTCGCCCCCGCGCTCCGGCCGCTCATCCGGGCCGCCGCCCGCCCGGCTGTGGCGCGACGACCTCG
>NZ_LAJC01000190.1 GCF_000981225.1 Allosalinactinospora lopnorensis
CGGCGCGCGCCCGCCCCGCCTCCTTGGCGGGAGTCGCTGAGCCCGGTTTCCTCCCGCGGTCTCCGGCCCTTCGAAAAGTGGTTTCAGGACGAACGCACCGAGTGGGGCGGGACGTCCGCTCCTCGCCCGCGGTGGGTGAGCGGGGCAGTCTCAAAGGCAGGGGAACCGCAGTGGAGGAGGATCCATGCCCAGCACAGTCGGCGATCTGATGACCACACACGTCGTCGCCGCCCGGGAGAACGCGGAGTACAAGGAGATCGCGGTCATCCTGCGAACGAACGGGGTCAGCGCGCTTCCTGTCGTCGATCCCCACCGGCGGGTCGTCGGCGTCGTCTCGGCGGCCGATCTGCTGCTCAAGGTCGCCGATCCCGATCCGGACGAGGGGTTCTTCCCGGAGGCGTACGAGGCCAGGATCGAACGCAAGAAGCGCGGCGCGGCCGTCGCGCGGGACCTGATGACGGCGCCCGCGGTCACCATCACAGCGGATGCGGGTCCGCGGGAGGCGGCCGAACTCATGCACCGGCACCGGGTCAAGCGGCTGCCGGTCGTCACCGGGGACGGGCGGCTCATCGGCCTCATCAGCCGCGTGGACCTGCTGCATGTCTACTTCGTACGCGACGAGCAGCTCCAGGCCGTGCTCGCTCACGACATCGTCCAAGGGGATTTCGGGCTGAACGACGTCGAGGTGTCGGTGCGCGGCGGTGTCGTCACCCTCAACGGCCGCACCCCGCACCGTTCCGATATCCCCCGCCTCGTCCACGCGATCCGCCGTGTCGAGGGGGTCGTCCGGGTGCGCCGCAACCTCGACTACGAGGTGGACGACCTACTGCTGCTGAGCGGAAGGCACTGACACCACCGCGCACG
>NZ_LAJC01000191.1 GCF_000981225.1 Allosalinactinospora lopnorensis
GTTGAGTGGGCGCGAGAATGTGGACCTGCCTGGTGGGTGGGGTTGGGGGCGTGTGAGGCGCCGCGGCCCGGCCTGGTCGGGTGGGAAGGAAGAATTTCGCCGTCTCTGTCCGGGGGCCCGCGTGTGTGGGTGTTGCCTGGTGGAGGGGGTGGGGCTGAAGTGGGCACACGTCACTGTTGCTCTGTGGGTGGTGCTGTCTCGGTTTGGGGGGGTGCTGGCTGTGGGGTGGGGGTGCGCGCTGTTGGGTGTCTGAGGAAGCAACCGGCCCGGTGTGGTTGGTGTGTTTTCTGGGTGGCTGCTGCGGTGAAGACCTGTGTGCCGGCCCTGGGGCCGCCTCTTTTCGGGGGGTGGCGTGGGGGTCGCCTTGTGGGTGGTTTTTTGGGTGCTCTGTGTGGGGTGTCTGGGGGATCGCCTGGGGGGTGGTGGTGTGGGGTTGTGGTCGTGGTGGTGGGTGTTTTGATTTGTGGATAGTGTGCGCGAGCATCTTGTATCTGTGGTGGTCAAGTGTGTGTGGCATACGGTGGATGCCTTGGCACCAGGCGCCGATGAAGGACGTGGGAGGCCGCGATAGTCCGCGGGGAGTTGTCAACCAGGCTGTGATCCGTGGGTGTCCGAATGGGGGAACCCAGCCCGAGTTGTGTCGGGTTGCCGCTGTCTGAATGTATAGGGCAGTTGGTGGTGACGCGGGGAAGTGAAACATCTCAGTACCCGCAGGAGAGGAAAACAAGTGTGATTCCCTCAGTAGTGGTGAGCGAACGGGGAGTAGGCTAAACCATGCGCGTGTTCAAGGCGGCGGCCGTT
>NZ_LAJC01000192.1 GCF_000981225.1 Allosalinactinospora lopnorensis
CTTCGGGCGGAAGTCCTCGACAGCGATCGCGTCGTGGTCGGTCACGACCTTCTTCGCCCACTTGCGGCCGGTGTCCCGCCGCTGCCGTGCGACCTTCTTGCGCAGCTTCGCGGTCTGCCGCTTCGCCTGATGGTAGCCCTTGGATCCGGGCTGGCCGCACGTGGGCTTCCGTTGGGCCACCATCCGCTGGTAGCGGGCCAGGCGCCGCGCGGCGTTCCTGCCGTGCTGGGCATGGGGCAGGTCATGGGCCTCCGACGTGGTGGGAGCGGTTTCCTCCACACCCCAGTCGATGCCGATGTCCCATCCGGTGGCGGGCAGCGTGGCGGTGGTCCTCGCCACGACGAACGAGGCGTACCAGTGGCCGAGGCCGTCCCGATAGACGCGGACGGACGACGGCGGCTTGGGCAGGTCCCGCGACCACACCACACCCAGGCTGATGCCGCCCGCGAGGTGCAACCGCCCATCCTTCAGCCGGAACCCGCGCCGCGTGTAGTTCAATGTGGGATCGGCAGCGCGCTTCTTCTTGTACTTCGGCATCCCCGCGCGCTGCCGCTGCGGCAGCCGGGCCTTGACGTCCTTGAACGCCTTGGCGCGGGACTTGGCGAAGTCACGGATGGTCTGCTGCCGCGGCACCGAACTGCCTTCGCGGAGCCAGGCGTTCGCGGTGCGGGCTTCGGTCAACATCTTGTCGAGACGGGCCGCACTTCTCATCCCCGGCGTGAGCCTTCTTCGAGCGGGCGCAGCATCC
>NZ_LAJC01000193.1 GCF_000981225.1 Allosalinactinospora lopnorensis
GAGCGGCGGTTTCGTCATCCCGGCCGCAAACGCCTCGATGATCGCACAGTGCTGCAGGGCATCCTGTTTGTGCTGCACACCGGTATCCAATGGGAGCACCTGCCCCAGGAGTTGGGGTTTGGTTCAGGCATGACCTGTTGGCGACGTTTGGCCGAGTGGAACGCCGCCGGAGTGTGGCAGCGCCTGCACGAGGTGCTGCTGGCCGAGCTGCGCGGGGCCGACGCCTTGGACTTCTCCCGGGCGGTGGTGGATTCCTCCCACATCCGGGCGTTAAAAGGGGACCCGCGACGGGACGAAGTCCTGTAGATCGGGGCAGAACCGGCAGCAAGCACCACCTGGTCACTGATGGGCACGGAACCCCGCTGGCCATCACCCTGACCGGGGGTAACCGCAATGACGGCACCCAGCTTCTGCCCCTGCTAAAGGCGATTCCCCCAGTGCGAGGCAAGCGGGGCCGACCGCGCCGCCGCCCCCGGGTGGTATTGGCCGATCGCGGCTATGACCACGACACATACCGTGCTTTGGTGCGCGAACTGGGCATCCGCCCGCTCATCGCTCGCCGCGGCACCGAGCACGGTTCCGGGCTGGGCACCCAACGCTGGGTGGTAGAGCGGTCCTTTGCGCTCCTGCATCACTTCCGCCGGCTACGCATCCGCTGGGAGATCCGTGACGACATCCACACCGCCTTCCTCCATCTCGCTGCGCCTCATCTGCTGGAGACGCCTGAAGTCATTGCGCTAGG
>NZ_LAJC01000194.1 GCF_000981225.1 Allosalinactinospora lopnorensis
CCAGCCGTTGCCGAGGGCGGCCAGACAACCCCGCTGCAGCGCCGCCTGGGCCGGATCACCGGTGTCGGGCCAGGAGGTGATGAACAGATAGCTGCCCGCGGGCAGCGCCGCCACCAGCTCGGCGATCAGGTCGTTGGGGCGCTCGTCGTCGTGGAAGTGCATGAGCAGTCCGATGATCATCAGGCGATCGGCCGGTCGAAGTCGAGCATCCGCACCACCTCGGGGTGGTGCAGGATGCCCTGCGGGTCCGTGAGATCGGCGGTGACGACGGTGGTGGTGTCGTTGGTGGCCAGCAGCGCCCGGCCGTGCGCCAGCACGATCGGGTCGTTGTCGACATAGACCACCCGCGCGTCGGGGCTGATCTCCTGGGCGGCCTCGTGGGTGTTGCGCTCGGTGGGCAGCCCGCTGCCGATGTCGAGGAACTGGTCGATCCCGGCGGCGCGGGCCAGGTACTGCACGCCGCGGATCAGCGCGTTGCGGTTGTCCCACCCGGCCTCGTAGGCCTCGGGGATCTGCTCGGCGAAGAGCACGGCCGCGTCGCGGTCCACCTGGAAGTTGTCCTTGCCGCCGAGAAGCGCGTCATAGACCCGGGCGATGGACGGAGCGGACATATCGATTTCCGGGGGGACACCCGCCCCTTTTCCGGACGGGCTCTCGGGGGAAGTCGCGTCATCGGCAGCACTCATCAGCGGAACCCTTTGCACCTGTTCGGGGGACCAAAGGGATATCGTA
>NZ_LAJC01000195.1 GCF_000981225.1 Allosalinactinospora lopnorensis
TCGCCCGCCAGTACCGGAACAGAGGCGAGCCCGAGGAGGATCTGCGGCAGGTCGCCACGGTGGGTCTGATCCAGGCCATCCGCGACTTCAACCCCGATTTCGGCAAGCAGTTCATCTCCTATGCCCTGCCGATGATGACCGGCGAGGTCAAGCGGCACTTCCGCGATCACCTTTGGGCGATCCGGGTGCCGCGCAAGCACCAGGAGAAGCGCCCGGAGCTCAATCGGGCCACGGCGGCCTTCGAGCAGCACCACGGCCGTTCCCCCACGGTCTCCGAGATCGCGGGGATGCTGGACATCACGATCGACGAGACGGTCGAGCTGATCGACGCCTCCAGCGCCTACAGCGCCCTGTCCCTCGACGTCCCCTACGGGGCCGAGGAGGAGGAGACCACCCTGGGCGACACCCTCGGCGACGAGGACCACCTGCTGGCAACCGTCGCCGACCGGGTAGCGCTGCGCCCGTGCCCTGGAGACGCTGTCGCCGCGCGACCGCCGCATCGTGCTCCTGCGCTTCGCGGGGGACAAGACCCAGGCGCAGATCGCCGAACAGGTGGGGCTGTCCCAGATGCACGTCTCCC
>NZ_LAJC01000196.1 GCF_000981225.1 Allosalinactinospora lopnorensis
CCCCGTGGGCGATATAGCGGTCGTATCCGAGGCGGTGCATCAGTGTGGCCCAGGCGCGGGCGATGCGGGTGCTGGTCCAGCCGGGTTCGCGGGTGGGCCCGGAGAAGCCGAACCCGGGCAGGGAGGGCACCACCACATGGAAGGCCTGGGCGCGGGGGTTGGTGAGCGGGCCGATCAGTTCGCTGAACTCGGCGATCGAGCCGGGCCGGCCGTGGGTGAGGAGCAGCGCCGGCGCGCCGGGGTCGGGTGAGCGCACGTGGGCGAAGTGGATGGGCCGGCCCGCGATGGTGGTGTGGAACTGCGCGAAGGTGTTGAGGCGGGCCTCCTGAGCGCGCCAGTCGTAGCCGGTGCGCCAGTAGTGGGCCAGGTCTTTGAGAGGTAGTCCGGGGGGACCCCGTAGGACCAGCCCACCCCGGCCAGGACCTCGGGCCGGCGGGTGCGCTCCAGCCGATCGTGCAGATCCTCCGGTTCGGCTTGGGCCACCTCGATACGAAACGGACGAATCTCCGTGCTGCTCGCTGTGCTCATGGTGGCCACGCTAGAAACAATCGCGGCCGGTTCCAGACCGCGAT
>NZ_LAJC01000197.1 GCF_000981225.1 Allosalinactinospora lopnorensis
TGGGCGGGTGGCGGCGCGGACGGTCGTCGCGCTGTTCCCCGGACCCCCTGCCGGGTCGTCCTGCCGCTCCGGGGCGGCGCGGGCCGCGGGACCGCGGGTCGCGGGAGGAACTCACTCGCCCCTCCCTGTTCTCGGTCTCTTCCGTCTACTCCGGTGCCAGCGGATTCCGACCACCCCCTGGTTCACCGGGCACCCGCCTCGCCCGGATCGGTCCCCTTGTCCCCGGTGATCTCCCCCGTCTCCAGATCCAGGAAGAGCGGCGCCTCGCCGGGCTCCATCCCGAGCTCTTCGGCGGCCTTCGCGACCTCCTCCGGTGATTCGAGGTGGATGACCTCCTCGCGCAGCGCCTCCTCGCGCTCGGCCAGTTCCCTGTTCTCCTGCTGCAGCTGGCTGATGGCGAAGGCGTCCTCGATCAGCATGGTCCGCAGGGCCAGGAGGCTGATCAGGGCACCGCTGAGCAGGCCGAGGATGAGCAGCACGAACGGCATCCGGGGCGCGTGCGGTGCCGGCCGCTGCCGGGAGGCCGCCCGCGGGGCCGAGACGGGCGACG
>NZ_LAJC01000198.1 GCF_000981225.1 Allosalinactinospora lopnorensis
CCAAGCCGCGGTGGTCGAGGCGATCGACGCCGGCATCGGCCTGGCGGTGGTGATCACCGAGGGCATCCCGGTGCACGACACCGCCGCCATGTGGGCGCACGCCCGCGCGGCCGGCAACCGGACCCGGATCATCGGTCCGAACTGCCCCGGCGTGATCTCGCCCGGCCAGTCCAACGCCGGCATCATCCCCGCCGACATCACCGGACCCGGCCGGATCGGGCTGGTCTCCAAGTCGGGCACGCTGACCTACCAGATGATGTACGAGCTGCGCGACATCGGTTTCTCCACCTGCGTGGGCATCGGCGGGGACCCCGTTATCGGCACCACGCACATCGACGCCCTCGAAGCCTTCGAGGCCGACCCCGACACCACCGCCATCGTCATGATCGGTGAGATCGGCGGCGATGCCGAGGAGCGCGCCGCCGACTACATCAAGGCCAACGTGACCAAGCCGGTCGTCGGCTACGTCGCCGGCTTCACGGCGCCTGAAGGCAAGACCATGGGCCACGCCGGCGCCATCGTCTCCGGCT
>NZ_LAJC01000199.1 GCF_000981225.1 Allosalinactinospora lopnorensis
CGCCGGTGGCCCGCTGCGGCCGCGCGGCGCCTCGCCGTCGTCGGCCTGGGCCCCGGCGCGCGCGACCTCACCGCCCCGCGGGCCGTTGACGAGCTGCGCCGCGCCTCCGTGGTCGTCGGCCTGGACCAGTACCTCGACCAGGTGCGCGACTTGCTCCGCCCCGGCACCCGCGTCGTCGCCAGCGGGCTCGGCCAGGAGGAGGAGCGCGCCCGCAGCGCGGTCGAGGAGGCCCGCACCGGTGCGGCCGTGGCGCTCATCGGATCCGGTGACG
Source organism: Allosalinactinospora lopnorensis (assembly GCF_000981225.1). Taxonomy (GTDB): domain Bacteria; phylum Actinomycetota; class Actinomycetes; order Streptosporangiales; family Streptosporangiaceae; genus Allosalinactinospora; species Allosalinactinospora lopnorensis. The sequence continues at coordinate 272 of NZ_LAJC01000199.1, forward strand.
CCGGTGTCTACGCCATGGCCAGCCCCGCGCTCGACTTCGCCGGGGCCGACATCGATGTCGTCGGCGTCCCCGGCATCACCGCGGCCGCGGCCGCCTCCAATCTGCTGGGGCCCCGCTGGGCCACGACCACGCCTACATTTCGCTGTCCGACCTGCACACCCCCTGGGAGGCGATCGAGCGCCGGGTGCGGGCCGCCGCCGAGGGCGACTTCACGGTCTGCTTCTACAACCCCCGCAGCAAAAAGCGCGACTGGCA
>NZ_LAJC01000200.1 GCF_000981225.1 Allosalinactinospora lopnorensis
TGCAGTCCCCTCCCTATCAGCGGTCGGCCGGCAATTCCCCTCCCCGCTCGGCCAGCCATACGAACAGGCTCTTGTCCTCGCCCATCTCCGGGTGCCACTGCACCCCCAGCACGTCGGGGGCGTCGGCGTACTCGATGGCCTCCACGGTGCCGTCGTCGGCCCACGCTGTCGCGACGACACCGTGCCCCAGGTCGGCGATGCCTGGTGGTGGTAGGACGGGACGTCGGCGGCGGTGCGGCCCAGAATCCGGGCCGTCCGGCTGTCCGGTGCGATCTGCACCGGGTGCGGGTCGAACCTGGCGAGCCGCCGCCGGTGCCGGTCGGTGCCGACCACGTCCGGCAGGTGCTGGTGCAGCGTGCCGCCGCGCGCCACGTTCAGCAGCTGCGCGCCCCGGCAGACGCCGAGCACCGGGATGCCACGCTGCAGCGCGGCCGCGAGCAGCGCGGCCTCCGCGGTGTCCCGGTGCGCCTGGACGCCCGCCGTCCGCTCGTGCGCGCACGCGCCGTAGTGCTCCGG
>NZ_LAJC01000201.1 GCF_000981225.1 Allosalinactinospora lopnorensis
GGTCCGCCGGCTCGCGCTCGGCGCCGGCCCCGGCCGCCTCGCCACCGGAGCCGGGTCCGGCCGGATCCTGCCGGGCCTCGAAGAAGGGGGCGGCGCTCTCGCCGGCCGGCTGCTCCGGCGCGGAGAGGTCCCCCAGCGACAGCACCAGCCGGGCCAGCGCCGGCAGGCAGCACAGCTGCGCGAACCAGCCCCGCAGCGCATCACCGAACGGCTCGCTGAAGTCATGGAAGGGCAGGTTCGTCGCCAGGTAGGTCCCGGCGGCCATGGCCAGCCCGGCGAGCACGAAGCTGGCCGTGACCGTCCACGGACCCGCGAGCCACCGGATGAGCCGCCCGCCCAAGGCCGGCCGCCCGGGCTTGGCGTGCCGGATCCGCGCCGAGGGGGAACGGCCCAGCCACCACACGAAGAGCAGCGCCGCACCGATGACAGCGGCGCCCGCGGCCCCGGCCACCCACAGGCCGTACCCCACACCGAGCGGGACCAGCAGG
>NZ_LAJC01000202.1 GCF_000981225.1 Allosalinactinospora lopnorensis
GCGGGGGTGGGGCGGTGAGTCCGATGCGGCGTTACAGCACGCTGTTTCACCCGCGTTCGGCCGAGGTGGGGCTGGTCGACGACCGCCCGACGGCCCTCACGCTCACCCTGGGCGAGGACTTCGAGGTGGAGCTGTGGCCCGGTGCCGAAGACCACCAGGAGCAGGAGGCCTGGCTGGAGGCGGTGGAGAAGGTGCTGGGCCAAGCCCGGAAGCTGATGGGCACCCACCGCCCCCGGCCCACCGAGGGAACGGAGGCCCAGTCGTGAGCGCCCCGCCCAGCCGTCCGGGCCTGTATGGGCTGCCCCGCCAGTGCGAGAACACTGCGGCCCCCGCCAGGGTCCACACGGCTCACGACTTTGCCGAGTTGCAGGGTTGGGCCCGCGCGAAGGGTGTGCCGCTGACGGTGGGGGCCGAGGATTGGCACAGCCTCACCTACCAGGCCACCGCCCTGGTCTCGGGTGAGCGCGTCTGCTGCC
>NZ_LAJC01000203.1 GCF_000981225.1 Allosalinactinospora lopnorensis
GGGCCGAACACTTCGGGCTCGCCCACGAAGCCCCCCGAGGGGCGTACTTCCTCGACGACGACCTGGCCGACAGGATCAACGGCGAACTCGCCGAGTTCGTCGCCCTCAGGAACGCCGGGGTCCTCGACTTCGTCCATACGGCCGCCAAGGAGACCTCAGACTGGACCCCGCGGATGCGCCGCCAAGCGGTGGAGGCCATCACCCGCGCCATAGAATCGGCCGACACCGACTGGAACTCTCCATTCCAGCGGACCTTCCTCGAAAATGCCATGGACGAGGCCAGGGAGAACGCCGACCACAACGCGCCTTGACTCCCGAGGCTTCGCGGGTTTCCGCGGAGGACTGCCGAACCGTACGGCCGACGTCCGTTGCCGGCTGACGCATGGCTACCTTTTGTAGCCGATTCCGG
>NZ_LAJC01000204.1 GCF_000981225.1 Allosalinactinospora lopnorensis
CTAGGCAGTGTTTTTTGGAATGTCTGCGGGGCGGGTTGGTGCTCTGGCAACCTCGCTTGGCATGGTCGGACGCCATGAACTCACCGATGCTGAATGGGCGCTGCTCGCCCCACTGATGCCCGCCGATCCGCCCAAGGGAGGCCGGTGGGCCGACCACCGTCGGGTGATCAACGCGATCCTGTTCCGGATCCGCACCGGCATCCCCTGGCGGGACCTGCCTGAGCGGTACGGGCCGTGGGAAACCGCCGCCGGGCGGCACCGCCGCTGGTCCACCGACGGCACCTGGCACCGCATCGCCGAACGGTTGCGCATCGATACCCACACCGGACAGGAACTGGAGGCCGGTATCGACTCCAGCAGTATCCGCGCCCACCACCACGCCGCGGGGGCGGCCAAAA
>NZ_LAJC01000205.1 GCF_000981225.1 Allosalinactinospora lopnorensis
TTCCTCAGCCGTACCACCATGGCCCGCAAAGCCGCTGACGCGGCGATCGGCGCCACGAAGACGGCCCTGATCGAGATGGGCCACAAGCACGGGCGGGACATCCGCCTCGCCAATCCGGCGCACACCACCATGGACTGCGCGCAGTGCGGAGCCAGAACCAAGCACCGCTTGCCGCTGTCCGAACGTACCTACACCTGCACCGCATGCGGAGTCGTCTCCTCCAGAGACAAGAACTCCGCCCGCGTGATGCTCCTCCGGGCTGGTCGCAACCCGGCTGATGCTGCTCGTGTAAGAGCTGACGGGCCGCCGGTCCGCAGCCAACGTGCGCCAAGAATCCCCTCCCTTTAAGGAAGGGAGGATTCAA
>NZ_LAJC01000206.1 GCF_000981225.1 Allosalinactinospora lopnorensis
CCCGCAGGCTGCGCGCCCGGGCCAGCAGGTTGTCGGCCACAGCTGTTCCCTCTGAACCGGTGGCGATGATGTCGGCGCAGTCGGCCAGCTCGGAGATGTCCAGGTCCCGGGAAAGATCTCGCAGCCCTTCCCATGTGGGGCGTCGACCGAGCATGGCGTGGTCCAGCGCAGCGCGAATACGGCGCCAGACCCAGGAGTCGGCAACATCTGCGGCCTGGACCAGGGCTTGGTGCGGGCCGGCGCCGGCACGGCGTTCGAGCGCCACCAGCGTGAGGTAGGCGATCATGCCCTGTTGGAACTGGGCGCGGGCTTCCTCGGCGCGGCGGCGCACCG
>NZ_LAJC01000207.1 GCF_000981225.1 Allosalinactinospora lopnorensis
GGCGGTTCTCACGCTGGTCGTCGGGTTGGGCGATAGTCGCCTTGATACCGCGTCTGCGCAGGTAGGCCCGGATAGCGGCCGAGGAGTAGGCCTTGTCGCCCATCACCCGATGCGGGCGCGTGCGCCCGCGGCCCCGGCTGCGGGGCAGATGCAGGGTCGCCATCAACGGCTCAACCATGCGCGTGTCGCCGCGCTGGCCGGGACTGGTCGTACTCGCCAGCGGGCGGCGCCGGGTATCGGCCAACAGGTGGATCTTGGTCGTCAGCCCGCCTCGGGAGCGCCCCAAGGCCTCGGATCCGTCCGGTTCCTCCCGCATCGCCTCCCCC
>NZ_LAJC01000208.1 GCF_000981225.1 Allosalinactinospora lopnorensis
CGCGACCTGGCCCGGCTCCCGAGACACCATTCCCTCGACCACACCGGGGGCGGGCTCACCCCGGCCCACCGCGTCCAAGCCCCGTACCAGCTCACCGCGATCCCCACCGACCACCACGGCACGGTGCTCGAAGTGGGAACGCGTGGTCGCCAACGAGAACCCCACGTCCACGGGGGCGGTCTCCGGGAAAGTGCAGAGGTGTTCGTGCAGCCGGCGCGCCTGGGCCCGGAGTGCCTGCGGGGTATGTCCGGAAACCAGCCACGGGAGTACCGGCGGCGCGGCCGCGGCCGCCGGGGCCTCCCCGTCAGCGGTGAGGACGGCCG
>NZ_LAJC01000209.1 GCF_000981225.1 Allosalinactinospora lopnorensis
ACAGTGGAGGAGAACAGCGCCGACCCGGGCCTCCCCGTCGTTCCGTGGGTCCTGTCCGGAGGAACCGAGCGAGCGCTGCAGGATCAGGCCGCGCGGCTGCGGGCGCATCTGGAGACCTGTCCCGACCTGCGTCCGGTGGACGTGGGGTTCTCGTTGGCGACCACGCGTTCCCACTTCGAGCATCGGGCGGTGGCGGTCGGCGAGGACCGCGCGGAGCTGCTGCGCGGTCTGGACGTGCTGGCCGACGGAGAGCCAGGCGCGGGCGTCGTTCGGGGAGCCGCGCGCTCCGCGGGTGCGCTGGCC
>NZ_LAJC01000210.1 GCF_000981225.1 Allosalinactinospora lopnorensis
AGCTCTAAGGCGTGCTCCGCGTGCGGTCACCTGTTGAGCGAGCTGAAACTCTCTGTCAGGGCCTGGACATGCCCTGACTGCCGTACCCCCGGCATGACCGGGACATCAACGCGGCGAAGAACATTCTTGCGGCTGGTCGAGCCGTAGCCAGGGAAAACCCTGGCGAGGCCTGTGGAGCTGGTGTAAGTCGGCAAGAGTCCTGCCTTCCGCTGTCGGCTGCGAAGCAGGAAGGGCACGGGGTGACCCGTGGCGGGGCGAAAGCCCCGAACCGCCATTAGGCGGTTCCGGAATCCCCTCCCTTC
>NZ_LAJC01000211.1 GCF_000981225.1 Allosalinactinospora lopnorensis
CCCGGGGTCGCGTGCCCGCCTCCGCGGGGGCCGGAAACGCGCGGTGGCGGCCCGTCAGGAGCCGCCACCGGGTCTATGCCCCGGCGTCAGGTACGCGGGCTTCCCTGGCGACCGCCCCGATAGGGTTTGCGTCCACCGCCGCGGCGATCCTCACCCCGGCGACCGCCGCGAGGCTCATGGCCGCGACCCTCACCGTCGAAGCGACGGCCATCGCGCCGCTGCTCCTGACCGCCCCGCCGGTCACCGCCGCCCTCACGGCCCCGGTGATCGCCGCGCGGGCCGCGGTCCCCGTG
>NZ_LAJC01000212.1 GCF_000981225.1 Allosalinactinospora lopnorensis
CCCAATGGCCGGTGTGTCGTTTTCCGCGGCGAACCGTGCTGTTGGTTATGCGGTCATTGGGTGCGGTTCCGATTGGCGAGCCGCGATATGGGCGGTCGTGTGAGCGGCCGCTGTTAGGAATCAAGGCCCCATACTTCAGTTTTCCGGGTCTTTTTCCGTTGTTTCTGGGAGGGTTTTCATGTTCCGTAAGCTTGGTGTGGCCGGTTTGGTTGCCGGTGCCGCTGTGGGTATGGCGCTGGCTGCTTCTCCGGCGCAGGCCGGCGTCGTCAACG
>NZ_LAJC01000213.1 GCF_000981225.1 Allosalinactinospora lopnorensis
GGGGTACCACCTGTCAACGATTGCGAGGGTACGGCCGTAGCGTTGGGCCTTGTATGCCAGCTAGCGGCGGAACTCTGCCCATCCGCAATCGGAGATCGCGCGGGCAAGCCTGCGGTTGCCCATCATGCCCCTGACGTTCAGGTCCTCGATCGCGATCACATCCGCCTTGCGGACAAGGCGCGTGGTGGCGCGGTGCAGGAAGTCTGTCCGGGCGTTGCGGACCTTGCGGTGTGCGCGGGCGACCTTCGCCTTCGCCTTGCGTCGG
>NZ_LAJC01000214.1 GCF_000981225.1 Allosalinactinospora lopnorensis
CCGGTGTCGTAGGTGTCGCGGTTGAACGTGTTGGTGTTGTAGGGGGAGGGGATTTCGAATCCGCCGCCCGGGGTCGGCGGAGGCTGGTCACCGGCACCGGAGTTCCGCCAGGATCCCGTGTCGGCTCCCGACCATGAGGGCGCCGCGCCGCCCGGCTGCCCGGCGGAGGCGCCTCCCGGCGACGGGCGGGAGAAGGGGAGCCCTCCTGATGGGTGCGGATCCGTTCCCGGCCCAAGCGATCCCGTGTCGTAGGGGGA
>NZ_LAJC01000215.1 GCF_000981225.1 Allosalinactinospora lopnorensis
GGACGGTCCAGACCGTCGGCGCCGGGGAGAGCGACTTCGGCTGGGCCGACACGTCGGCCCTGGTCGCCATGGCCAGTGAGGCCATACCGGTCCAGAGCCTGGGCGTGTACCTGCAGACCGGGCCGTCGTCGGTGCAGTTCTTCGCCGACAAGGACATCGAGGAACCCTCCGACCTGCAGGGGATGACCCTCGCCTCCACCGAGGGCGACTCGCTGCACACCCTCTTCCCGATGTTCCTCGCCGCGAACGACCTC
>NZ_LAJC01000216.1 GCF_000981225.1 Allosalinactinospora lopnorensis
ACAGAGCATCCCCGCCCGAGCGGCCACCAGCCACTCCCAGTCGAGGACAACCCTTCCATCCTACTCCCGATCACCGCCCAGTCAACAACCCGGCCGCTCTCTGGAGTAACCCCACCCTACCCCCGGCCACGAGTACTCGCGCCACCAAGATCGAGTGGAATGAACCGAGACACCCACAGGCACACAACCCGCATCCGCTTCGCTCGGTCTCACCAGTCTACCCGCACTCAACAGTGCTCCATACAACCCCGC
>NZ_LAJC01000217.1 GCF_000981225.1 Allosalinactinospora lopnorensis
GGCCGTTCGCTGCCGCCGGAGCGGGTGGGGTGCCTCATTGCTGGGAGTCGTCCAGGGCCGGAGGCAGGGGGGTGGCGTGCACGATGTGCAGGTGGCTGACCGCGCGGGTGAGGGCGACGTAGAGGCGGTTCAGGCCGCGGGGTTCGGCCGCGGCGATGCGGGCCGGTTCGGCGATGATGACGGAGTCGAACTCCAGGCCCTTGGCCAGGGTGGCCGGGACCATACCAGCCGGGCGGCCTCCAGCGCGTCCTC
>NZ_LAJC01000218.1 GCF_000981225.1 Allosalinactinospora lopnorensis
GCGAGCCGGCGACCGCGGTACTGGACCGGCGGGCGCGGCCGTGGTGGACTCGGGGGTATGGGCGCCTTGCCGGAGGAGATGGCCGCCTGGGTCGTCGACCGCCCCGGTCCGATCAGCACGCGGCCGCTGCGCCGGGTCCGGCTGCCCGTGCCCGTCCCCGTCGGGCGGGAGCTGCTGGTCCGGGTCGAGGCGTGCGCCGTCTGCCGGACCGACCTGCACCTCGCCGAGGGG
>NZ_LAJC01000219.1 GCF_000981225.1 Allosalinactinospora lopnorensis
GCTCACCTGCGCTTTGGAGATCCTTGCCGAGTACCGGCCCGCTGGTACTCCGGTCGGCCATGTGCGCCAGGCCTCCCGTGAGGGGGAGAGCGCCGCGATGAGCACGCTGGAGCGGATGCTCGCCGGTGGCGTCGAGGATGTGGACATGTTCACCGTGGTGATCGTCGGCAGCTCGGTGAGCCGCGAGGTGGCCGGGCGGTTCGTGACCCCGCGCGGCTACCGCTGGAA
>NZ_LAJC01000220.1 GCF_000981225.1 Allosalinactinospora lopnorensis
CTCAGCGGCGGTACGCTCGACCTCCAGGCGGTGGACGATCTCGGAGTTGAGGGGTCTGTGGGCGGACTTGGCCTGGGTGACTAGCCATGCGTGAAGGTTAGCGGGCAGGCGGAGAGTGACATGAACTTCGGATTCCATGACACCGGAATGGTGTGGAATCGCACTATGGTGCCACGGCGGGGCGCGGAGGATGCCGGACATGCCCGCTGCACTTACCGTCTG